>JBLIOE010000013.1:0-78325 GCA_047639555.1 Candidatus Aldehydirespiratoraceae bacterium
CGAGTCATCGCTTCGGTGATGCGCGTATGGAGCTGCTCTCCATCGGGAGTGGTTCGGCGGTTGCGCAGTGGAATCATCGAGATCACCTCACCGGTGATCTCGTATTCCTTGTGATCGGTTTTCGCCCAGCACCGCATGCCGGTTTGGTAGTTGTTCTCGTCCCAGTCGGACTCCACAGTGCAGTCACGAATGTGGTGGTATTCGCCGTCTTCTAGGACCATGCCGCTGTAGCGAGGCTCGCCGTCGCCCGCGACGACCGAGAGCATCATCGCGAAGTCGGGCCCGAAGATCATCGGGAGCCAGCGGTACCAGTTCACGGCCTGCCAGTAACGAGGGCCCCACGACTTGTCGCGGAGGCCGAGCCCATCCAGCTCGATGATCTCGTCGCCCACCTGGATCGTGCCAGTCACCGCGGTGTGCTGCTCGTAGTGGGCTTTCGCGAAGCTCTTCTCCGAGTCGGTCTTGATCGGCGAGCCGTCTTCGTACTGGGGCAGACCGCCATACATGGGCGACACGCCGCGCACGTCGAGGCGCACCTCACACTCCACGAACGGATTGTTCTTGAACGCTTCGCGAGGATTGGCCATCTGCTCGGGCTCGTCGAGCAGGCAGACCTTGCCGTCGTAGTTGATCTGCAAGTGTTCGAACGGGGTGACGACCTTGATCTCGAGACCGCCAGCCTTCATCTCGTCGTTGTTCTCGATCTCCGGTCGGCCGTACAAGAACGCCACTCGGCCACCGGGCAAGTAGATACACACCGTCATCTCGGCGTAACCCTCGTTGACCCGGTTGCCAATGCGGAACCACGCGCCAACCTCACGCTCCATGTCGAACCCGTTCAGGTACATCGACTCGTTGTAGTTGGGCACCGGATCGGGCTCGTGGGTGTACTCATCCTCGGGAAGCAGGACGGTGATGATCTTGCGGTCAGCCATGACCGCACCGTAGTGCGGCCCGCCAAGGGCCCCCTAACCCTCGGCCTTCGCGGCCTCGTTCTCCGCGCCCTTGGCGAAGACGGCTCGAAGGTCTTCCAAACCGCCGGGAAGTTCGATAGGCGGGTCGGGCAGCTGTGTTGCGCCGCGGGCGGCGAGCCACTCGTAGATCGAGTCGGGGTCTTCCGACCAGGATCGGGGGTCGCCCATCATCACTTCGTAGAGCTCGACACCCTCGGGGCCGGCGACGAACGGGCCGAATGACGCGCCGAGGGGCAACTCGATGTGGCCGCCGACACCGAGCTCAACGTCGCCACAGGTGAACGAGCCGCTGAGGACCGTGAGCGTGTGGGGGCTGTAGTGGCCGTGGTGGCGGACGATCATCCCCGGGTCCCACCGGGCGAAGAGCGCGAGATAAAGAGGCTCGACAGAGAAGCCCACCCACTTCTCCCACACATGGGACTCGGAGCCATCCGCGTTGCGCTGGCTACGCACAGGGATGAAGGGAATCCCGTCGTCCTCGTCGTGCATGTTCGTGAATGTGGGCTCAAGGCCCTCGACTCGCGGTGTTGCGTTCATGACGCCGGTCTAGTCGTTATGCCAGGATACGGCACATGGACAGACGACGATTTCTTCAGGCTGGCGTATTTACCGCCGGCGGCACCGCCTCACTCCCTCTGCTCGCGCAAGCCGCGGGCGCGCAGACTGCGGGCACAAGCCCTTACGGCTCGATCGAGGGCCGCGAGCCCGATGAGAATGGGCTGTTGCTGCCCGAGGGCTTCACCTCACGAATCGTCGCTGTGTCCGGTGACGCGGTGGGCAACTCGTCCTACGAGTGGCATCTCTTCCCCGACGGCGCGGCCACGTTCGACGATGGCGAGGGCGGCTGGTACCACACCGTCAATAGCGAGGTCTTCAACGCAGGTCTGGGCGGCGCCGGAGCAATTCACTACGACGCCGACGGCAACATCATCGATGCCTACCCCGTACTCACTGGCTCCACCGCCAACTGCGGCGGCGGCCCGACCCCCTGGGGCACATTCCTCTCGGGTGAGGAGATCTTTGGATCCGGTGGCGTGATCTGGGAGATCGACCCAACCGGCCAGACCGACGCAGTCGCCCGACCGGCCATGGGGATCTTCCCCCACGAGGCCGCTGCGGTAGACCCCGTTCGCGAGCACGTCTACCTCACCGAAGACATGCCCGACGGGCGCCTCTATCGCTTCACGCCCGACAGCTACCCAGACCTCAGTAGTGGTCTTCTCGAGGTCATGCTCGTCTCCGCTGACAACGCCGTCTCCTGGGTGGCTGTGCCCGACCCAACTGCCGCGGAAACGCCCACCCGCCTTCAGGTTGAAGAGTCCTGGGTCTCGTCCGGCGGCGAGGGAATTTGGTACCACGAAGACTGGATCTTCTGGTCGACGAAGTTCACCCACACGATCCACGGCGTCAACATTGCCGATGCCACCTACACCACGTTGTATGCCGCCAACGCCGAGGATCGCGAAGCGGGTACTGCGGTGCTGACCGGCGTCGACAACCTCACGGTCGACGAGGGTTCCGGCGATATCTTCGTGGCCGAAGACGGCGGCAACATGGAAGTGGTCATCATCACCCCCGACGGCGAAGTGGCACCGTTCCTGCGGATCACTGGCCAGGACAACTCCGAAGTCACCGGGCCGGTATTCAACCCGCGTCGCGACCGTCTCTACTTCTCCAGCCAGCGTGGACCGACCAACAAAACGCTTGGCGAGATCAACCCGGGCATCGTGTCCGACGACCGGTTCGGCGGCATCACCTACGAAGTCACCGGCCCGTTCCGAGGCATCGAAGCACCGGTCGTCGAAGAGCCCGAGGTTCCGGTCGGTGAAGAGCCAGCCGAGGTCGTCGAGACCACCACGACCACAACGGTTCCGGCGCCGACCACCACACTGGCGGCCGTGTCGGACACGTCGGACAACGACGATGACGGCGGCGGCAGTACCGGTGTGATTATCGGAGCCGGCGCGGTGGCAGTCATCGTGGCCGGAGCCGGCGTGATTGGTTTGCGCCGCCGCGGCGGAAGCTGACCTAGACCGAAGCGTCGAAGTACGGACGTTCGCCATCGACGGTGATTCGTCGGACCACTCGCCGCAAGGGGAAGTGGTCCGACACGCCGCGGTGCACGACGAGGCGTTCGTCCCAGATCGCGACATCACCCTCGGTCCACGACCAGCGAACTTGGCGCTTCGGTTCATCGAACTTGGCGCGCAACATTGCGTGAAGCGGATCCCACTCTGGCGCGCTAAGCCCGTCGACCCCGTTCATTGTTGAGGAGCCGTCGTAGTAGGCCCGCTGTCCGGTGACGGGGTGGGTGCGCACCACCGGGTGCGTGACCGGCGGGTATGCGTCTCTAATTCGCGCGCCTAAACCTTCGATGCCGGACTTCGCTTCGGCCGTCTCGCAGAAACCAGGCCAGCAGGTGTGCTCTGCCTCTAGGCGTTCGAGGAGCGTCTGCAGGACCGGTGACAGGCTCTCGTAGACGTCAGAGGCCGAGGCCCACATCGTGTCGCCGCCATGGGCAGGAATTTCCAGACCGCAGAGGATGGCGATCTTGGGCGGACACTCGATCCAGGTGACATCGGTATGCCAGCCGTCGGTGGTCGGCGCGCTGTCTTCGTCGTCAACGATCGTGGACGCAACCGGCTCCGTTGCGCCATAGAGCTCCGACATCGGGTAGATCGACGGTTCGCCGAATCGGCCCGCGAGCGCGATCTGCTCGGACTCGGAGAGTTGCTGATCTCGGAAGAAGAGGACGCCGTGCGCGTAGAGCGCAGCCTCGACGGCGGCGATGTCACAATCGCGAAGGTCCACATCCTGGACCTCGGCGCCAATCACGCCACCGATCTTGTCGACTCTCATGTGTCTTCCCTTTCGCGGTTTGCCCCCGCTCGCTCGATTACCAGATCCGTGAGCAGCGACGCCCGGAAGTGTTTCACGCGAGCAGCAGAGTGGGTCAATACCACCCGCTGCTCCACGGCGATTGGGTCCTCGCCGCCCAGCCCGAAGTGGTCAACGACCGCGTTCGCTCCGGCGATCAGGGCATCGACCAATACCCTCCTGTCTCGTTCTAGACGAGTCGGCAGTTCGACATGGTCAGGAACATGCACGATGTCGAACCGCGGCTCGCCTCGATCCGCTGTCCAGTCAAGGGGCGTCGACCGGCCCTCGACGACGGATCGAAGATTCCAAGCCTCGCGTGAGGACCGTTCGGGAAGTGAGGCAACCAGATCGCCAACATGGTCGCCGTGCATCCGTTTGACAACGGGCACGATGGCGACTCGTTCGACGAAACTCATCGTGTCGAGGTGCTCGTCGAGCGTGACCGGCTGAGACGGGAGGACGAGCACATGAGTGGCGCCAAGCATCGCCGCCGTGCGCCACGGAATCTGTTCGTGCAGCCCGCCGTCGAGATACTCCTCGCCGTCGATAATCTTTGCCCGGCCGGCCAGAACCGGCAGCGATGCGGTCGCCTTCAATATTGCCGCGACACGGTCGGTGCTGCCTGTCACCTGCAGATACCGAACCGACGATGCCGGGTCGACAGGCGTCACCGTTGCGTAGAGCGGGATCGGATTCGTTGCCAGCGCGGTGAAGTCGAGCCCTCTCGAGACCGCGGCCTTATCGACGAGATGGTGCAGATCAAGCGCCGCCTCGCGCTTTAACAAACGGGACCGATCAAGGAAGGGCTCCTCGTGAAGCTCCGTGTAGAACAGCACGCTGCCTTCGACGGCGCAGCCATCGACAAAGAACGCACCGGCCAAGGCACCGGCTGAGGTGCCGACGACGAGGTCGATACAGCCCGTCATTCCGAGTTGTTCGAGCGCGACCAACATGCCGGCCGAAACCACGCCGCGCATACCGCCGCCCTCAATGGCGAGAGCGAGGCGGTAGTTGTCATTGCGGGCACCAGGCGTCGACCGGTCTTGCAGCCGCTGATGGATAACTTCGACCGCCGACGGCAACTCGGAGCTGGGCAAGCTCAGCTCCAAGCGCGAACGAGCAGCGCCATCTCGACGGCGACCTGGGCGGCATCGGCGCCAACATTGTGACCACCGTCGAGCACGCTTCGAGCCTCTGCCTGCGCAACGTTTTCGGTGGCGAGCACGCCGAATCCGATCGGCACGCCGGTGGAAATCTGGACGTCTTGGAGACCGCGAGCACACTCCTCTGACACGAGGTCGTAGTGCGTTGTTTCGCCTCGGATAACTGCACCGATCGCCACAATCGCGTCGACTCGGCCCGATGCTGCAACCGTGCGGGCAGCAAACGGGATCTCGAACGCGCCGGGCACCTCCACCGTCTGCGTGTCCGTCACCCCAAAGCGGGCCAGCGTCTGTTCGACACCGACCGCGAGTCGGTTGATGATCTCGGGGTTCCATCGGGTGCGAATCAGCACGACCCGCAGACCGGCGCCGTCGATGTCGGTGGCTGCCCTGACGTCCTTTTCGGCCATGCCCGAACCGTACCGGCCACACTCCCTCTAGGCGACGAAGCACCCCAAAACGTGAAACGGCGGCCCCGAAGGACCGCCGTCTCTCAATTCAAATTGGCGTTAGCCGAGGGCCGCGGCCAGTGCTTCAACCGACGGGGCGAAGTAGTACGAACCCGAAGCCGGGGTCGAGTAGTCGGTGATCGCGTCGGTTTCGTGGTCGTTGTGGCCGTACATGGCTTCCATGCGCTCGCGCATCGGTGCCTGGGTCTTGCAGAAGCCCATGAAGTAGAGACCCACGGTGCCCTCGTGGAACGCATACGGGGTCGAACGACGAACCATCTCGCCCCGCTTGGCGGTGGACTCGTCGGCAGTGGCGCCTTCACGCAGCTCGACGTGCTTCAGGTGCGAACGGGGCACCTGCGTCTCGAGCTTGGTGGAGTCGGCCTTCGTGCGACCGAAGGTGTTCTCCTCTTCTTCGAGGGAGAGCGAGGCCCAGTAGTCCATGTCGTGGACCCAACGCTGAGCGATGCAGTACGAGCCACCGGCGCCAGCCTCGCCGTCGGCGATGATGCCGCGGTCCTTTTGATCCTCGGGCTCCGGGTTGCCGGTGCCGTCGATGTGACCGGTGAGGTCGAGGCTGTTCTTGTAGATGAACGTGGGGGTCTCACGGGCAACGGACATGTGACCGGCGAGAGCCTTGCGCATCGTGTGCTGGACTTCCCAGATGAGGTCCTTGTCGGCGTGGTGGACCCAGATGAGAAGCTCTTCCTGGGTGCCCTTGGCAACCTTGGAGCCGTCGGGGGATTCGTAGCCGGGGTACGCCTCGAAGTCGCCGCCGGTCTCGATGCCGAGATCGACAGCAAGGGTGGGGCCAAGCAGCAGGCAGAGGTTGACGCCCTGCGCCGCGGCGTCAGCCTGGCCAGCCTTGAGGGCCGCCTTGATGGTGCCGAGATCGGCGCCTTCGGTACGGCTCATGTGGACGTACCACTGGTACTTCTGGAGATCACCAAGAATCGCGGGCTGCGAAGTTGCCATTGAAAAGTTCCTCTTATTGTTCACGGGTTAGGAGACGACACTAGACGAACCGCGGCAGTGATGGCACAGTTCCTGACGATGATTCCTGACCTTTTCTCCATGGCCGACCGCACCTGCCTGATCACCGGCGGATCAAAGGGGCTTGGCCGCCACATGGCCGAGACTTTTCTTGAGGCCGGCGCGTTCCGCGTCTACATCACCGCCCGCAACCGCGAGGTCGTCGAAGCCACCGCAGAAGAGCTCAGCGCGGCCTACGACGGCGAGTGCGTTGCGCTCCCCGGCGACCTCTCGACGCTCGAAGATGTACAACACCTTGCGGCCGAGATAGCGACGCGCGAAAGCCATCTCGATGTGCTCGTCAACAACGCCGGTCGCGGCTGGCTGGCCCGCCTTGGTGAGCTCCCCGAGCACGGATGGGACAAGGTGATGGACCTCAACGTGAAGTCGCCGTTCTTCCTCACTCAGGAACTCGTGCCGCTCCTCACCCATCGAGCCTCGGCCGACTACAACAGCAGCGTGATCAACATCGGTTCGATCGCCGGCATCACCGCGAATCCGGCCGACACCTACAGCTACAACGTCTCGAAGGCCGGTATTCACCAGATGACCCGCAACCTCGCCCACACGCTGGCGGCCCAGCATGTTCGGGTCAACGCGATCGCCCCGGGGCGTTTCCATTCCGATATGACGGAGTTCGCCAAAGTGGATGAAGCCGCCTACGAGGCCGAACTCCGGATGATCCCCCAGCACCGCTGGGGCAACGCCGACGACATCAAGGGTGTTGCGCTGCTGCTCGCCAGCCGGGCTGGCGCCTTCACCACAGGACAGATCCTGGCGGTCGATGGCGGCACCACGTTGGTGATGTGACCGGCGTCAGACCAGGTCAACCCATGCGCCATGGGGATGTGTCCAGCCGAGGAACTCGCGGGTCGGCTCACGGCCCGGGCCGCCGGTTACAAGTGTCATCGCGCTGACTTCGCCGTCGTCGTCGTCGGGAGCGGGCGGCAAATCGACGCCAGGCACCACGCCCGCCATTTCCATCGCGAGCCAGGCGGTTGGCCGGTCGGCCTCGAGGATCGCGGCCTCGAATTCGCGGCGTAGGTCCTCGGGGAAATAGAAGACCACCCACGTTGTGACGACGAGGGCGAGCAGATCGGCGGGGGCGTCGGCCAGCGCCGCCCGCAGACCTTCCACCGCGTCGACTTTGACGAGGGTCGGCGGGTTCGCCTGGGCTTCTTCGATCGCGGCCCGGAGGCGAGTGAGACGCTCGGGCTGGTCAGGCCATACGAGCGATTCAAGCCAGCGGGCCTCGTCGGGATCGGTCAGGTCGATCGGGTTGCGGTCGATCCCGCGGCGCCACGCAATATCCGCAGGAACGGCGGACACCGGGGCTCCCCGATTCTCCGCCTGGAGATGCAGTCGAGCATCGACCGGGCCGAGCGCAACACCGCCCACGTCGATCCGATAACGATCAAGCAACAGATTCAGCCCACCGGAGCAACCCACGTCGATCAGCGCAATCGACTGCTGGGCTCGCTCGGCGATTCGATTCACGAGCGGAGCGATCGCCGCCGTGCGGTTCACCTCGTTTGTCTGCACGTAGCGCGTCGTGAGCAGCTCGAGGATCTCGGCTTTGTGGCTGAGGATCAGGTCGCAGAAGGGCGCACCAGCGTCGCCCACAAAATCGGGTTCGTAGACCGCGGCCAGAGGAAGACTGGGATCGAGCAGCGTGAGATAACGCGCCGCGGCATGGAGGTTGTTCGGCACGTGGGCCTCGGGCGGGGCCTGGGCCACCAACTCGATCACCTCGGCGTTGTCGGCCGCGGCCCGCACCATTACTTCGTAGCGAGGCGCGTATCCCTTCAGGGAGAAGTCGGCGAACACTCGATAGAAGTCGGCGATCGCCGCACTCATGTTGTCGCAGCCGCTCCGAGCACCCGGTCGGTGTAGCTGTTGGCGAAACGCCCGGCCGGATCGAGCTCCGCCCGGACCGCTTGGAACTCATCCCAGGCCGCGTAGCGCGGGGCGAGTGTCTTGTGGTTCTGGAAGTGCAACTTGCCCCAGTGCGGCCGGCCGTCGTAGTCGTTCAGGATGTGCTCGATGCCTTGGAAGTAGGTCTCATACGACCCGCCCTTGTGCACGTGGACCGCAATCCACGCACTGTCACGATCGTGAGCGGTGGAGAGCGGAATGTCGTCGGCCGCCGAAACGCGGCACTCGATTGGGAAGAAGATTGGCTCACTGCCACCGGCCACAAATTCACGCACTCGGCGGTACGCCTCCGGCAACGCCTCCCGTGGGATGCCGTACTCCATCTCGTAGAACCGCACCCAGCGTGGACTCGCAAAGATCTTGTGGCTCGCATCAATGAGTTCACGACCCGATGCGCTGGAGTCGACGATCTTCGCGATCTTCGGCGCCAGCGCCGGAAATTTGTTGCCGACCTTTGTCACCGCGCCGAACGCGATGTTCTCGCCCAGGATCTTGTCGCGTATGTAACCAAGCTTTGGCTGTGGGCTGCGAGGTTCGATCGTCCGATTGTTGCGCTTCACCAGGCAACCGCGACTGCCGGGCATCCAGAAGAACTCGAAGTGGTCGTTGCCCACGGCATCGTCGTGGAACCCATCGAGCACATCGTCAAGCACCTCGATTGTCTCCACCGCGTGCAGGTCAAACGCAGGGACACACTGGAGGGCCACGCGGGTGACGATCCCCAACGCGCCGATACCAACCCGGGCGACGCGGAGGAGTTCGGGCCGCTCTTCGAGGTCGCACCAGATGCGCTCGCCGTTGCCGTCGATGATCTCCATGCCGACAACGGTGGTCGCCAGATTGCCGAGTTTGGCGCCGGTTCCGTGGGTTGCGGTGGCGATCGCACCGGCGACCGATTGATACGCGATGTCGCCGAGATTCGGCATGGCCAACCCGGCCTTGTCGAGCAGCTTGTTGAGCGCTTTCAGGCGCATCCCCGCGCCGACAACAACGAGGCCGGACTCGGTGTCGACCGACTCGACCTGATCGATGGCGTCGAGCGACACCAAGATTCCGTCGGTCATCGCGGCCGCGGTGAACGAATGCCCCGCACCAACGGCCTTCACTCGCCAGCCTTCCGCGGCCGCTCGCTGAACGAGCAGCGACACTTCGTTCACCGTCGCCGGTTTCGCGATTTCGGTAGGCATGCACACCTGGTTGCCCGCCCAATTCCGGAACTGTTTGCCGGTTCGATTCGGAGCCATCAGATCACCAGTGCCTTAGATCGACGGGCCAACAATCGACCACCTTCTCACCATCAACCACCCACATCTCGCGATGACGAGCAATTGTCGGATCGAGATGGCCCGGGAGGAGTCGAACTCGGTCACCGATCGACATGGTCGCATCCGGATCGACCAGCACCGTGTGCTCGTCGGCCACGAAGAACAGGTCGCCGCCCGGCCAGGTCGGGTCGCCATGGTCCATGCCCAGCGATTTGAGACCAGCGTCGGCGACGGCCCAGCCCTGCGCATTGGTGGAGATGATCGTGCCCATGACGGTGAGGGCAATCTCGAACGGCGAGTCGAGCTTGGCGTAGTCCGTGTCGAGGAGGCAGTAGGAGCCGGCCTGGATCTCGTTGGCCCAGACATTCACCGCATAGGTGCCAGTGCCGCCGGCCGAAACGATTCCTTCCGGGGCGGCGACGAACTCGGCGGCCCGGAGGAGGTCCGCCATCGACTTCTCGACGGCACCGGCCTTCTTCTCAACCGACGCCATCATCAGGTGGCCCTCGTAGCCCATCACACCCCGGACTTCGAGCCCGGCAGAACGGGCCGCGTCGGCCAGTCGACCGGCGTCGTCGGGGGTGCACCCACATCGGGGCATGCCAACCATGACGTCGACGAGCACCTCTTTGACACCCCCGGCAACCGCCGCGTCGATTGTCTCCTGAGAGTCGATTGCCACGGTGATGCGGTGGCCCTGCTCCACGAGCGCGCCGAGGCGGCGGACGTCGAGCGACTGGTTCGCGAGCAGGAGGTCGGTGCCCATACCCGCCTCGGCCATTCCTTCAACCTCGCGCACCGTCGCCGCGCAGAAGTTCGTGTGACCGGCCACAACGAGCTCCTTCGCGAGGGCCGTCGACTTGAACGCCTTCACGTGGGGACGAAGGCTTGCGCCGGGGTGAGCGGCGCTCATCGCCGCGACATTGGCGTCGAAGATAGTCCGTTCAACGACCAGGCTCGGTGTCGGCAACTGATCGATCGTGTCAGGCGTCATTCCTGCTTCTTAACCGAGAAAGTTGCGCTCGGCGCACCTTTCTCGGTTAAGAAGCCTGATGCGTGACTTCTCGGGAAAGCTGGCTGTGATTACCGGGGGGGCGAGCGGCATGGGCCGCCAAATCGCCCGACAACTCGCGGCCGAGGGCTGCGACGTCGCGATCTGCGATCTTTCGGACGACAACATGGCGGCGGCCACCGCCGAGATCCGCGAAGAGTCCGTCGATATCAAGATCACGAGCCACCACTGCGATGTTGGCGACGAGGAAGCGATCCTTCGCTTTCGTGATGAGGTCGTCGAACAACACGAGACCGACCGCGTCAACCTCGTGTTTAACAACGCGGGCATCAGCGGCGGCGGCTCCCTCTTCGATGGCAGTCGTGAGAGCTGGGATCGCACGTTCAACATCTGTTGGGGCGGCGTCTACTGGGGCACCCGGGCGTTTCTGCCACTCCTGCAGGCGGCCGACGAGGGCCACATCATCAACACCTCGAGCGTCAACGGCTTCTGGGCGAGCCTGGGCCCCGACCGTCCGCACACGGCCTACTCGTCGGCGAAGTTCGCGGTGAAGGGATTCACCGAATCGCTCATCATCGACCTGCGGATTCATGCACCCCACATCGGTGTCTCACTCGTGATGCCGGGCCATATCGGTACCGGAATCGTCGCGAGCTCAATCCGCCACGGCAACAACCCAGAGATGACCGAAGACATCAAGTGGATGATGGATTCTGCGGCCGAAGATTTCGAGAAGAACGCCCCGATGACTGCGGCCGAAGCGGCCACCGTGATTCTCGACGGTGTTCGTGAGAACCGGTGGCGCATCCTCGTCGGCGATGACGCCCACGCTCTCGACGCCGCCGTTCGCGCCGACCCCGAAGGCATCTACGACGCCGGCCGTATGCCCGAAATCATCGCCTCAATCCTCGGCCAAGAATCCTGAGCGCGCCCGTTCCCAGAAACGAGAGCTATGCGTCGACAACCCGCTCAAGCCCCGCCAGCGATTAGCACGGTGCCGCGGGGAATCATGAAGCAGCGCATGAGCTGCTCGTCTCGCCCGAGTCACAAGGGCTCGGACGAGACGGTAGCAACAGCAGGGTTACTGCAGATCGAAGCGATCTACATCCATCACCTTGGCGAACGCAGCGGCGAAGTCGCTGGCGAACTTCTCGCTCGCATCGTTTGCTGCATAGACACCGGCGATCGCTCGAAGGATCGAGTTCGACCCGAACACGAGATCGTTACGTGTACCGGTCCACTTGACGTCGCCAGACGCACGGTCGCAACCCTCGAAGACATCCTCGGCACCAGCTGCGGCCGACCACACGGTGTCAGCATCAAGCAGGTTGACAAAGAAGTCGTTGCTCAGGGTGCCGACGTTGTCGGTGAATACGCCGTGATCACCATTCGAGACTCCGAGAACACGCAAGCCTCCGACCAGAGCGGTCATCTCCGGGGCGCCGAGGTCGAGCAGCTGGGCTCGATCGACGAGTAGATGCTCAGCGACGTGGGTGCCACCCTTACCCATGAAGTTCCGAAAGCCATCGGCCTTCGGCTCCAACCAAGCGAAGGATTCAACGTCGGTCTGTTCCTGGCTGGCGTCGCCACGCCCGGTGCTCACGTTGACACGCACGTTGTGGCCACCGGCCTTGGCCGCTGCCTCGACCGCGGCGGCTCCACCGAGAACGATGAGGTCCGCCATGGAGACAGTGATCCCCGCGCTCGATTGAACCCCTTCGAGGGCTGTCAGAACCCGTCGGAGCTCCGCGGGGTTGTTCGCTTCCCATTCGTTTTGCGGCGAGAGGCGGATGCGGGCGCCGTTCGCTCCACCACGCTTGTCGCTCTGCCGATACGTGGAAGCAGACGCCCAGGCGACGCTGACCAGGTCGGTGATGCTGAGGTCCGTCTCGAGGATCGCCGCCTTGAGCGCCGTAACGTCGCTCTCGCTGAGTTCCGCGCCGGCCGGAATCGGATCCTGCCAGATCAACTCTTCGCCTGAAACCTCAGGGCCGAGATAACGAGCGACCGGACCCATGTCGCGGTGCGTGAGCTTGTACCAGGCACGACCGAACGCATCGGCGAGCTGTTCCGGATTGTCACGGAACTGCTGCGAGATCGGCCCGTAGACCGGATCCATCTTCATAGCCATATCTGCGGTCGACATCACCGGAGCATGAGTGATCGAGGGATCGTGGGCATCGGGAACGGTCCCCGCCAGCGCGGGGCAGGTCCACTGTTTGTGGCCGGCGGGGCTCTCGGTGAGCTCCCAGTCGAAGTCCAAGAGTGTCTCGAGGTAGGCGTTGTCCCATTGGGTTGGCGTTGCCGTCCATGCTCCTTCGAATCCGCTAGTGGTCGTGTGAACGCCCATCCCGCTGCCAAAGTCGTTCTTCCAACCGAGGAGCTGCTGTTCCATTGGTGCTCCTTCGGGCTCCGGACCCATGAGGTCCTCGGCCCCGGCGCCAT
This sequence comes from Candidatus Aldehydirespiratoraceae bacterium, assembly GCA_047639555.1. Classification (GTDB taxonomy): domain Bacteria; phylum Actinomycetota; class Acidimicrobiia; order Acidimicrobiales; family Aldehydirespiratoraceae; genus JAJRXC01. The sequence continues at coordinate 13,156 of JBLIOE010000013.1, forward strand.
GCATCTTGCCGAACGCGTGACCTCCAACGACGAGGGCAACCGTCTCTTCATCGTTCATCGCCATACGACGAAATGTCTCGCGGATGTCGCGTCCTGAGGCAACAGGGTCCGGATTTCCGTTCGGGCCCTCCGGATTCACGTAGATGAGACCCATTTGCACCGCACCCAGCGGCTCTTGCAAGTTGCGGTCACCGCTGTAGCGCTCGTCGTCGAGCCAGATCGTTTCCGGGCCCCAGTAGATGTCGTCTTCCGGTGCCCAAACGTCCTCGCGGCCGCCAGCGAAACCAGCGGTCTCAAATCCCATCGACTCGAGGGCGACGTTGCCAGCGAGGATTAGCAAGTCGGCCCAAGAGAGCTTGCGGCCGTAGGTCTTTTTGATCGGCTCGAGAAGGCCGCGGGCCTTGTCGAGGTTTCCGTTGTCGGGCCAACTGTTGAGCGGCGCGAACCGCTGGGTGCCCGAGGCTCCACCGCCACGACCGTCGTGGGTCCGGTAGGTGCCAGCGGAGTGCCAAGCCATCCGGATGAAGAGCGGGCCATAGTGGCCGTAGTCAGCGGGCCACCAATCCTTTGAGTCGGTCATGAGTTCGGTGAGGTCCGCCTTGACGGCGGCCAAGTCGAGAGTTTTGAATTCGGCCGCGTAATCGAAACCCGGGTCCATGGGGTTCGACTTCGAAGAACCCTGATGCAAAATATTCAGGTTCAGTTGGTTCGGCCACCAGTGTTGGTTCGCCGCGCTGCCTCGTGCGGAATGGTCACCATGGAGTACTGGGCACTTGTCTTGGTCAGTCATTTTTGGTCCTTGAGTGTGAGTTGTTGCCGCGAGCGAGTTGGGGTTGATGTGCCTCGCTGTCCTGCACGCGACAGGTGGGACAGCGGCCCCAGTACACGACTTCGGCCTCGTCGATTTCGAAGCCGTGGTCATCCTCGGCAGTCAGACATGGCGTCGTACCGACCGCGCAGTCAATGTCGAATGTCATCGCACAGCCGCGACAGATCAGGTGATGGTGGTTGTCGCCAACGCGATCTTCGTAGCGGGCAACGGAACCGGTCGGCTGTATCCGGCGGATCAGGCTTTTCGCGACGAAAACATCGAGTGTGTCGTAGACCGCCTGGCGTGAGATCGAGCCAATGCTGGCCCGAACATGTTCCGTCAGTTCATCGGTGGTCGCGTGTGGATTCTCGGCAATTGCCCGCATCACAGCCAAACGCTGCGCGGTCACCTGAAGGCCCAGCTTTCGGAGTTGCGCCTTGATGTCCTCATCCACGTTTGTCAGTGAATCAACAACATTGGACTTAGTCAAGAGATTGGTTAAATCCAGTAAAGACAGTGCCGATTTCTACCGCGAGAGAGGGGGACTCGTTCGCGAGGAGTTGTGCTCTCCCTCGAACGAGATCGAGAGGTCCGCAACGACCGGGTAGTGGTCGGATGCATGACCCGTTGAGCGATCGACCTTCGCGCTCGTCACGACAAAATGTTGGCTCACAAAGATGTGATCGATTTGTTTCTGATCGGCTAGGCCGTGGCCAAACCCGTTCGATGTCGGCCCGGCATCCTCATCAAGAACGCTTTGAAGACCTAGAGCGCGAAGGGTTCCGAACCCCGGCTCATCGAGTGAGCCATTAAAGTCACCGAGGACGATCGTGGGCTCGTCCGCCACATCCGCGCCGATCCACTCCGTCAACTGCTCCAAGCTGGAGCGGCGCCGGTCCGCCGACGCGCTGTCAAGGTGCAAATTGACGACGACGAGCGGCAACCCGCTCGCAACTTGCGTGTAGCGAGCGATTGTCGCGATTCGCGGGTGCGTCGCTCCCGGTGAGCGGCTGCCGGCCTTGTCAGGCTCCGGGCCGAACCACCGGGTGATATTGGAGACCGGCGCGACGACCGACGCCTTCGCGAGAACAGGAACCGCCTCGCCGCCGCCGTTGGTATTCCTCCCCTGGCCGATGCACGTCCACCGGGGCTCACCAAAGTCTGATCGGCGAAAATAGTCGACCTGCGACGGGTACGCCTCCTGCAAACACCACACATCGGCCTCAAGTCGACGCATGTGCCGGGCCAGTTCGGCGCGGCGAAACCACCACCACGATCGACGATCCAGGGCCCGACCGTTGCGGATGTTGAAGGTTGCGACCCGCAACGGCTAGCCGACAGCCTTGGGATCCGGAACACCCTCGCGGGTGCCGTTGTCATGTTCGACGAACTCGACGAGATAGCCGTCGTAGTCCTTCACGAACGCGATCGTGACCGGCCACCGATCGAGCTTCGTCGGCTCGGTCACCGACTCACAGCCCGCGGCGATCGCGCGGTCGTAGACCGCCTGACAATCGCTGGTGTTCACGTAGAGCTTCCACATCGCGGTGCCCATGTCGATGGGCTCGTCGTTGTCCTTCTGCTGCGCCAGCTGCATTCGAGATCCGCCGTGCGGACTCTGCAAAACCGCTTCGAAGGCGGCCGGGATTTCGGTGCGGTGCTGAAGCTCTAACTCGCACACGCCTTCCCAGAACTCGAGCGCCCGATCGATGTCGCGGACATTGATGCAGAACTGGCCGAGGATCTGGGTCATACCCGCACCCTATTTCACGGTCTGCGCTTGGTCCCATACGCTGCCGAGATGCCACCTGAAGATCTGGGACTCGATTCCCGTCGACTGCCCCGCATTGCCGAGCTCACCCACCGCTATGTCGACGAGGGGAAAATACCCGGAGCACTCGTGGCGGTGATTCGCCACGGCGAAGAGGTCTACCGGGACGCATACGGCATGGCCGACATGGAGCGGTCGAAGCCGATCGCCGACAACACGGTGTTTCGACTGTTCTCGATGACGAAGCCGATCACTTCGATCGGTCTGCTCCAACTCGTCGAACGAGGTCTCGTGCAACTCGATGACCCGGTCTCGAAGTTCATCCCGGAATTTGCCGACACTCAGGTTTACCTCAGCGGCAATGCTGAGTCGTACGAGACCCGGCCGCCAGACCGGCCGATGGAGGTCGTCGACCTGCTCCGCCACACCGCCGGCCTGAGCTACGCATTCCTCGAGTCGCACCCCGTCGACGCGATCTATACCGCGGCCGGCATGGGCACGTTCGGGCGAGAGACTCGCTCGCTTGAACAGGTCGCACGCGACCTGGCGGCGCTCCCCCTCGCGTTTTCCCCCGGTGATCACTGGGGTTATTCGATGGCCACCGATATGTGCGGCCGGGTAATCGAGGTCGTTGCTGGCACAACACTGGGCGAGTACCTGGGGGCCAACGTCACTGGTCCGCTTGGCATGTCGGAAACGGCCTTCTGGGCCCGACCCGATCAGCACGATCGACTCGCCGCCAACTACCTCGCCACCCCCGACGAGAAGCTCCTCCTGTTCGACGACCCCGAGCGGTCGCCCTATCGCGAGGCACCCCCGTTTGAGGGTGGAGGCGGTGGCATGGTCGGCACGCTCGACGACTACCTCGCCTTCTGTCAGGCGCTGCTCAATGGCGGCGAACTCAACGGGGAGCGCATCATTGGCCGCAAAACGCTCGAATACGCCACGAAGAACCACCTGCCCGGCGGCCAGACGGTGGCCGACATGTGGCTCACGTCGACCTTCGCCGAGGCCCAGATGGCCGGCATGGGATTCGGCCTTGGCTTCTCCGTGCTCGGCGATCCCGTCGCCAACAAGGTGGTTTCCAGCGTCGGCGAGTTCGCCTGGGGCGGCGCAGCGAGCACGGGCTTCTGGGTCGACCCCGTCGAAGACCTTGCGGTCGTGTTCATGACGCAACAAGTCCCGTCGAGCCAATACCCACTTCGCCGAGAACTCCGCAACATCGTCTACGGCGCCTTGATCTGACTCGCGGTCAGGTCATGTCAGCCCGGCGGCATCGGCGAAGGTGCGGATTTCGCGCTCGAGGTCGGGGCCGGCCGGGGTGTAGAGGATCTCGGTGGAGCCGGCTTCGCCGCTGGCCGCGATGCGAGCAGCGATGTCGGCCTTCTCGCCGACCCAGCCGGACCACGGGTCATCGGGGGTGCCCTTGGCCGCGAGTAGCGGGCGGTCGTGGTCATTCACATGAGTGCAGTGCCACTGGTGCACGGTGAGGTGACGTTCGGCTTCCGGACGCTGCGGGACGACCCGGGCGAGCCAGTCCGCTCCTCCCGGCAGCATCGGCACAATCTCCTCGCCGCCGAGATGCCAAGCGCCGTGCATCCCGAGCGCTTCCCAAACACCTGCCGCATCAATGACGCGATCGGCGTTGGGCGATTCACCGGGGTCGAGCACGGTGCCGTTCATCATCTCGATGTAACAGTCCCAGTCGCCACCAGTCGGGGGGGCAACGTTCATGAGTCCGTCGGCGATCTCGGCCGCGATGCCCTGCCCCTTCGGGCCGAGCGCGGAGAGGATGATCGACACATCGAGCGGTCGAGCCGCGGCGAGGTCGTGGTGATGGATCATCTGGCATTGCTCACCGGAAATCTCAACGACGTCACCAGCGAGGAGACCCTTGAGCTGGCGGACATACCTTTCGGTTGTCGCCCACGACAACGCCTTCTTGTTCATCACAAGGCGAGCGGTGAAGCCGGTACCAATCGCAACGGCGAGTCGACCGGGCGCCATTCGAGCGACGGTCGCAACGGCCGACGCCGTCGTCATCACATGACGCAGGTTCGGGACAAGCACCGCGGTGCCAACACCAATCGTCGAGGTGGCCTGAGCGATGAGCGCAAGGTGGACCCAGATGTCTTCGTAGATCGAGGCTGAGTCGTAGAGCCACACTCGCTCGTAGCCCAACTTCTCGGCGAGGACCGCGAGTTCGGTCGCCCCGGGTTGCGGAGGAAGGCCGACCGATATTGAAGGAGCCGTCACGAGATCAGGCCTTTCGGGTCAGGATCGCTATCGGAATCTTGCGATCGGTGAGTTCTTGATAGCTGTCGAAATCGGGGTACGCCTCGGCGGCGAGGGCCCAGCACCCATCGCGCTCGGCACCATCGTCGAGCTCACGAAAGTCAACAGCCCAACGATCGGCGCCGACCTCCACGTGGGCTGATTCAGCCGCGACCAGGTTGCGATACCAGTTCGGTGTCTGCGGGTTGCCGCCATTTGATCCAACAACGATGAGGTCTTCGTCTCGTCGAGCGGTCATCAACATCACCGGCCGAGACTCGCCGCTCTGGCGACCAACAACGTCGAGCAGGAAGACGGGCTTGCCCAGCATCTTGTTGCCCTTCGCTCCCTTGCTCTTGCGGAACTGATCGACCTGGCGAACTGTGCCTCGGCGACCGAGACCGGGCAGACGCCGACTCATGAAGTTGACCATTCGACCGGAGAAAGATGCCATACCGCGATCCTAGGTTGCCTGGCCGTTCGCGTCGCCAACGTGAATTGTCAGCTCCCCTGCCATATCGTGGCCCGCGCACGACTCACGACCACGAACGGATCACACATGGCTTGGGACTTCTCCACCGAACCGGAATTCCAAGAAAAGCTCGATTGGGTCGAGCAATTCTGCAAGAACGAAGTCGAGCCGCTCGACATGATCTTCCCGTACGCCGTGCGGTCGAAGGATCCAAAGATCAAAGCTATCGTGAAGGGCCTGCAGGATCAGGTCAAGGAGCAGGGCCTCTGGGCATTGTTCCTCGACGAGGAACTCGGTGGCCCTGGCCTTGGTCAGCTCAAGCTCGGCTTGATCAACGAAATTCTCGGCCGTTACGGCTCCGCCCCGCAGATCTTCGGATCCGCGGCCCCCGACACCGGCAACATGGAAATGCTCGCGGCCTACGGCACCGAAGAGCAGAAGGAACGTTGGCTCGTTCCTATGCTCAACCAAGAGCTTTGGTCGGCTTACTCAATGACCGAGCCACAGGGTGGATCCGATCCGAGTCTCTTCACGACACACGCCGCCCGTGACGGCGAGGAATGGGTTATCAACGGCGAGAAGTGGTTTACGAGCGCCGGGCGAGCCGCCGACATCATCTTCGTGATGTGCACCAACGGCATGTTCGTCGTGCCCCGCGATACTCCGGGCGTCGAGATCCAGCCCGAGCCCCGCAGCCACAACCACATCATCTACAACGACGTGCGCATTCCCCTCGACCATCTCCTCGGCCCGGAGGACGGCGCCAAGGTACTGGCCCAGCGTCGTCTCGGCGGCGGTCGTATCCACCACGCCATGCGGACAATCTCCAACTGCAAGCTTGCGTTCGACATGATGTGCGAGCGAGCGCTCAGTCGCGAGTCACACGGCAAGATCATCGGCGACCACCAGATGGTGCAGGAGAAAATCGCCGAGAGCTACGCGTCGATCAACATGCTTCGCCTCTATGTCCTCGAGACGGCATGGAAGATCGACAACTCGTCGACGCAAGAGACCCGCACTGACATCGCGGCCGTGAAGTACACGATGGCGAAGGTGCTCCGAGAGGTGTCGTTCAACGCCCTTCACATTCTCGGCAGCCTCGGCACGACCAATCTCACGCCGCTCCAGGCGATGTACGCGGCGGCGCCGACGATGGGAATCGCCGACGGTGTCGACGAGGTCCACAAGGCCACCGTTGCCCGCAACGTGCTGAAGTCGTACACGGCCCACGAGGGTTTCTGGCCAACCGAGTACTACCCGGAGAAGCGCAAGCAGGCCCGAGCGAAGTACGAGCCCCAGTTCGCCGCCGATCCCGAGCTACGCGACATGGCCGACAGCATGGCCAAGTACATGGCGAAACGCGGCCACTAACCGAGCAGTTCCACGTTCTGTGACGAGTTACCCGCCCACCAGGCGGGTAACTCGTCACAGAAGCTAAAAGCCGAGGGCGGCGTCGATCTCTTCGGCGACCTCTGGGGTCAACATCGGGATGACATCGAGGGCTTCGAAGTTCTGGACGACCTGCTCCACCTTCGACGCGCCGGTGATCACGGTGGAGACGTTGGGGTTGAGCGTGCACCACGCCAGTGAGAGCTGCGCCATCGAGCAACCGAGGCGATCGGCAATCGGGCGGAGTTTCTCGACCTGGTCGATCTTCTCCGCATCGGTGAGCCGCCCCGCGAGCCATTCGTAGCCCTCGAGCGCGGCCCGCGAGTCTTCCGGAATTCCGTCGCGGTATTTACCGGTAAGGAGACCCGACGCCAGCGGGCTCCAGATCGTGTTGCCGTAGTTGTAGTCGGCGTTGATCCGGGCGTAGCGCTCCTCGACATTGCGCCGTTCCAGCAGGTTGTACTGGCTCTGCTCGGTGACGGGCTTGTGGAGATGGTGCCGTTCGGCGATCTCGATCGCGGCACGGATCTCGTCGGCCGTCCACTCGCTGGTGCCCCAATAGTGCGCCTTGCCCGCGGTGATGATGTCGTGCATCGCCCACACGGTCTCTTCGATGGGCGTATCCGGGTCGGCCCGGTGGCAGTAGAGGATGTCGACGAAATCCGTCTGGAGACGCTCGAGCGAGCCGTCGATGGCATGCATCAGATACTTACGGTTCAGGGTTTGCCGCATGTTCGGCACATAACCATGGATCCCCATGAACACCTTGGTGGTGAGCACATAGGACCAGCGCGGCCATGCGAGCTCTTGGAGCACGCGGCCCATAATCGCTTCGCTCTCCCCGCTGGCATAGGCCTCCGCATTGTCGAAGAAGTTGCACCCGGCTGCTCCGGCCGCGGCCATGCAATCAAGCGCCAGCGAATCGTCGAGCTGCGTATCGAACGTGACCCAACTCCCGAAGGACAACACACTGACCTTCAGCCCCGTCGCCCCGAGACGGCGGTATTCCATATTGCGATTGACCTTCGGCTTACTGGGTTCAGACATGGCCCCTGCCTAGCAGAGTCGCGAGATCGTCCGGCCCGACCTCACCGGCCTACGGTGACGGAATGGTTGATACAGACACACAAGCGACCGACGTCGACGTAGTCATCGTCGGCGCTGGCCTCTCCGGCATCGGCGCGGCCTACCACCTCAAAACGCTGAGTCCCGACCGAAGCTTCACGATCCTTGAGGGTCGAGAGGACCTGGGCGGCACGTGGGACCTTTTCCGTTATCCCGGTGTTCGGTCCGACAGCGACATGCACACCCTCGGCTACGGCTTCAAGCCGTGGCTGGCCGAGAAGTCGATCGCCGACGGCCCCGCGATCATGTCGTACCTCCGCGAAACAGTTGCCGAAAATAACATCGGTCCCCACATCCAGTTCAACCGACTCGTCCAGAACGCTTCCTGGTCGAGCGACGACGCCCGCTGGACACTCGCAGTCACCGATACACAGACCGGCGAGAGCCAAACAGTCACCGCGAACTTCCTGTTCATGTGCAGCGGCTACTACTCGTACAAGGCTGGCTATACGCCGGAGTTCCCCGGTCGCGATTTGTTCCAAGGCGACATCGTGCATCCGCAGGCCTGGCCCGAGGATCTCGACTATGCCGACAAGCATGTCGTGGTAATCGGCTCTGGAGCGACCGCCGTCACTCTCGTGCCTGCCATGGCCGACGATGCCGCCCACATCACGATGCTGCAGCGCTCGCCCACGTATGTGATCTCGCGCCCCGCGATCGACCCGATCAACAAGTTCCTCAAAAAGGTGCTGCCAACAAAGACGGCCTACAACCTCACCCGCAAGATGAATGCGGGCCTGGGCGAGTTCATGTACAAGCGCACGCGCACAAAACCAGACCAGGTGAAAGAGCGGATTCTCAAGGGCGTGCGGGCCCACCTCGGCGAGGACTACGACGTCGATACTCACTTCACACCGACGTACAACCCGTGGGATCAGCGCATGTGCCTGGTGCCCGACGGTGACCTGTTCAAGGCGATCAACTCCGGCCAAGCCAGCGTGGTTACCGACAACATCGAGACGTTCACCGAGACCGGCATCCAGCTCGCCTCGGGCGAACATCTCGAGGCCGACATCATCATCACCGCCACTGGGTTGCAGATGGTCACCCTCGGCGAGATGAACTTCGAGGTCGATGGAACCGCGGTCGACTTTGCGCAGACGTGGAGCTATCTGGGTATGGGTTACTCCGACGTGCCCAACCTCGTCTCCAGCTTCGGCTACGTCAACGCCTCGTGGACACTTCGGGCCGACCTCACATGTGAATACGTCTGCCGTTTGGTCAACCACATGAGCGCCACCGGCACCGACACGTGTGTGCCGACCCTGCGGCCCGCTGATGCCGACATGCCCCGCCGGCCCTACATCGACGACTTCACCTCGGGTTACATGCAGCGGGTGATGCCGCTACTCCCGCGGCAAGGCGACCGTGCCCCTTGGGTCAATACCCAGAGCTATAGCGCCGACAAAAAGCTCTTTCGCGACGGTCCCGTCGAAGACGGTGTGATGCAGTTCACTCGTTCACGTATCCCCTCAGGAGTTCGATAATGGAAACCCGGCACTATGGCCAGACCGGCGTAAGCGTCTCGAAGTTCTGCCTCGGCACGATGATGTTCGGCCCGATGGGCAACACCGATCACGACGAGTGCATCGGCATGGTCCACAAGGCGCTCGACGCGGGCATCAACTTCGTCGACACCGCCGATGCGTACAGCATGGGCGAGAGCGAAGAGGTACTGGGTAAGGCGCTCGAAGGTCGCCGGGAGAGCGTGGTGCTCGCCACCAAGGCGTACATCCCGATGGACGCCGACCCGAACCATCAGGGCGGCTCTCGTCGCTGGCTCATCAAGGCCGTCGAAGACAGCCTGCGCCGACTCAACACTGACTACATCGACCTCTATCAACTCCATCGCCGCGACCACACGCTCGACCTCGATGAGTCGCTCTCCGCGCTCGATCAGCTGCAGCGTGACGGCAAGATCCGCTACGCCGGCATGTCATCGACCCCCGCCGAGTGGATTGTGGAGGCTCGCCACATCTCTGATCAACGTGGCTATGTACGGATCCGGTCCGAGCAGGTGCTCTACAACATTCTCAGCCGCGGCATCGAACGCGACGTGCTGCCCGCCTGCGATCGCTTGGGTGTTGGCGTGATGACCTACGGCCCACTCAACGGCGGTTGGCTCACCGGCAAGTACCAGCGTGACCAGGCCCTCCCCGACGATTCCCGGGCCGTTCGTCTCGGCTCGAATCAGGGCGACCGTTGGAGTCTCGAGCGTGACGCCAACCAGCGAAAGCTCGACTTGATCGACAGCCTTCGCGATCTGTGCGATGAGGCCGGGCTGCCAATGACTCACGTCGCCCACGCCTGGGCCGCCGAACATCCAGCGGTGTCGTCGGTGATCATCGGCCCGCGCACGCCGGCCCAACTCGACGACGCGCTCGCGGCGGCCGACCTCCGTCTCGACGCGGATCTCCTCGACGCGATCGACGCGCTGAATCCCCCGGGGACCGCCATCGATACGAAGGACACGCTCCGCCCGGAGCCGCAGCTGAGTCGCGAGGTACGCCGGCGCCGCCGCTAACGGCCCTACTTGCGGGCCGCGAGCGCCAGGTCGGCCATCTCGGAAACAATGGCCGCAAGGTCGTAGTCCTCAGGGGTAAACACCCGCGCCACGCCCGCGGCGAGCAGCGCGGTGCGGTCACCCTCGGGGATGATGCCCCCGACCGCCAGCGGCGCATCAACATCCATTCGACGCAGCTCAGCCTGGGTCGCGGCGACGAGCTCCATATGGCTGCCCGACAAGATGCTCAGCGCAACGAGGTCGACATCCTCTTCCGCCGCAATACGAGCGATCTGCTCGGGAGTCTGGCGGATACCGAGGTAGATGATCTCGAGTCCGGCGTCTCGGCCCGCCACGGCAATCTGTTCGGCCCCGTTGGAGTGACCGTCAAGGCCCGGCTTGGCCAGGAGTACGCGCGGCGGCCCGTCGGCGAGCGCTTGAATCCGGTCGGCGACGGCCCGCAGACCTTCCGATGATGGCCGAGCACCCAGCGCGGCACTCACACCGGTTGGGCCGCGGTATTCGCCGTAGACACCGCGGAGCGCATCCGCCCACTCGCCGGTGGTTCCGCCGGCATGGGCGAGGGCGATCGAGGGGGGCATCACGTTGGCGTCTGACCCTGCGGCGGCGACCAGGTCGGCGAGTGCGGCGGCGACCACATCGTCATCTCGCGCCGCCCGCCATTGTTCGAGATCGGCGAGCAGTTCTGATTCCACGGCCGGATCGGCCTGGAAAATACTCGCTGCTCCACCCAACGGCGAGGGCTCGGACTCAGTGAATTCGTTCACCCCGATGATTGAGAGGTCGCCTGACTCGATCCGGGCCCGGCGGAGCGCGTGTGATCGAACCAGGCGTCCCTTCAGCTCTTCGATTGCGGCGAAGGCACCGCCCATCTCGATGATCTCGTCGAGCTCAGCGCCGGCCGCTTCGGCCAACTCGGCCGTCTTCGCTTCGATGACGTGGGAGCCCGCGAAAATGTCGTCGTACTCCAGCAGGTCGGTCTCGTGGGCCAACACCTGCTGGAGCCGCAGTGACCACTGCTGATCCCACGGCCGGGGCAGACCAAGGGCTTCGTTCCACGCGGGCAGTTGAATCGAGCGGGCCCGGGCGTCCTTCGACAGGGTGACGCCGAGCATCTCCATCGCGATGCGGTGCATGTTGTTTTCGGGCTGCTCGGCGGTGAGTCCGAGCGAGTTGACCTGTACGCCATAACGAAATCGACGGGCCTTGGGATCGGTGACGCCGTAGCGCTCGGCCGTGAGCTGATCCCACATCTGGGTGAAGGCCCGCATCTTGCAGGTCTCCTCTACGAAGCGGATGCCCGCGTTGACGAAGAACGAGATCGAGGCGACCACCGCGTCGAAGTCGTCAGCCGCAACCTGGCCTGACTCGCGCACGGCATCGAGCACATCGACCGCGGTCGCGAGGGCGAAGGCGATCTCCTGCACGGGTGTGGCGCCGGCCTCTTGGAGGTGGTACGAGCACACGTTGATGGGGTTCCACTTGGGTACCTGGTCGACGGTGAACGCGATCGTGTCGGCGATGAGCCGGCGAGAGGGCTCGGGCGGGAAGATGTAGGTGCCGCGACTCAGATATTCCTTGACGATGTCGTTCTGGGTCGTGCCGCGAAGCGCCGAACGTTCGACACCTTGAGTTTCCGCATGGGCTACGTAGAGAGCGAGGAGCCACGCCGCCGGCGCGTTGATCGTCATGGACGTGTTCATCGCATCAACCGGAATCTGGTCGAGCAACGTGGACATGTGTCCGAGGTGCACCACGGGCACGCCGACCTTGCCGACTTCACCCTTGGCGAGCGGATGATCGGGGTCGTAGCCTGTTTGCGTCGGGAGGTCGAAGGCGATCGACAGGCCCGTCTGCCCTTTCGCCAGGTTGGTGCGATACAGCTCGTTACTCGCGGCGGCCGAGGAGTGCCCCGAGTATGTCCGCATGATCCAGGGCCGGTCCTTCGATGTCATGACTCGTGAGGTTAGTTGTCGAGCTCCACGCGGCCCACTGCGCCCGCTGAAATCGACGGACAAGCCGCGGTCGACGCTTCAGCGGACGGTCGACTGGAACTTCTGCATCAGCCACGGTCCCGCCTGCACCGGCTCGTGAACGGGCGTTTCGTCAGCGCCAAGGCAGGTGGGGAGACACTCAATCGTGGCGTCCCAGTTCGCCATATGGAAGAAGGCGAACGATTGGCGCGGCTCGCCATGGTTGACGACACGATGCACCGTTGAACGCCATCGATCGTTCGTCCATTGGGCGATCGAGTCACCCAGGTTGACCACAAACGTGTCGGGTCGAGGTTCGACGGAAAGCCAGTCGCCGCCCGCGCTCTGGATCTCGAGACCGCTCACCCCGTCGGTTCGCAGGATCGTGAGCGTGCCGTAGTCGGCGTGGGCCCCGGCCCGGAGCGCACCCTCAGGGACCTCTTCGACTGTCGGATAACGAATCGCCCGCATCGACGTCATCGGACGATCGATCATTGGCGCGAAATGGTCCGCCGGAAGTTCGAGCGTAAGAGCCATGACCGACATCAACTGCTCGGCCACCGTGCTCAGCGCCCGGTAGTACGCGACCCAGGAGGCCTGAATTCCGGACGGCCGACGCGGCCATTGGCTCGGTTGCCGTATCCACTCTTCCTCGAGCGAACGGGCGTCAACATGCAGCCCGCAATCGGGGCCGACCGAGAGCGACTCCTTCAGATCAGGCACCGCGGCTTCGTCGCCGAGGGAACGGGCGAGCGCTTCGGTCTGCATCGCGGCATAGCCATAGGGGTACCCCGGCTCGGGAAAGGCCACATGCTGCTTCTCGTTGGGGGCAAGCGCAAAGAACTCGGCGGCCATCCACCAGGCGTTGTTGGCGATGGGCAATGGAATCGACGAGAGCGGAATGCGGAAGAAGCCGCTGGTCTCGCAGGCCCGACCCATCGTTTCGATTTGTTGTTCGAGCGGCGATTCGAGATCAATAATATCGAGCTGCATTGTCAGTCTCCGAACAGGACATCGTAGGTGCATGTGGACGCAACGAAGACAGGATCGAGCCACTCGCAGACGCCACGCATCAAGCCGACCGTCGATGAGTAAGCGTGAGCCGGCATTTTGAGCACCCATCGGCAATGAGCCCAAGACCTTCGCGGTAGGTCCCCGCCCGGTCGGCCGAGAACCCCGAGGCTCCCGCCGCCTCTACGATCAGCTTGTCTGCCGTGACACCCACTGAGGGGAACGTAGTGCTCCCTTCAGCCGCGGTGGCGCTCTACGCGAGTTTCTCCAGCCGGAGCTCGACGCCGTGCTCCCGGCCGGCATCAGACATCGCCTCGCGTACCGACGTATCGAAGTCCCACACCCACACTTCGATCTCGTCGAGCCATTCGTCGAAGCCCAACGCCTCGTTCACTCGTTTCCGGATGAATCGAGCTGCGTCGAGTGTCTCGAGATCGAGATCGAGAACCCGTTCGCTCTCGATCACGGTGGAGGCGGCCACTTCGGGAGCGAGAGCCAATGCCTGTGCGATCGCGATATCGGTGAGCGCCTCGAGGTCACGGCCGCCGGAAGTTTCCGCCGCCTTTTTCGCCCGTCGCCGGATCTTCTTCCGCTCCGATTTCGATGGGCCGCTCACGTCATTCACGACCGCACGCTACCGGCATCACGCCGGCGCTCACGGGGCAGTCGAGATCCATGCGACGAGAGCGGTCTACGCTTTACCCATGATGTCTGTTCGTAATCGAACCCGACGCATCGTGGGCGGCGTCGTCCAGCGGGCGGGGCAGCTGATTCAAGACTTCGGGGCAATTCACCCCGGGTCGGCCGGGAGCGACGCCTTTGGCCATCTCGGCAAGGGCTGCGTGATCTCGTTTCCTCGCTCCTCCCTGTTTGGTCAAGCCGGCATCCACGTCGGAGCGGGCACGCTGATCGCGCCCTACGCAAGCCTCGGCGCCGGGTATCCGTTCGATGACGTCCAGAACCCGCGCCTGGTGATCGGCGAGCGTTGTGTAATCGGATACCGGAGCGGGATTACCGCCCACGAGTCGATAGTGATCGGCGACGACGTTTACTTCGGCCAAGACGTCTTTATCACCGACTCAAACCATGGCACCGACGATCCCGATCAACCAATCGGCCACCAGTTCGGCCCTTGTTTACCCGTGCGCATCGGCGACGGCTCGTGGCTCGGCCACGGGTGTGTCGTTCTTCCCGGTGTCACGATCGGCCGCAACGCGGTCGTTGCCGCCGGTGCCGTCGTGCGCGAGGACGTGCCGGATCACTGTGTGGCCGCAGGTGTGCCGGCCCGCATCGTGAAGCGGCTTCATAGCGACCACTAACGAGCGACGACGGCCGAATCGCCTCAGACGATCGGGTTCTTGTACGTATCGAGATACGTGATCTCGGAGACCGGGGGTCGCTCGGCCGCCTTGAAGTCGGTGCCCTTCGTGTACGCCACCGGCAACAGGCCCGCTTGGGTCATGTGATCCGGGATACCAAGCAGTGCCCCGGCTTCTTGTTCGAGCCCAAGGTGCAAGGTCGTGAGACACGAGCCGAGCCCTCGGCTCCGGAGCGCGAGCTGGAAGCTCCAGACGGCCGGAAGGATTGAGCCCATGAGACCCGCCGCCGCACCAGTGATGTTGCCACCGCTGCGAGCATCGCCGGTTGCCTGATCGAGTCGCCCGATGATCAGCGGGATGACAAACACCGGTACGTGTTCGAGGTTGGCGGCCAGATAGCTCGCCGAACTCATCACCCGGCCAATCTGAGTATCGGTCGGCGTGTCGCCCGCCGCCGCGGCGAGATAGTCGCCACCGGCACGACGGTAGATCTCCGCCAGAGCGACGCGCTTCTCGGCGTCACGGATGACCATCCAACGCCAGCCCTGCTGGTTCGACCCGGTCGGCGCCTGCACCGCGAGCTGCAAACACTCGAGCAACACATCGTTGGGCACTTCACGGTCGAGATCGAGACGCTTTCGCACCGACCGAGTGGTGGACAGGAGTGCGTCAGTTTGGGCGAGATCGAATTCCATCCCCCACTTTGGCACGCTCGCGGGAGCGATCCTCTCGTGGGGGGTTGGACAGTTCAAGCGCACCATCGATGAGGTCGCCGCGCTTCATCTGGCGATAGTCCTTCAGATAGCTCTGGTGCACCCGCCACGGGGCGGCGCTGCCCTGAAGCGGAAACAGGTGGGCCGACCGTTGGACGTAGCCGGCCATCAAACCCAGCAGCGGTTCGGACGTGACCTTACGATCGTGGTTGCGCGGGGTCGCCTGCATCATGTCGCGCCTGCGGAGCTCACGCACGAGACGGGCGACATAGTCGCAAGTCAGGTCGCACTTCAGTGTCCATGAGGCGTTGGTGTAGCCGACAGCCATCGCCAGGTTGGGCACACCTTCAAGCATCATCCCTTTGTAGGTGAGGATCAACGATGGGTCGATCGTCACGCCGTCGACCGAGATGTCCATTCCGCCGAGGAACAACAGCTCGAGCCCGGTCGCACTGACCACAACATCGGCCGCGAGTTCGACGCCGGACTGCAGACGAATGCCGCCGGGGATGAACGAGTCGATGTGATCGGTGACGACCGTGACGTCGCCGCGGCCGATGGCCTTGAAGAGTTGGCCGTCGGGGTCGGCACAGAGCCGTTGATCCCATGGGTCGTAAGTCGGCGTGAAGTGTTGGCCGATGTCGTAGCCGTCGGGCAGTTCTCGTTCGACACCCTTCAGCAGCAGCGACCGGACGACATTGGGGAAGCGTCGAGAGAAACGGAAGAAACCTTGCGAACTCAGCGCGGCTATCCAGCGCACGAGCGGGCCGGACCATTTCAGCGGTAATACCTTCTCGATCCCGCGAGCCATCGGGTTCTTGTAGGGCACGGCAGCGACATAGCTGGGTGAACGCTGCAGCATGGTGACGTGGGCCGCGTCGGGAACAAGTGATGGCACCAGCGTGACCGCGGTTGCTCCGCTGCCGATCACCACGATGTTCTTGCTGGTGCCATCGAAGTCGGCGGGCCAAAACTGGGGATGGATGACCTCGCCATCGAAGTCGTCGATACCGGCGAAGTCGGGAACATGCCCGCGGTCGTAGCGGTAGTACCCCGAGCATGCGAAGAGAAAACCGGCCGTGAGTTCGATGTGTTCGCCGGTGTCGACCCGTTCCGCGGTGACCTTCCAATGGCCATCAGCCGTCGACCAGTTGGCCGCGAGTACCCGATGACCAAACCGGATCTTCTTGTCGATTCCCTGGTCCGTTGCCGCATCGACGATGTAGTTGCGGATGTCTTCGCCATCGGCGATTGCGCGGTCGCCATCCCACGGTCGCCACGGGAAACCCAGCGTGTACATATCGGAATCGGAGCGGATGCCGGGATAACGAAAGATGTCCCAGGTGCCACCGATCGCGTCACGCGCTTCGAAGATGGCGTAGCTGGCATCCGGACACGTGGCTTGTAGGTGGTAGCCCGCGTCGACTCCGGAAAGGCCAGCGCCGACAACGAGCACATCGAGGTGCTCCACCGCCAAAGCGTTGGTCACGCGGCGCCCGCCAGCATGTGGTTGAGTCGACCTTCGTCGCCGAAAAGTTCGTCGCGCCACTGGTCGAGCAAGGCATCCGTGTCGTGGTCGTTGGGATGGAAGTCGACCCGGTTGTAGTCGCGGAGGTCTCGCCACACCTCGCGGGTGAACATGGGGCTGTTCTTCATGCGCTTGATGCTCGCACGAAGGTTGCCACGCCGGTAGGTCTCGCGATCTCGGAGTAGCGAGGTGAACACGTTGAAGGAGATGCCACCAAGGAAGGTGGCGGTGATCGCATTCATTTGACGTCGACGGGTCTTCTCCGAGCCGCCCACGGCCTTGTAGACGTCGAACGCCACGGCCTTGTGTTCGCACTCTTCCAGCGCGTGCCACAGCAACAAGTCACGAAGCTCGGGTATGCCGAGCTTCTTGCGGGCTTCTTCATTGCTGAGCAGCAGCGCCGCGATGGTGGCGGTGAAGTGCTCGAGCGCGGCGGTGGCCGCCAGGTTGCCCATTGGAGAGATGAACTTCTCGCGCATCCCGAGGCCGAACTTCGTGCTCCGCTCGAGGCGCTTGGTCGGGTAGCCAAGGTCGGCGAGCCGGTTGTTGAGTACTCGGTGTTCGCGACCGTGGATTGCCTCCTGGCCGATAAAGCCGGCGACGTCACGCTTGAGGTCGGCATCGTCGATCTGGTCGCGGAAGTTGCGGACCGAACGAACAAAGAAGTCTTCGCCATCAGGGAAGACAGAGGACAACACTGCAGCGAGATGGCTACCGATGAGGTCGCCGTCGCCGGCGAAGTGTTTTGGCAGCTCCGCGAGGGATTCCTCAAAGAACATCCGGCGGGTGGGGACCTTGCGGCCGGAGAGAGCGGACTTGGGGGTGATGGTTGCGGCCATACGAACACCATACGCACTAATTGATGGAAAGTCTCAATCTCTCAATTATGAGAGGAGCGATGACTTTGGGAGACCTTCCGCCCTGCGTATGCTCAGTGCCCACCCCAAGGAGAACCGCGATGGCTCACAAGTTTCGATTCGGCGTCCAGATGACCAACGCAACTCCAGGAATGACCTGGGGTGAAACCGCCCGCCGGATCGAGGAGCTCGGCTTCTCCGCGCTCGTCATGCCCGACCACTTCGAGGATCAGCTCGCGGTTACTCCCTCCCTCGCCGTCGCGGCGGCGGCCACAACCACTCTTCGAGTTGGTGCGCTGGTGTTTGGCAACGACTACCGCCACCCCGTCATCTTGGCGAAAGAAATGGCCACCCTCGATGTGTTGTCAGAGGGCCGTATGGAGTTCGGCATCGGGGCCGGCTGGATGAAGACCGACTACGACGCGGCGGGTTTGGACTACGAGCGTCCCGGGCTCCGCATCGAACGCATGCTCGAGTCGATTGAGATCATCCAAGGGCTCTTTGGTCCAGACCCCGTCACGTTCGCCGGCGACCACTACTCGATCACCAACATGAACGGCATGCCGAAGCCGGTCCAGTCCGCTCCCCCGCTCCTGATCGGCGGCGGCGGGAAGCGCATGCTCACTCTGGCCGCGCAACGGGCCGACATCGTGGGCGTCACCGCCAACCTGAAGGCGGGCGAGGTTGGAGCCGACGCCATCGCCGACATCACTCCCGCCCGGTTCGACGAGAAGTTGGAGTGGGTGCGAGCAGCGGCTGGCGATCGCATGGCGGACATCGAACTCAGCCCACTCGTGATGTCGACTCAGGTTGTCGACGACCGTCAGGCTGCCGTCGAAGGAACCGCCGCCATGTTCGGCTTCTCCGTCGAAGACGCCGCAGCCACACCCATCTTGCTCATCGGTAGCCCCGACGAGATCGCCGAACAACTCGAAGAACGACGTGAGCGGTGGGGTTTCAGCTACATCGTCGTGCAGGGCCTCGATACCGCGATAGCTCTCGAACCCGTTGTCGCGAAGCTGACCGGCAACTAGCTCAGAGGACCAGCGGCCCCTGCCGTCGGCAGACTCTGCAATCGTCAGACCCGCGTTACTGATGCCGAAGCACCCGGTCGAGTTCCATCTCGAAGTCGAGCGGAGGGGGGTTGCCGCCGTCGACTCGAAGCCCAACAAATGAGCCGGGAGCCGGCGAGGGCGGCACATAGTCGTCGCACACCGGAAACGGTCGCCCGTAACCAACCGTCAGGAACGCACCATCGGGAGAGATCGCGCTCGGAATCGCGCCATCCAAGAAAGCCGTCGCCAACTCTTCGCCGTTGGCCGCCAGGGAAAGATCAAACCCGCCACCGGCGGCCGGAATTGCACTGACCGACACCGCCTGGCAGCCCGGCAGCACTCGGGCCGAGATGCGATGTTCGACGCCGCTCGTGGTGAGTATCCACGTGAGCTCGCCGTCGCGGAGAAACCACGCCCACCCGGCGATCCAGTCGCCCTGCTCGGCGAGTACCCCGGACGCATCCGCCGCAATCGGCGCATCGAACCAGGCGACCATCCGGAACCCGCCGAAGATGATCGGAGCGTGGGCTTCGTGCAGCTTGTCGCCGGGACGAAGCTCGTGGGTGGCCCGAAAGTTCAACCAAGGAAGGCTGATCTGCATCGAGCGCTGAACCCGACCGTCGTCGAGCGGCAGCACCTGGTTTTGTTCGGCGGCGATGTCCCACTTCCCGATGAGTTCCGCCAACTTCTCGGGATGTGACTCGGCCAGGTCGACACTCTCGGAGAAGTCTGTGGCCGTCTGGAAGAGTTGCCATTCATCGGCGGAGAAATTGTTGCTACCGACAATCGCGTCGCGCTCCGCCGCCGTTAGCTGGTTGACGTGGTTGGTGACGGCCTTCCAACCGTCGGCGTAGATCGCTCGGCTACCCCAACACTCGTAGTACTGCTCGGTGCGGGTGTCTGGGGCCGCGGCATCCTCAAGGACCGGTCGCATCGTCGTTCCGTCGAACGACATCTGAGAGACCCCGCCGAGCTCTTCCGGGGAGTCGATGCCGAGCAGGTCGAGCAGGGTCGGCAGCACGTCGATCGCGTGGGCGTACTGATCACGAATTGTGCCCGCCCCGTCGAGACCGCCGGGCCACGACACGATGAACGGGTCGCGGACCCCACCTTCGAAGGTGTAGCGCTTCCACCGGCGAAAGGGGGTGTTGCCGGCCAGCGCCCAACCCCAGGGGTAGTGCCCGCTCGACTTGAAGCCACCGAGGTCGTCGTAGCGGGCGAGCTCGGCCACGAGGTCGTCGGGTTCGTCGGAGATGTAGTGACGGAGCTGGTTCCACGAACCATTCGGGCCGCCCTCGGCGGAAGCACCGTTGTCGGAGACCGCCATAACAATCGTGTTGTCGGCTTGACCGAGCCGCTCGATCTCGTCGAGCACCCGACCGATGTGATGATCGGTGTGGGCCAGAAACCCGGCGTACACCTCCATCATCCGGGCGTAGAGACGCCGGCGATCGGGATCGATGTCGTCCCACGCTTCAACCCATTCGGGCCGGGCCGACAGTTCCGCATCGGCGGGCACAACACCGAGCGCCTTCTGGCGGGCAAACGTCTCTTCGCGCATCACGTCCCAGCCGGAATCGAAGCGGCCCGCAAACGGTTCGATCCACTCCGGCGCAACCTGATGCGGCGCATGGGGCGCGCCGGTGGCGTACCAAAGCAGGAACGGCCGATCGGGATTGTGGATGTGCAACGAACGCAGCTGGGTGATGGCCTCGTCGGCCAGATCAGCATCAAGGTGGTAGCCCTCATCCGGCGTGGCCGGCGGCTCCACGTGTTGCTGGTCGCGGATGAGGTTGGGCGTCCACTGGTTCGTCTCGCCATTGAGAAAGCCGTAGTAACGCTCGAACCCGACGCCAGTGGGCCACATGTTGAACGGCCCGCTGGCCCGCTGGTCACGGGGAACGAGATGCCACTTGCCGATCGCGGTGGTCGAGTAACCCTGATCCAGCAGGATCTGCGCCATCGTGCCGGCCGACGACGGGAACTCGCCGGTATAGCCGGGATAGTTGATGGGAAGGTCGGGCAACATGCCCATCCCGACCCGATGGTGATTTCGGCCGGTCAGCAGGCAGGCCCGAGTGGGTGAACACACCGCAGTTGTGTGGAAATTCGTAAACCGCAGCCCGCGCTCAGCCAGTCGGTCGAGGTTTGGTGTGTCGAGGCTGCTGCCATAACAACCGAGCTGAGCGAAGCCCAGATCGTCGAGCACGATCACGACGACGTTTGGCTTTCCCGCTGGATACGGCCTCGGCGCTCGGGGCGCCGTGCTCTCGGCGAGCGACAACACAATCGATGACTCAGTCATGGCCGCGATCCTCCCGCGAGCCGACCGAAAGCGCACATCCCCATTGCGGCATTGCCGCTGCGAGATGGCAAGCTCGGTGCAACTGATCGGCGAAGCCGACCGACCAACTCGCGAGGGAAATCGATGAAGCTCTGCACCGCAATCATGTTCGACGGCGACGCCGAACGGCTCGCTCGACATGTTGTCAACCTCGAGGCCGCGGGCGTCGACATGGTTCTGATTCCCGAGATCTACGGCTTCGACCAGGTCTCCGTGCTTGGTTACATCGCGGCGAAGACCAGCACGATCGAGTTGATGACCGGCATCGTCAACGTCTACTCCCGCTCCCCTGCCCTCATCGCCCAGAGCGCGGCCACCATCGACGCTCTGTCCGGTGGTCGTTTCACGCTCGGTATCGGCACCTCCGGCGCCCAGGTGGTCGAGGGCTGGCACGGTGTGCCGTTCAAGCGTCCGCTTGGCCGTACCCGCGACACCGTCGACATCTGCCGCAAGGTGTGGAGCGGCGACAAGGTCACTCACGACGGCAAGGCGGTCTCCTTGCCGCTGCCGGCCGATGAAGGCACGGGGCTCGGCAAGCCGCTCAAGTTCATGAACCGGATCGCCAACAAGGACATCCCCATCGTGATCGCGTCGATCGGTCCGTCCAATGTGCAAATGACGGCCGAAATCGCCGATGGCTGGCAGCCGATTCACTTCGTGCCCGACCGCTTCGATCGCGTTTGGGGCGAAGCGCTCGAGGCTGGCAGGGCCCTCCGTAACCCCGACCTCGGACCAATGAGCATCTTCGGCGACGCCAACCTCGCGATCGGTGAAGGCGAAGATGTTGCCACTTCTCGCGAGATGGCCCGTGGCCATGTGGGCTTCTATGTGGGCGGCATGGGCGCCAAGTCGAAGAACTACTACAACGACCTGTTCAAGCGGTACGGCTGGGAAGAAGAGGCCGAGAAGATCCAGGATCTGTTCCTGGGCGGCCAACGAGCCGAAGCCATGGCCGCCGTGCCCGACGAATATGTCGACAGCGCCAACCTCATCGGCACCGAGACTCACATCAAGGAACGATTGGCCGTCTACAAGGACGTCGGCGTCACCCATCTCACCGTGGCCGCCACTGGCAGCAACGCGATGGACGACCTGTCGGCCGTGAAGGCCTGGATCGAGTAGCTACGGGCCCGGAGCTTCTCCGCCTGATGCTGGTTAGGCGTCGGGGTCGTCAGCGGCCAAGCGCTCGAAGTAGCTGCGCAGCGTTGTCGTGCCCAGCGGCGGCCCAACACCGTCAACCTCGCCTGCCGTCACGATGAACTCGGCCAGGTCGCCGAACTGCTTCGACAACAGCCGGATACCTCGGGCCAACGTGCTCGCCGCCCGCAACGGAATCGAGTGAATCCTCGGTTTCTGGCCGACGACGTCGAAGGCCAGGGCCGCAGCTTCGCGCTGAGTCATCACCTCGGGACCACCCGCTTCCACCTCGATCTCATCGCCCTCGGTGACATCAACACAGATGTTCGCGAGGTCACGACCATGAATCGGACTCATCTTGTTCTCGCCGCTGCCTACGAGGAACGAGCGGCCCTTCTGGGCCATTGTCAGCAGCACGCCCATGTCGGAGAAGTAGCCGCACGGCCGTACGATCCGATGATCGAGCGGACTTGCCTCGAGCTCACCCACCACTTTCTCGTGAGCTCGGGTGATCGCGAGATCGGCGAGCGCGGCCGTATCGGCGCCCTGCATTGACACATAGACGAACTGGCGGACATCGCTGGCTTCGGCCATCTCGATCAACGTGTGGTTGCACCCATAGTCGACTTGCTCAAACGTGAGTCCGTCGCGTTGCCGTGAGATCCCGACACACGAGAACACGATGTCGATGCCATCCATCAGCCCGTTGAGAGTCTCCGGCTCGGTGAGCTCACCAACAAAAACATCGTCGCAGTCGTCGGGCCCAATCCCCGGAGCGGTGTAGGGGCCACGATCGCGCAGCCGAGCCTCATCGCGGGTGAGAGCCCGCACCCAGTAGCCGCGCTGTTTAAAGGCTTCGACGGCGAACTTCCCGACATAACCGGTGGCCCCGGCGATCAACACTCGCGGCTTGGGCTCGCTCATCGTTTCCCCTCGGCGGGCCGAAACGGCGTCGCGAGGGGAACCTAGCGGGGCGGCAACACTCGGTCCCACCGAGCACCGACGATTGGACAATCACATCGGTACCGACTCTGCTGACAACATGCATGACCTGGTAATCCGCGGCGGCACAGTGATCGACGGCACCGGGAGTCCCGGCCGAACGGCCGACGTCGCGATCGATCGTGGCGTGATCTCCGCGGTCGGCGACAACATCGGTTCGGGGACCGAAGAAATCGATGCCACCGGCTCGCTTGTCCTTCCCGGTTGGGTCGATATTCATGCCCACTACGACGGCCAGGTCACCTGGGACCCCTACCTCACACCGGCGGGCTGGAACGGCGTGACCACCGTTGTCTTTGGCAACTGTGGGGTGGGTTTCGCCCCCGTCCGCCCCGATCAGCACGACTTCCTCATCCAGCTGATGGAGGGGGTCGAAGACATCCCCGGAAGTGCGCTCGCCGAAGGCATCAAATGGAACTGGGAGACGTTCCCGGAATACCTCGATGCGCTCGACGAACACGAATACGCGATCGACTTCGGCACGCAGGTTCCCCACGGACCGGTGCGGACATATGTGATGGGCGACGAGGGCGCCGATCGCACCGCCGCCGACGCCGCGGCGATAAGCGAGATGGCCGAGATCGTGCGGGCCGGCCTCGAGGCCGGAGCCCTCGGATTCTCGACGTCTCGGACGATGCTGCACCGAGCCAAAGACGGTCGCCTCGTGCCCGGCACCGAGGCCAGCGAGGACGAGGTGCTTGGCATCGGACGAGTGCTGGCCGATCTTGACCACGGCGTGTTCCAGGTGGCGGGCGACTATGTGCCCGAAGAACAAGAACTCGCGTGGATGAAGCAGCTCGGCCGCGAGACGGGCAAACGAGTGCTCTACAGCATTGCCCAGAGCTCAGGTGACCCGGAGCAGTGGCGGCGACTGCTCCGCGCCGCTGAGATCGACCAGGCCGAGGGTGGCACGCTCACGCCGCAGATCTCGCCACGTCCCGTCGGAATCCTGATGGGGTTCGAAAGTACGGTTCATCCGTTCTCGATCCATCCGGAATGGCCCGTGCTCGCCGCGCTTTCCGTGGAGGATCGCAAGGCCGCCGTCGCCCGGCCCGAGACTCGGGCCACTTTCGTTGACAATCCGCCCGACACCTCCCGTTTCTCGGGTGTCATCGGCATGGTGGCTCACGGCTTCACGCAGATGTACCCGCTCGGTGATCCGCCGGAATACGAGCCCGGCCCCGACCAGAGTGTCGGCGCGATCGCCGAACAGTCCGGACGGACTCCCCAGGAAGTCATCTACGACGTGATGGCCGCCGACGATGCGAGCGGGCTGTTGTACTTGCCGATGCTCAACTACACCGACGGCAATCTCGACGCCACGGCTGAGCTCATGCGTCACCCCCACAGCGTCTATGGGCTCGCCGATGGCGGCGCCCACTGCGGTGTGGTCAGCGACGCCAGCGTCCCCACCTATCTCCTCACCCATTGGGCGCGAGACCGCACCCGGGGTGACCAAATCCCAATCGAAGAGCTCGTCCACAACCAGACCCAGCGGACCGCCCAGTGCTACGAGCTCAATGATCGCGGCGTCATCGCCGTCGGCATGAAGGCCGATCTCAACGTGGTCGACCATGAGAACCTGCGCATCCACGCGCCCCGTCTGGCCTACGACCTTCCGGCCGACGGCAAGCGCTACGTCCAAGACATCACCGGATATCAAGCCACAATCTGCAGCGGCGAAGTGATCTATCGAGACGGAGTGCCGACGGGTCGCCTTCCCGGCCGACTGGTCCGTGGGGCGCAACCAGCGCCCACCGCTGGCGCCCAGGCGTGAGCGTCCCCGAGGTAACCCTCACCGAGATTGCGCTTCCCGGCCGAGCGGGCGATCCCGACTTTCACCTCGCCGCCCACCAGGCGGGCGATGGGCCCGCCGTGGTGTTCTGCCACGGCTTCCCCGACCTCGCGCGGGGGTGGCACCACCAGCTGGTGGCCGTCGCCGCCGGTGGCTTTCGCGTGATCGCCGCCGACGGTCGTGGTTATGGCGGCAGCTCCTGCCCCGAGCCGATCGATGCCTACACAATGACCGAGCTCACCGGCGACCTTGTCGCCATGCTCGATGCGCTCGAGATCGAGCGGGCCGTGTTTGTCGGTCACGACTGGGGTGGCTGGGTCGTGTGGGCGATGGCCATCCTTCATCCCGATCGGGTGGCGGGCGTGGCCGCGGCCTGCACGCCGTACATCCCGTTCCCCAGCATTCAGAAACACATCGATCTTGTGGAGGGCGATGTCGAACGGCAGTACGTCGCATGGTTCCAGCGAGACCACGAACCCGAGCAACACATGGACCAACACATCGCCACGATCGTGGCGAACACGATGCGCACCGGCGCTCCGCTGGCCGAAGTGGGCGCCGCCGCGTTTGCGGACGGGAAACTCAACATGAATCCCTTCTGGAATATCGAAAACGCGCCGGTCACCGGCAAGCCGCTCTTTGACAAGGCCGAGACCGAGGAATACGTCGCCCAGTTCACCAAAACGGGCTTCCGCGGCGGCATCAACTGGTATCGCAATATCGACCGCAACACCGCTGATCACCCGACGATCGGCGTCGCCCCGATCGATGTCCCCTGCCTGATGCTCACTGCCGAGCTCGATCCGGCGCTGCGGCCCCGATTCGCCGACGGCATGGAAGACCGCTGCCGCAATCTCGAGCTCCACATGATCGAAAACGCCGGGCACTGGGTGCAACAAGAACAGGCCGAGGTCTTCAATCAGCACCTCCTTGGTTGGCTGCAACGGCACTTCGCCAAGTAGATCAAGAGCAATGGAATCGGTCAGCAACTTTCGCGAACTTGGAAATCTCCCCGTAGGCGGAGGAACCATCGCTCCCGGAATTCTCTTTCGGTCCGGCCACCTGGCCGACCTTTCCGATGAAGACACCCAGCAGATCACCGAAGCCGGCATTCGAACTTTCGTAGATCTCCGCACCGCGAACGACATAGAGAACGAGGGCGCCGACCGGGTGCCTGACGGTGTCGCCCATCGCCATGTACCGATCTTCGACGACGCCGGATCCGGCGACCGGCTTCGCGCCATGATCATGCGCGGCGACCTCGACGAACTCCGCGACCAGTTTGGCGAGGGGAAAAGTCACCAGCTCGCGCTCGACGGCGCCGCCGGCTTCGCGGAAAACCCAGACCGGATGGCGAGCTTCGCGACGGCGATGGCCATCGTCACCAACCCTGACAACTGGCCGCTCCTCTGGCACTGCTCAGCGGGCAAGGATCGGGCCGGTTGGGTCGGTACCTCGGTGCTCCTGGCTGCCGGCGCCACGCCCGAGGTGATCGTCGATCACTATCTCGAGAGCAACAAAGCCCGGGGCACGATCAGCCTCTTCCGGGAGGGCGAACTCAAGGATTTGGTCCGTCCGTTCCTCGCTGTTCATGAAGATTACGTGCGGGCCCAGCTCGACGTGGTTGAGAACACCTGGGGCGGTGTCGAGGGGCTCTACCGAGACGGCTTTGGGCTGAGCGAAGAAGCACTCGACCGGTTCCGTACCGCACTCATCGCCGGGTCGTAGTCTCGACACATGCCGCTCTCCGACGCCGACGTCGCCCGTTACGCAATTGACGGCGTGCTCGCACCGGCCGGGGCCATCAATGCAGACGCGCTCGGCGACATGCGCTCCGAGCTCGATCGATTCCTCGACGACCTCACGTGGCCCAACGCCGACTTCATCCCCAACATCGTCGACCGGGTGCCCGAGTGGCGCCGCTTCGCGACCATGCCGGAGTTGCTCGACCCGATGCGAGCGCTGATCGGTGACGATGTGATCCTCTGGGGATCCGGCCTCTTCTGCAAGAGCGCCGACAACGGTCGGGGCACACCCTGGCATCAAGATGGTCAGTACTGGCCGATCCGGCCGCTGGCGACGGTCACGGCCTGGATCGCGATCGACCCGGTCGACCAGGGCAACGGTTGCCTGCGGGTGATTCCCGGGTCGCATCAGCAGCGCGCGCTCCTCGAACACGACCAGAACGACAGCCCCGACCTGGTCCTCAATCAGGAACTCTCTCCCGATCTCTGGGAAGGCACTGAGCCGCTCGACATCGTGCTCGAACCGGGCCAGTTCTCCCTCCACGACGTCTATATGATCCATGGTGCCAACCCAAACACGTCTGGGCGCCGTCGGGCCGGGATCGTCTTTCGCTACATGCCCGCCACCTCGCACTACGACCGCGAGCTCGCCCGCCAACAGGAAGAAGAAATGGGCCTGCGGAGCATGGTGAACCGCTCACTCTTCCTCGTCAGCGGAAACAACGTCCATCCGGGCAACGACATCTACAACGAAGGCGACCCCTCGTGAACATAAAGAAGCAGAACCAGATCTCGATCGTGGGCCTGTTGGCCACGCTCGTCATCGGCGCCGGAATCGCGCTGGCCGGTTCGTCGGGCAGCGTCGAAGCCGGCGGAATCGCCGTGTTCGCCATCGCCGCGATCCTCGCCTACGCCATCAACTGGATCGTGTTTGTTCCGTCCTACCTGGCGAGGACTGAGGCCTACTTCGACCTCACCGGCTCACTCACCTACATCAGCCTGATCGTGGTCTCCGTTCTCGCCTCCAACGACGTTGACGCTCGCGCGCTGGTCGTCGCGGCCGCGGTCGTCATTTGGGCGGTGCGACTCGGCTCATTCCTGTTCCGGCGCGTGAAACGAGATGGCGGCGACGGCCGCTTCGACTGGATCAAAACCAACTTCCTCCGGTTCCTCATGACATGGTCGCTTCAGGGCCTCTGGGTGCTCCTCACCCTCGCTGCCGCGCTGGCCGTAATCACCGCCGAGGATCGCGAGAACATCGATGCCTTCATGGTCATCGGAATGATCGTCTGGCTGATTGGCTTCGCGATCGAAGTGGTCGCCGACCGCCAGAAGAGCGCCTTCCGCGCCGACCCCGCCAACGAGGGCCGGTTCGTCACCAGCGGTCTGTGGGCTTGGTCACGGCACCCGAACTATTTCGGCGAGATCACGTTGTGGGTCGGCATCGCCATCGCCGCGATTCCGGTCTTGTCCGGTTGGCGCTGGCTCGTGTTGATCTCCCCCGTGTTCGTCGTGGTTCTCCTCACCCGTATCAGCGGCATTCCGATGCTCGAACGCCGCGGCGAGAAGCGTTGGGGCGATGATCCGGAGTTCCGCGCCTACACAAACAACACGTCGGTGTTGATTCCGCGACCGCCTAGGTCGTCGTGAACGGCATCGCCGGTCTGAGATCCCTGACCCGATCTGGCCTCCGACACAACCAGCCGCGAGACTGTCAGTCGAACACGAGGGAGATCTGATGCACGTTCGGAAAGTCGGGACAAATATCGGCGCAAAGGTCGAGGGAATCGACTTTGGGGCCGGACTCGACGATGCAACGATCGAGACCATTGCCGAGGCGCTCTACGCCCACCAAGTGGTATCGATCGACGCGGCCGACATGACCCCGGAGCAGCACCTCCAACTCGCCGGCCGCTTCGGTGAGCTGGAAGAGAACAAGACTGATCAATTCGGTGACCACCCCACCGTGCCGCAGATCACCGTCATCGATTCCGAAGCCGGTCACACCGCCAGCATGTGGCACGCCGACGAAACATTTCTCGAGAACCCGCCGTTGGTGAACCTGCTCCACGGCAAGCAGATCCCGCCCACGGGCGGCGACACCGCATTTGTCAGCACCGCCCTCTCCTTCGAGGGGCTGTCACCGAAGTTTCAGGAGTTGGTCGAGGGGCTCTCTGCCGTGCACGACTACGGCAGCCTCTACGAGCTCGCCTGGCAGCGCGGCCGAGAAATGGGGCCGCTCGTCGCCGACGCACTCGGTAAAGGGCTGATCCACGACCACCCGCTCGTTCGAGAACACACCGTGACCGGCCGCAAATGGCTCACGGTCAACACCGTCTACACGCGTTTCATTCGGGGCATCGAGCCCCTCGAAGCACAGATGCTGCTCGACCTGCTTCTCCGCCACATGCAGAAGCCCGAATTCGCGTTCCGGCACCACTGGCGCGAGGGCGACCTGCTCATTTGGGATCAGCAGGCCGTGCAGCACTACGCCGTCAACGATGCGAGCGAACGCCGCGTTGTCCATCGCATCGCCGCCCTCGCCACCGCCGACACCTATGTGGGAGTCGGGCGGGACTAGCGGCGGCGGGCTCGACAACGAAGCTCATCGGCACCGACACCAACGCGAACTGCCCTCCCTATCAAGAGTAAAGGGACACCCCATCGGCGGCTGTGGGCAGATCGTTGCCGGTCATCTCACTCCACCATTGCAGGCCAAGGGGTTGGGGATCTGAGCCCCGCGGCCATACGCCATTGCTTGTGCCGCTTCGCCTCCGGCTCGCCGCTGCGGGCAGATGTCGCACGCCGGTGTCAGTGCGAGCGCGTTGCCGTCCCAGAACGCCGGGCTGCAGGTTTGTGCATAGCGGTAGGTTTCCCGCTTCTCGCAGCGTGCCACGGACCCCGCGCTCAATCCGTACCGCCGGGTAGGATCTTGCTATGAGCGGAGTGCGCGAAACAAAGTTACCGGGCGTCGGCGTACGCCATGAATTCACGGCCGAAGACGGCACCGACGTTGGCGTGATCGTCCATCACGACGGACGTCGAGAGATTGTTGCGTACGACGCCGACGATCCAGATGCGTGCCACTCGCTGATGAGCATCTCGGAAGACGACACCAAGACCCTGGCGCAGATCCTTGGCGTCAGCCCGGTCACGGAAACCGTCACGGCGGTTCGCCAGGTCATCGAAGAAATGGCGATCGATTGGACACAGCTCTCCGGTAATTCTTCGGCCGTCGGCACCTCGATTGGCAGTCACGAATTCCGAACGCGCACCGGAGCCTCGATCGTTGCCGTCATCCGAGACAACGTTCCGGTCCCCTCCCCGACCGCAGACTTCGTTCTTGCGGCCAATGATGTCGTTGTTGCCGTAGGTCCGACCGACGGACTGACCACCATGCACTTGATGCTCGGGAGCTGACGTATCCCGATGATCGCGACGGCATGATCTTCGCCGCTGGGTCGACCGAGACCGCCACCGCGTTCGTTGAAGTCGGCGCGGTCGTTTTCGGCCTCGGCCTGCTTTCGCGGCTCGCTGGACGGATCGGCATCACGGCAGTACCCCTCTACCTGATCGCCGGCCTAGCGTTCGGTGACGGCGGCATCGCTGAGGTAGACGTCACCGAAGACTTCGTCGCGCTCGCGGCCGAGATCGGCGTATTGCTCCTGCTGTTTACCCTCGGCCTTGAATACAGCAACGAGGAGCTGCGAAGCGGGCTCCGCACGGGAATTCCGCCGGGCCTCGCCGACATGACTCTGAATGCTGGCGCGGGCTTTGGCGTCGGCATGCTGCTCGGTTGGGACCCGCTTGCGGCGGTATTACTCGGCGGAGTCTGTTGGGTGTCCTCCTCTGGCGTCATCTCGAAAGTGCTGGACGACCTGGGCCGCCTCGGCAACCGCGAGACACCAGCGGTCTTGAATCTTCTCGTGATCGAAGACCTCGCCATGGCGATCTATCTTCCGGTCGTTGCCGCCCTCATCGTCGGCGGCACTCTCAGCGAGACGTTTCTGAGCGTTGGAGTGGCCCTTGGTGTCGTGGCGACCATCTTGGTCATTGCATTGCGCTATGGAAGCCGACTCAGCAAAGGCCTTGGCAGCGGCTCCAACGAATCTGTTCTCCTCGGCGTTTTCGGCGTCGTGCTGCTCGTCGCCGGATTGGCACAACTCTTCGATGTTTCTGGCGCGATTGGAGCGTTCCTCGTCGGCCTTGCGCTCTCCGGTCGAGCCGAAGAGCGCGCGCTTGAACTGATGTCACCGCTCAGAGATTTGTTTGCCGCAACGTTCTTCGTTTCGTTCTCCTTCCAGATCAACCCGGCCGACCTTGTTGACGTCGCCGGCTGGGCGATTTTGCTCGCGGTGACGACGGCGTTGACCAAAACCGCGACCGGTTGGTACGCGGCGCAACGCCGCGGAATCGGCGCAAAAGGTCGCCTCCGGGCCGGCACAGCACTGATCGCCCGAGGCGAGTTTTCGATTGTGATCGCGGCCCTCGGAGCAGATCTCGCCGACGGACCAGAACTCGGCGCCCTCGCCGCCGGATACGTGCTCATCACTGCGGTGCTAGGTCCCGTCATGACGCGATTTTCCGACCAGATATTCGAAGCCGCCACGCGCTGATCGCTGGTGGCCACACAGACACGCCGGCAGGCGTGCCCGTCGTGTCGTAGCTCAGCGGGCGATGCCGCGGCGAGTACGATTTCCCCATGGCTTCAGACAGCGGGACTCGTTGCACCACAACTTGAGGGCCTGATGAACGCGACGACCCCGATCCTCGATCCCGAAGACGTTCGGGTCGCCGAGTACCGGCACATGAACGACCAGCCGACCCGTCGCGCCATGGAAGGTGATGAGTACTTCCTCTCGGAAGGCTGGGTCTCGATCGAGCGGCTGATCGAGACCGGGCACCACTTTCGATCGGTGCTGCTGTCGCCCTCTCGCGTCAATCGGTTTCGGCCGTTCATGGACCAGCCCGCCCTTAAAAACGTGCCCGTCTACGTTGCGGAAGCCGACGTCATACATCGCGTTGCCGGGTTCGAGATGCCGAGAGCTGTCGTAATGTCGATCGATCGCAAGCCCCTCGTGCCGGTGGCCGAACTGGCCGCGGCAAGCCATCGGCTGGTGGTCCTTGAGGCCTTGAACGACAACGAGAACGTGGGAGCGATCGCTCGTGCGGCTCGAGCGTTTGGCGTCGACGGCATAGTCCTCAGTCCAACGTGCACCGACCCGTATTACCGCCGCACCGTTCGAGTCAGCATGGGTGAGATTCTCCATCTTCCGCTGGCCCGTGTCGTTACCGCAAAGTGGCCATCGGCGCTCGACGTGTTGCACACCGCCGGCTTCGAGACATGGGCGATGACACCAGCCGCCTCCGCCACCGAACTCTGGGCTACTGCCGTTCCCGACAAGCTGGCGATCATGTTGGGCGCCGAGGGGCCAGGTTTGACCGAAGCCGCGATCGGCGCCGCGACTCGACAGGTACGTATCCCCATCCGCGCCGCCGTTGACTCGCTCAATGTTGGCCACGCGGCGGCGATCACGTTTGCGGCCGTCGATCGCGGCTGAGATAGCACCGAAGTTGCCCTGCCCGCGGCAGCCCGCGGCGTGATCTCGGGCCGGTATCTCGATCCGATCGACAAGTCCCGGAGCCTAGGGAATCGTGAGCAGACTCTCCTGACAAACGTGGCAAGTGACGGACCCTTGCGTTCGCCTGTGTATTCAAAGGCGATGGCCGTACGTACCTACCAGCGGATCTCGTTGACGCTGCCACCGATCGAGGCGACGTGCGCCCGTGCGTCGACCCACGACCCACGTGCCACGACCTCTATGGCGTCCGGATGGGCCGAACGGGCGTAGCAACGGTTGCCGTCGGGCCGCTCGCAAATTGCCACGACGTGGTCCTCCGTTCCGTCGCCGCGATGCACCACGGTGGCGGCGAGCGCGGTCGCTGGTCCGTCGGCCTGATCCATGATGGCGACGTCGGGCACGAGCGGCGGAGCGTCCCATTGCTGCGTGACGTTTTGTCGGACGGGGTGGTTCAGCTCACCCGCAGTCACCGACCAGATCGCCGCGACGTGTTTCGTCATGTGCATTCCCACGCCGGTGACGAGCCCCACCTGACCGGGGTTCGCGCGCAGATACTGGGCGACATGGCTGATGGAGTGACCCATGTAATTACTGCTGGGGCCGCCGTGGTACGGCAGACCCCCGGTCAAGCTGATCGGTCTTGGATCATCGGGCCCGAGCTCAAGCGCGTCCTGGGCGAACTGCACGGCCGAGCCGAAGCAGCTGTAGAAGTCAAAGACGTCGACCTGGGCAACCTCCAGTCCGGCCATCGCCAGCGCCTGCGACGACGCGGCCCGCATCGCGGGCGACGACGTCAGGTCGCCGCGGGCACCAATGTGAACCGAATCGCGCGCAAATCCCCACCCCCGCAGGTACACGCGCCGATCCTCGGGGACATGCCAGCGGTCCGCAACCGCTCGAGTTACCAGCAGGTTCGCCGCGGCCATGTCTACATCAGGAAAGGCCGTCATACGTTTCGTATACGGCAGGGCCACCATCCGGTTCTCCGGGGTGGCCGTCGCCAGGTCCCGGGCCGAGCGAGGGGTGCGAAACCATGCGTCCGGGTTGGTGGTCGCCGCATCGTTCAGGCGTGCCATCGTCGCAAAGAGCGGCGCCCGGGCCTCCGGGGTCCCGCCCCGGGCTGCCCATCGGGCCTGTTCGAGCAACGCGAATGTGAGCCACGCGGGAAGAAGTCCGTGGGCGATCTCGGTGAGAAGATGCCACTCGTCCAGGTCGATCGGGAGCACCGGCGGCGATGGGTGCGGGTGGCTCCACGGTGGCGTCTCTCCGACCCGGGCGTGCTCGCGTCGGGTGTGCAGTGCCTCACCGCCGACGACGAGCGCGACCTCAACCTCGCCGGCGAGCATCCGCTCGGCGGCGCCGTCGATCAGGCGCTGCGGCGAGGTGCCGGCGAGGATCGATTCGTGCTGAGCCGCACCGGTGATGGCCAAAAGATCGGCAAGCCTCCCGGGGAGGTTGTCGTAGGACCACGACTGGCAGTGCACCACGCTCAGATCGTCGACGAGGCCGAGCGGATCGACCCGAGCACCAACGTCATCGGCTGCCGCTCTTGAGACCAGCTCCATCATTTCGAGTGGCTCGGGAGCTCCGCTGCCGGGGAGCCAGGTGCGATGAGCGGTGCCGATCAGGCAGGGCCGTCGGGCCTCAAGCGAGGCCGCCAGCCGCGGTGTGGGCTCCAAGATACTGTTCAGTCGGTTGGGGGGTCGACTGCTTCGTGCGAGACAGCCCGGAGGAGTGCGTCAATCTTGTGGTGCTCCTCCAGAGGGTGCCGCAGCGGGTGCGCGCTATCGATGTGATAGCGGTTGCGACGACCGAGCCGTTCTCGCGTGATGTATCCGCCGGCCTCGAGATCGTCGATGATCTGCATCGCCGTTCGCTCGGTGACCCCAACGAGTTGGGCGAGGTCACGGACGCGAACATCGGGGGTCGAAGCGACAACCAGCAAGACATGCGAGTGGTTGGTGAGGAAGGTCCATGATCGCGGGCTCGAGTCGGGTGCCACAGACGAAATACTACACATATATTACATGGGTTGTGTTACATGAGATATAATACATATATTCGTCTTTATGTATTTAGCTCAGCTCGTTAGATACCAGATCGATGAAAACGGATGGCGGGCCGCGACCGCTGCGGATGACGAACGCTTCGTTGGCGGCCACGATGGTCGGATCTTCGTGATTGGGCCGCAGTGATGGTCGCCGCCGTCGCCGTGGTCATTGCTGCGTTGGCACCCCTCGCGGGAGGCACCCTGGCGCTGACCGCCAGTGACGCGCGGCGGGCCGGGCGGCTGGTCACGAGCACCGGGGCTATCGCTTTCGCGGCGGCGCTGATCCTGGTCGTGTTGAGCGGTCTCGACGGGGACGGGTCGCTCGCCACGATTGCCTGGCTGGATGCGTCGATCGATCGGGTGAGCGCCCTGCTACTTGCGGTGGTGATGGGAACCGCCACCGTGGTAGCGGGTTTTTCTTCGCGGTCTCTCGATGATGACGGCCGAGCCAACCGGTACTTCGCCTTGATCGGAGTACTCGTCTCGGGTTCGGCCATGGTGGTGTTGCCCGCGTCGCCAGTGCTCTTGGTCGTGGGGTGGATTGCGACGGGCTGGGCGCTGGTCGGGCTCGTCGGATTCGAGTCGGCCTGGTCCCCCGCGCAACAGGCACAGCGGCGGGTTGGACGCACCCTGTTGGTCGGCGACCTGGCCTTGTTGGGTGCAGTCGGGTTGGCCGTTCTACGCAGTGACGGTCTCCTGACCGGGGACGCCTCGACAGCGGTGGCGGAACTGCAGAATTCTTCGATAGTTGGCGTCACCTCCCTCAACGTCGTGATGGTGTTGGTTGTAGTGGCCGGTGCCTCGCGCTCTGCGTTGGTGCCCTTCCATCGTTGGTTGATTGGAACACTGGCGGCGCCGACGCCGGTGTCGGCCCTCGCCCACGCTGGATTGGTGAGTGGCGCTGGATTGGTTCTGCTGCGATTCGCGTCACCGTTCGTTGCGTCTGATCCTGCCGTCGTGCTGGCCTTCGTCTTGGGCATCATCACGGCGGTGGCCGCCACCGGTGCCCTGTTGGTGCGCTCGGATATCAAGGGGAGCCTGGCGTGGTCCACTGTGGCCCAGATGGCGTTCATGGTCGTCCAGTGCTCGGTTGGCGCCTTCAGCAGTGCCGTCTTCCACATCGCCGGCCACGGCATGTACAAAGCTTCGCTCTTCCTCGGCTCGGGCGACACCGTGGCCGCCGGCCTCCGGAGCCGCCGCCGCCCAGCCGTGGCCGTCGGCATGTCTTCGCCCGCGCGGTTGGTCACATCGGCGGCGCTCGCCGCGGTTGCGGTGGCAATGGTGGGCGTCATTGTGCGCCCCGACGTTTCCCCCGCCGGGGAGCTGCTGGTCTTCGTGTTCGCATGGCTGACGATCGGGTCGGGCCTCCACGGCTGGTTGCAGCGAGCCCCGTTTGCGCCGCTGATGGCCGGGTTTGTCGGAGCAGCCGGATCGCTCGTAGCGGCCCTGACCTACATCGGTGGTTTGCGGCTCGCTAAGGCGTTCGTAAAGCCATCGCTCGAGGGTGTACCCACCGCGACGGTCATTGGATCGAACGAATTGCTAGCAACGCTGGCTGTCATCGCGGTCGGTGTAGGGACGGCGTCTCTGCTGCCGGGGGCGAGGGGTGTTGCCACGCGCGATCGTGCTCGACGCCTCGTGGTGCGACTGAGCGAGCCAAGGGTGTCCATCACCCGACCGCCGGTCGGTCTGCTGGTTGACCGGCCCGCGGTGTGCGGCGCTGGTTCAACGACCGACGCCCGACAAGCCGAAATCCGAGCCGATGTCGCCCAGGCGAGCGCCGTGATTGCTCCGCTGTGGCCGCTGGCGTCGTTCGTCGCCGTCAACCCGCTCCTTGGCCTCGAGTCGCTGGGGTTCGACCACGCTGCCGAAATCGCTCGGCGCTGGCGAGGCGCCAAGACCCACCTGAGTCTCGACGAGTACCGGCGCGATCACGAAGACGGCCTCACGCGCGCTGTCGATCTGTCGCACGTGGCCCAATACCGGTTCACCGGTCTCTGCGAGCGGGGCCCGGTCGTGGTCGACGGGCACGCGCTTTCTCCCGTCGACGTGATTGTCGCCGATCTGTTGCACGGCCCCGAAACGCAGATTCCGGTTGTGGAGACAACCGTGCTTCAGCGCCGGGGATCCGAGCAGGCGACCGCCACGATCGACGAGGTGTTGTCGTCGTGGCTGTCGACCTATGTCCACCCACCTCGCTGGCCGGCCCATCGGGCGGGAGAAAGTTTCGTGTCAATGAGCCGCCGACTGATGATGTCCGATCCCAGACTGGGGGCCCTGCTTTCCCACGCGGCCCGAGAGTGGATTTGCGCCCTCGACGACGACCCGGCCGCGATCATCGACGCATCGTTCTTTGTGTCGGGTGTCGCCGACGGAGACCGGGTCGACGAGATTCGCAGCCAGCTGTGCCGAACAGCCGGTTGGTCCGGTCTTGCGAAGTGGCGCAGCGAGTGGGCCCACCCCGACGAGGAACGGCCGCCTCTGGCTCCGATCGACGTTGTCGCCGTTCGGGCATTGCTCGAGGCCGGGGCCATCGGCTCGGGGACCGTCGGAGCGGCGTCGTCTAGCCGGCCGCACCCCAAACCAGCGAGCAACGACGAGAACCTTGGGGCCCGGGTCGCTGCGGTGGCCGCCGCGCTCGCCCCCGCGGGGACCAAAGCCGATCGGGCGGCGATCAGTGCGGTGCTTGAGGAGGTACCCGCCGACACTCGAGCGTCGATGTGGCTCGAAGCCCAAGAACGCGCCATCGACGCCCGCCTCCTCTCGATGCTCAACCGGTTGGATTCCGGCAAGATGATCGAGTGTCCCGACGCCCAGCTGGTCTTCTGCATCGACGTCCGCTCCGCGGGACTCCGGAGCCACGTCGAGGCACTGGGGAACATCGAAACAATCGGATTTGCCGGGTTCTTCGGCGTGCCGATGCGGATTCGCAAACTCGGCTGGGACCATCACGAGGCTCGCTGCCCAGTCCTTGTCTCGCCGGCGATCGGCGCCTCAGAACATCCACGCGAGCACTGCATTCAGGAAGCAGCGGTGAAGCTGACCCGGCAGCGCACCGTCACCGGTTTGCTCGCCGCTCACGCCGGCGCAAAGTACGGACCGGGGTCTCCGTTCGCCCTCGCCGAAACCGCCGGCTGGTTCCTCGGCCCGCGTGCGGCATGGCGGACCTTCGTGCCCCGACCGTCGACCCCGCCCACGGCACTGCCCACGCGTATGATCCTCGACGACGACGAAGTGCTCATCGAACAGCGGACCTTCTTCGCCGAGTCGGCACTCAAAACGATGGGGCTTACCGATCGATTTGCGCCCATCGTCATCTTGTGTGCGCACACCAGCAGAACCACGAACAACCCACACGCCACGGCCCTCGAGTGCGGCGCATGTGCAGGCGCCGCCGGCGACGACAACGCCAGAGCGGTCGCCGCACTCCTCAACTCACCCGATGTCCGGCACGGCTTGCGCAAACGCGGCATCACGATTCCTGAGGACACCTGGTTCTCGGCCGGGCTGCACGACACCGCCAGCGACCGCGTCACGTTCCTTGACGCCGACGACATTCCTCCGAAGCACCGTCACATCATCGACACCATCCGGGAACTGCTCGAACAAGCCGGCCAACGCCAGTCCGTGGCGCGCTCAGTTCACTTGCCCGGCCCGGCATCGCGAGTGCGCGAACGAGGCGCCGACTGGGCCCAGGTACGGCCCGAGTGGGGACTGGCCCGCAACGCGGCTTTCATCATCGGTCCCCGGTCGATGACCGCAGGTCTGGACCTTGAGGGACGTTCCTTCCTCCACAGCTACAACGCGGAAGACGACCCCACCGGACGGGTATTGGAAACCATCATGACCGCGCCGCTCGTGGTCGGACACTGGATCTCAGCCCAGTACTACTTCTCCACGGTCGATCCCGAAGTCTTCGGCGCGGGCGACAAACTGCTCCACAACCCCATTGGAACAACCGGTGTAATCTCCGGCGACCGTGGCGACCTTCGCGTGGGGCTGCCACTCCAAAGCACCCACCTGGACGGCCAACGCTTCCATCAACCCGTGCGCCTGCTCGCCGTCATCCAAGCCGACCTCGTCCAGATCGAGACGATTATCGCCAACAATCCCATCCTGCGCACTCTGACCAGCGGATCGTGGCTACGCATCGCCGCCCGCTCGCACCCTCATGAACGGTGGTCAACAAGAACCCCTTCCGGAACCTGGATCGAAACACCACGGGCGTTCGATCCCGACCCCACCGTCACCCCGAACAAGGAGAACTGATGAAAACCTGGACCGGACTCACACCGATGGCTCGCATCGAAGTGGTCATCGACGGCGAACACGTCCCCACCATCCGCGACATCCTGCTCGCGTCGGGGGCAACCGGCTACACCGCTCTCCACGGCGTGTCTGGGTTTGGGCATGGAGGACAACACGAAGGACGATTGCTCTTCAACGACCGCAACAGCCTCTCTCTCCTGATCAGCATCATCCCGATCGAACGAGCCGAATCCCTTGTTGCCGGCATTCGGAGAGTGCTCGACAACGCCCACGGAGTCATGTTCGTCAGCGAGACCCACGTAAGTCGGCCCGAATACTTCACCGCACCGGCGGAAAGCGACTGAACTTGACGCGGCGTCGCTTCAAGACCCAACCGATCACCCGTTGCGTCATGCAACTCTGATTCTCGCCGCGCCAACACCTCATCGCCGGCGTGGAGTTCGACGGACGCGAGATTCGAGCGGGTAGGCGATCCAGCGCACGACCAGGAGAGACCGCCACGCTGCAGTTCGCGCCGATCGCCGCGCTGAGTGACATCGGGCTTGATTCCTGCTCAACACTCACGATCGTGCCATCGGGCCGACGCAAGAGGTAGCGCCAAACGGCGCCGAGGTACTCGCGGTCAATGACGACATCGGCGAGTGGATCGTCATCGGCAGTGATGATCGCGGCGGCCCGCTCCTACGAGAACTCAACGCGGGTCTTCTCGACGGTGAAACCGCCAACGTCGGAGACGTGGCCGTGAACTCCCCCACGATCGTGGTTGCGGTGAACGGCGACACTGCCACGATCGAACGACCGCTCGCCCGGGCGCTCACCCGAGAATGGCCCCCGACGATTTACGCGGCCGCCTCGACCATCAGCGAGGTCGGCGTTTCGGGCCTCTCGATCGAGTTTCCCAACACCGAGTATCCCGGACAGTTCGAAGAGACCGGCTTCGCGGCACGCCAAGTCTGCTCGTCATTGACCGTGCCGGCCGACTACGGGCGAACGCTTTCGGCCAGACAAACGAGCTCACGGTTGGTGCCCTGCTCGCCCTACTCGCCCGGCTGCTGGATGAGGCTGAACCTCAACTCCGTGATCAGGAGAAGGGTGCTCCCGGCTCGACCTTTCCGGCCGTGAAGGCGCCGTCGACGGTCAGGTCAATACCCGACACGTAGGAGCTCTGTTCGCTCGCAAGCCACACGATGGCGTTGGCGAAATCGGCCAGCTCACCGCGCCGGTTGAACGGTGGAATCGGACGGTCCCGGAGTCGTTCCGTGCGGCCGTGCAACCGTTCGATCGCCTCTGCAACGAACGGAGCGGTCATCTCGCTGCTGCCGCCACCCGGGCAGACGGTGTTGACCCGAACGCCGTGGCATCCAAGCTCCACCGCCGCAGCCTTGCTCAGCCCTCGCAGGCCCCACTTACTTGAGGTGTACGCGGCGACGCCGTTGGACCCTTCGATGGCGTCGATCGAAGCCACGTTGACGATCGAGCCACCGCCGAGCCGTTTCATCGGCTCGATTACGGCCTGAATCCCCAAGTACGGGCCGATCTGGTTGACCGCGATGATCTGGGTAAGAACTGCGGGGTCCATCTCGGCAATCGAGCCCACGTCGAGGATGGCCGCGTTGTTGACGAGCACTCCGGGCTCGCTAAAGCGGTCAATGACCGCCGCCACGGCGGCCTTCCAATCGCCCGCCTGAGTGACATCGAGGCGCTGATACATCGCGTGATCGCCAAGGTCGGCTGCCACCTCCCGGCCCCGGTCGTCGAGGACGTCAGCGAGGAGCACCCGGGCTCCCTCCTCGACGAAGCGGCGCGCCGTTGCTTCGCCCGTCCCGCGCGCCGCACCCGTGATGATGGCCACCTGTCCGTCCAACCGATGCGTCATAGTTCCGTCTCCCTGATCTCGATCAGGTCCCGACGCTACAAGTCCAGCCTCGATGCCGCCCGAAGCGGGCCCCCGGCTCGTTACCGTGCCCGCGATGAGACACGCGTGGGCCACCGTTGCTGTCGTAGCGCTGGCCACCTT
Organism: Candidatus Aldehydirespiratoraceae bacterium; assembly: GCA_047639555.1. Taxonomy (GTDB): domain Bacteria; phylum Actinomycetota; class Acidimicrobiia; order Acidimicrobiales; family Aldehydirespiratoraceae; genus JAJRXC01. Next base: position 53,919 of record JBLIOE010000013.1, read on the forward strand.
CCAAGTGGCCATGACGCTCTCGGCGGTGTTCGTGGTGTTCGTCGACCTGGGCGACTACTTCCCCGCGGCGAGCAATGCCGAGCTCTCGTGGGCGATCAACGCGTTCACCATCGTCAGCGCGTCGACCGTGGTCCTCGGCGCGGCGATCGGCGACCAATGGGGACGCAAACGGGTTGCCCTCATCGGCACCGGGATCTTCGCGCTTGGCTCGATCGTGGCCGGCACGGCACCGGGGATCACCGTGCTGATCATCGGCCGCTGCATCCAAGCGCTCGGTGCCGCATTGTCGGGGCCATCGTCACTCGCGTTAGTACTCGAGGCCTTCCCGTTCGAGAAGCGGGGCATCGCGATCGGCGTGTTCACGATGGGCGGTGGGCTCGCCGCCGCCGCCGGTCCGGCCCTCGGCGGGCTGATCGTTGAAAACTACGGATGGCGTTGGGCCTTTCTTGCAGTGGTACCAATCGGCCTCATCTCGGTGGCAGTCGGCGCAGTCATCTTCACGGAGAGCTACGGCGTGCGCCGAGAACAACTCCCCGACCCGATCGGTTCGTTGATGCTGATGTTTGGTGTCGGTTCCGTGATCCTCGCCCTGGTACAGACCGACGAGTGGGGATGGCTCGACGAACAAACGCTGCTCGCGGCGGCGGTCGGTCTCGCCCTGATCGTCGCCCTGCTGCGCCGGTCGATGCGGCACCCGGCACCGATTATCGATCTCGATCTCTACCGCTATCGCAGCTTTCGAGCCGGCAACGCCGGAATCGCCACATTCGCGGCCAGCTTCTTCACGATGCAGTTCGCGGCGATCTTCTTCCTCACCGAGGTGTGGGGTTACGAGATCGGGCGGGCCGGGCTGCTCGCCTCTCCCTATTTTCTTGCCACCGGGCTCATGGGGCCGATTGCCGGCCGAATCGTCGATCGCATTGGACCTCGACCGGTCGTCACTACGGGTGCCACGTTGTGGGCCCTCGCCGTCTTCGTCCTTGCCCTGTCCGTCGGAGAAGACCCCAATGTTGGGTTGTGGCTCACCGTCGTCGTCGCCGGCGGCATCGGCTCCGGCCTGTTCTGGGGGTCGGCGCCCACTCTGTCGTTGGAAGACCTCGACGGTCCACGAGTTGCCCGGGCCTCGGGCATCAACCAGACGATGCAGAGCACCGGCAACGCCCTGGCCATCGCCATCGCCATCACCCTTCTCGGCAACGACCCGTCGCGGTCGGATTTCACGCCCGTGTTCATCATGGTCATCGGCGTGGGCGCGCTCAGCGCCGCAGCCTCGTGGAGCGCGGGCCCCCGTGTCGTCCGGATCTCGGAAGAGTCAGTCCCCACGGCCAGCCCTGTTGCCACGTAGCGGTCGAGCTCCACGACCTCGCTGCGAATCTGTGGAAGCGGCACAGAAATGCGGGACAGACGGAACGGGGCGTTACCAGTCGTGTGGCCCCGCAGCTCAAGCCAGTTGCCGTCGTAGTCCGCCGGTTTCGGATCCGGACTCATCACCACTTCGAAACGAGCGTCGTCGCCGATGCCCTCGATCACCGTGAATTCGAGGAGCGGTGCGCGGCCCCGAGTTCCCCACAGCCGAGGGGACCGAGCGCCATCGAAGAACGACTCGTAATACATGCAATCGGAGGTGACCTCCCCGGTGAGCTGCGTTCGGGTCTTCGCCAAATACACCCGAGGGTCGTCAGGCGACCCGTAGTCATGGATCGATCCCGGCATCGGCTCGGAAGATGGCATCTAGCGACCGCACGTCTTGTTGCGCCATGATGGGTTCACTACCGAGGAGTAACCACCGATGACCGACTCACCTGGCGAGCTTTCCGAGATCCTCGGACTCGATATCCGCACCCCCGACATGGAGTTGGCCGATATCGGCGCCGACGTGCCTGCCGCGGCCGACATTGCGCTCGACGAGATCAACCCGGCCAATCCTCACTTGTTCGAGAAGGACAGCTGGCACGACCACTTTGCCCGTCTCCGCGCTGAGGATCCGGTGCACTTCAACGAGCTTGAGACTTCGGGTCGTTACTGGAACGTGATGAAGCACGAAGATGTGCGAGCGGTCGACGGCGATTGGGAGACGTTCTCTTCCGCGATGGGCATCAACCTGGGACCAAAGGCCGGGCCCGAACTCGACGTCTTGCTCGAATACGGCACCTCGTTCATCTCGATGGATCCGCCGACTCACTCCGCGCAGCGCAAAACGGTCCGCGGCGTTTCGGCGCCGAGTAATCTCAAGAATCTTGAACCCGAGATTCGTGAACGGACGATCAAGGTTCTTGATTCGCTGCCGGAGGGAGAGACGTTCGATTGGGTCGAGACGGTTTCGATCGAGCTGACCACCCTCCTTCTCGCTGCGCTGTTCGACTTCCCGCTAGAGGACCGGAGCAAGCTCACCCGCTGGTCCGATATCGTCTTCGCGGTTCCTCAGCCGGGCGGCATTGTCGAGACCTTCGACGAGAAGCTCCTCGAAATCATTGAGTGCGTCCAGTATTTCGAAGGCCTCTGGGCCGAACGGCGCGAGAACCCGGGTTTTGATCTGGTGTCGATGCTCGCGAACGGCGAGGCCACCAAACACATGCCGACCGTTGAGCACTTGGGCAACCTGCTCCTGCTGATCGTTGGCGGCAACGACACCACCCGCAACACCATGACGGCCAGCGTCTACGGACTCAACCAGTATCCCGACCAGTACAACAAGCTGATCGCCGATCCGGGCCTCATTCCCAAGATGGTGCCGGAAATCATTCGCTGGCAGACCCCGCTTCCGTACATGCGCCGCACCGCCACCCGGGATTGCGAGATCCGCGACAAGAAGATCCTCGAGGGCGACCAGATCCTCATGTGGTACCTGTCCGCCAACCGCGATGAAGACGTGTTCGACAACGCCGAAGCCATCGATCTCGAACGCCACAACGCCGATCGACATCTATCGTTCGGCTACGGCATCCACTTCTGCATGGGTAGCCGCCTCGCCGAGTTGCAGCTCCGTGTTCTGTGGGAAGAAATCTTCAAACGCTTCAAACGCATCGAAGTGCAAGAAGAGCCAGAACGCACCTTCTCCTCCTTCGTACACGGCTACACCAACCTGCCGGTCACCGTCACACGCCACTGAGCCAACCAAACCACTTCAGACGTCGCAGATTCGACACGATGTATTCGTCACTTCGACCCATCGGTCCTCGCGCCGGCGCTACCGCGATCCTTGTCGCCAGCTGGCTGCTCGTTACTGCATTGCCCGCCGCGGCGCACACGGGGTTCGAGTCGTCATCGCCGGCCGACGGCGACACGATCGTCGAGCCAGTATTCGAAATTTCGCTCACGTTTTCCGGTGAGGCGACACCGGCGGGCGACGGTTTCGTCGTGCTCGACCCCGCGGGAGTCACTCGTATTCCGGATGAAGTCACGAGCAGCGGCGACCTGACCTGGACAATACGTTTCGACGAACCTTTGGCTGGTGGCACGGTCGGGGTGCGTTGGAAGGTCGCTGCTCCGGACGCACATCCGATTGAGGGAAGCTTCAGTTTCGTGGTCGAAACACCCGCAGTAATTGCTGCGACTTCAACAACACTCTCTCCGACAACATTGCTTCCTTCGACACCAACCACGGCTGCTCCCCCCGAGCCTGCGATCGCCGAAGCTCTCCCCGCCACACAAGTCCTCTCCGCCAGCGTGACCCTGGCCGAATTTCTCGATACGAGAGCAGAATCGGCGGCCGGAGCAGCTCGAGTTGGCGATCTCGGACGCGTGCTCAGCCTGCTCGGCGTTGTCTTCGCCTTCGGCGGCGTTGCGTTCGCCGCGCTGACCCTTCGGGGCGATCGCCGCGACATCCGAGCGGTACTCATATGGGTCCGGCGGGCCGGGCTCCTCACGATGATCGGAGCAGCGATCGAAGCCGCCGTTCAGATCGCGACTGTGACGTCGAGTTGGTCCGGGTTGTGGTCGTCGTCAGCGATCAGTGACGGCTTGGCCTCGGCCTTTGGCGTCGCGGTGCTGCTTCGGTTTAGTGGAGGAGCACTCGTCGTTGCCGGTACGAGACTCAACGTCCATAGGGCAAGCACCGCCGATGGTGACGATGCTTGGCACATCACCAAGAGTCCGGCCGCATTTGTCGGCGCCGCTCTGCTGGTGCTCTCGTTTACCTTCGACGGGCACACCGTGTCGGAAGGGCCACGCTGGGTTCACGCGGTTGCGAACGCGATTCACGTGGCTACTGCCGCAACTTGGGCCGGCGGCGTTGTCATGCTCGCGCTGGTGATCACCCGACGGCGCCGGCGCGGCGCCGACACGCGGGCGCTGCAGCTCGCCGTCCGCTTCTCCGTCGTGGCGACAATCGCCCTGGTCGCCGCCGCCGCCGCCGGCGCGGCCCTCACCTTCGTCATTCTCGATTCTGTCTCCGAACTCTGGGCAACCCCGTGGGGCCGTCTACTCATGGCCAAGGTCGTCCTCGTCTCTCTGGCCGCCGCGTTCGGCGGGCACAACCACCGGACGGTCATTCCCGCTCTCGAACGATCGCCCGACAACGCCGACACGATTCGCCGGTTCCGGACCATTGTCTCGATCGAAGCCGTCCTTCTGATCATCGTGACTGTTCTCACTGGCGTGCTGATTGCCGCGTCGTCGACATGAGGCCACATCTCGGCCATCAACCCCAACGAACGCGCCAAGGTCGGTTACAGATCAGAGGGATCATGGCCTTCGCTACAGCCGGACTCCTGGTTGCGATCGCCGTAACGAGCGACATCGCCGACCGCACCCACTCGCTTGCACGCGACCCCGTCAGTTACTTCGGCGCCGCCTCAGCGCCGTATCCAGCGATTTTCAATGGCTCACTCGCGCTGCTCGGCGCAGCTCTCATCACCTGGGGGGTCGGGCGCCGCGTCCGCGAACCTCGACGCTTCTTGGTGCTCGTGGCGTTGGGAATCATGGTGCTCGGATTGGCCCTGTTCCCCATCGACTGTTCTCCGGTAGACGATCTATGCGAGCTATTCATCCGCAATCGGGTGCACTCGGCGACCCACCGAGTCCACGCGCTTATAGCGGTCGCCCTCTTCGCGACCCTCACTGCACTCGTCGTTCATGCGACGGTCCGACCATGGCGAAAGAAAGCCCGATTCAGCACGCGACTCATGGCCGCGGTCGTCGCGTTCGGCGCAATCCTTCTCGTCGCTCGGATCACTATTCGTCCATTCTCACAAGGCACCGCGTTGGCGGAAATTCTCTTGGTGTTGCTGGGCGCGGCCTCGGTCGTTCGTCTTCGTTCGATTGATCACGACGGGGCCGAGAGCTAATATTCGAATTCGATCCAACTGGGGGCTGAGTATGTACAAGCACATCGGGCGACGATCACGACTGATCAGCGTGGCAATACTTATGACACTTATCGCGTCGGCGTGCGAGGTCACCGATTGGGGCGCGGGCGGCGCCGAACGAGAGTTCTTCTGTGACCCCACCGACGTTGCCGTCAACGACGGACATGGCACCGGGCACGGCGGGCACGAATTTCCCTATACCGAAGAAAAGGGTCCGCTCTCCGATATCGAGTGCCTCGAACTGGACTTCTATCTCACTCGGGCCGTCGACTTTGTCAGCGACTTCCCAACTGCGGCTGACGCCGAGGACAACGGTTGGTACCAGATAGCTCCTTGGATCCCCGGACAGGGAACCCATCACTTCGAGATCGCACATGGCATTCCGAGCACGTTCGATCCGACCCGACCGACGATGCTGATGTACGACAGCAACAGTCGTAGCGGCCAACTGACCGGGATGGTTTGGGTTGTCGCGTCGGGACACATGCCTCCTCAGGGATTCGCCGGAGACAACGATCACTGGCACAACCACCAGGCCCTCTGCTACCGAAACGGCACCATCATCGGTGACGGCATCACCGACACTGAATGCGCAGCACAGGGCGGATACAACATCGATGCATCCGGGATATGGCTCCTACATGTGTGGCTGCCGGAGTACGAAGGCTGGACCGCAACCGACATCTTCAACAAGGAACACCCCACGATCTAGCGAGACTTCTGCCATTACGGCGAAGAACAACGAAGGCCCGGAGACTCACTGTTTCCGGGCCTTCTCGTTCGCCGCTTAGCTCGGTGTGCCCGACCGTCGAAACTCGGCCAGCGCTGATCGCACCCACTCGACCTCGTCGTTGTTTCGACGGGCACGAGCCTGGTCGACATCGATGTTGTAGACCCGGGCGGCGTTGAGGCCGAGCACCTTCTCCTTCACTTCCGCAGTCAGGGCCGGGTACCCCCAGCGTTCTTGGAAAGACTCCGGGATATGGAAGGCACGGAACGCGTCGATCAAGGGCTGAGGCGACTCGTACCAAATCGAGTCGCTCCCCCAAAGCACGTTGTCCTCCCCGACCGCCAACAAGAGTTTGCCGAGCACGTGCGCAGCCTCCGCGGGACGCCGGATCAGCGCGAACCAGGTACTTCCGAGTTCGGCATAGACGTTGCTTCCCGGCACGACGCCGGCGATCAGGAGACTCCGCACAAGCCGGTCGGTGCCGTGCCATGGCCCGTCGACCGGATAAGGACCCTCGTCGGGCCCTTCGGTCTCATAGCCCGAGTGATAGACGAGAAACCTCAGCGCCGGGAATGCCTTCGCGGCCGGACCGATGTCTGACGGAGAACCGGTTGGTGCGAGCGAAGACAGTCCCTTGTGGGCACAGACAATCGGCACGCCGAGGTCTTCGCAGCGCTGAAGAAACGGAAGACCAGTCTCGTCGTCGTCGAGCCGCCAGCCGCGGCGTCCCTCCGATGACTCGCCGTAGAGCGTGTAGACCTTCCACCCGATCGGCGAGAATCGATCTATGAGGTCGGGCATCCGATCCAGTTCACCAGCCACATTCGGATGCACGATCGAGTGGTGAAGCAACCGACCGTCACCACCGAGCCGGTCGAGCAGTTCGCGGGTTGCCGCGATCTCGGGGTTCGTCAGGATGTTGTGATCGCCCTCGCCGGGAGCGGCCGTCAGCAGGGCAACATCGGTCTCGCTCTCCACGAAGACGAAGCGCAGGTATTCCGCGAACGACAGCCCGGCCGCGCCGTTGAGATCCCCGAAACGCTCCGGAGCCACACTTCGAATGAAGGCGAGCACCGCCTGAGCGCTCGGCTGCGTGTGCCTTTCCTGCGCCACATAATGCGTCTGCACATCAACAATCAGCTGGTCGCCGCCGAGATCCGCGTCGGCCGCGTCGGCATCGGACTCGGCCGCCTCGCTGACAACGTAGAACTCTTCGCCGTGCTCCTCGTTCAACGCTCGAAGCAGCGCGGCCGACCCCCGTCGATCGGCCAGCAGGTCCGCGGCATACATCCCGAGGCGCCGAGCGTTGCCATGCGTGATGTCGAAGGCTCGCGCGGCGACACGACGGTCGATCCGCCGCGGCCTCAGAGGAGCGAATTCATCCGAACTTCGACTTTGCAGCGGCAGCGGAATGGCATACCTCGGCGCGAGCGCACGGCGGATCTCGTATCCCCCGACGCGATGTGCAGTGTCCACTGCCGTCAGACCTTAATCACAAGAGTCGGCCGCCTACCTACCGCCGACGGCTCGGACTCGATCGTCGCCGAATACCAGCGGCCCCCGAACTGCGAACCGCATCAGGACCATTGCCGAGAGGGTCACGTCGTGAATCGCTCCGACTCACGTCGACCGTTCGACTGGCGGCTGTTGAAGCGCGACACTTCATGGGTGCTTTGTCACCGAGCATTCTGGTCCAGCGCAATCGCTGTCCTCGTACTGATCAGCGCGAGCTGCGGCGCCGATTCAACCGCGGAGACTCTCGTCGTCGACGTACCGACCCTGAGCTCGACGACATCCACGGCGATCGAGACGCCAACCACATTGCCCGCTCTCACCGCTTCGTTTCGTGGAGTCACAGCCGACACCATCGAAGTCGGGATCGCCGCCGTCGATTTCGACGAGCTGTTCTCTCTCGGGTTCATTAACTTCAACCATGGCGACGAGGTCGCTATCTGGGAAGCCCTGATCGCACAAGTCAACGGCGCCGGAGGTATCCACGGGCGCACCCTGGTGGCGACCCACGAGTCCTTCCTTCCCGTCGGCAGCGCCGACGCCGAGGCGGCATGCCTGCGGCTTACCGAAGACAACTCGGTGTTCGCGGTCCTCGGACTTTGGATCGGCGACTCTGTGCTCTGTCTCACGGAGACGCACGAGACAATCCACGTCGGACACCTGATGCGCCAGGAATGGATCGACCGATCAATCGCGACGCTTGCGTCACCTGACATCTCCGAAGAACGCGAACTCCAGGCCTTCCTTGAGGTCTTGCTGGCCACCGGGCGACTCGACGCACGCACGATTGGAGTACTGACCCACACCAATGCCGAGTCATCTGTCGACCGCGTCGTTCGCCCCTTCGTAGAGGCGAAGGGGCTCTCCCTCGGCACCGTCGGCGTCCTCGCGGACACCACGGGCGATCAGGAAGAAATCCAACGACAGGTAGACGTCTTCATTGAGAGATGGCGGACCGACGGCGCCGACTTCGTTCTCGTTGTTGGTAACAACGGCGTTGGATCCATCGGGAGAATTCGAGCCGCGATGGGCCCGGTCGACATCGCAGTGCCCGATGCTGAGACATTCCAACAGATCTTCGGCAATACACCAGAGGGTGAACGAGACGGCTTCGACGGAGTCCTCACCATCGCCGGCCTTTCTCCGACCAACGGCGAACAGTTCGACGAACCCTTGCTCCACGAGTGTGTCGAGACTGTCGAAGCGGCGATACCGGGACTGACGGTCGTGCCCACGGGTGATCTCGAGGGCCCCGACGACTGGTTCGCGGGGATCCGCGATGCCTGCGCCGCGCTCGCCGTGTTCGTCGCGGCAGCAACGGCAGCCGGCCCGGAACTCACCAACGACTCGTTTCGCGTTGGCCTCGAATCGCTTGGATCGATCGCACTCCCAGGTCAGGCGTTCGCCTCCTTCGGCCCGGGCAAGTACGACGGCGAGGACGGATTCCGGCTCGTCTCGTTCGACCCCAGCGACGGTGAGGAAGGAAGCTTCACTCCTCTCACCGAGATCGTGGACACCGCAACAGGCTGAGAGGCGGGCATCCACCCACCCAAAGCTGATTCGCCGCTTTGATGTTCACCGGGTTGTCGGTGATGATCGGGGGTCAGCCAGCGTTCACGAAGATGTCTACGGTGCTGGCGCGGCATGAGGAGCATCTATGGACTTCGATATCCCTACCGAGGTCACCGAATATCTCGCCGCACTCGATGACTTCATCAACGCGGAAATTGCGCCATTGCAGGCGACCGACGACAACGAACGTTTCTTCGATCATCGTCGCGAACACGCGCGTACCGACTGGGACAACAACGGCTGGCCCCGTCCGGAGTGGGAGGCGCTGCTTGGTGAGATGCGTCGGCGAGCCGATGCAGCCGGCCACTACCGCTTTGCTCTCCCGGAGGAGGTCGGTGGCGGCGGCGGCACGAATCTCCAGATGGCCATCATCCGTGAGCACCTCGCGGCGATGGGTCTCGGTCTCCACAACGACCTCCAGAATGAGTCGTCGATCGTCGGCAACCATCCGTTCATCAAGATGATGTTGGCCAAGGGCTCCGATTCGCAGAAGGCCGAATTCATCGAGGCCAGCCTCACCGGCCAACGGCGGGTCGCGTTCGGGCTTACCGAACCCGAACACGGCAGCGACGCAACCCACCTCGATACAGCCGCGAAGCGCGATGGCAACGAGTGGGTCATCAACGGGGTCAAACGCTTCAACACCGGCATGCACCACGCCACCCACGACATGGTGTTCGCTCGGACCAGCGGAGAGGACGGAGACGCCGACGGAATCACGTGCTTCCTCGTTCCCACCAACATTCCGGGCGTCGAACTCGGAACGTTCTGGTGGACTTTCAACATGCCCACCGATCATCCCGACGTCCACTTCAACGACGTTCGGGTCGGTGACGATGCCATATTCGGAGAAGTTGGGCGAGGCCTGGAACTGGCCAACATGTTCACCCACGAGAACAGAATCCGTCAGGCCGCATCCAGTCTCGGCGCAGCTCAACACTGCATCGACGTTGCCGTCGAATACGCCAAGGAACGCAGGCCGTTCGGCAAACCGTTGTGGCTCAATCAGGCAATCCAGTTTCCGCTGGCTGAGCTACAAACCGAGGCGGCCATGCTGCGGGCATTGATCCACAAAACCGCATGGCAGATGGATCGCCGCGGCCACATGGAGGTCAGCGATCAGGTCAGCATGTGCAACTACCGGGCCAATCGGCTCGTCTGCAACGCCGCCGATCAAGCCATGCAAACCTGCGGTGGCATGGGCTACACCCGCCATATGCCGTTCGAGCACATCTATCGCCACCACCGTCGCTACCGGATCACCGAAGGGGCCGAAGAGATTCAAATCCGCCGCGTCGCCGGCATCATGTTCGGCAAGCAAGCGAAGAGGTAGTTGCGTAATGGACGACGAGGCGTCGCAGTGACCCCGGAAGACTTCATCCAAGCGGCCCGCGATCTCGCGCCTTTGCTGCGAGAAAAGGCCCGCGAGGCTGGGATCGCCCGCCGTCCGCTCGATGAGGTGATCGAGGCCGCCCGCGAGAGCGGACTCTTCTCCATGATGGTGCCGCAGCGCTACGGCGGCCACGAGATCGACGTCGACACCTTCTTCGAAGTGGTGCTCATCCTGTCTGAAGCGGACCCAGCGATGGGGTGGCTCATCGGCTTCTACATCGAGCACGCGTTTTGGCTTGCCGAGTATCCCGAAGCGGTGCAAGACCAGGCGTACGGCGACGCCGATCACGTGCTCGCTCCCGCCGCGCTCAACCTTGCCGCCGGCACCGCCACCGCGGTCGACGGCGGCTACCAGGTCAAGGGACGCTGGCCGTGGGGCACCGGAATCGTGCACGCCACCTGGGTCATCGCGGGCTGCCTCGCGCACGAGGCTGATGGCACCGTCACTCCAATGATGTTCCTGCTCCCCCGATCCGAGGTCGAGACCGTCGACACGTGGCACATCTCGGGCATGTGCGGCACCGGATCGTGGGACTACCTCATCGACGACGTCTTCGTGCCCCCCGAGCGAGCTGTTCCCTTTCTTGGTCTCCTCGACGGGAGTTGGGGCGTCGCCGATCGCTACGAAGCGCCGCTCTACTCCACACCGTTGGTGCCAATTCTGCTGTTCGCGGCGGGAGTCCCGTGCCTTGGCGCTGCCCGCGGCGCACTGGCGGCCTACAGCGAGCAGGTCAAGGGAAAGATCGAGGCAACCGGCACCGTCAAAGGCGAAGGCAATTTCGGGCTGATCGCCGAAGCTGCTCTCGCGATCGATGCCGCGGAACTCGTGATGCGTGACGTGCTCCGCGACGTCGTCGCTCAACGCAACAACGCCACCGTCGAGCGCGCAGCGCCTGGGCGAGCCGGATCTCCAACGCCGTCTTCAAGTGCCGCGACGCAACCAACACGATCGCATCGCTCGGGGGAGCCAGCGGCGCCCTGCTCGACAACCCGATTCAACGCTTCGCCCGCGATATCAACACCGCCTCGAATCACGTCGTGTTCGAACGCGAGGCGCGCTACGGCGACTATGCCCGTCAACTCATCGGCCAACCAATCACCAACTTCTTGGTGTGACCCAATGACGTTGGTGGGGGCCGAAGCGGAGCACCGCCGGTCAGCTACTCATCAGTTCGCCGAACGCAGAACAGTTCGGGTTCTCGCACATCGACGGTTCGCCGGGGGCCTCAGGCGGCAGGGCGCTCACGCCGCAGGCGCCACAGATCGGCGACACGTCGTCATCGTCGAGTTCGTCCCAAAGGTCACTCATTGGCTTGTTCACTCGCTCCGGCGGCTACCTGGCGTGCCGTCCCGTCGTCAAATGGCAGCCTAGTGATTCGTCGGACTGGGAGCTCGTCCTGATCCACTCGGCGGCCGGGCTCATCAATGTCCGCCACGACGAATCCGACCATCAACCCGAGGCCATCGCGACCCGCACAAAACGTTCTCGATGATCAACGGGATGTGGAAGTGCGTCGAAGATGCACGCAGTCGAAACCGTCGGACTCACGAAACACTACGGCGACACCAAGGCCCTGGACGGACTCGATCTCACGATGCCGGAGGGCTCCGTACTCGGCGTCTTGGGGCCGAACGGTGCGGGAAAGACCACCGCGGTCAAGATCCTGACCACGCTGACCAAACCCACGAGCGGCACGCACCGCCCTCTAAGGGACGAGCGGGAGCGAGCAACGCGCTGGCGCATCGACGCTTCTTGACTTCTCGCGTCAGCCCGACCGAGGTGGAACCCGTGATCGAATCTTCGAAGGACTCGATATCGCGACCGCTTTTCTGCCAACCGGGCACACGCCCACTCGGATGGTCAACACCAATCTCAATGCACAGGGGCAACGTCTCTTGGCAACGACCTCTACTTCAGTGTTTCGTCGGGCCGCGGCGCGGCACCAGCCAGGTCTCGTTCCACCTCGCGGGCCAAGATTCGCCCGTGCGCGTCACTACCGAGATCATCCATCACCTGAACCGGGAGCGACGTCGGAACCGTGATCCCGACGACGCACACCAGAAGCGCTGGGTCCGCACGAATATGGGGCACAAGGCCACTCTCTTCGGTCTCCGGAGTCGACAAGTTCTCAAGGGGTCTGCTGCACGTTTAGGTGACAGGTTGGTTAGGCCGCCATTTCGGCGGTTGGTATCATGATGGTTTCGAATTCGATTGGGATCAATCGGCCGAGTCGGTCTTGGCGTCGGCGGCGGTGGTAAGTGCGTTCGATCCAGGTCACGATCGCGATACGGAGTTCTTCGCGTGTGGCCCATCGAGCCGACCATCTCGTGACGGGCGAACGCCCGGTGAACCTTCCGAGCGCGAAATTGCGATCCGCGGTCCGAATGCAGGATGCAGCCGGCCACGTCACCACGGCGTGCAACCGCGTTGTTGGCCGCCGCAACAACGAGGCGCGCTTTCATCCTGTCGTCGGTTGAATAGCCGATGATCCGGTTCGACCACAGGTCCTTGATGGCGCAAAGGTAGAGCTTTCCTTCGTCAGTTCGATGCTCCGTCAAGTCCGTGAGCCACAACTGATCCGGAGCGTCTGCGGTGAAGACCCGACGCACAAGATCATCATGAGCGGCCGTGGCCGGCGACGACTTCTTGCGCGACTTCTTCTTGGCGAAGCTGCACCACCAGCCATTCTCTGAGCAGATCTTCCACACGGTTCGATCACACACCGAGTGGCCCGCGAGGCGGGCCTCATCGGCCAGGAACCGATGCCCGAACTCCGGGTCATCTCGATGCGCGTCGAAGATCGCGTTCGCGAGATACGCGTCGTCGAGCTCGTTGTCGGAGATCGGCGAGTCGAGCCAGCGGTAATACGGCTGGCGAGCAAGATCGAGTACCCGACACGACACCGTGACAGGAATCCCGTCACCGGCGAGCTCTTTCACGAGCGGGTACATCTCCTTTTGGGAGGCTTGCCTGCCCCAAATATGCGGCTGCACGGCTCAGCCACTTCGACAACGTCATCGGGTGAACCCCGAAATCGTCAGCGATCTGCTCGAGCGTCACACCCGATTCACGCTGACAGGCAACCCGCACAACATCATCACGAAACTCTCTTGGATAAGGCTTCGGCATTGAGGACTCGGAATACGCCACCAAGAGCAGCCATCGCGATACGTAGGCCTCCGGCTCAGCCGGTGGCGGGCGGCGCGCTTGACTCCCGGTGACGCAGTTCCGTATCGAGCAGCCAGCGTTGCGCCGGTTCATCGGTCAATCCCATGCGGAGGAGGAGCCGCTCGACCGCGAGTCGTCCGATCTGCTCGATTGGCTGGCGCACCGTAGTGAGCCGAGGGTTGACGAGATCGGCGAGCGGAATGTCGTCGAAGCCGACCACCGAGATCTCCTCTGGCACGCGCAGCCCGCGGTCGCCACACGCCCGCAGGACGCCGATCGCCTGCTGATCGGTCGTGGCAAAGACGGCGGTGGGACGCTCGGGCAGTTCGAGGAGCGAGTGCGCAGCATCGATACCTCGCATGCTGTCGAGCGGCTCGAACCGGGTGTACGTCTCGGGTGAGATGCCGAGCTCTTTCAGACCGGTCTCGACAACCGACCGGTAACCCGCCAGACGTTGCTGGAACACAGGCATCGTCGCGGGGCCGCTGATGCACGCGATCCGACGGTGACCGAGGTCGACGAGGTGACGGACGACCTCGCGGGCACCTACCTCATGATTGCTGGCGATGAAGTCGAATCCCGACAATTCACGGTCGACGGCGACCAGTGCGGCTCCCTCGCGGATCACATGGGCGTCGTCGTCGGCAGACGAAGAGAAGATCATGCCGTCGAGTCCGCTGTCGCTGAGCTTCGACAGGTAGAGGTCTTCGATCTGGCGCGAGTTCGCCGAGTTGCCGATCAATACGGAGTAGCCGACCTCCATCGCTGCTTTCTCCACTTGCTTGACCAGCTCGGCGAAGAACAGCGCGGTGATGTCGGGAACGACCACGCCGATGGTGCCGGTGCGGCGCCTCCGGAGATTGCGACCGAGCACATTCGGTTGGTAGTCGAGCGTCCGGATCGCCTTCTCGACTCGGGCGACGAGCTCCGGCGACACGCTCGGCTCGTGATTGATTACCCGCGAGACAGTGCCCAGCGCGACCCCCGCCTCAACAGCGACGTCCTTCAGCGTAGGCACAGGTTCGGCCGCCCCGGGTCGTTCACGTTCCTACGCCGATCGCTGGGATGACCTCGTGCATGATCAGATCAAGCATGCCATGGTCATGAGGAGACATGTGCATGAAGGTGAAAGCTTCGGCCCCGGCCGCGGCCAACGCAGCCACGTGGACGGCCACTTGATCAGGGGTACCGAGCGCCCAACCGCTGTCTCGTATTTCGGCCAACCAGTCGTCGAGGTCGCCGTCGCCGATCCGTGCGTGGAGATCACCGGCGCGAGCGCGGAAGTCTCCGGCGCTTTCTCCCAGGATCACGGCCGCGGAGACCGACACCGGTATGTGAGGCCGACCTTCGCGGTCACAGGCGGCGTCCACTAACTCCTTCATCTCCCGGACGTCGTCGGGTGTCGCCCAGGGTGTGTTCAGTTCATCCGCGAAACGGGCTGCCAGCCGGACGGTCTTCCGGCGACCGCTGCCGCCGATGATCACCCGCGGCTGAGGATTCGGCGACGGCAGAAAGACCGCTTCGTCGAGGTGCGCGAACTCGCCGTGGAAGCTGAACGGTTCTGCGCCGCCATCCCAGAGGCCCCGGATGATGGTGGCGTGCTCCTCCAGGCGACGGAACCTCGTGGCCACGTCCTCGAAGGGAAATCCGTGGCGCGTGTGCTCCTTCTCGAGCCACCCCGTTCCGAGCCCGAGGTGGACTCTCGGCGCGCCGTTCACCAACCCCGCCATCTCCGCGACGGTGGCCACGACCTTGGCCAGGTTGGCCGGCGGGCGGAAGGTCGTCGGCGTGACCATCGTTCCGAGGGTGATCCGTTCGGTCTCACGGGCCAAGCCCGCGAGCGTCGCCCAGGCATCGGTCGTGCCGCGTTCCTCGGGGCTCCAGACCGCTGCGTAGTGGTCGGCCCGGTAGAGCCCGTCAAAGCCAAGCACCTCTGCGTGCTGTGCCACGGCGAGAATATCGGCGTAGGTCTCGCCTTCCTGGGCTTCGAGATTCACGTTGTAGCGCACAGAGCGCTCCTTCCTTGGGGGTGTCGGCAGCGCGACGCTCAGGCGAACGGCACGCCGCTGGTGAGGATCACGTTGGCGTAGGGCGTGCACTCTCCCGTTCGGACGACGGCGCGAACACCGGCCGCCTCCTTCTTGAAGTCTTCGTGGGCGACCGCTCGAACGCTGGCTGCCGAGAATGCACCGCGCACGGCGGCGACCACTTCCGGGCAGTGGGTGCCAGCTTCCTCGGCCATCGTCACCTCCTCAATCACTAACTCGGCGGCGAGTGCCTCCACGACATCGACGAAACCGGGCTGTCCGAGACGATACGCCAGGTCGATCCGAACGACGCCGGGCGGGATCGGGAGCCCGGCATCCGCGACGCAGAGCCGGTCGAGATGGCCCAGGCTCGCGATCACGCGAGCCAGTTCGGGATGGATAATCCCGCCTGACCTCATCGCGCCCCCGCCCGGTCTGGGCCGAGAGTGATGGTCCGTTGCTCACGGTTGCTGCGCTGAGCAGCCTCGATCACTTCCAGGACCGCTATGTGCTCCTCTGGCCGCACCGGCACGGGACCGTTCCCTTCGAGGTGGGCGACGAGCTGACGGTAGAAGGCGGTCCAGTCGCCGACGGCAGTCTCGATCAGTTGCCCCGCATCGCCGCGATGCAGCGAACCCCACCGCGGTGGAGGTTCGGCGCCGCTTTCGCCGGGCACCGGCAGCTCGCCGGCGAGGAGCCGTTCCTCCTGGATGTCCTTGCCCCGCTTCACGAACGAGCCATTGGAGCCCGACACGTGGAACCGCATCGACGGATCCCCCTCCTGTTCGCTCGCGTGGAGGTGGGACCGCACGCCCGAGGCATGCGTCAGCTGGAGAGCGAACCGATCCTCGGAGACCCGGTCCGGGTTGTCGCGGTCGAGAACCGAATGGACCGACGTCACCGGCCCCAGCGACAGAATCGCCTGGTCGATGAGGTGGGCGCCGAGATCGAGCAGCACGCCACCGCCGGCGACAGCATCGACATCCCGCCAGTTCGGCGAGGGGTCGGGGACCCACCGATCGAAACGGGAGACGAAGGTGTGAACCGTGCCGAGGGCACCGTCGTCGATCAGTCGCCGGATTGTCAGATAGTCGCCGTCCCAGCGGCGGTTGTGAAAGACCGTCAGCGTGGCCCCGAGGGCGCTCGCGTGCTCGACCAACTCTGTTGCCGAGCCGACGTCAGTAGTCAGCGGCTTGTCAACTACCACCGCCATCCCCGCCGCCATGGCGGCGCGGGCCAACTCGGCGTGGCTGTCGTTCGGCGTGGCCACCACGGCCACGTTGAACTCGCCCGATTCGATCGCACTCGCTGCGGAACGAAACATCGCCACGTTGGCGTCACGTGTGTGAGCGAGCGCTCGCCGATCGCGGTCGCGCGTAACGATTCCTGCCACCCGGATCCCCGGTGTGGCCCTGATCAGGGGGTCGTGGATCCAGGCGCCGGCGAACCCGTAGCCGATCAGGAGCGCGCGGTGCTCGCTGCCGGTCATCGGGCGGCCGGGTCCCCGTCGTCGATCTGGTACTCGACATGCCCTTTGCTGCGGTCGACGGTGAGCGCAACGGGGTGACCGGTGCGCCAGGACCGGTCGGACGCTGTCGCGAGGGTGAAAGCGGCAAGCGCGTCCCACCCCGTGATCGGTGGCGGCGCACCGTTGCGAACCGCCTCCACGAAGGCCACGAGCTCTAGGCGATAAGCGTCGCGGAATCGCTCAACAAAGTCGATGGAGTGATCGTTGCGGGCGTTGGCTTCCGACAGCACGGTGACCTGCGTGCGCTGGGAGTTCGCGATACGCAGGGTCGACTTGGAGCCGACCAGCTCGGTGGAGGCCTCGTAGCCGTAGCCGGCGATGCGGCTGTTATCGATCACACCCAGGGCGTCGTTCTCGAACCGGACCACGATCACAGCGTGATCGACCGTGTCCATCTTCGCGTAGCCCGGATCCGAAACGCTGCTCCCGAACGCCGTCACCTCCACGATTTCGCCCACGAGCCAACGCGCCAGATCCAGGTCGTGGATGCTGACATCGACAAAGAAGCTGCCGGAGTTGGCGATGTACTCGAGCGGCTGCGGGTTCATGTCGCGTAGCGACGTGCGGAAGCTGTAAGGCGTGCCCAGGTCACCGGCTTCGACCGCCCGCTTCGCCTCAGCGGTATCGGGATCGAGCCGACGATGCAGGCCAACCTGCAGGGGAACTCCGGCGGTCTCGACCGCCGCGATCACCTGTCGGGTGCGCTCGTCGCTCAGTGCTAGCGGCTTCTCGCAGAAGATCGCCTTACCTGCTGCGGCTGCGGCCTCGACGTGATCTGGGTGCTGGGCGGTGGGCGTTGCGAGCACGACCGCATCGATCCTCGGGTCGGTCAGCAGCTGAGCAGTGTCGGTTGTCCATGCCGCGCCGTAGAACTCGCCCGTCGAACGGGCGAGGCCCTCGTCGACATCGGCTACCGCCACCAGCTCGGCAAATGGCACTTGGCCGAACACATGCTCGGCGTGCAATGAGCCGATGCGGCCGAGTCCCACGACGGCGACCTTCAACGGCCGCCCCGACGCGTTGTCGCTTCCTGACGTCGGTGTCATGAAGCCACGTCGCGGCTGTCGCGGAGGGCGGCGATCCGCTCGACGAACATATCGACGAAGCGGGCACCGTCGACATCGACGCAGATATCGATCAGATGGGCTTCGTCGTCATCAGAGCGCAGGACGGGCATGGTCTGCCCGGCCGAATAGTGGCCCGCCGTCTCCACGAGCACGGGCAATCGCTTGATCTCGAAGAGGCTCCCATCGATCGCCGCGGCCACGGCCACGGGGTCATAAAGGATGCAACCGCGCCGATCGGTCGCCCAGTCGAAGCGAGGCGCATCGATGTAGTTCCGGCAGATTAGGTGGAGGAACTCCGAGAACGGTGTCTTCACGTCGATCAGTTCGCTGAGCCGGTCCTCGTACAACACGGTGCCCACATTCGGGTTGGTCACGTCGAGCCCGATCGCCATGAGCGGGATGCCCGACTCGAAAACGATCTTCGCGGCCATCGGGTCGTGCCAGACGTTGTATTCGGCCACCGGAGTCACATTGCCCCTGCCGAACTCGGTCTCGAAGCCGAAAGCGCCGCCCATAATCACGATCCGTCGCACCTCTTCGGCGAGCTGGGGCCGCTTCAGCAGAGCCATCGCCAGGTTGGAGAGCGGGCCGACGGCGATGAGTGTGATCTCGCCGGGGTTCTCGCTGACCTCGCGGACGATGAAATCGACCGCGTGCTCGTCGGAGCGTCCGGCCTCGACTCGAGCGTGATCGACGGGCCCGATGTTGTCCCGGTGTTTTTGGTACTCAACTTCGCTCTGGGCGTGGAGCACGCCGTCGATCGATCGCGACATGCCCATGTTGACGGGGATGTGCGAGTGCCCAGTCGCCTCAAGGACTCGGAGCGCCGATTCGGTGGCGCGAGCTATCTCGACGTTGCCGAATACCGTCGTGACCCCGACGAGTTCGAGCTCAGGGCTGGCCAAAATCAGCATCAGGGCTAGGGGGTCGTCGGCGTCAAGACCAGCGCCGATACCGGGATCCGTGTCGAATATGACCCGTTCTGGCATGGTTCAGCCCTCCACGATCGGCGCCGGGTTCATCCCCGGAAGCGCCAGGTGGCCAGTGTCGACTGGAAGTTCGATACCGGTGACTTCGCTGGCTTCGTCGGAGACGAGCCAGATCATTGCGTTGGCAATCGCCCTCGGATGCATAGCGGTCCGGCCGCGCAACAGCTGCCAGTTGCGCACACTGTCGAGGTATTCCTCGCGGGTTGCGTCGTCTTTGCCAGCGATCCGGGCCCAGCCGACCGGGTTGTTGTTCATGATCGTGTCGCACGGGCCCGGCAGCACCGCGTTGACACGGATGTTGTGTGGCCCCAGCTCGAGTGCGGCCGATCTCATCAGACCGATCACGCCGTGCTTAGCCGCGATGTAGTGGGCGTAGTTCATTCCGCCCTCCGCACCGTTGTTCGACGACGTGAGCACCATCGACCCGCTGAGCCGCGAGATCATGTGGGGTGCCACCGCCTTGACCGTGCGCCAAACACCGCTCAGGTTGATATCAATCTGATCGGCCCATTCCTCCTCGGTGATCTCCCAGATGGGAGCGAAGTCGACAATGCCCGCGTTGGCGACCGCAATATCGATCTGGCCGAACGCCTCGATGCCGAGATCTACGACCGCGTCGAGCGCGGCTTGATCGCGCACGTCGGCGATGGCCGACACACATTTTCGGCCCAACCCTTCGACGAGGCGAACCGTCTCAGCGAGGTCCTCTTTTGTCCCGAGTGGGTATGCCACCGTCGGGAGGTCCGCGCACATGTCACAGATGACGATGTCGGCGCCTTCGGATGCGAATTTCGTGGCGATCTCGCGGCCCTGGCCGCGGGCTCCACCGGTGATGAGGGCGACCTTGCCCTGCAATCGGTCCATGTCATGCCTTTCAGGTTTGGCCTACCTCCGTGAGTGGAGGGGAGGGGAGGCCGAATGGATGCGTTGACCGGAGGGGAGCGACGCTCCCCTCCGGTCATCACTTGGGTGACTAGAAGGTGGTGCCGCGAATGTCGTCGACATTGTCGGCAGTCACCAGCACCGCGGCGTTCACGATCCGCTCCGGCAGGGACTCGCCGGCGCAGAGCTTCGCGGCGGCGAGCAGGTGCTCGGGCGACGGGATGGCGTAGACGACCGTGGCGGCGTAGCTGCCGTCCTCGACAGCATCAAGGGCCGACTCCTGGGCGTCGATGCCCACCACAGCAATCTCATCTGCTCGTCCGGCTTCCTCGATCGCTTGGATGGCACCGAGTGACATCTCGTCGTTATGGGTGAACACAGCGTCGATCTCACCGGGTCCAAAGCGCTGGAGGTAGTCCTCCATCACGACGAGGCCCTCAGCACGGTCGTAGTTCGCCGTCTGATCCGCGAGCACCTCAATGCCGTCGGCCAGCGTGTTGAGGAGGCCCGCCTGCCGGTCGATAGTTGGCGAAGCGCCGAGGCTGCCCTGCAGAACCACGAGCTTGCCTTCTCCACCGAGCAAATCGGAGATGTGCGTACCCGCGACTTCGCCGGCCAGCACGTTGTCCGCGCCGATGTAGGTGGCGACGTCAGTGTCGACGTTACGGTCGGAGGCGATCACCTGGACGCCTTGTTCCTTGGCCTGCTCAACGACGGGGGTGAGCGCCGCCGCGTCAGTCGGCGAGATGATGAGCACGTCGATTCCCTGTACCAACAGGTCTTCAATTTGCGAGACCTGAGTCAGCGAGTCCCCCTGGCCTTCACCGGTGATCAGCGTCATGTTGGGGAAGAACTCGGCGGCGGCGTCCTCAGATCGACTGATCGCATTCGCGCCGAATGGATGCCCGGCAGAGTTCCACGAAAGACCGACGGTGCACTCGATCGACAGCGGGTCGGCCTGTAGCGTCACCGCCGCGAGGCACTCGTCGGTGCAGTACGGGCTGGGCACCGGGGCAACGCCTGGTTCGTCTACGTCGTCTTCAACGGGGTCGCCGGGCGTCGTTTCCTCCGCCGGTGGATCGGAGCTCTCCGATCCGCTGTCGTCGGCACAGGCGGCTCCGAAGAGCGCCAGTGCCATGAGAACCAGGCAGATTCGTTTCCATTGTTTATTCATTGTTGTTCCCTCTTCTCGTCATAGTTGATGGTGTTTTTCTCGCGGCCTGAGGCTGAGTGCTCGGTCTGCGATCTCTCATCCGCGGTGGCGGATGATTGGCTGTCGGGGCGAAACCGGTCGGTCCGCCACCAGGGCTCTACACGGTCACCGTCTGTCGACGAGCCGACCTTCCGCTTGGCGGCCCGGGCCCCCACCAGCACGGCGGCGACGATGATGGCGCCCTTCACGATGAATTGGTCGAACGGCGAGACACCCGCGAGATTGAGCACGTTGGAGACGGCAGCGAGGAGGAGGGCCCCCGCCACCGTTCCCAACATCCCGCCCACCCCGCCGGCGAGGCTGGTGCCGCCGATCACGACGGCGGCGATCGCGTCCAGCTCCAGGAGCCTGCCGCCCGACGGGTCTCCGACCGAAAGGCGGGCGGCGGTCATGAAACCGGCGGCGCCGGCAAGCGCCCCGCTGACCATGTAAGCCCCGACGAGGGTCGTTCGAATTGGAACTCCCGAGAGCCGGGCGGCCTCGGTGCTTCCCCCGATCGCGAAGAGATATCGCCCGAATGCGGTGTAGCGCAAGACGAACCACCCGAGCGCGGCGAGCACCAGAAACACCACAAACGGGCCCGGCAGCCCCAGTACATCGCCGGAGCCGAAGATGTCGAGAAGGGAACTGTCGGAGTCGAATATGCGCGGGCCGCCGTCGGTGATCCGTAGAGCGACGCCTCTCAATGCCACCATGGTCGCCAGCGTCATGACAAAGGGCTGGATTCCGAGGTGGGCGACACCAATTCCGTTCACCGCGCCGGCGACGGCCCCGACACCGAGCGCGGCCACTGCGGCGAGCCACACCGGGTGACCCGAGTTGAGCACGCTGGCGACTACGACGGCCGAGACCGCAAGGGTCGAGCCAACCGACAGGTCGATCCCGCCGGTAAGGATCACAAGAGTCATTCCGACGGCGGCGACGCCGACGATGGAACTCTGCCGCGAGACGTTGAGAAGGTTGCGCTGTTGGAAGAATTCTGGCGAGAAGACGACGACCGTAACCACGACGATCACCGCCGACGCGACGAGTTTCCAAGGACCCAACTTGTGGGAGGACGACCGGAGCCCGCTGCCGAGCCGGATCAGCGCCGAGAGCGGTCCCGTGCTGTGCGGCGTCGTCTCACGCATGTGCAGCTCCCACGGCGTAGGACGCAATTCGTTCCTCGGAGGCCTGATCGGCAGGGAGCTCCGCCGTGATGCGCCCGCGGTACATCACAAGGATTCGATCGCTGAGAGCCAGCACTTCTGGAAGCTCCGACGAGATAAGCAACACGCCGATGCCCTGCGCGCACAGGTCCCGAATGGTTTCGTAAACCTCAGCCTTCGCCCCGACGTCAATGCCCCGGGTGGGCTCGTCGAGAATGAGGACCGACACGTCGGCTTCCAGCCACTTGGCCAGCACAACCTTCTGTTGGTTGCCCCCGGACAGCTGAATGGTGGGCTGGTCGACCCTCGGGATGCGTATTCCCAGGTTCTGGATGTGGCGGTCGGCGACGCTGCGCTCACCGCGGGGAAACGCGAGGAGGCTGCGCGTCTTGGCCGTGCGGGCCAGTGAAATGTTTGGCGGTGCCGAGAGGTTGGTGAGTATGCCTTGGGTCTTGCGCTCCTCGGGGACGAGCCCGATGCCTAGGGCAACGGCTCTCCCGGGCGACCCGATCCGCACCGGAGCGCCCCGGAGCAGGACCCGCCCTCCGTCGAGTTGGTCGGCGCCGAAAATCGCTCGGGCTACCTCCGTCCTTCCGGCGCCTCGCAACCCAGCCAGCCCGACGACTTCACCGGAGTTGACGGTGAAGGAGATGTCCTCAAAGACGCCATCGCGGCGGAGCCCTTCGACCTGAAGGAGTACTTCGTCACGGACCGAGGAGCGCACCCGATGCGACGCCTGGTCGAGTTCGCGCCCCACCATCATCGAGACGAGCGAGTCGTGGTCGACATCGGCAACATCGCCTTGACTGACCAGCTCTCCGTCCTTCAGGACAACGAAGCGATCCGCAAGACCGAATACCTCTTCGAGGCGGTGGCTGACGAAGATGACCCCAACGCCGTCGGCGCGGAGATCGCGGACGATTCGGAACAGCTCATCGACATCGGATCCACCGAGCACGGCCGTGGGTTCGTCGAGCACAAGCACACGAGCGTCGCGGGCGAGAGCCTTGGCGATCTCCACCATCTGCTGCTCGGCCACGCTGAGCTCGGCGACCCGGCGGCTCACGTCAATGCCGGCACCGACGCGGTCCACGTAGGTCTGGGCGAGTTCACGAGCCCGGGCCCAGTCGATCATGCCGAACCGCCGGGGCATGTTATGGAAGAGAACGTTCTCGGCGACGGTTAGGGCCTGGAAGAGATTGAATTCTTGATAGACGGTCGCTATCCCGAGCTTCTGAGCGTCGGCAGGACTGTGAAGCCTCACCAACTCACCGTCAATATGGAGCTCGCCAGCGTCGGGCGTGGTCGCGCCGGCGAGGACTTGGAGGAGGGTGGACTTGCCTGCCCCATTCTCGCCGATCAGGGCGACGACCTCGCCACGGTGCAGCTCGAGATCAACGTTGTGAAGAGCCTGAACGCCGGGATATAGCTTTGAAATGCCGCGCATCTCGAGCAATGGCTTCGCGGCGCGGACGTCCTGGAAGTCCAGGGTCTGTGTTCCTAAGTTGTTCCCCAGCATGCGAATCCCCCATTCGACGCCAGATCTGATGAAACGTTTCATCAGCTCACGACACTATCGAACCAGAACGGGTTCTGACTGTCAAGAAGTACTACGCGCCGCGTTCGAAGCGCTACTCAGAGACCATCGTCGTGGCTGCGAGTGTCGCTGTCCTTGACGGTCATGCTCACCCGCGAAGCGGCGACGAACAGCTCGGCAACCGACCGTAAAAAGTCGAACGAAACAGAAAACCCAACACACGCGGCGGTGGACACCGATTTCGGTTCTCCGCGGAGCTAAGTGCGTGTGAGTTCAGGACATCGGAATGGTGGGCGATGGGGGACTCGAACCCTCGACCTCTGCCGTGTGAAGGC
>JBLIOE010000014.1:0-77622 GCA_047639555.1 Candidatus Aldehydirespiratoraceae bacterium
AAAACGTTGCTTTGCCGGGCCCGTGTTCGAGAAAGCTGGCCACACCGGTGTTGTGATCGTCGGTAGTGAAGGCATCGGCGAATCCCTGGGCCTCGACTTCGGCGGCGTCTTCGAGTGAAAGCGAGTAACCCTCAAGGATCACCCGTTTTGCGATCCGGAGGGAAGCGGGTCCGACCGCGTACGTGGCGGCCAGCGCGATGGCGGCGTCCTGGAGTGCTTCGGGCTCGTGGATTGACGAGACGATGTTGAGCGACAACGCCTCTTCGGCGTCGATTTGGCGTCCGGAGTAGACGAGGTCCTTCGCCGCAGTGAGACCGGACAGGCGGCTGAGACGCTGTGTCCCACCGCCGCCCGGGATGATGCCGAGCAAAATCTCCGGCATACCCAGACGACTGTTGGTGGCCGCGATCCGAAAATCGGTCGCCAGCGCGATTTCGAGCCCGCCACCGAGGGCGTAGCCGTTGACGGCAGAGATCGTGATCTGCGGGAGGTTCTCGAGTGCGAGCACGGCACCGTTGAAGTCACGCGAGAACTGCAGCGCGGCTTCACGATCAAAGCTTGGAAAGTCGGTGATGTCGGCGCCAGCCGCGAAGTTGCGTCCCGCGCCCGTGACAATGATCGCTCGCAGTTCGGTGTTGTCCTGGAGGTCGCGACAGATCTCGATGATCTCGAGAAGGATCTGGCCGTTGATGGCATTGACCTTCGGACGGTCGATGCGGATTGTGCCCACACCGGATGCGGTATCGGACTCGAGATTCACGGATTCACCCATGGACGCGCACGTTAGCGTGCGGGCCGATCCGCCACTCCTCGTGCAAGCCACCCTCACGATTTGTCTTTCCTGGCCGATGGCTCCCCAATGGACCAACCTCGCTCGCCGTGGACTCCACAAGATGTTTTGTGGGAACTCGGGGCTTCCTTTCTCGACGCAACTGCGGATACTGCCGCGGCCACGATCGAATCAGCGATCGCCTGCGTCGCCGTCTTGCTCGACGCATCCGCCGCCGGCGTCTGGCTGATGGACCACAGGACCCAGCAAAGTGTGAACCTTCACAACTGGTCGATTGACGAAACAATGAAAAGAGCGCGGCACGCTTCGGGTTTCGAACAGGGCAACCGTGTCTCGCCGACACCGGAGGTCGCCGATGCGCTTATCGCCGGCAAGGGTCTCGCGATCGTCGATCTTGAGCTCATTGTTGGCAAAGACATATGCGAAGAACGCGGGTGGCAGGGCGGGCGTGCCCTTGTTGCCACCGTTCATCAAACCCGCGCTGAAACGATTGTCTTCGTGCTCGGTGCCGCAAGTGAGAATTGGA
Source organism: Candidatus Aldehydirespiratoraceae bacterium (assembly GCA_047639555.1). Classification (GTDB taxonomy): domain Bacteria; phylum Actinomycetota; class Acidimicrobiia; order Acidimicrobiales; family Aldehydirespiratoraceae; genus JAJRXC01. The sequence goes on from JBLIOE010000014.1 coordinate 1,317, forward strand.
ATGATCGTGCCCTCGAACTGATCCGCGGCACCGTTCTCCTCTTGCGCCAATTTCATCGCCGAATCCAGGCGGAGAACCATCTTCGAGAACTGCAGCGTCTTAACCAGCTCACGGGCACTCTCGCTGCGCGTTTTCAGAGCGTGTCTCCCGAGACTCTGGACGACGAGGTCGACCGCGCCCTTCGTGAAGTTCGATCGATTATGAGTGCCGATGCCGTGGTCCTGATCGATGTGATCGACGACAGAACCGTGCACATCCCGCACATGATTGCCAAGAACGCGTTGCCCGAAGAGTGGATGACAATTCCCATCCCCGATATCTCGGTCTTGCCGGGTTGTGAGGGGATGACGATTCGTGACTTCGTCTCCGAACCACGGGTCATGGATGTTGCCGAGATGGTCGATGGCCTGATGGGCCGCGAAATGTCGGATGCCCTTGGCCTGCGCACACCCCCGCGCACCGTGGCCTTGCTCCCGGCCTCACTGAACAACGGAGCGGCGCTCATGGCGGTCTCGCTACTGGGTGACAAGGAGTGGGAGCAGCAAGAGCTTGATGCCCTTTCTACCCTCGCTTCGCAGATCGCCCAGACTCGCGGCCGCGTTGTCGCCGAGAAGGCGACGCAAGACCTATTCAACGCCCAGCGGACGCTGGCGGCAGCCGCCCGCAGTTTTCTGAATGCCACCCTCGACACCTGGTTGAATGCGGTCAACGAAACGTTGGCGAATATCGGCAACTTTCTCGGTGCCGACATCGGCTCGACCCTCACCGTGCCGTCCGACAGGACCGACCTCAGACTCGACCGTGTTTGGACGTCGCGTCCCACAGCGCTCGTCAGCGAAGGGCACACGCTCGATGTGCGCTCCTTCCCGCTCGGCGATCTCTCGGCGGTAGAGAAGACCACATTCATCTCCGGCGCTCCCGCCGACTTCGTCTCCGGACTGCCCGAAGAGGTCATGGGAGACTGGTGCGGCATGGTGGCCCCGATCCATGGCGGGGGGTCTCGACCGGAATATCTGGCGTTCGGTTGGATGGGGCCGCCCGCGGTTGACACCAGCGACGCGGCGGACCTCGTCACGGCCGTGGCTGATCTTGTTAGTCAGCTCTACGTGCGACTCCGAGCGGAGGAAGAAGTCTTGACTCGTTTGCGACTCGACGAGACGTTGTCTGATCTTGCCGAGACGTTCCTTACCATCACTCTCGAGAATGCTGGTACGGCCCTCGTCTCCGCCTTGGAAACGTTCGGTGAACGTCTCAACTTTCGTGGCATAGCGCTTCGCCGAGTGTCAGAGGGTTCCCTTGAGGTGGAGGCCTCGTGGGCGCCGGCGGGGATGCCTCGTCCGGCGGTTGGCGCCACCGTTTCGATCGAGTCGATGCTGATAGATCCCGAGATCTTGTCGCCTTTCAAAACTGGCGATGCGATTCAATGGTCGCCTCTCAGCGAATCGGTCTGGGGCCCGGGCGTGAATGTCCATGCCGTGCCCATACGCGTAGCGGGCGACGTCGAAGCCCTCCTTAACGTGGCCTTCTCCCATCCGCTCACCGTTCACGAGATCGAAGTGGTCCGCTCCCTTGGCATGATGCTGGGCCATCTGCGGTTGCGGTTGGCTGAAGAGCGACAAGGTTTGCGGCGTCTCGCGACTCATCGCCTCCTCAGTTTGTGTGCTCAAGATCTGGCGGAAGCCACACCCGATGACTTCGAGGCTCGTATCGTGACCACTCTGGAGCGGGCCGCCAAGTTCTCCGGCCTCGGCGGCGTCGTCCTTTGGCAGGTGGACCACGTCCGTCGTCGTTACATCCGTGAGGCGACTTGGGTCGACCCGTTGTACGGGGGGCAGCCGTCTGATAACAGGGACTTCGGGACTGGAGGCGTTCTGGACGCCGCTCGGGAGACCGGAGAAATTCAGGAACAGCTAGTCGATCAACCAACAGTGCAAGATCCCGCTCGCATCGCGGTGCCGCGGACTGATGGAAAAAACTCCCAGTACATCCTTCTGGGCGCCAGTATCGAACCAGGGCGCTTTGCTGACGAGGTCCGCGAAGTTCTCACCTCGCTCAGCCAGACAATGCAGGAAGTCGGTTCTCGCATCCGCTCAGAGCGCTACTCCCGTGCGGCGTTCGAGGATGCTCCAATCGGAGTGGTGTTGCGTGATGAACTCCTCGGCCTCATCACCTGCAACCAAGCTTTTGTCGACTTTGTCGGTGCGACTTCGGTCGATGAACTCATTGGTACTGAACCTCACTACGTATACGACAACGCCGATGAAGTCATCGAATGGGTGCGAGAGCCCAATGGCCAGGAAACTGCCGAGGCCGCGTTCCGCGGCCCCGATGGGGTCCAAGTGTGGGGTCAAATTTGGACCTCGCTCGTTACGGGCAGCGGCGGCGAAAAGTTCTGGCTGAGCCATATCGAGGATGTCACCGAACGGCGGCAGGTCGAGAAGCTCTTTCGTTTCCAGGCCACCCATGATGAGCTCACTGGCCTCGCGAATCGACGGCGACTCCTCGACGAGATTCACCGTCGACTCGCCGGGCCTGGCTCCGTGGGTGTGCTTCTCCTTGATCTCGACCGATTCAAGAACATCAACGACTCGCTCGGTCATAACCGCGGCGATGAACTGCTCGTCCTGATCGCCGACCGGCTGCGGTTTGCTGTGCGCCCTTGTGACCTGGTTGGTCGACTCGGTGGTGATGAGTTCGCTATCGTTCTCCCCGGCCCGGTCGACGTTGAAGAGGCCGAGTCCGTCGCCGAGCGCTTGATGCGGGTGATTGGAGAGCCCGTCACCCTTGGTCGCCAGAAGATCTATCCGACTGCGAGCATCGGCATCGCGGTGTCCGACGAGACGACCGAAGTCAACGACCTGCTCAGCCGCGCCGATGTGGCAATGTATCGAGCAAAGGCGCAGGGCCGCGGTCGAACTACATCGTACGATGCGGAACTTAGCGATGCCGTGCACGCTCGAATGGAGACGGAAGCGGGCCTGCGCCACGCCCTTCGCAACGACGAGTTGCTCGTGTACTACCAGCCGGAAGTGTCGTTGGACGACGGACGCCTCCTTGGCGCCGAGGCACTCATTCGATGGAATCACCCCGAAAAGGGCATCCTTCCGGCCGCGGCGTTCATTGATATCGCAGAAGAGACCGGACTTGTTGTGGAGATGGGCGAGATCGTTCTGGCTCAGGCATGCCGCGAGGCAATCCTTTGGCCGGGGGGGGATGACGGTCCGATGATTCGCGTGAATCTCGCTTCCGCACAGATTCAGCGAGAAGAGACGGTTTCCCTGGTTCGGTCGGTACTGGCCGAAACCGGCCTGGCTCCCCATCGCCTCTGCCTCGAGATCACCGAGTCCGCGGTGATGGCCGATATCGACCGCTCCGAAGAAATCCTCCGGCAGCTCAAGGCCCTTGGTATACATCTCGCCGTCGACGATTTCGGCACGGGTTTCAGCTCACTGGCGTATCTCAAACGGTTCCCGGTTGATGCGCTCAAGATCGACCGAACGTTCGTGACGGACCTCGGCCACAACACTGAAGACGTCGCGTTCGTGCGCTCGATCATTTCGCTTGCCGATGCGCTCGACCTCGATGTGGTAGCTGAAGGTGTGGAGACCGAAGTCCAGGCGACGATCTTGCTTGAACTCGGTTGTCACAGGGCCCAGGGCTACCTATTCGCCCGTCCGGGCCCGCCGGCTGCGCTCCTCGACCACCTGGCAAAGCTCGTTTAGCTACCCATCAGCGTCGAGCCAGCGCATGGCGCCGGCGTCGACCATCACACGACGACCGACACACTCGCGTGAGATGCAGTCCTGCATAAGGTCGCTGTTGGTGCTCGTGGCCCAGGATCGTTGGCCGTTGTCATAGCTGACGATCGCAATCGCCCGAGTGGGTCCGCCGTGTCCGTACTCAACGGTGACGCCTTCGACTCGTCCTTCGCCGACATGGTCCGCCGGGGCGAGCGGCATCAATTCGCCAAACTGTCCGAGTTCGACGAGTTGATGGGGTTCGGTCGGGGACGTCGTGGAGTAGACGCCGAAGGCGTGCTTGCTGGCGTGTCCACCGTTGCCCTGCACGAAACCACGACTGCCGGGATCGGCTCGGAGGGTGCGCACCATGCCGACGAGCCCTTGGCCTGCGGCGAAATTGAGCGGCGCACCCGCAAAGGCGAGGCCACCCGTGACCGTCAGCTGACGTTCGGGGTTGATACCGAGGGCCTCGGTGGTCAGCGTCACGATCGAAGGGAAACAGGAGTAAAGCTCAAGGTGGCCAATCTCGTCGAGCGGGCCAACTTGTGCCCGAAGGGCGGCCGCGGCCGCGGCGAGTCCTGGCGCCTGGGTGACTGTCTCTCGCTCCAACAGGCTGTCGGTGTCGTACGACGCAACATAGAGATGCGGGTACACCCGCTGTGAAGCGGGAACACCAAGCCGGTCGGCCGTCTCCGTGCTGGCGATGATTAACGCGGCGGCTTGATCCACGTTGTTGTTGGCACACATCGCCTTCGTATAAGGCCAGCTCACCATCCGGTTGGTGTTGGTGGGGTTCCGGATTGCTTCTGCCGAAAGGCCCGATGGGTCTGCGGCGTGGGGATTTCGAGAGCCCACCGCGGCATAGCCGCTCCAGAGTTGGGCGGCCCGATCACGGGCTTCGTCGAGCGTCTCGCCTCGCTCGGCTCGAATCGCGCTGTCGAGAATGGCGTAGCTGTTCCGGGGGGTCTCGCCGCCCCGGTCGACGGCGACGAGATCACCCATATCGAGTGGCGGCCCCCAGTTCTCCGCCGGCTCGGCTCGAATGTCGTCGCGGCGGCGGGGCTGCTCGTCGCGTTTCGTGAGGTTGCGTCGGGAGAAGTTGCACTCACCGCCGGTCAACACCGCAAGGTCGATATCGCCGTCGGCGATTCGCTGCGCCAGCGTGTGGGCGCTGTGAATCGGAAGGTTGCCGCCGAAGGTCGTAAGGATCGTGTGAACTTCTCGGTTCCTGAGCTCCCCAGTCCGGTTCAATTCGTCAATGATGAGGGCTGCGGGATTCTTGAATCGCCACAGCCCGCCGATGACCGCAATCGTGTCGATTGTGTTGATGAGGTCCGCCGCGACGTCGGCCCCGGCGGCGTCGGCCGCGGCCTGGCGGATGGCTTCCGTCATCAGGTCGATTGGGTCCGGAGCGTTGATCAGTTGGTCATCGATCGCTGGCTTCTGAGAGAGCTGGGCTACGCCGATGATTACAGGGGTTCGCGGGTCAATCGTCACGCCGCATAGGGTACGCAGCGGCCCCCCGAATCGACGATTGCGACTTCTAATGCCCGCGACCCCCGACCTCGTTCAGCTTGACGGAAAGACGGCTGTGGTGACGGGGGCCGGCCAAGGAATCGGCGCTGCTACGGCGGTCGCGCTGGCAGCCTTCGGCGCCGATGTCGCGATCTGTGACATGCAACCCGACGAGCTTCCCGCGGTAGTAGCGGAGATCGAGGCACTCGGCCGCCGCGGCCACTACACCGTGTTGGACGTTCGTGATGAGCCGGGGGTGGGGGAGTGGCTGAGCACGGTACACGCCGAGTTGGGCCCCATCGACATCATGGTCAACAACGCGGGCGGCGGTTTCCATGCCCTCTACGAGAGCGTCTCGCCGAAGGGCGAGGGTGTGCTCATGGCCGAGAACTTCGGCACCGTGGCTAACTGCATTCGTCACGGCGTGCCGCTGATGAATGACGGCGGTTCGATCATCAACGTCACGTCCGTCGAGGCGTACCACGCGGCTCCCGGATTTGCCGTCTACTCAGCGATGAAGGCGGCCGTCGAGCAGTTCACGAAGACCCTTTCGATGGAGCTCGGCCATCGCGGCATCCGCGTCAACTGCGTCGCCCCCGACATGATGCCCACTCCAGGCGACGAGCAACTGCAGGCCGACAGCAGCGCGTTGATGCCCGGCCTCTTCCCCACTTCGCTCCGGCGGATGGGCCACGCGTCGGAATGTGCGTCGGTGATCGCGTTCTTGGCTAGCGACATGGCGAGCTTTGTCACCGGTACATCGATCCCCGTCGACGGCGGCACCATTGCCGCGGCGTCGTGGAAGGTCCGCGAAGACGGCACCTTCGGTCTTTAACCGAGGTGGAGCTTTGGCGAGCCCTAGGTGGTGGTCTCGTAGATGTCGAGGTTGGTGCGTCGGCACTTCCACCAATAGTCAACTGTTGAGCCCGGCCAGTTATTGACGACCTTGCCCGATTCGTTCTTGTACCAACTGCTGCACTCGTTGACCCACACCCGTTTGGTCATGCGCTGCTGAATACGACGGTTGAACTTGTCTTGCTCGTGGCGGGCCACGCTTACCGAACTCACGTCTTGCGCTCGCATGCCCTCGAGGACGCCGATCGTGTAGCGGATCTGCTGCTCGATCATGAAGAGGATCGAGTTGTGGCCCAGGTTCGTGTTGGGTCCGTAGAGCATGAAGAGGTTGGGGAAGTCGGCCACCGTTATGCCGAGGTATGCCTCGGCTCCCTTGGCCCACCGCCGCCGGATCGAGACCCCGTCGCGGCCTCGGAAGTCGATCGGCGCCAAGAAGTTGTTCGTGTCGAAACCGGTGCCGAAGATGATCGTGTCGGCGGGGTGGTGCTCGCCGTCTTCGGTGATGATTCCATCGGCGACAACTTCGCGGATGCGGGTGCTGAGTACCTCAGTGTTTTCGTGCTGCAGTGCGGGGTACCAGCCGTTGTGACCGAGAATTCGAGTGCAACCCAAGGGGTAATCGGGGGTGAGCTGGGCTCGGAGGGCTTCGTCGGGAACTACCGCGGCGAGGTACTTGAGACCGCCTTCCGTGGCCTTCTTGTTGGTGGCTGAGCCCGAGTTGAATACCCGGTTCACGATGAGCTCGAAGCGGAGGTAGATCTTCGCTCGGTGCCATCGACGCAGCAACGGAATGCGGCGGAACTTCTTCCGTTGGACTTCGTCGATCGGCGCGTTCTCGCGAGGCATCACCCAGTTGGCGGAGCGCTGGTAGAGATCGAGATGTTCGACCTGGTCGACGATCTCGGGCACGAACTGGACGGCCGAGGCGCCGGTGCCGATGACGGCGATTCGGCGATCGGTGAGGTCGTGGCCGTGGTTCCAACGAGCGCTGTGAAAGGTGGTGCCGGCGAAGGTGTCGAGGCCGGCAATCGGCGGGACTGACGGTCGGTTCAATTGGCCGAGACCCGAGATCACGACGTTGGCACGGATCTCTTCGCCCTCGGTTGTGGTGAGTTGCCATTCGGCATTGGTTTCGTGCCACTCGGCGTCGGCAATCTCCGTGCCGAATCGAGCGATGTCGGACAGGCGGTGCTTCGTGGCGGTGGCTTCGATATGGGCCAGGATCTCTGCTTGCCCCGCGAAGGTTTCGGTCCAGTTCGGGTTCGGTTCAAACGAGAGCGTGTACAGGTGAGCGGGCACATCGCAGGACGCCCCCGGGTAGGTGTTGTCGCGCCAGGTGCCGCCGAACCCGTCGGACTTCTCGATGATCTCGAAGTTGTCGAACCCCGCCTCGCGGAGCTTGATGGCAGTGCCGATGCCGGCGATACCGGCGCCAATGATGACAATGCGGGGTTGCTCGCTCATCGGTCCTTCCGTTCCCGAACGACGACTGACTGGCTGGCGATTGCCTGTAGTCGTCCGTCGTCTCCCCAGATGCGGATCTGGCCGTGACCAAACCCGTGCCGGATTCCGGCCGACTCGATCTCGAGCAGGTACCACTCGGTGGGATGGACATCGAGCACCCGCAGGGTGTTGTCGAGGCTGTTGCTCGACAGTGCTTCGCCGGAAGCCATGCTGATCCCCATCGGCACCCAATCGCCGAGCACCGCGAGCGTGATGGCTGACGGCTCAAACGCCTCCGGCGGTTTCGCCCACATACACACTCGGCCCTCGCCATGACCGGTGGGGCCTCCGGTGCGGCAATCCTCGGGTGCCTTCGCGAGTAGCTGGGCCATGTGTTGACCAAGGCTCTCCTGCTCGTAGTTGGTCTGGCGCGACTTGCACTCGGCCGGCGCGAGCACGGCGGGCATGGTGGGCCATTCTCGTTCGATGGGGAGTTCACGCCGTCCGAGTGCGGCGGTGACGGCGACGACCTCGTCCTCGCCGACTCGACCGATTACCCGGGCTTGCGAGGTGTATCGACTGCTCACCGAGATGTGGACATCGAGGTCCATGACCGACCCGACCGGGGCGAAGGACAGGTATTGCGCGGTCGCCCACACAACGGGGCGCTGGGTTGTTCCTTCGAGTGCCGCGATCGCCGCGCCCAGGGCCGCGCCGCCGAACAAGAAACGTGACCGAACGCTGATCTTTCCCGTGATCGGCAGGATCCAACGCATTGGATTGTGTGTGGCTTCGAGGCCGAGCCACTCGCGTGCGTCCATGCTGGTCAACCTAGGGTGTCGAGGATTGAGGCGGCCGCTCGGGCGGGGTCTTCGAACGGCCCGAAGTGGGAGCGGTCGTTCCACGGCTCGAGCCGGCCTTTGGGAAGGGCGGCGGCCACTGCTGATGCGACCATCGCCGGGTTCTGTCCGTCGCCCGAGCCAATCACGGTGGTGGGAATGGCGAGATCGCCGAGGTGGGCGAAAACATCGAGGTCGATTCCTTCGAAGGTGCGTGCCTCGTTCTCGCCGGTGGTCTTCAGGGTCACGCCGCCCTCCGTTTCCCGAAAGCCGTGCATCACATAGTCGCGGAGGGCGACGGGGTCGACGTTGACGAAGGGGAAGCGGCCGCTGTAGCGCTCGATGACCTCGTCGAACGACGAGAAATCGTGTCGGCGGCGCCGAGCCGTGCCGGCCATCGGATTCTCGCGGCCCGTGATCTCGTCGGTGCGAGGAAACACGATCGGCTCGAATACCCACGCGACTCGGATCGCGCCAGGCCGACGTAGTCCTGTGGCGAGCACGGTGGCGCCGCCCATGGAATGGCCACATGCCCGTACCGGCTCGGTGAGGCCAAGGTGGTCAATCACCGCGAGAGCATCGTCGACCATGCCGGCCCACGGCAACGAAATGTCGGGCGTGACGGTGTCGCCGTGGCCGCGAAGGTCGGGCGCCCACACATGGAAGTGATCGCGGAGGTGGCGGGCGATCTGCGAATAGCAGCGACCATGGAAGCCGGTGGCGTGAAGAAATAGGAGCGGAGGCCCGTCTCCTCCGAGGTCGTGCAAGGCGATCTGCACACCATCGGTCGACTCGATCATTTCCGTCATGCCGAATAGTCAATCGGGCGAAACTCAATCGCCCTCGGGCAGGAGATAGAAGCCGTCGTCATCCGCCGCGATGTTGAGCACCGTCATGAATCGGCCATTGCCAACGGTCATCGCGCACAGGGCGGTGAGTTCGATGACTTCCACGTCAGAGAATTCGGCCCGTACCTCGGCCATGAAGGCGTCGTCGATGGAGTGATGGTCGGTCGCGAATCGGTCGGCGAACTCGCCGGCGAGACGCTCGCGCTCCGTGAGCCCTTCGATCGACGGTACGCCGCCAATGACGCACGAGATGACTTCTTGCACATCCTGCTCGTCAAGGCCCTCGGCCTCGGCTTTGGGAGAGCGAGTGTTGAGACAGACGGGGCATCCGTTGGCCGCCGCTACGCGAAGTCGAGCGATCTCCCGCTCGCGGACGGGGAGTGATGTCTTCTCGTAGACCGCTTGGGCAAACGCGCCCATGCCAATCGCAACGTCGAGCTGCATCATGAGCAGCCGTTCGCGCTCAAGTCCGTCACCTGCGGGAACGTCGATCCGTGCCATGTGTCGATAGTAGGGCCGCGTCCGGGCTGACCGTTAGGTGAGAACGGCCCCGACCCAGTCACCGTCGACCAGTTGTTCGCTGACCGCCCGGCCGTAGGCCAGCGCGGCCCGTTCGAGCTGGGGGCCATCGAGAAGCCCGGCGACGATGATGATCGGCGGCCACGACGACCGCAGGGGGGCAAGCATCTCGTGAAGGTCGATCGTGACATTCACGATCGCGAGGTCGAAGTCGGCACTCTCTGGAGAGAAGTCGGCGCTGCCGACGTGGACTTTGACCTGGTCGCCGACACCGTTTCGTTCGAGGTTGGCGAGTGCGGCAGCGACGGCCCCGGGATCGATGTCGACGGCCACCACGGACGCGCCGAGGTGAGCGGCTGCAATGGCCAGGACACCGGTGCCGCAGCCAACGTCGAAGACGCGTCGGCCTTCGACTCTGTCGGAAGTGAGGAGACCTAGTGCGAGTCGCGTGCTTGCATGTGATCCGCTCCCAAACGCATGGCCGGGCTCGATCTCGACGCCGATGGCATCGGTGGGCGGAACGAGCCAGGGCGGATGAACGGCAAACAGTCCCGCTCGCTCGACCGCAAGCAGGTCCCGGGCCCCGTCGAGACCAACGGTGTCGGCGTACACCTCGGGCTGGCCCGCGCCCGGGAGCTCGGCCGCGATCTGTGCCGCCTCCGCGGAATCGAACGCGGCCCGCAAGGCGCCCGGCAGCTCCTCGATACCGACCGCGCCATAACCCCAGAGCTGCGTCGCGAGCGCGTCGAGGTTGGTGGTCTCGTCGAGTGCGACGGTGAGAAGGAAGTAGCTCAGATCAGGGCGCCGTCAGGTCAAGACGTTGGGTCGGCCGAGGCCTTGCATTTCGCACAGGGCCATGTAGGCGGCGTAGATGCCACCGGCATCGGTGATCGATTCGACGTTGCCGTCCTCGTCGAGGTTGAGGTTGGCGCCATAGATCTGGAACCACACATCGGTCTTCTCGGTGTTGTCCTCAAGCACGCTGAGCGTGTGTTCGGACCCGGCCGGTTCGAAGAGGAAGGAGCCGGCCCGATTGATGTAGGGGTACTCGGCGTATTTCCAGGCGCCCGTGAGGGTGTAGCCAAACACCTGACCGGTGTGCTTGTGCTTCTGCACGACCGTTCCGGGTTCGAACCGATTACGCACGATCCAGAGTCCGAGTTCGATATCAGCCTGGACGAGCTTGATTTCGACACCCGATCCGGTGTCGACCCATGGGATGTCGTCTTCGCCCAGATGGACGGCTTCGCTGTTCACGGCAATTCCTCCTGCTTTGATTTGCAGGAGCGTAGGTCAGTCGTCGTCGTGCTGGCGAAGGAAGCGTTCGAACTCGGCGGCGAGATCTTCGGCGTTGGGCAGCGAGCCCGCGGTGCGAGTGTCATAGCGCTCTTCGAGACGACGCACATAGTGCATGACGTCGTGGTCGTCTTCCATAGCGTCGTCGACGCGCCGCTCCCAGTCGCGCGCTTCCTGATCGAGCTCGGCCCAGTTTGTTGGGAGGCCGGTGACTCGCTCGAAACGCTCGAGGAGGGCACGTGAGGCTTTCGGGTTGGGTGAGCCGGAGACGTAGTGAGGCACGCTGGCTCGAAGCGAGACAGCCGGGACGCCGATGCGGTCGAGGTGTTCGTGGAGCGCGCCCACAACTCCCGTCGGTCCTTGATAGGTCGGTCGGTCGAGCCGCATGAGTTCGGCCAGCGCCGCATCGGTGGTGGAGCCGGTGATCGATGGGGGCCGCGAATGGGGTGTCTCGGCGATCATCGCGCCCAGGGTGAGGACCAGCTTTACGTCGAAGCGACGGACGACGTCGACGACGGCTTCGACAAAGGTGCGCCACCGGAGATGCGGCTCGACTCCGTCCATCAGAACGAGGTCTCGATCGCGATCGTCGAGCGGGAGGGCGTAGATGTCGTTGTGCGGCCATTCGATCTCGCGTAGGCCGTTCTCGCCGATTCGCGCATTGGGCCGGCGCTCGTTGAAGTCGAAGAACTCGTCGGCGTCGATTCGCCCAACCTTTGTGGCGCGGTCGCCGCGTAGGGCCTCGATCGCGCCGGTGGCGGCCCCGCCGACGTCAAAAAGCCCGTCCCACGCAGTCACGAGAATCGGCCGCCGGAGCGGTCGTGTCGGTTCGTCTTCCCAGATCAGCTGGTCCACACAACCAGCATGCCCGCCATTCGCTTGTCGCCCACCTCAGAACTGGGTTCACAGTCGGCACGAAGCGGCCGATGAGTAATTGGTGACACCCGCCACAGAGATTGAACTTGATACCCGCTGGGATCCCGCGCTCGTACTTCGGGTTGTCTGGATTCGAGCCCTCTCCGTTGTTTCCCTTGGTATTGCCTGCGTCTTCCTGACGATGCTTGGGCCGAACCGAATCCTCGTCGCGTGCCTGCTGCTCGGTCCGGTGCCGCTTGGATCGTTTGTGGTCCGCAAGTGCTTTGAGGCCGATCGCGTCATGGCCGTCGCCACCACGGTCGACATGCTCTGGACGGTAGTCATTGCCTGCCTACTGCCGAGCGCCTTCGCCCCCGCGATGATGGCGGCGGTTGCGATGCTGGCGTTCGTGGCTAACGAGGACGACAGCACCCTGTTTGTCACGGCCGCGATCGGTGGCCTCGGGTTCACGGCGGCCGGACTGTTCAGAGATATCGACGCGTGGATCCCCCTGGTGGTCGTCTACGTTCTGCTGCTGCCACTGCTCTTCTTCCTTGCGGCGACCCAACGGGAGCGGGAATTTCGACACCAGCTCCGCTTCCGACACCGGGTCGAACACGACTCGCTCACCGGCCTCCGCAACCGGGCCGGGCTGGCATCGGCATTGCAGCGGGTCACCGTGAGCGCGGTGATTGCCATCGACCTCGATGGTTTCAAGGACATCAACGACACGCTCGGCCATAAGGCGGGTGACGAGCTTCTTGTCGCGCTGGCGTCTCGGATGGACGCGGCCGTGGGCGCCAACGGCGTACTGGCGCGTACCGGTGGCGATGAATTCACCGTGTTGATCCTCGGTGCCGATGCCAACACGATCGCCGCTGACATTTTGCGAGCCTGTCGACACCGGATCCCACTTGGTGACGTCGATGTTTCGGTCGGTGCGTCCGTTGGTATTGCCTTCGCGGAACCAGACGTCGAGCCCACGGAGCTGATCCGTCGCGCCGATCTTGCGATGTATGAGGCGAAACGCACTCAGGTCGGTGTGCAGCGCTGGTCGGGACAGACGCGCTCAGTATCACGGCAGCGCGTGTCGCTCTCCGCAGATGTCGAGCGGGGCTTTGAAAACGGCGAGTTCGAGCTTTTCTTCCAACCAATCATTGACATGGTCACCGACGAGCTCGTCGATGTGGAGGGGCTCCTTCGATGGAACCACCCCGAACACGGCCTGCTGGCGCCGGGCGATTTCCTCGAACTGGTTGAAGGCATCGGTTGTCGTTCAACGATGGATCGGTTGGTGTTCGAACAGGCCGCAGTTGTGGCCGCGCTTCTCCAGCCCCGCAACATCGGAGTGTCGGTAAATGTCTCAGCCGGAAGTCTGCTGCGATCGTCGATGCCCCAGGTGCTCGACGAGACGCTCCGGCGCTTTGACGTGGTGCCTCAACGCATCACCGTCGAGGTGATCGAAGACGAAGCGTTTGACGAGCAGTCAACGGCTCGGGCTGTGCTGGGAGCGCTCGGCGAACTCGGCGTCGGAATCGCGATCGATGACTTCGGCACTGGCCATTCGTCGCTGTCGCGTCTACGCCACCTTCCGGTGACATCGCTCAAGATCGACCGCAGCTTTGTGTCACAAATGCTCACTTCCGAGGACGATCGGGCGATCGTCGCCGCGGTGAGCCACCTCGGTCGATCACTCGACCTCATTGTGGTCGCCGAGGGCGTCGAGGATCTGGCCGTGCGCGACCACATGCGAGCGGTCGGTCTGCCGATTGAACGCCTGCAAGGGTTTGGTATCGCTCCGCCCATGCCGGCCCCGGCGCTCCATGACTGGATTGCGGCTCGGCACTCCAGCCTGGTTTAACGTCGGGTCGGACTCAGTCGAGCCCGAGCACTCGCTTCGCGTTCCCCCGCAGGAACGGCTCCCAGACATGGTCTCGGAACGGCACGTTGCGCATCTGCTCGAAGATTTTGTCGAGTGAGAGTCCCATGGGGAAGTAGCCGCCGTAGATGACCTTCTCCGCGCCCCGGGTGTTGGCGTATTTGATGATCGCTTCGGGGTAGTGCTTCGGCGCAAACGCGGAGGTGGAGTAGTGGAGGCCGGGCCACTTGAGCATCAGCTTCACCGCAAGGTCTTCCCATGGTTCGCAGCCGTGGCGGGTGACGAAGGTGAGCCCGGGGAAGTCGTACATCACGTTGTCGATGCGGCGAACGTGTTGCGCATCGAACGGCACGCGAGGCCCGGGGATCCCGGCGCAGCAGAAGATCGGAATGCCGAGCTCCACGCAGAGGGCATAGATCGGGTACATCAGCGGTGCGTCGATCGGCACCTGCGGGTTGCGGCCCGATGGGAACGCGGTGACGGCGCGAAGCCCGATCTCCGTGTGCATCTTGCGGATCTTGCGAAGCGCGTCGACCCCTTCGTTCGGGTCGGCCTCGTACGCCGCGATGAAACGATCAGGATGATCCTGTACACACTGGTTGCCGTAACCGTCGCCTTCGGGTTTGCAGCCGACCATGGCGATCTCGACGTTGGCCCGATCCATGAACGGCAGGAGCAGCGCGCTGCCCTGCGGTGGCTCGTCGAGCTCGCCGTCGGCGTCGCGGGCCTGGTCGGAGAACGGCACGTCTTTGAACATGTACTGCGCCGGAAAGTTCATGTTGGCCGACTCGGCGTCTTTCAGCGCCCGGTCGAGGAACGCATATCGATCCTTGCCGGTGGTGCCCGCCGTGGTGCCCATCATCGTGTCGATGACGCCGATGTCTTTGAAAGCTGCGTCGTCAGGAAATGCCATGGCCGGACACTAACGGTTACGGTCCTCGCCAATGGAGTCGAAAGTGACGTTCACCTCTCGCGATGGTCTGACGCTTGTCGCCAATCGGCGCGGCGACCCGGCCGACCCGGATGTTGTGTTCCTGCACGGTGGTGGTCAGACCCGCCACTCGTGGGGTGGCACCGCGGCGGCCGTTGCGGCGGCCGGGTGGTGTGCATGGACAGTGGATTCCCGCGGGCATGGCGAGAGCGATTGGTCGCCTTCGGGCGACTACCGGCTCGGCTCGTTCGCCGCGGATGTTGGCGTCATTGTCGAGGAGATCGGCGGCCGACCCGCGCTCATCGGAGCGTCGTTGGGTGGACTCACCTCATTGCTGCTCTTGGGCCGCGATTCTCCTGGGGTGGCGAGCGGCCTCGTCCTGGTCGACGTCGTGCCCAACATGGAGAAGAAGGGAACCGACCGGATCGCCGCCTTCATGTCAGAGAACGCGAAGACGGGTTTCGCCAGCCTCGAGGAAGCCGCCGAATCGGTTGCGGCCTACAACCATCACCGGGAGCGGCCGCCGTCACTTGACGGCTTGCGAAAGAACCTCCGTGAGCGAGACGGACGCTGGTATTGGCACTGGGACCCCGACTTCATTTCCCCACGACCCGACCGTGGCCCGTCCGAGATCAACGATCCGGATCTGTTGATGGGCTGCGCCAAGGCCATTGCCGAGCCGATGATGCTCGTACGGGGCCGGATGAGCGATGTCGTGAGCCCCGAGGGTGCGGAGGCGTTTGCGGCCGACGTGCCGAACGCGACGTTCGTCGACGTGAGCGAGGCCGGCCACATGGTTGCCGGTGATCGCAACGACGCGTTCACCGGAGCAGTGACCGGCTTCCTCGACTCATTGAATTGAGGCGTCGGAGCTAGCTCAGATAGACGTACTGAGCATCAACCATGCGGTGTTCGATGCCAGCATCTCGCAGCGGACCGGAAACATCGACGGCCTCGCCGTCGGCCGTGGCCTGCATGCCGTGGTCGGCGCACATGATGATCGCGGTCTTGTCGAGCACCCCTTGAGCCTCGATCGCATCGATGATGTCGCCCATTCGAGCGTCGGTGTCGCGGATCGCGGCATGGCCTATCTCGCTGTGTGGGCCGGCTTCGTGGCCGATGGAGTCGGTGAGGTTGAGGGTGAACCACGAGAATCGGGGGAGTCCACCGAGTGCGCCGGACCAGCAGTACCGAGCGTCGGCGACGCTCTGCGCGTCGAACATCGAGTAGTTCCGAAATGCGGGTACGCCCATGTACTCCGTGCTGCGGTGGCGTCGGCGCTCGTCCTCCGACATTGGTGCCTGGGCCTCGCCGTTGGCCATCTGCGCAAATGACGACCAGTCGGCCCCGCGGTCGGCGTATTCATACGTCGCAACAGAGAGGGCATCGGGTTCGCAGCGCTTCAATGCCTCGTGCACGGTCTCGATGTCATCACGAATGTGGTCTCGAGCCGTGATCATCTGGCGGACATCGAGGAGGTTGACTTCCTCATCGCGCTCACGGTCGTACCAGGTGTTGTGGAGCACGCCCGAACGCCCGGGAAACACACCGGTGTTCTCGGTGATGTGGTTGGCGAGCGTCGCCGTGGGAAGGCTCGCGTACGCGCCGTGGCGATACGACGTGCCCCGTTCGATCAAGCGGGCGATGTTTGGTGCTTCACCGCGAGCGGCGGCGGCGTGGAGTGCTTGTGGGTTGCAGCCGTCCCAGAGAAACACGACGACATGCTCGGGTGGCGTGTCGGGGTTGATCAGCGCCATCTGGGCATCGCCGTCCTGCACCTTCAGCCGTATACCCGAGCGCGGTTGGCCGAGCCCGTCGTGGCCCTCGATCTCCGGACAGCCGAGCAGCGCAGCGATGGTTGGCGCAACGTCGACGGTGCGAAGGTGCTCGTCGACGATGCCGCGAGCAACGATGCCCGGCCCGGCCGCAATGAACGGTGCCCGAGCCTGACTGGTGGCGAGCGAACCGTGTTCGCCCACGTTGCCGTGGAAGCGGTGGGTTGGCGCGTGGAGCACAACAACGTCGGGCGCGTGGGGCGAGTCGAAGTATTGAGCGATGCTCTCAAACGCGTTCGGCGTGGGATGGTCACCGAGCGAAAGGAACGGTTCGCCCAGCTCGGCATCGACGGTCAAGCGAGCGTTGGTGCCAACGTCGACCAGCGGATGGGCGCCGCTCTGAGCGGTGATCGTGAACGCACCATCGGCTTCTCGTACGAACTCGACCGCTCCTCGCGCCGAGGCGGCGCGGTAACCCCCGTCGTCGGTGCGGCGGAGGATCGAGTCGACGAGTGCCGCCATCGGCTCTGCGGTCAGAACTTCTTCAGCACGAACACTTGCAGCAGACATGGCCGGAGCTTAGATGGTTGACAAGTTGGCCGATTGGCTTAGGGTGATCATCATGAAGTATGCAACTCGGTTTATTCAGCCAGAACTTCTTCTTCTCGTGTAGGCGAGCACCACATACCGGTGCTCGCCGAACCCCTCGTGCCTACCGGCCCGGGGGGTTTCGTGTTTTTCACTATCCTTTTCAGTAACCCAATCCAATTCACGGAGAATGCCATGACCACCCAATCGGCTGAAAGCGCAATGCCGTTCGAGAAGTACCGCCCGTATCCCGCGGTGGAACTTCCCGATCGCACCTGGCCGGGCCGTCGAATCGAGTCCGCCCCGATGTGGTGCTCGGTCGACCTACGGGATGGCAATCAGGCACTCGTGGATCCCATGGATGCCACCCGCAAGCGCCGCATGTGGGACCTCCTCGTGCAGATGGGGTTCAAGGAGATCGAAGTTGGTTTCCCGGCTGCGTCGCAGACCGACTTCGACTTCGTGCGTGAGTTGATTGAAGGCGGGCTCATCCCGCACGACGTCACGATCCAGGTGCTGACGCAGGCTCGCAAGGATCTGATCGATCGCACTTTCGAGGCGATCGAGGGCGCACCCAGCGCGATTGTGCATCTCTACAACTCCACATCGGCCACCCAGCGCCGTGTGGTATTCCGATCCGATCGCCAGGGCATCATCGACATTGCTGTCAATGGCGCCAAGATCTGCCTCGATGGCTTGGCCCGTTCGAGCGACCCCGATTCCATCCGGTGGGAGTACTCACCCGAGAGCTATACCGGCACCGAACCCGACTTCGCGATCGAGGTGTGTGAGGCGGTCATGGACGTGTTCCAACCAACCGCCGAGAAGCCGCTCGTCCTCAACCTGCCGGCCACGGTCGAGATGTCGACACCGAATCTCTACGCCGATCTGATCGAGCGCTTCGACCGCGACATCAAGAACCGCGACACGGTCCTGCTCTCGCTGCATCCGCACAACGACCGCGGCACTGCAGTGGCCGCCGCCGAGTTGGGCTTGATGGCTGGTGCCGACCGAGTCGAAGGCACCCTCTTCGGCAACGGCGAACGCACCGGCAACGTCGATCTCATCACCATCGCTTTGAACCTGTTCACACAAGGCGTCGACCCGATGCTCGACATGGGCGACATCGATGAGATGCGCCGCGTATACGAGTTCGCCAACCGTATGTCGGTCGACCCTCGCCACCCGTATGCCGGCGATCTCGTCTACACCGCGTTCTCGGGCAGCCACCAGGATGCGATCAAGAAGGGGATGGCCGATCTCTACGACGTGCAGCCCGGCGAGGCGCTCGTAGGCAACTACGACTCGTGGGACGTGCCCTACCTGCCGATCGATCCTCGACATCTCGGACGCAGCTACGAAGCCGTGATTCGGGTCAACAGCCAGTCCGGCAAGGGCGGCGTTTCCTACGTCCTCCTCCATGAGTACGGGCTAGACCTGCCGCGTGGCCTGCAGGTCGACTTCTCGAAGAAGATCCAGAAGGTCACCGAAGAATCCGGCACCGAGATCACGTCGTATGAGATCCAGCGTCGGTTTATGGCGGAGTACGTCGAACCCGAGGTGCGCACGGTAGAGCTCCTTGGCCATCGCGCCACGAGCGACACCATCGACACGGGCCGCACCACCCTCGAAGCCAAGATGATCGTCGACGGCCAAGAACAGATGATCACCGGTGAAGGCAACGGTCCAATCGATGCGTTCGTGGCCGGCCTCACCGCGGCTGGCCTCTTTGACGCCAAGATCGCCGACTACACCGAACACACGATGGGCGCTGGATCCGACGCCAAGGCTGCGGCCTATGTCGCAGTTGACGCCGGGGGCCGTGACGTGGTGTGGGGCGTGGGCCTTCACGAATCAATCGTGTCGGCTTCCCTGCATGCGATCACGTCGGCGGTTAACGCCCTTCGCTAATCAAGCAACACTCGAATCAGCGGCGCTTCTCTCAGCGCTCCTCGCGGCGATACGGAATTCCGATCGCCGCAGGGGCCGGGGAGGGTTGGTTGCGGGCCCGGTACGAGATCACCACGAGCACGATGATCGTCATGAGGAATGGCGCCATCGAAAGTAGGATTGGCGAGAACTCGATGCCGAATCCTGACATCCGACTCTGCAGCGCGAGCGTGAACCCGAAGATCACCGCGCCGATCGCAACTCGTCCGGGGCGCCATGCGCCGAAGATCACGAGGGCAACCGCGATCCATCCGCGTCCCGCGACAACACCTTGGTTCCACGAGGTGCCGAGAAGAGTATTGGTGAGGTAGGCGCCCGACATGCCGGCCATGGCGCCACCGACCGCAATCGCCCCAACCCGGATTCGGGCCACGCTGTGACCGGCAACGTCCGCGGTGGACGCGCTCTCGCCAGCGGCACGAATGCCGAGACCGAGGCTGGTGCGGTTGAGGACAAACCACGTCGCGAACCCGAGCGCGATCGCCAGATAGGTGACCGGAGTCGCGCTGAAGATGGTGGAGCCGAGGCCGGGGATGTCGCTCAGCCCGGGGATGTCGATCTCTTGGAAGTGCGCCCGACGGGCGTCGCCGGTGTAGTCCGCCCCGACGTAGTCGGCAAGCCCGAGGCCAAGAATCGTGAGGGCGAGGCCACTCACAACCTGGTCCGCGCCGAGGCCGACGGCGGCAAAAGCGTGGACCAGGGAGAATGTGGCGCCGCACAAGGCGCCGACGAGAAGACCAACCCACGGCGAACCCGAGGCGGCGCCGCCGATGTAGCCGGTGACTGCGCCGACTGCCATCATGCCTTCGACACCGAGGTTGAGGACGCCCGCCTTCTCCGTGATCGTTTCGCCGAGGGCGGCGAGGTACAGCAGCGTGGCGAACTGGATTGTCGCAACGCTGATTCCGACCAGGGCGGTCTGCGTGATGGTGATCTCCGCAAGCATCAGACGGCCACCTTCCGCTCGACCATTTTCACTTGGTAGTTCGAAAGCACGGTGGCGCCAATGGCACCGAAGAGGATGAGCGCTTGCAAGATGTCGGCGACCGCCGAGGACACACCTATCGATTGGATGCTCACGCCGCCGACCTGCACGGCACCGAAGGCGAGCGCAACGAGAGCGACGCCGCTCGGACGCATCAACGCCAGCGCCGCGACGATGATGCCGGCGAAGCCGTAGCCGTTGGCGATGTTCTCGTTGAGGCGGACGGCGGTACCGCTCAGCTCGATTCCGCCGGCGAATCCAGCGACCGCGCCCGAGAGGAGAAGTACGCCGAGAATCTTGCTGCGCATCGAGATACCTGCGTAGGCAGCGGTCTTGGCCGACGACCCCGCGATGCGCAACTCGTAGCCCCACACGCTGCGACTCGCGAACCACGCGAATCCGATAATCAATACGAGAGCGATGACCACACCGAGATGGGCCCGTTCCCAGATATCACCGAGGCCGGCCTGTTCGGGTCGGGGTGTGATCTGGGCGAACGAAAAACCGTCGGGATCTTTCCAAGGGCCGTTTTGGAGGTACTGAATGAGTCGGAGTGCGACCTCATTGAGCATCAGTGTGGTGATGATCTCACTCACCCCGATTTCCGCCCGGGCGAGGCCGGGGCCGAGCGCCCATAGTGCGCCGCCAATCGCGGCGCCGAGGAGCATGGCGACGATGAGTACTGGGCCCGGCCAATCGGGAAAGAGTCGGCCCACGAACGTGGCCGCGGTAGCGCCGAACAAGATCTGGCCTTCGGCGCCAATATTCCACAGCCCCATCGTTGCCGCGATGCTCACGGCCAGACCGGCAAGCGCTAGTGGCGTCGCACGGTTGAGGGTGGCCGAGATGACGTCTTTCGAGCCGAGGCTGCGCTCGAACATGCGTTGGTAGACCTCGATGACAGAGTCGCCGGAAATCGTGAGCAAGATTGCGCCGAGGGCGAGCGCGAACGAGAGGCCGATGAGGAAGGCGGCCGGAGCGCCGCCGCGGGTTGGTGTTTCGCGGCGGGCGAGGGCGACGCGTTTCACGCTTGGGCTCCCATCATCGATTCGCCGATTTCGGTGCGGCTGGCGGTGCGAGCGTCGAACTCGCCGACGATTCGCCCCTCAACCATGACCAGAATTCGGTCGGCGAGAGCGAGGAGTTCATCGAGGTCTTCGGAGACCATCAAGACCGCAGTTCCGGCATCGCGCTGCTCGAGCAGTAGGCGCTGGATTGCTCGCACGCCGGCGACGTCGAGACCGCGGGTTGGCTGGGACGCAACGACCACGTCGGGCTCGCCACTGAGCTCACGGCCGAGAAGGATTCGCTGCAGGTTGCCGCCCGAGAGCGACGCAAGCGGAAGATCCACGCGGCCGATCTTGACCCCGAACCGTTTGACGAGGTCGTCGGCGAACTTGCTCGCGGCGGACCAGGAGAGGAAAGGGCCTTTGCGCAGCTTCCGGTACTCGCGCATGACGGCGTTCTCGGCGAGGGGCAGCTTGGGGGCGAGGCCGACGCCGAGTCGGTCTTCGGGGACGTAAGCCAGGCCGGCGGCGAAGCGGGCCTGAGGCGGAGCGGTGGTGACGTCGGAGCCCATCACCGAGATGGTGCCGGCATCGATTGTCTCGAGGCCGGCGATGGCATCGGTGAGCGCTCGTTGGCCGTTGCCCGCGACACCGGCAATGCCGACAATCTCGCCCGAACGAACCTCGAGCGACACACCATCGACCGCGCGCAGGCCGCGGGCGTCGGTGACCTTGAGTCCTTTCACCGACATTGCGACGTCGCCGGGTGTCGTCAATCGGTCGGGTACGGGTGCCGATTCGACTTCGCCCACCATGAGTTTCGCGAGTTCGGTGGTGTCAACGTCGCTGATCGAGACGGACGTTGCGACCGTCGCTCCGCCGCGCAGCACGGTGGCTTCGTCGCAGAACGACGTGACTTCGTCGAGCTTGTGGCTGATGAAGATGATCGAACGACCGTCTTCGACCATACGACGAAGCACCTTGCCGAGTTCGACTGCTTCTTGCGGAGTGAGCACGGCGGTGGGCTCATCGAGGATCAGCACGCGGGCGTCGCGCCACAGCGCTTTGAGAATTTCGACTCGTTGGCGTTCGCCCATGCTGAGCTGCCATACGGGTCGGGTTGGTTCGGCATCGAAGCCAAACCGGGCCGCAAGGTCGGTGACCTGGCGGACAATCGCGCTCTGGGAAATGACCCGAGGGGCCGCACCGAGCACCACGTTTTCGGCCACCGTGAATGTGGGCACCAGACGAAACTCTTGGTGCACCATTCCGATGCCAGCAGCGATCGCATCGGCCGGCGAAGAGAACTTCTGCTCTTCGCCGTGGACACGAACCACTCCCTCGTCGGGGCGATACACCCCGGCGAGGCAATTCATCAGAGTCGTTTTCCCGGCGCCATTCTCACCGAGGACGGCGTGCACCGTGCCGGGGCGAACCGTGAGGCTCGCCCCGGCATTGGCGATGACGCCGGGAAAACGTTTCCAAATACCGTCGAGTTCGACGGCGGGATGACTCACCCGATGGAGCCGACAACGCCTTCGACGAAGACCTGCATGCTCAGAAGTGCGAGCGTGCCTTCGTCGGCGAAGTCGGGCGGGACTTCACCGTCAGCGATGATTTCGTTGCCGTCTTGATCGTTGATTGGACCGGTGAAGGGGTCCCAGGTGCCGGCGATCATCTCATCAGAGCGAGCACCGATGGTGTCGAGGGTCTCCTGTGAAACATCGTCGGCCCAGCTGCCAACCTGCACGAGTCCAGACTCCATACCCGGCCACTGGCCGCCACCGGCGAACGAGCCGTCAGCGACGGACTCGATTGCAGAGGAGTAGTACGGGCCCCAATCCCAGATGGCGGAACCGAGGTACGCCTCTGGAGCGAAGCGGCTCATGTCGGAGTTGTAGGACACCCAACGGGCGCCGGCGGCTTCGGCAACTTCACCGGCTGCGGTGGAGTCCTGATGCATGGCGATGACATCGGCGCCACCGTCGATCAGGGCCTGGGCAGAGGCGCCTTCAACGGCGGGATCGAACCATGTGGAGGTCCAGTTGACCGTGACGGTTGCTTCGGGGTTCGCGGCGCGAACACCGAGGGTGAAGGCGTTGATGCCGCGGACAACCTCAGGAATATCAAACGCCGCGACGTAGCCGATGTTGCCCGACTCGCTGGCCGCACCCGCGGCGAGGCCGGTGAGGTAACGGGCCTGGTAGATCCGGCCGAAGTAGTTGGCGAAGTTCGTGTCGTTGGACAGGTACCCGGTGGCGTGGAAGAACGCCACGTCGGGGAACTCTCCGGAGAGGGCTTCCATGGCATCCATGTAACCGAATGAGGTTGCGAAGATTGCGGTCGCACCGTCGGCGATGAAGTCACGAACGGCCTGGTCGAACTCAGGGCTGCCCTCGGCGACGTTGTTGATTGTCAGCGTTTCGGCGCCGGTTGTCTCGGCCGCAGCGATGCGACCTTGATCGTGGGCCCAGGTCCAGCCGGCGTCGCCAGGCTCACCGATGTAAACAAACGCGGCGATGACGTCGGACGCCGCCATGTCGCCGGGGTCTTCCGCTGGGTCTTCCGCTGGGTCTTCCGCAGGATCTTCGGCTGGGTCTTCCGCAGGGTCTTCCGCAGGATCTTCGGCTGGATCGGTTGTTGTGTCATCGTCGCCACAGGACGCCGCAACGAGTGCGAAGCCCAAGAGAATGGCGAGGACGAGTAGTAGTCGTCGTTTCATGAGATGGTTCCCTCCAAGGTGAACAATTCGGATGAAAACATAGGTGATATACGTGATCTGTCAACCTGTCGGGCGGGATATTTCTCTGGGTGATTTCTCATGACTGAATCAACCGATCTGGCCGACTTTGCGACGATGGTCTCGCCGGGCGCGAAAGAGTGCATCTCTCTCGTTGGCGGGGGCGGGAAGACGACGCTGTTGTTTGCCTTGGGCGAGCAGCTGTCGGGAACCGTTGTGCTCTCTACGACCACAAAAATGGGAACCGATCGGACCGAGGGATACGTCCCGTTGATCGACCCGTCGCCGGCTGAACTCTCGCTCGCGCTTGATCGCGACCGGGTCGTCCTGACGTGGAAGGCAGACGAGGAACATCGCGCCGTGGGCTACTCCGCGGACGAAGCAACGGGTTTTGTGGCGCTGGCCGACTACGTCATTCTGGAAGCCGATGGCTCCCGGCGCCGACCGTTCAAGGCGCCCGCGGCGCATGAGCCGGTCATCCCGGCGGCAACAACTTTGCTACTTGCCTGCGTCGGCACGGCCGCCTTACACGGGGTGATCAGCGACGTTTGTCATCGCCCCGACGAGGTCGCGGCGGTGGCGAAATGCGGAACCGGCGATCGACTCACTCCGGAGCGCCTCGCCGTGGTGCTGACGAGCTCAAGCGGGTCCAGGAAGGATTGCCCGCCGTCGGCTCGTTTCGTTGTGGTGATGAATCAGGTCGGTGCCGAGCACACGAACGATGTTGCCGTGCTCCGAGCGTCACTCGATCCAGCTGTTGAGTTAGTTGCGGTCGCAAGACAAGAAAGTCCCTAAACACCCCGCCGGTGCCCCAAATGTCAGCGAACGATCGTGCCGACATCGATTGCGTTCGTCAACCTCAATCACTCGGCAAGTTGTCTCGGAGTGGGTGGGTCGTCGCCGCCCGCCCTTGATTCGACAAACCCGACAGTTCACTCCAGATGGGACGCCAGGTCTGCCGCGAGCTGCGGAATCTCGTTGCTGATGCTGAGATGAGCATGGTCGGGAAACAAGACCAGACTCGCGTTTGGAATGAGTTCGGCGGTGTGGCGGCTGTGGGCGGCAGGAACGTTCGTGTCGGCCTCGCCCTGAAGCACTCGTACAGGCGCGGTGATTGTCGCGGGGTCGAAAGCCCACGGCCTTCCGAGTACATGCATGTCCTGTGCCATTCCGGCGACCCCTTGACGGAACGCTTCAGTAACCATCGCGATGATGCCCTCGAGGTTCGACTCCTCGGCCAGCCAGGCGGCATCGGCAGGTCCGGGTTCGCCCGGGCGAGGGAAATACCTCGAGCCATCGGCCCCGTAATGCGCCTCACACCATGCCGTCGCCGCGTTCTCATCGTCCAGCCCGAACATGATCAGATCCTCTTCGTCCAGGCCGTCTGCGGCACCAGGCCAGGCCATATCGGTCAACCCGGCGACGATCCCGGCGCTGGCGACTCGTAGTTGTAAAAGTGAGGCGCAAGCCACCGCGTACGGCCCGCCAGCGGAGTACCCCATCACCGCAAAACGTTCCGCCTCTAGATGGTCGGCAAGCGCAGCGACGTCGGCCGGCCAATCGTTGAGGGCTCGCCCCGGTTGGGCAGTGGAACCCCCGATTCCAGGACGATCAGGCGCGACCACCCGTACACCGAGGGAGTTGAACGAGTCGTCGTGGCCGACGACGTCGAGGCGGCTGGTCGGAGAGCCGTGGAAGTAGATGACGAGCGGTCCGTCGGAGAGGCCGCAGTCGGTGTAGGCGAGCGAGCGGCCGTCGGCCAGGATCATGGATGCATCGAGCATCCGACCGAACGTAGTCCAGCGTGAAAGTGGCCGTCAGAGTGGTCTGGTCGTGTTGATCGCGTAATAGGGGTGAGTAGATCGCTCGCAGCGTGCGCCGGCCGCATCCGCAACCGCCAGCCTCGACGATCAGCCCCGCGGGGGTTTGCGCTCGCGGAAGAAGAAGTCCTCCGCGTTCGTGCGCAGGAACTTCTCAAGCACGCCGTCTCGTAGGTCGAGCTGCTCGGCCTCCTCGATCACGCGTTTCATCGGCAGCACCGGGTGGTCACTGGCGAACATCACTTTGTTTTTGCCGCGCGTGTTCATGAAATGCACGAACTCGTCGGGGAAGTGTCGCGGCGAATACGCCGACGTCATGATCGACAGATTGGCGTACTTGATCATTAGGCGCATCGCGGTGCCCCACCACGGATCGGCGCCATGGGCCATGCAGAGCCGAAGGTCGGGGAACCGGTAACAGATGCGGTCGAGGTGGATTGGGTCCTGGCACTCGCCCGGGACCGGCGGGCCCGGCAAGCCGGTGTTGATCGAGAGGGGGAGATCGAGCTCAACACACTTTGCGTAGAGCGGGTAGTAGAGGGCGTCGCTCGGTGGAATATCAAGATCGAAGGGCACGACCCTCGCCATGGTGACCGGATATTCAGCGACCAGATCCTCGAGCCGCCACAACTCGCGCATCAGCTTCTGCGGCCGCACATACGCCGCCAGCGAGAACCGATCGGGCCGCTTCTCGACGAACTCCAGAACGGTCGGCTCGGGCTTGTAGACGCTCGTCGAGATCACGGCTCGTTCGACGCCCGCTTCGTCCATCTGTTCGATGGTCTCCTCGATCGACAACGACTTGAAGAAGTCGTCGCCGCCATTGAAGTAGTCCTCTTTGACTCGTTTGAGGTATTCCACGGGGATGCCCGCGCCCATATTGACGTTGACCCAGAGGTCGATAGCGCGGTGATTCGAGGAGAGGTGGTTGTTCATGACTGTCCTTCACGGGATAACGCGGTCACGGAATAACACTGACGGCGTCGGGGAAACGAAGGCCGTCGTCGATGACCTCTGGCGGTTGGGGGTCACCGTCGACGAAGCGAATGACTCGCACGGTGCCGATGGCATTGCCGGGGCCGACGCTGCCACTGTCGTGCAGGACGATCGCGAGGTCGGCGTACCAGAGCGTTCCGTCGGCAGTGACCGTGAGCCCGTTGGGCGTCCCGGTGGAGAACGGTTCGGAGCCGAAGGTCTCGCCTTCAGGGGGCCGCAGGATCTCGCGAACGAACTGGCCGTCGGCGTTGTATTCGTTGATGACGCCCGTGAAGACCGATGACACGTACCAGCCGCCATTGGGCGACGGCGCGATGCCGCTCGTGATCCCGAGCGCGCCGTCGGCGGGGTTGATGAACAGCTCGCTCGTGGTGGGGAGATCGCATTCGTCGAGCGAGGTGGGGAGGTTCGTGTAACGGCTTACGCCGGGACCGCGAGCAGCTGCGACCAACACAGTGTCGCCATCGACGGCGATCTGCTGGGCCGTGGCAATCGCGATGTCGACCTTGCAGTGGTCGGTAATCTCGCCGACGTACGACGCTGCGCCGGCGTCGCTATCGGGCGGGAAGAACATCATCAGCTGACCAGTGGCGTCGCCGGTCGCCTGGTTACCGACATCAGTCAGAACGACTCGCCCACCGGACAAGACGCCGCACCCAAACATTTCGGGTTGGCTGTCAGCGGGCTGATACGTCGGTATGAGCTTGCCGATTTGTTCAGCATGGAACTCGCCGATGCGGTCGCCGGAGAGGGAGAAGATCCCCCATCCTGGTGGAAGATCCGGCTGCCCCGTGTCTTCGCCAGCGATGAATGTGTGGTCGTCGAGGAAGCAGACTTGGGCGTTGATATCGCGGCCGTTGTCGGGGTCGTCGTTGGCGTTCTGGATCAGTAGTTGTTGGCGGCCGTCGAGTGTGTAGGCGACGAGGTCGTTGCCCTGCCCGGAGAAAACGACATGCCCAGCGTCGGGGTCGACGTCGAGGAGCGCGGTTTGGAGTGGGGGCGAGAACGCGATCGTGTCCACCAACCGGGAGAAGCCGTCGCCCGCCTCGGGGACCGTGTCAGCAGAAGCAATCGCCAGCACGCTGATGCGGTTGTAGCTCGCACCCGGATTGGGCACAGTCGTTCCGGTGCAGGTTCCTGCTTCGTCGAGCACGCAGAGGAATCCTCCGTTTGGGTCGTCGTCGCGTTCGGAAATCATCACGCCGAATGCGGTGGCCCCGACGGCGGCAGCGTCGCTGCCCTCACGAATCCATGCGCTTGGATCGCCGAGTCCGCTGCTTGTCACCGAGATCTCGAAGGGGTCCGCTTGGAACGTCATTGTGAGCTCGGGCGCCGTGCCCGCCGGGGGGTCTTTGATTCCGAAGGTCAAGGAACAGGGCTGATCGATGCAGTCGCCGCTGGCGTCGACCAGCCTGACCGGTTCGCCGGCGGTCGGTGCGGTGGGCGTCGCCTCCGGCGGCACGAAGGTAACGACCGCGTCGGGATCGACGGAGAAACGAAAGACGCCACTACTGGCCGACGGTCCGGCGCTGCCCGGCTCGCGGAAACCTGCTACCGCCCAAACGTCATCACCGACGGCCGCGATTCCGCCGCTGGCCAACGCGCCGAGCGGGTGTGACCATCGCATGTCGCCAGTTTTGAGATCCACGGCGCGAAGCAGGGTGTCGATCGATGCGACGAACGCAAGGTCGCCGACAATCGTGGTTGGCGCGAAACTCGGTTCGACCGCCAGCTGTTGCCATCTGATGGCTCCGGTGTCGGCATCGATCGCATGAAGACAGGGGCACGGGCCGACCGCGGTGGCGCCCACGATGACACCGTCACCGACCGCGGCGGGACCGATGAAGCCGCCGCTGGCGAAGTTCGGCCGTATGAAGCCATCCTCGGTCGCGGTCGTTGACCAGACGATCTCGCCGGTGTCGCGGTCAACGGCGTAGTAGGTCGCGTCCTTGTTGCCGAGACCGACGAGGGCCCGACCGGAGCTCGTCGTGAAGAGGTTCGGAGCACCGGCAAAGTCGGCGTCTCGGTCGTTCTTTTCATCGTGGGGTTGGAACGACCACACGGCGTCGCCGGTGTTGGCATCGATGGCAATGAGCGCCTCGCTGAACTCGTTCCAGCCTTCTCTCGCGGTCGGACAGTTTGCGGTGCCGAAGAACACGAGCTCGCGCTCGGGATCGAGCGTTGGTGTGCCCCAGACGCCGCCGCAGCCGTTGCGTTGCCCCTTCTCCGGGTCGAAGTACCAGAGTTCCGCGCCGCTTTCGATGTCGAGGGCGAGAACTCCCGAGCGCAGCGGGGCGCCATGGGCGTCGAAGCCGACGATCACTGCGTTCCCGGCCAGCAGAGGCGAACCGAGAACCTCCCCGAAGTCGTCGTTGGTTACCCGGTGCGCCCATCGCTCGCGGCCATCGGTCGGGTCAAGGGCGTAGACGGTGTCCCCGGCAGCCACGATGACGGCCGGCTCCGAACGTTCAGTCGAATACGCGACACTCCCGGAGATCTGACCTCCGTATTGCCGTGGGTTGAGCGCCATCTGCTGGCGCCATTGCTCGGCCCCGGTCTCGGCGTCGAGTGAGTACACAACACCGGCCCAGTCGCCCACAAATAGCGAGCCCTCGACGACAACCGGCGAACCGCTGACGACATCGTCAGTATTGAAGAACCAGATTGGCCGGAGCTCATCGACGTTGTCTGTCGTAATGGAGGTGTTGCAGCTCTGGAACGATCGCCCGCTCGTGCCGCCGAAGGTTGGCCACTGGCACTCGGCATCTGCGTCGGCGACGCTAGCGAGTTCGACTCGTGGCAGCGGGTTGTCGGCCGCACAGGCACTCGCAAGGAGAAGGAACGAGACGGCGACGATGACCCGCCGCATTACGGGGCGACCGCCACGAGTGTCCAGTCGAGGACTTTCGAGTCTTCGTCACGGTGGGCGAAGCCCTCGATCCGGATGGCGAACGCCCGTCCGTTTCCGGCTGGCGCGATCTCGATCAGCGTGTGTTGGAACGACAGCAGGTCGCCCTCGAACGCCGGTCCGGTGTGGTCACACCCGTGCCAACCAACGACGGTCGCCATCCCGGGCAGAACTCGCGAGAGTGAGGCCTGGGCGAGGCCCACGACGTGCCCGCCGTAGACAAGGCGCTCGGGGTACGGCGATTTCTCGACATCGCGGTGCACCATCGCGAGGTTGTGCGTGAGCCGGACGAGGCCGGTCGCGTTGTCGATGATGTCGCGGGTGGCGTCGACAACCGTCTCGCCCTCGGCCCAGGTAGTTGGCGGTCCCAGCGGCGCGAAGTCCCAGGCTGCGGGTACGAGCGCGGCGTAGGAAGCGAGGTCCAGCTCCGAGTCACTGCCGAGGTCGTCGGTGTGGCCGGGAGCGGCGTCGTGTTTCGCCTGCGGGAGCATCGGGCAGCGCTGATACTCGATCGCCGGTTCGCCATTGGCGGTCGTGACAATGTCGACGAGAACCTTCCCGCGACGGTGGCGGCCTTCTTTGTACGAACCGTCGGAGAGAGCAGTAACGGTGACGACGGTGGCCATCGAGTCACCAAGGAATACGGGTCGAACAATTCGCACATCTCGGTAGAACAGGTTGGCGATTGCCCGTCGGCTGATTGTCGTGCTCTGCCCGATCGACAGCTGCATCAGAAGGCCAGCGCTGACCAACCGACCCTCGCGACCTGTGACCGCTTTCGACACCTGGGCGTCAAGCGCCATTGGCAGCCGCTCGCCAACCCACGACTGGTAGAGCGCCGCCATCCCCGCGTCGAGCGTGACGGCGGGCTGGCGAGGCAGCTCTTCTCCGACGGAGAGTTGGTCGTAGAAGGGCCCGTCCAGCGGAATCATTGGTTCGCAATCTCGTGTTCGAGACGCGCCTCGATGTGGGCGCGGGCCTCGATCGTGCGGGTCGGGATGTGCTGCGACGGAAAGAGTCCTTCATAGGGCGTATAGCCCTTGAGGATCGTCTTTGCGATGGTGTCCTTGTGGACTTCGGTGGGGCCATCGGCGATGCCCATGACAGGAGCCGACATCCACATGCCGATGAGGGGCATCTCGTTGCTGACACCGAGCGAACCGTGGGCGTGAAGCGCCCGATAGACGACGTCCATCAACACCTTCGGCGTTGCGACTTTCACACCCGCGATGTGCTGGCGGATCTTTCCGTAGTCGCCTTCTTTGTCGATCAGCCACGCGGTGTGTAGCACCTGGAGACGGAATTGCTGGATCTGGACCCAGGAGTCGGCGATCCAGTGCTGGATCGACTGCTTCTCGGCGATGAGGGAGCCCTTCGTCTCGCGAGAGAGCACGCGCTCACACATCATGTCGAGCGCTCGCTGGGACATGCCGACCGAGCGCATGCCGTGGTGCACCCGGCCGCCGCCGAGGCGGGTCTGCGCAATTTTGAAGCCGGCGCCTTCGTCGCCGAGCAGATTCTCGGCGGGCACCCGCACTTCGTTGAACCGAAGGTAGGCGTGGCCGGCATCGTCACCGGAGGAACCAGTGCCGAGGTGCACGTTGCGAATGAGTTCGAGACCCTCGATCTCCTTCGGCACCAGCATCATCGACGACCCCTTGTACACGGGTACGTCGGGGTTCGTGACCAGCATCACAATGAGAAAGTCGGCGTAGACAAAGTTGGAGGCGAACCACTTCTCCCCGGAGATGACCCATTCATCGCCGTCGCGGACGGCACTGCAAGTGAACTGGCCCGGATCGGATCCGGCCTGTGGCTCGGTCATGGCGTAGGTCGTGGAGATCTCGCCCCGAAGCAGGGGAGCGAGGTAGCGCTCCTTCTGTTCGTCGGTGCCGTAGTGGGCGAGTACCTCAGCGTTGCCCGAGTCGGGGGCCTGGCAACCAAAGACCGACGGCGCCCATGAAGAACGACCGAGAATCTCGTTCATCATGGCGAGCTTCACCTGGCCGTAGCCGCCGCCGCCGAGCTCGGGGCCAATGTGGCAGGCCCAAAGGCCCTTCTCGCGGACGATGTCCTGCAGCGGGCGCACCAGGCCCTGCGCCACTTCGTGGGTCTTGTCGAAGGGCGAAACCTCGCCTTTGAAGTAGAGGTCGAGCGGCTCGACCTCGGTCTTGACGAATTCTTCGATCCAATCGAGCTGAGTTTGGAACTCTGGTTCAACGTCGAAATCAATTGGCATATCAGTGCCTCCCAGGCATAACGGAATCATAGGAGCCACCACCAGATCTGTCAGAATCGCCGGCGTTGGTCAACGCGACGGTGGAACTCGACCCGGCGATCAACTCACTTGACTCACTTGCCGTCGAGTTCGAGAAATTCGGCTGGGATGCCTGCTTCGGTTAGCGGGGTCGACGGCTGGCTGAGCGAATATTGGACTGCACGCAGATGCCGCTGATGGCCGATGACTGGTCACACGCGAGCCAGGTGACGGTCGCGGCGACCTCCTCCGGCGTGGTGAGGCGGGCCAGGTTCAGATCGGCAGTATGGGCTTCGACTCCACCCGGCTGCTGGTCGAGGTAGGCGAGGAGCGGTGTCGTTGCGGTTGGTCCGGGTGTGACCGCGTTGGCTCGGATGCCCTGATTGCCATATTCCGTCGCGACGGTTTCCATCAGCGAGATCACGCCCGCTTTTGCCGCCGCGTAACCGCCGAGTCCGTGTTGGCCACCAATACCCGCACCGGACGACATCGAAACGATGCTGCCGCCCCCGGACTTCAGCATGTGAGGGATGACCGCTCGGGTCGCGAAGAAGCAGGTGTCGAGCGTGAGTCGCTGTTGGGATCGCCAACTGTCGTCGTCGGTGTCGCCGAGGAGACCGTGTCGCGAGACACCGACGTTGTTGTAGAGCACGTCGATTCGACCATGAGACCGGGCGGCTTCGTTCACCCAATTGTTGATGAATTCAGAATCGGAAGCGTCGCCGACCATGCCCGACGCGCCGGTTTCCTCGACGATCTCGCTGAATGCTTCGGTGTTGATGTCGTTGAGCCAGAGCAGGGCGCCCTCCTCTGCGAACCGGCGAGCGACCGCGGCCCCGATGCCGGAACCAGCACCGGTGATGAGCGCGACTCTGTCGTGAAGCAAGCCCGAGCCTTCGAGAACCATGACGGCAGTTTGTCAGCTGAGCTTGGTGGTCGCGACTAGCTCAGCGGCCTTCGTTGCCATGTCGAGCACAACCTCGCCGAACGACGCCATCTTGGGGTTGTCGGCGCCACCCTGCACGAACCGGGCATAACCACCCTCGAGCACGATCGCCATCTTGAATCGAGCGAGGATGACGTAGTAGTCGATCTCGTCGACATCTCGGCCGGAGATTGTTGCGTAGCGCTCAAGCAGGTCGGCTTTGTCGGGCATCCCGGTGTGGTCGACGTAGCCCTTGCCGCCTCGGTCCTCGTCGGCGTCGGGCCAACCCATCACGACCCAGGCGAGGTCGAGGAGCGGGTCGCCGATCGTCCCCATTTCCCAATCGACGATCGCGGCCATCCGAGCCGGGCCACCGTGGTGGAACATCACATTGGCGAACTGGTAGTCGCCGTGCATGATCCCCGGTTTGTAGCTCCGCGGCTTGTGGTTACGAAGCCATGTCGCCGCCTCGTCGAGCCCGGGCAATTCACGGAACTTGAAGGCGTCGAGATGGGCGAGCCAACGGTCCACCTGGCGGTCGTGGAAACCGTCGGGGCGACCGAGTCCTTCGAGCCCCCGGGCCTTCCAGTCAACGTTCGACAGTCGAGCGATGGCATCGACAAGTTCGTAGGCGAGCGGGGGGCGGGCATCGAGATTGGAGAAGAAAGGCTCAGGCCATTCGGGTTCGCTGATCGGCGACCAGCCGTCGATGAACTCCATCAAATAGAAGGTGCTGCCGAGGATCGAGGTGTCTTCGCAGACGCCCCACGCCTTGCAATGGGGGACGTCGGTGTCGGAGAGCGCATCGATGATTCGGTACTCGCGGAGCATCGTCTCGTTACGACCCTTGGGTACCACCCGCGGCGGACGGCGCAGCGCCCAGCGTTCGCCGCCCCGCTTCACCTCGAAGATCTCGTTCGAGGCGCCGCCGGAGATGAAACGCGATTCGATCGGGTCGCCCTCACCGGGAAGGCCTTGTTCGTCCATCCAGACACCGAGTTTCTCGGGATCGATGAGCCCCTCGGTTCTCGAGGCATCGTCGTCATCGCTGGCTTGCCGGGTGAAGTCCGTCATGGGTCCTGCCTTGGTCGATCGGAGAGAATTTCGGCTCCGGTGGGTGTGACGTGCACAACTGATCGCTCGACGCCATCGCCGACGCTCAGGACCATTCCGGCCTCCAGAACTTCGTCGAATCCGTGGGTCGGGTCGATGACCGGCCGCTCGAATCCCATGCCGAGTCCGCGAACGAGCCAGTCGTTCTGCGTGGCCGTTCGGGCCAGATCCGCATGTGTTGCGCCAGGCCGACACGCTTGCGAGAGGGTCGGTCGATCGGGCGGCGCGTCGGGGCCCTCGACCGGGGCGCGGTGACCGACTCCGCCTTCGTAGCCGTCGACGATCACACCGATGTCGATCACCGTTATGTCGTCGACGGTCTTGACGACCGGCGTGGACGACGGGATCGTGGCACCCGCGGCGGCGAGCGCCTTGACGGCGGCTCCGAGCTGCTCGTCCGGGGAAACGTCACGGGCGAGAACGGCGGCTTCGATGCCGGCCCAGGCCACGACACAGGCGGCGCGAATCTTTTCGATCTCCTCCGGGAGCTTGATCCGGCGGACGGTCGACATGAGGTCGTCGGCTGGGACAACCGCGGCGTCGGGCGCGAGTCGGGCGGCGGCCCGGGCGAAGGATGGCGAGACTTCGTCGACGCCGATTCGTTTCGCTTCGGCCAGCCCGGGAATCGCGGCGAGGTAGCCCGACATGACCCGCGGGTTCCATGTCGACGGGTAGAGGTCGTCCCACGTCATCGTCTCCGGGAGGCCGGCATCCCAACCAGAGAGCACATGGGTTCGGCCGGTCGAACGGACAACAAGACAGCCCGCACCGAACGGGCGCGTGCCGGCGGTCCAGAGCCGGTGCATGCCGCTCGCATAGTTGGCGTCGTCTTGGCGGCCGAGCACCAGCACGTCGATGTCGCGCTCCGCCATGGCGCCGAGCACTCGGTCGCGGCGAGCGGCAATGAGTGAGGTCATGATCCGAAGGGCGCGTAGCCCGGGTGGCTCGACAACACTCGGCAGCCGTCGCCGGTGACGACCACGATCTCTTCGGCCCGATAGCTGGCAACACCGTCGTCCCAAACAACGGGCTCGAGTACGAGGATCATTCCCTCGGCGAGTTCGTAGCCATCGTCGAACTCCTGGCCGAGATCAGAACCGACCATCGGCATCTCGGCACTCTCCAAGCCAACGCCGTGAGCGACATAGAAGTGGGGCAGCCAAGGTCGGGTGTCATCGTTGGCGGCAATGGCGGCACGACCCACGTCGCCGAGTGTTGCTCCTGGTTTCACGGCCTCGTTCGTGGCGCGCATGATCGCGGACCATCGGTCGAAGCAACGGTGCTCGGCCTCGTTCGGTTCTCGACCGACGATCCAGGTGCGGCCGAAGTCCGACGCATATCCCTCGTAGGCGTGGCCGGCGTCGACCCAGATGAGGTCGCCGCGGGCGAATGTCGGGTCTTCGATTCCGGTCGGAAACGCGACGTCGCCAGTGGCCGTGCGCGGGCCCGAGTCGCGATAGCGGGGCATCACCTGGAAGATGGGATCGATCTCGTTGTGGTGCGCGCCCTGCTCGCGCATGCCCGCGAGGAAGACGCCGGCGACTTCGGACCGAGTTGCTCCGGGAACGCACGCGCCCTGGGCCGCTTCCATTGCGTGTTCGGTCTCGGCTTGCGATCGCTCGATGCAAGCGATCTCATCGGCCGTCTTTGTGATTCGGGCCGGGCCGAGGACCCGGCTGGCGTCGCTCAGCGTGGCTTCACCGAACACGTCAGCTCGAGCCATCGCTCCGGTGATCGAGTCGACGGCAAACCGACGGTCGGCGCCGCGGCCCAAGACCTCGCCAATGCTCGCTTCGAGCGAGCCGGTGTCTTCGTCGAGTTCCGGCCAAAGCGCAGGCGCAACGTCACAGTCGACGTTGCCGGGGTCGCCGTGGACGTGGAGGCGGGGCGCGCCTTCAGCCGGAACGATTGCGATCGCCCGACGGTGCACGGCATGGCTGGCGTCGACCGCGTCGGGCACGTGTCCTGTCGCGTACGTAACGTGTGGCCCGTGTAGGAGGACGGCTCCGCCAAGGTCTTGGGCGACAAGCTGCGCTTGCAAACGGGCGAGCCGCTCGGCGCGCATACGCCCGAGGTCGGGTACCGGGGACGCCGAGTCGAAGGCGTGAGGCTGAGTCACAGCGACCAGCATGCATCACATCTGACAGTCACGTCAGGTTCACCGGTTGGCTGGTCGGGGTGGCGTCGCGACAGAGAAATGCCAAGATCGTCGTATGGACGTCATCGAAGTCGCACGAGTCGGTCGAGTCACAATCGTGACGATCAATCGGGAGGACAAACGGAACGCGATCAATGCGGATGTCGCCGCTGGTATCGATGCGGCGTTCAACGACTTCGAAGACGACCCCGACCAATGGGTCGCCATTCTCACCGGCGGCCCCAACTTGTTCAGCGCAGGCACCGACCTGAAGGACGGCCCCGGACGGCCCACCGAACGTGGCGGTGAGTACGGCCTCATTCGGCGCCGGCGCACGAAGCCGTTGATCGCCGCAGTCGAAGGGCTGGCGTTCGGCGGCGGCTTCGAGCTGTGCATGGCGAGTGACATGGTGGTGGCCGCCGACAATGCCCGGTTCGCCCTGCCCGAAGTGAAGCGTGGTGTGATCGCCAATAGCGGCGCCCTTTTCCGTACGGCTCGGCTGGTGCCGCCCAACATCGCCAAGGAACTCTTGCTGACCGGCTCCGAGATCAGCGCGGTCCGAGCCGCCGAACTTGGCTTCGTGAATCGCGTCGTCCCCAAGGGACGTGCGTTGGCATCCGCGATCGAGCTCGCGGGAACGGTCGCAGCCAACTCGCCGGTCTCGGTCCGTAACACACTTCAGGCCGTTGATGGTCTGCTCGCTGCGACCGACGACGCCGGCTGGTCCGCAACCGCCCGCGGGGTGGCCGAAGTGATGGCTTCCGACGACATGAAAGAAGGCGTCGCGGCGTTCCTCGAGAAGCGTGACCCAGAGTGGACCGGACAGTAGTCCTGCCTTGATGGGCTCTATTTCGGATTGGCTTTGAGGCCTTTGAGAATCAGCGCCATCTCATCACCGACACCGTCGGGCACGGTGTAGCCCTCCTCGGCGCAGATCTCGTCGATGTTGGCGGCGACCGTGTCGATCGACAGGTTTCGGTCGAAGATGCCGGGAGTGACACCAACGAAGGCGCGGGCAACGCGTCCGCCTGCACACGCGAGCACTTCGCCGTTGAGGTCGCAGCTCTCGTGGCAGAGGTAGCCGACCACGGCAGTGATCAGCTCTGGCGGTGTGTCGTCGGCAAGTGTGCCGAGCAGACCTTCGGTCATGGCGGTGTCGGCGGTCGGTGCGATCACATTGGCCTGAATACCCTTGCGGCCACCCTCTTGTTTGATCGCTCGGGCGAATCCGACGAGGCCCATCTTCGCGGAGCTGTAGTTGGTCTGGCCGAAGTTGCCGTAGAGGCCGGCGGGCGACGAGGTCATGACGATGCGGCCGTAACCCTGCGCCCGCATGTGCTGGAAGGCGGGCAACGTGACGTTGTAGGCGCCCGTGAGGTGCACATCGATCACGGCTTGCCAGTTCTCGAGGTCGGAGTTGTGGAAGGCTTTGTCGCGGAGGATGCCCGCATTGTTGACCACAATGTCGAGGCGGCCGAACTCGTCGAGCGCCTGTTCGGTGAGGCCTTTGGCGGCCGCGGGGTCGGTAACCGATCCGGTGCTGGCGACGGCGAGGCCGCCAGCGGCTTTGATCTCATCGACCACGAGTTGGGCGGCGCTTGTGTCGTTGCCCGCACTGTCGACGGCGCGGCCAAGGTCATTCACAACCACCATTGCGCCGCGGCGGGCGAATTCGAGGGCGTGGGCTTTGCCGAGGCCGTTGCCGGCGCCGGTGATGATGGCGGCCTGCTCGTCGAATCGAAGCTCGTTATTGGATACCGCGCTATTGGATGCTGCGTCGCTCATTTGTTGTTCCCCTGCTCAGCGACCGCGATCGCGGCGGCCCATCGATAGTCGGCTTTGCCGTTGGGTCCACGAACCACTTCCGGCACGGTGATCACTGTACGGGGAAGCTTGTAACGCGCGAGATGGCCGCGGCAGTGGGCCAGGAGTTCCTCGGTCGTGACGGCGATGCTCGTGGACACAACCGCGCAGACTTCGTTACCCCATCGTTCGCTGGGCCGGCCGACGACAACGGCATCGTGGATTGCTGGGTGAGCATGGAGCACGGCCTCGACCTCTTCGACGAAGACCTTCTCGCCGCCCGTGTTGATACACACCGAGTCGCGGCCAAGGAGTTTGAGTCGGCCGTCGGCTCGCCATTCGGACCGGTCGCCGGGCACTGAGTAGCGAATGCCATCGATCGTCGGAAAGGTGCGGGCGGTCTTGTCGCGGTCGCCCAGATAACCCATCGGAATACGGCCGGTTCGGGCGAGCCAGCCGGATGCGCCGGGTGCCGCAGGAACCTCGGCGGTCATGTCGTCGGAGATCAGCAGGGTGCCAGGACCGGGTTCGAACACGCCGGCCTCGACCTCGCGGTCGTCGGTGCTCACATTGCGACCTTGGGTTCCGCTTTCGGATGCCCCCATCGAGTCGATGATGCGCAGACCGGGCCGGTGGGCGAGGAACTCTTCCTTTACGCCGCTGGTCATCGCGGCGGCCCCGGTCGCGAGGACCTTCAGTGGTGAGAAGTCGTAGGGCTCACCGGTACTGATCCCCCGGTTGAGTTCGTCGAGGATCGGTCGGCCAAACGCATTGCCAATGATGATCATGAACGAGCACTTCTCGCGCTCGATCGTGTGCAAGATGTCGGCCGGATCGAGCCGATCGACCACATGGCCGAACACGATCGGGTCGCCGCCCATCCATCCGAGCCAGGCCAACCATTGTCCGCCACCGTGCATCAGCGGCGCGGCGATCAAGTACGGGAAGACGCGTTCTTCTGCGGCACTCTCAACGGCGGCTTCATAGCTCTCAAACTCTTGACCATCACGGGGGTCAGCACCGCCCATGGCTCCGCACCAGATATCGGCCTGACGCCAGAGCACTCCCTTCGGGAGTCCGGTGGTACCGCCCGTGTAGACCATGTAGAGATCGTCAGGTGACCACTCGAGGTCGGGTCGTTCGGGCGAAGAGTTGGCGAGGAGAGTCTCGTAGTCGAGGGCTCCAGCGAGGAGCGGTTCGCCGCTGCTATCAGCAACCTGGATGAGCGTGACGAGCGACGGCAGCGAGCTTCGAATCGCCGAGATCACCGGTGCGAAGTGGGCGTGGTAGATAATCGCCTTGGCGTCGGCGTCGTCCAGGAGCGAGATCAGTTCGTCGGCGACATAGCGATAGTTGACGTTGAGCGAGACACCCCGCGCCTTCCAGGCACCGAGCATTCCCTCCATATATTCAGGCCCGTTGTGGAGGTAAAGCGCCAAATGGTCTTGGCCCGATTCCCAGGGCTGAAGCTCAGATCGTTCGGTGTGGCAACGAATGCCACGAT
This sequence comes from Candidatus Aldehydirespiratoraceae bacterium, assembly GCA_047639555.1. Classification (GTDB taxonomy): domain Bacteria; phylum Actinomycetota; class Acidimicrobiia; order Acidimicrobiales; family Aldehydirespiratoraceae; genus JAJRXC01. The sequence goes on from JBLIOE010000014.1 coordinate 40,545, forward strand.
CGATCAGCGCATTGGCGAGTCGGGTGCTGCGCTCGCTGATTTCGCCAAACGTGAGTCGTCGATCGGGGGTGATGACGGCTTCGCGATCGGGGATTCGCGCGGCGATGCGCTCGAAGACTTCCGCGATGTTGGCGTGGAACGGAGTGGCATCGTGGGGCACGGCGTTCGACGGTACACGTCATGCCGCGGTCGAGTGAGGTTCCACGCACCGGTGGCGGAGCGCCAGGCGTGGAAGCCTTGTTCTTTGATGCGATTGTGTTTCCCGCATCCGGGTGCCCCGTTGCCGGGGTTGGATCTCCCCTCGCGTCGCCATGGCAGCAGGTGGTCAATCTGGCACTTCGAGGCAGGGATCCAACATCCGGTCCAATAACAAGCGACCTCAGAGAGCAGAGCGGCATCGCGAGCGCTTCCGGTGAAGAGCCGAGAGCGGCGCCCGAGGTCGATGACCACTCCGGCAGCATCGACGACCACGCGCCGCACATGGTCGACGAAAGAGCGAGCCACGATCTCTGCCGGATTGACGTAGACACCATCGATCGTTCGAGAGAAGCGATTGCGGTCGGTGGGATCGATCGGACCGGGCTCGGCACCAACAAGAACGGCCGCTTGGTGCTCATAGGTCGACTGGTCGATTACAAGGTCGGTGGTGGTGTCGATCAGCTGACCATCGGGGCCGACGGCCGCGCCACGACGGACGAGCTTCATGAATGCGTCGTATCGGAGCTGAGCTGTGGTGCGCGGAAGGTGTTGGCGCCATTCGTCGCCGAATTCGGCCTGCGACGCTTCGATATCGGTGAGGCGTTCGGCGTCGACGAGCCGCTCGAGGATCTCCGCGAATTGGGCGCCGTCGATCGACATGAGGCGACCACGAAGATCCCAGAATCCGTTGAAGTCCTGCACCGTCTCGATCTTGCGGCGGCGCCAGCGTTTGTTGGCCTTGTCGGCCGCTCCGTCTTGGTCAACTCGACTGGTCCACTCGATGCAGAACCGATCGAACTCGATGAACTCCATCTCGCGAGCGGCGAGGAGAAACGCGGCCTCGCATACCGGCACGAAATCGCGCACGCGCGGATTGCTCCATACGGCGGCGATCCGACGAACCTGGTCGGTGCCAACAAGACCGTCGGCATAGGCCGCGGCGACAGCCGGTAGATCGCGCAGGCACTTCATTACTCGATCGCGTTGTGATGCCTCGGACCCTGACAGTTGGCCGTGCACGCGCATCATTGTCCGGGCCGAGAAGTGCCCGTCCGTCGTGTAGACACCGGTGTGATCAATCCGGTCGAGTAGCGCGATGCGCTCCGCATCGATCCGCCGAGCCTCGCGCTCGAGCCGAGCGATTTCGGCGGCGGCCGAGTCGGCATCGAACCCACCCTTAGAGTCGAACATACGTTCGACTCTACTTATGGGGTGTGACAGCGGAACGGGGGGGTGATGTCACCCCGCACGCTGCGCGAATCGATCGGGATGCCAGGGCGAGTTAGCTCGCAGCGGCCGCTTCGGCGCGATCGGCGGCGACGGCGTCGTAGGTGTCGTAGTCGTCGGCGGTGGAGTCGGCGAACTCGTACTCCATCAATCCGGCTTCGCCCCACATCTTGCGAAGGTGGCCGTCGTTGGCATCGAGGAGGCCGAGCTTGCGGGTGTTGGGCACAAGCTTGCCAAAGAAGCCGTGCTGGAAGCTGGTGAAGAGCGACTGGTCGACTTTTGTCGCTCCTTCTTGGAGCGCGGGCATCGCTGTTTTGAGGGGCACGCCCATGCGGTCCCATACCTCGGGGATGCCGGACCGGGCCCGATTGCGGATGGTGTTTTCCGCCATGAACTCCTGGCGTTCGAACAGCTCGGCCGAGCTGAGATTCTCGTAGAACTCGCCCAACGAGAGAATACCGAAGGCCACATGGCGGGCCTCGTCGGCCAGCACATAACGAAGGAGCTTCCGGAGCAAGGGTTCTTCGGTGGCTCGGAGCATCTGGCCGAAGGCCGCGAGCGCCAGCGACTCGATGATGATCTGCATCCCGAGATAGGCGATGTCCCAGCGGCTGTCTTCGATGAGCGCCTGGATCTGCTCATCGAGGTACGGGCTCATGGGGTATGCGTCGCCCAACTTCAGGTCGAGGTACTTGGCGAACACTTCCGTGTGGCGGGCTTCGTCCATGGTCTGGGTGGCGGCGTAGTACTTGGCGTCGATCCACGGCACCGTCTCGACGATCTTGGCGGCGACCATCATGGCGCCCTGTTCGCCGTGCATGAACTGCGACAGGCTGGCTTTCAGCGACTCGATCGAGAGTTGCGTGAACTCCTTCTCGCCCCAGTTCTTGAACGGCGACCCGGGCACGTCCTTGGCGGCACGAGCGACGGCCACGGTGGGGTTGTCTTTTTGTGTTGTGGCGACGAGGAACTCCGGGTCGACATCGGTTGCCCAGTCGAGGTCGTTCATCGAATCCCATTGCGACGCCATCGCCTTGTTGTAGAGCGTGACGAGCTGAGGCCGCTCCCGGTCGTACTTCCAGGAGAAGATTCGATCGGCGTTGTCAGTGATCAGTTTGATGGTGTCATCGACTTCGGCCTGCTCGGGGAGCGGCGGTGCAGAAGGATCAACAGTCGTCATGCCCGTGAGGGTAGAGGAGAGTTCGGGTTGCGTTCACGTTGGCGGCCGATCACGCTGGTGGGCAGTCGCTATTTCAGGAGCATGTTTATGACCGAGGTCGTCATCGTTGAAGCCGTCCGTTCTGCCGTCGGAAAGAAGAACGGCACCCTCGGCCACACCCATCCGACCGATCTTCTCGGCACCGTCCAGATGGCCTGCCTTGAGCGCGCCGGTGTGTCCTCGAGCGAGGTCGACCAGGTGGTCGGCGGATGTATCAACCAGATTGGTGCGCAGGGGATGAACGTCACCCGCACGGCATGGCTCAGCCACGGGGGCGATGTGAACGCCGCTTGTTCAACTGTCGACTCTCAATGTGGATCAAGCCAGCACGCCGTGAATCTTGGCTACTCGCTGATTGCGGCGGGGGTTGAAGATGTCGTGCTCGCTTGTGGTGTCGAAGTGATGACCATGCTGCCGGTCGGATCCAACACGATGAACGGACCCGGTCGGCCGGTGAGCCGGAGCTACTTCGAGCATCACGAATTCACCTCGCAGTTCGAGGGCGCCGAGCGGATGGCGACAAAATACGGTATCTCTCGTGACGACACGGACGCCTTCGGTCTGGAGTCGCAGGAGCGGGCCGCTCGCGCCCGAGACGAGGGTCGATTTGAAACGCAGATCGTTCCGGTGTCAGCGGTACTCGTCGACGAAGAAGGGAAAAAGACCGGCGAGACGGTGGAGTTTGCCCGCGATGAGGTGCCCCGCGACACCAGTCTTGAGTCGCTCGCCAAGTTGAAGCCGGTCGCTCGCGAGGACGGCATCCACACTGCCGGCACAAGTTCGCAGATCTCCGACGGCGCCGCGGCGGTGCTGATGATGTCGGCCGAGAAAGCTGCCGAGCTGGGGCTAAAGCCTCTGGCCCGAATCGCGCAGACGGCGCTGGTCGGTTGCGATCCGGTGTTGATGCTCGAAGGGCCGATTCCGGCAACCGAGCGGGTCCTGAGTCGCGAAGGAATCAGCATTGACGATGTCGACGTCTTCGAGGTCAACGAGGCGTTTGCATCGGTGGTGCTTTCCTGGGCGAAGGCGACCGGTGCTGACCTGGAGAAGACGAATCCCAATGGCGGCGCCATTGCGCTTGGTCACCCGCTCGGCGGCACCGGCTGCATCCTCACGACTAAGGCGCTGCACGAACTGGAGCGCACCGGCGGCAAGTGGGGCCTGATCTCGATGTGTTGTGGCGGCGGACTCGGCACCGGCACGCTCATCGAGCGACTGGACTAACTCCAGCGAGGCCGAAGCGGTGCGTGGTCGATCGACGGCAGCACGTGTTTGGCGACGAGGTCGCACTCGGCTTCGTGGGTGTAACCCGACAGGATGAACGCGTCGACGCCCGCCGCTCGGTAGGCCTCAAGCTTGGCGACCACCTGGTCGGGGTCGCCGACGATCGCCGCGCCCGCGCCGGAACGGGCTCGCCCGATGCCCGTCCACAGGTTGGCCTCGGCGTAGCCGTCATTGTCGGCGCTGTCTCGTAGGTCTGACTGGCGACTGACGCCTACGGAGGCAGTGTCGAGCGACTTTGCCCGGATCGCCTGTCCGGTCTCGTCGTCGAGTCTTGAGACCAGCTGGTCGGCGGCGGCCCGGGCTTCTGCCTCGGTTTCGCGAACGATCACGTGGGCCCGCAGGCCGTAGCGCAGCTCACGCCCGACCGCGGCGCTCCGCCGACGCATGTTGTCAATCGTGGCGGCCACGGACGAGACGGTGTCGGGCCACGTGAGGAAGACGTCGGCGGCCTCAGCCGCGGTGTCTTTGGCATCTTCGGAGAAGCCGCCGAAGTACATCGGCGGACATGCGCCCCGCTCGGTTGCGATGCGCGGCGGGTCAATTGCCAACTGCACAGAGTCGCCGTCGATCTCGAGCCGCTCACCGTTCAAGAGGGTGCGTAGCCCGTGCATGTGTTCACGGGTCCGCTGATAACGCGGACCTGAATCGAGCGCTTGCCCGGGAAGATCCGACGAGATGATGTTGATGGTGAGCCGACCGTCGACCATCTGATCAAGCGTTGCGATCTGGCGCGCAAGTTGGGGCAGCCACATCTCGCCGATCCGGACCGCCAACAGCAGGTGGATTTGATCGGTCAGCGGGCCGATGCCGCCCGCGAACGCGACTGAGTCGATGCCGAGTTGGTAACCCGACGGGAGGAGCACGTTGTCGAAGCCGTTGCGGTCCGCTCGCAACACGATGTCGCGACAGTGCGCCCACGAACTTTGCAGCGCGGGGTCGGGCACCCCGAGGAACTCGTAGTCGTCATCACACAACGCGGCGAACCATGAAATCTCGACCGGGTCGCTCATGGAAGGGCCACGCCTTCGCTGGCTTGGATGAGCGCGTAGACATCGGCGCGGTCGAGCCAGACGGTGAGGGCCGCCGCGGCGTCAACGATGCGGGCCGGGTTTTGCGTGCCGAGGATCGCGATTGGCGCGGCGGGGAAGGCGAGCACGAACGCATAGGCGATCGCCGCTCGATCGACCCCCTCACGTTCGGCGAGCTCATCGAGGAGCATGAGTAGCTCGGCCCGGAGGCCTTCGCCGGTCATGATGCGACCGCCGGCCAGCGGGCTCCAAGCGAGCGGCACGACGCCGTCGCGGAGGCAGAGTTCGAACGTGCCGTCCCGTAGCGGCCCGGTATTGGCCGCCGAGAATTCCGGCTGCGTTGTGACGATCGGGAAGCCGAGATGAGCGGCGAGGGCATCGTGCTGCGCGACCGTGTGGTTGGACAGGCCCACTTCGCGGATCTTGCCCGCTTCTCGTAGGGCGGTGAGCGTGGTGGCCACGTCGGCCGGGTGGGTCAAGAGGTCGGCCCGGTGGATTTGGTAAAGGTCGATCGTGTCGACCGCGAGCCGGCGCAGGCTGGCATCACAAGCGGCGGTGAGGCCCGACGGACTGCTGTCGTAGGGAGTCGGCGGCATGATTCCGCCCTTACTCGCGAGCACCATGCGGTCCCGCAGCGAGGGGGTGGCCGAGAGCACTCTTCCGAGAAGTTCTTCGTTGGCGCCAAAGCCGGTGCCGCCCCAGTCGAAGCCGTAGACGTCGGCGGTGTCGATGAGGTTGAGCCCGGCATCGAGCGCGGTTTCGATCAGCCGGGTTGCGTCCTCGACAGACGAGGTCGTGAAGCGCCAGCAGCCGTAAGCCAGGGGTCCAACGGCGCCGAGCGAGCCGAGCGTTCGGGGGGAGGCGTTGACGAGCGAGTCGGGCATGACTCGTAAGCTACCCAGATGTCAGAACTGCGTTACGGAATCATCGGCACCGGAATGATGGGCGTCGAACACATCCACAACCTTCTGCATGTTGAAGGGGCCGAGATCACCGCGTTGGCCGACCCCGATCGCGGCAGTCTTGATACTGCGAGCGCGATTATCCCGGACGCGGCGACTTTCGCTGACCATCGCGGTCTCGTGGAGTCGGGCCGGTGCGACGCCGTGGTGATCGCATCGCCGAACATGACCCATGTCGACGTGCTCGACGATGTCTTACGTTCTGACCTCCACGTGCTGGTGGAAAAGCCGCTCTGCACCACCGTCGACGACTGCTACGCGGTGATCGACCTGGCTCAGGCCCGCGACGCGATCACGTGGGTCGGGCTTGAGTATCGGTACATCCCGCCGGTCGCAAAGCTCATCAGTGAAGTCGACAGCGGCGCGGTCGGCCGGCCTCGTATGGTGGCGATCCGCGAACACCGCATGCCCTTCCTCACCAAGGTGGGGGACTGGAACCGCTTCAGTCGAAACACCGGCGGCACGCTCGTCGAGAAGTGCTGCCACTTCTTCGATCTCATGAACCGGATCATGGCGAGTCCGCCCGTTCGTGTGATGGCTTCCGGGGCCCAGGACGTGAACCACATAGACGAGGTCTATGAGGGCGAGACACCCGACATTCTCGACAACGCGTACGTGATCGTCGAGTTCGAGGATGGCGGACGGGGCATGCTCGATCTCTGCATGTTCGCCGAGGCGACGCGCTACACCGAGGAGCTCAGCGTGCTCGGCGCCCGCGGCAAGGTGGAAGCGCTGCTCCCGGGTAACGAGTTCCGGGCCGGTCGCCGGGGCGAACACTTCTATGGCGGTGTTGATGTCGAGGCCATTCACGACGAACGCATTGCGTACGAGGGTTTCCACGACGGTTCTTCATACATCGAGCACATGCACTTCCGCGACGCGATCCTCGGCAACAGCACCCCGGAGGTCACGCTGGAAGACGGTCTTATGTCGGTGATCGTGGGCGCCGCTGCCCATCGCTCGATCGACGAGGCGCGACCGGTGCTGATCGAAGAGTTCCTTCGCTAGTTCGGAGCGAACCCGGTGGCGACATCGTTGGTGAGCGCCGAAAGGGCGACATCCCAGCCGCCGTCAGATGATGCCCGCGGTCCGCAGGTCGTTGATCTGCGCATCGGATCGCCCGAGTACGGACCGGAGCACCTCGTCGGTGTCGGCCCCGAGCCGCGGCGCACCCGTCGGTGCCACGTGTTCCTGGCCTGCGATCCTCGGAAACGGGGCCTGCTGGCGCACATCGCCGAGGATCGGATCGTGGATCGGCATGATGTCGCCGCGAGCGATGACGTGTTCGTCGTTGCTGAGGTCGGCGGCGTCGTAGGCAGTGCCGACGGGAACGTCGTGGGCGACACAACGTTCCTCGATTTCGGCGGCGGTTCGGACCGCCGCCCAGTCGGCCACGATCTGGTTGATCTCCTCGTTGTTTTCGGACCGGGCCGCCGGGGTGGCGTAACGGTCGTCAGCGAGAAGATCGACACGATCCATGGCAGCACAGAGGCGCTCGAAGTTGTTCTGCGCGGCGGCCACGATGCACACGAACCGGCCGTCGCTGCTCGGGTAGTTGTCGAGCGGGGCGCTGTGGTCGAGTCGGTTTCCGGTTCGTTGGCGCACGATGCCGAGCGTGTCATAGGCCGCGATCGTCCATTCGAGGATTCGCAAGGCAGACCCGTAGAGGTAGGCATCGATCACGCCGCCGGTGCCGGTTCCTTTGGCGTCTCGTTCGTAGAGCAATCCCAACGCGGCTTGCGACGCGAACACGCCGGTCAGATAGTCGGTGACGGTCACGCCGGGTCGAACCGGCGGCCGGTCCGGTTCACCGGTGAGATGGAGGAGGCCGCCATAGGCCACGCCGTTGCGGTCGAGCCCGGGTCGCAGCGACTTCGGCCCGTCCTGGCCAAACACGCTGATCCGGACGGTGACCAGGCGAGGGTCGAGCCGCTCTGGCGAGATGTTCCATCGCTCGAGCGTGCCCGGACGGAAGTTCTCACACACGACATCGGATGTTGCGGCGAGCTCTCGGAAGATTTCCTGCCCCTCAGGTCGGCGAAGGTCGAGGGTGACGGACTTCCGACCGCGGCCTTCGACAGCCCAATAGAGCGAATACGGACCTTCGTCGGTTTCGATGAACGGGCCAAGGTCGCGCAGCGGGTCACCGCCCTGCGGCTGTTCGATTTTGATGACCTCGGCGCCCTGTTCGCCGAAGAGTCCAGCACAGAACGGCGCCGCGATACGAGTGCCGAGATCGAGGACCCGGAGTCCTTCGAGTGGTCGTCGACTCACGATGGATCGGTGTGTTCGGCGAAGACGTCCTTCATCGAACTCTTGGCCTTCCGCGCCTCGAGCGCTTCGAGCGCGGTGGCCGTGTTGTGCATCCAGTGATGGGCCTGGAAGTGGTAATCCCACGCATCTCGTTGGCCTTGAAGATCGAGTGTCTTGTTGATCGAACGTTTCACCACCTGGGCGGTGGCGGGCGGGACGAGAGCGATGCGGTCGGCGAGAGATCGGGCCTCGATGAGGAGTTGGTCACGCGGGACCACTCGGTTGACCATGCCGAACCGCTCGGCTTCGGCGGCGGAGAAGGTCTCGGCCGCGAGAAGGAATTCCTTTGCCTTTCGCGCCGGCATCTCCCAGGGCTCTACGAGGATCTCCACGGCCGCGCCAGTCATGCGTAGCACCGGATTCTGAAAGGACGCGTCGTCGCTCGCGACGATCAGGTCGCACATGCAGGCGAGCATCACGCCCGCGGCGATGCACTTTCCTTGGACGGCCGCGATAGTCGGCTTGCGGAAGTTGCGAATACGCAGGCATCGGTCGAAGTACATGACCTTCTCGTGCTGCCATTTCCCCTCAGGCGTCTCTCGCATGACGCGCCACTCGTCGGGTTCGGCATCGCCGACGAGTGCCTTCAGGTCGTGCCCCGCCGACCAGTGTTTGCCGTTGCCGGCGAGAATGACGACACGGACGTCGTCGTCGCGGTCGGCCAGATCAAACGCCGCATCGAGCTCGTCGATCATCTGCGTGTCTTGCGCGTTGGCAACCTCGGGTCGATCAAGCGTGATGGTGCAAACAGCACTGTCGACGGCGTAGGTGATTGTGTCGAATTCGGCCATCCACCTAGCCTTACAGGTTGTGACTAAAGGCGACATCCGGACAGGTAATACGGCCCATGAGTCGATCTCTACGCGTGACGATTCAGAGGCATGAGAAAAGTGCGCGCGGAGAGGCGCCCCACGATCACACGCGGACGATCGATCCGCACCAAGTTGACCGTTTCGGTACTCGTTGCCGCGCTGTCACCGCTCGCGATTGTCGCGCTTGTCTCCTACAACTCTCAGGAAACGATCGCCGTCGAGAATGCGTTCGAACGGCTTGAGGGAATTGCTGCCGCTCAGGTTGGCCAGCTCGAAGGCATCGTGAGCGCCGATCGAGAGATCGCCGAAGTTCTCGTGACCCAAACCTCGATCCGGCACGGGCTCGTCTCCGCTGACCCCATCCAAGTCGAGATAGCGCTCAAGGCGGCAGTCGCGGAGGTCGACCGGCTGCAGTCGGCATCGGTGACCGACATGGCCAGCAATGTGGTCGCCGCGAGCGGCGCTTCGGCCGTGGAACGAGTGGAGGCCGTCCGAGGTCGACTGACGATGGACGGCAGCTTCGAAGGTGTTGTTGTTGAAGGCGCTGGCGGTGAATCCGTCGTCCTCAGCGCAACACCCGTCATCGTCGACGGCGAACGTGTCGGTTTTGTGATTATCGAGACGAGTCTCGATGCAATTACCGCGCTAGCCACGAACTACGCAGGTTTGAGCGAGACCGGCGAGACCAGCGTTGCGCAGCGTGGTCCCGACGGTGGCGCGGAGTTCATCGCTCCGCTTCGATTCAAGGACGGAGCGGTCCTCAACCTCGTGATTCCTGCCTCCGCCGCTGAGGCCCCGATCACGCTGGCGATGGCTGGCGAGGAGAGTCGCTTCGATGGCGTGCCCGACTATCGGCAGAAGGATGTTCTCGCCGTCACCCGAAGTGTCGAAGGACCCGGCTGGGGTGTGGTGGTCAAGATCGACCGGGCGGAGGCGCTCAGCGGCCTGGCTAGCTTCCGAAACACGCTGATGGGTGCGCTGTTCGTGAGTGCCCTACTCGTCATCGTTCTGGCAACACTCTTCGCTCGCTGGATCACTCGCCCGATCGAGCGAGTGACGAACGCGGCGGTCGCGGTAGCGAGCGGTGATCTCGACCGACGTGCCCATATTCGAAGCCGCGACGAGATCGGTGCGCTCGCCCACGCCGTTGCCACCATGGCGGACACACTTGTCGACTCGGCCGAAACGGAAACGAAGCGGAGCTCGGAGCTCGAGATTGTCAACGCGCAGCTGGCGACGAGCGACGCGCAGGTGCGCTCAATCGTCGACAACGCAGCGGAGGGCATCATTGCCTGCGACCGTCACGGAATAATCCAGCGAGCGAACGAGGCTGCGGGCTCGATCGTCGGCCTGGATCCCGACCTTCTGACCGGCTATAGCTTTGGAACGTATTTCGGCATGGCGGCGCAGTCAGAGGACGCCTTCGTCCCGATGCGCGAGAACATGCTCGAGTGGATCTACAAACAACCGCAAGAAGTTGTCGGGTTGTACGCCCGCCGCGACGACGGTCGTCGAGTGCCGATTCGTATGGCGCTCAGCCGCGTCGATCAGGGTGGCGAAGTCTTCTACACCGCCCTGGTCCGTGATGTTTCCGAGTCACTTGAGTTCGAGCGCCGGTTGTGGGAGTCGGCCCACTACGACGGACTGACCGGTCTCCCCAACCGTGAGCTCTTCCTGGCTGAGCTAGAACATGCACTCACCGAACGCGAAGCCGGCACTTCCACCGCGGTGCTCTTCGTAGACCTTGATCGCTTCAAGGTCGTCAACGACGCATGGGGCCACGCCGCCGGCGACCGGCTCCTCGAGCTCGTTGCCGCTCGTCTCAACAAATCGCTTCGAGACCACGACCTGCTCGCCCGTTTCGGTGGCGACGAATTCGTCGTGATGGCTCGGGGAAGCATCGATTTGACCGAGCTGACTGAGCTCGGCCACCGCATCATTCGAGAGCTGGAGTCGCCCTTCCATCTCGGCGAACACACCACCTACATCGGTGCCAGTGTCGGTCTCGCTATCGCGGACTCGGATGACACCAGTGCCGACGACCTCGTGAGCCAGGCCGATGTTGCGATGTACGGAGCGAAGGCCGGCGGTCGCGGTCGCGTGTTGGTCTTCGACGCCGAGATGCGCGAGCGGGTGCAAAAGCGCCACGTGCTGCACACCGACCTAAAAGAGGCGATCGATGAGCATCAGCTTGAAGTTCACTATCAGCCGATTGTTGCTCTTAGTTCCGGCGAGTTTGTCGGCGCCGAGGCGCTCGTGCGCTGGAACCATCCGAAGCGCGGAATGATCGCGCCCGACGACTTCATCCCGGTCGCGGAAGAGACCGGCCTCGTGAATTCGATTGGTCGCATAGTCCTGCAGTCGGTTGCTCGGCAGATCGTCGAGTGGTCCGGCCGAACCGGCGGATCGCCTCGTATCGCCGTGAATATGTCCGCTCGCGAGATTATGGATCCAACGATCGTTCAGTCCGTGCTCGGAATTCTTGTAGACGCGGGAGCGCCGCCCACCCGTCTCACTATCGAGGTGACCGAGAGTGTGCTGGTGACCGACGCGCGGACGGCGATCGACAACCTCGGCCGACTTCGGGCTGCGGGCATTCAGATAGCGCTCGACGATTTCGGCACCGGGTACTCATCGCTGACCTACCTGCGGGACATGCCCGTCGATATTGTGAAGATCGATCGTCGCTTCATTTCGGAGCTCTCGGAGTCGGGCCCCGAAGCATCAATCGCCGCGATGGTGCTGGGCTTGGGCAAGACCTTGGGACTGGTCGTTGTCGCTGAGGGTGTTGAAACCTCGGCCCAACACGATCGTCTCGTCGAAGTCGGCGGAACCCACGCGCAGGGCTACCTCTACGCCCGCCCCGGACCGCCCGAGCAGATCGCCGACCTGCTGTGGCCGTCGGACCGAACCGTCGATGTCGATTCCTTCAACGGCTGAGCAAGGCCGCGGGACTCGTCACGCGCGAGACTCCCGGAATGGCTGGGAACGTAACGGGCACTGCAAGTGTCGATATCGAGTGTCCGATTGAGGACGCCTTCGCCGCAATCGCGGACGTCACTCGAATGGGCGAGTGGAGCCCAGAGACAACGGGAGCCCGTTGGGTTGATGTTGATGGACCGGCCGTTGGTGCCGCGTTCGCGGGCGACAATGAGGCTCGCCTCGGGCCGGTCGTCTTAAAACGATGGACAACCACCTCAGTCGTTACCGAGTGTGAGTCGCCAAACGTGTTTGTGTTCCTCTCGGAGGAGACCACCCACTGGCGTTACGAATTTACGGCGATCGACGGCGGCACTCGGATCACCGAGTCGTTCTCGTTTCCGCCGGTCGGCGGGCTGCAGCGGGTTCTCTACAACGCGCTGGGGAACCGTCGGAAGCAGATGATTCGGGGCATGGAGTCCACCCTCGCGGCGGTGAAGTCGGCCCTTGAGAGTTGAGCTCGGTTAGGTCGGTCGCGGTTCTCTCGGCAAGCCGAGCGCCCGCTCGCCAATGATGTTGCGCTGAATCTCGTTGGTTCCCGCGAAGATCGACGCGGCCCGGTAGTAAAGCCACGAACGTTGCCATCGGCCGTCGGCCGGATTGCCGACGGCCCCGCGCCAGAGGGGGGCGTCGTCGCCCAGCACCCGCATAGCGGTGGCATGCATTCGTTGGCTCATCTCGCTCCAGTAGAGCTTTGCGGTCGCCGCTTCGGGGCCGAGCTCGCGTCCGTGTTGGAGGCGTGAGAGGGATCGCCAGTTTTGTAGTTGGAACAAACGGAGCTCGACGAATGCCTGGGCGAGGTCCTGTTCGACTCTTGGGTCCTTGAGCATGTCGCGGTCGTGGGCCAGCCGGTAGAGCTCATCGAGGAGCTGGTTATGGATGACGAGCTGGCGCGGACTCGTACCCCTCTCGTGGGTGAGGGTCGAGCCCGAGACCGCCCATCCTTGGTGTTCGGGGCCGATCAGCTGGTCGTCGGCGACGAACACTTCGTCGAAGAACACCTCGTTGAAATCGGCCTCGTCGGTGATCTGGCGTAGAGGACGAATGTCGACCCCCTCCGCCCGCATGTCGACCATGAACGCCGAGATCCCTTTGTTCTTTGGTGCATCGGGATCGGTTCGGGCCAGGCAGAGCCCCCAATCCGCGAACTGGGCGTATGACGTCCAGACTTTTTGCCCAGACAGACACCACCCACCATCCACGCGTCGAGCGCGAGTGGAGACTGCGGCGAGATCCGAACCGGCATCAGGTTCTGAGAAGAGCTGGCAGAAGAGCTCGCTTGCGTCGAGGATCCCGGGGAGCCAACGCGCCTTCTGATCGTCGGTGCCGTGCGCGAGAACTGTCGGGCCTACGAGGTTGACGCCGATACGACCAACGAGCTCCGGCGCCCGTGCTCGAGCGAGTTCCTCCTGCACGATGTAGTGGTCGAGGGGGGTGGCGGCTCGGCCTCCGTATTGCGACGGCCAGGTGACACCGACCAAGTCCGCTCCCGCGAGTTGGCGCTGCCAGTTACGGAGGAAGTCCACTTCTTCGGCGAGATCGTCGAAGAGCGGAGGAAGACCCACCCCGTACTCCCACGGAAGATTTTCCTGAAGCCACTCGCGGCACTCGGCCCGGAAGGCCTCCTGCGCGGCTGTGGGTGTGAGGTCCATGGTGCGGGTCTATCAGGGGCTGACACGACTGTCAGAAAGTGTGACGGCATCCTACGATGCGTCTCGATGGACTTTGATCTCTCGCCGGACCAGCTGGCACTCCAAGAAGCGGCTTCACATCTACTTGAGGCCGAATGCCCGCCCGGCCGCGTGCGGGCGGCAGAGGATGGCTTCGACCCCGAGTTGTGGTCGGCCATGGTGGCCCAGGGTTGGACCGGCATCGACGTGCCCGAGCAGTGGGGCGGCGTCGGGCTCGGCCCGGTCGAGGCTGCGGTGTTGCTTGAACAAGCGGGCGCCCACCTGGCACCCGTGCCGCTGTCTCAGCAGCTGACGGCGCTCTGTTCACTCGCCCCCACCGAGTGGGGCCCTCGACTGGTGGCCGGTGAGGTGATCGCGGCCGTAGCTCGCACGGTGCTGACCCAACATGGCGACGGGTCGGTGAGTGGTTCGCTCGAGCCGGTTCTCTATGGCGACCGAGCCGACGTCGTCGTCGCGCCCGCCGGCTCATCGCTTGTTGCGATTGACCTTCGGCCGATGTCACGCTCGGCCGAGCCGGCAATGGATCGCACCCGGTCGCTATCGCGTCTCGAGTTCGACAAATTCCCCGCAACGGTGGTCGGTGATGCGTCGGCCGTCCGGGCGCACCTCGACCGCGGCGCGGTCGCCCACGCCGCGGAGATGCTGGGCGCGGCCGAGGCCGTGATGCACCTTGCGGTGGACTACGCGAAAGAACGCCACCAGTTCGGTCGACCGATTGGCAGCTTTCAGGCGGTGAAACATCGGTGTGCCGACATGCTGGTCGACGTCGAAGGAATGCGATCGGCGGTGTACCACGCGGCTTGGGCGCTGGGAGTCGACGACGACGAAGCATCAATAGCGGCCTCCACCGCCAAGGTCTGGTGCTCGGATGCCGCGCTCCGGGTTGCCGAGTCAGCACTGCAAGTCCACGGCGGTATCGGCTTCACCTGGGAGTCCGACGTGCATCTCTATCTCAAGCGAATTCAGCTCGACTCCGTGGCGTTCGGCGACGCTCGTCATCACCGCACTCGCCTCGCTGCGCTCCTCCGCGAGAAAGTAGAGACTGGCGGCTCGGTCCTGTCCTGAGCCAGCATGGTGGGGTGACTATCGATCATCGCACCCGCTTGCAGAAGGACGAACGGCACCTCACGGTCGCCGAAGTATTCGACGACGTGATCCCAACCGCGCTTGCCACCCATGGTGATCTCGCCGGCCGCGGCGTCGACTACAAGGAGCTTCCGCCGCTGGGCTTGCAGGTCGACGGGATCGGGTTCACCCTCTCGTCGGTGGCCGGTGTGCTCGCGATGTCGAAAGGCGTCGGCGACGTCGGTGTGGTGGCGGAGATGGCGGAAGACGCGCTGTCGGATCTTGTGCAGGACAGCCAGTCGACCATGGGCCTGGCCATGACCTCGCGAGTCCAGCTGACGGCCGGAAACATCAACGACTGGATTGGCTGGGAGCCCGTGCTACGGGCATTGCTCGATGGCCGCAAGGTACATGAGACCGGTGACGTCACGTTTGCTGGTCTCGACGGTGAACCCCTCGATCTGTCCCGCTCGTTCACGATCGACGACGATCGCGAAGAGGTCGCTCACTTCCTCGCCGAGGCCGGATTCCTGCACATCACCGATGTGTTCGAACCCGACGAAATGGCGCGCGTTTCTCGCGATATCGACGAGTGGATCGCCAAGGCCACTCCCGATGACGGCGAGTCGTGGTGGGCCGACAACGACGCCGACGAACACGTTGCCGTGCGGGTGTTGTTCTTCTACGAGAAGTCGGCCGCGCTTCGAGAGTTGGTCGAGGATGACCGCTACCAATGGCTCGCGGGTCTCACCGGCGACGGCCACGCTCATCGAGGCGGCGCCGAAGGTCTCGTGAAGCCTCTCGGCATTGTGCGCGGTCTATCCGATCTGCCGTGGCACAAAGACTGCGGCCAGGGTCGTCACTCCTACATGTGCAACTCGATGACCACTGGCATTTCCGTCACCGGTGCCGACCGGGTCAGCGGCGCGCTTGGCGTGATCCCCGGGTCGCATCGAGCGAACACCATCGCAACGATGCGAGACCCGAAGCTTGACCTTGCGCCTCGGATGCTCGAGACGAAGACGGGTGATGTCACCGTCCATTGCAGCGACACGCTCCATCGCGCGCACCCGCCCGTCGAGCGCCCACGCCAGGTCGTTTACAGCGGGTTTGGCCTGGCGCCGCTTCCCGGCGATGAAGTGAAGCCCAACCCGCGCTACAACCGAGAAGCGCGAGCCGAGCTCACCGATGTTCAGGACCGAATCCAGGCGGCCGACAACCCGCTCAGCTCGTGAACTCGAAACACTGCACCTCGACCATCATCGGGAGCAGGAAGCCCACATAGAAGTTGTGGAGGCGAAGGACACCGTGGTCCTCCACGTCGTAGTCGATGAGGTCGACGCGTTCGTCCTTTTCGGCGTAGGCCTTGGCCCGAGCAAGAACGCCGTGAAGCTGTTCGACGGTGTCGACCTGCAGACCGAAGTGGTCGAGACGGGGCGCCTGCATCGGTTCGTCTTCTGCGATGAGGAACACGAACTGGTCATAGCTGTGGACTCCCATGACGAGGCGCTTGCGATCTTCGGTCATGGTCGGATGTTCTTCCCAACCGAACACCTCGGCATAGAACGCGGTGATGTCGGCGCGACTCTTTTCGTCGAGCGCGTCGGGAGCCATGCTCATCGCGACATGGTTGAACTTTGTTGGGTAGTCGCTCATGGTGAGACCATGACCTTTCCGGGAAGGGTTCCGGCCCGCAGCTGTTGCATTACCGGAAGAAGATTGTCGAGATTGACGTCGGCGGGTTCGATCAGCAGGTCGAGCGGGAGAGTGCCGCGGCCGATCAGTTCGAGGGCGTCGCGGAAGCCGAACTCGTCATAGTTGAACGCGCCGGTAATGCGGAGTTCGTTCAAGATGATGCGATTGGTATCGAGGACGGGGTAGTCGAGGCCCGTGCCAACGAGCATGAGTAGTCCACCGCTGGTGAGCTGGGTGAGGCCGATCTCCGCCGCAGCCCGGACGCCCGACGTTTCGAACACCACGTCGACGGCCTGTTCGGCCAGTTCGCCGGGATGACCGGGAACGCTGAGGTCGTCGGCGGAATCGACGGGGGCGCCGAGCGATTCGGCCAACTCGGCCCGGCGTGAACCGGGCTCCACCGCGCGGACTGCCACATCGCGCTGGCCGAGGATCGCGATGATCGCGGCGCCGATAGGGCCCGCGCCGAACACTCGGGCGGTTTGGTCGGCGGTGATCCCCGACAGGTTCACGGCGTGGAGCGCCACGGCGAGCGGCTCGGTGTATGCCGCGGCCCGAGCATCGATGCCGTCGGGCACCGGGATCAGCGTGGTTGGGTCGGCTCGTTTGTAGGTGGCGAACGCGCCGGACTCGCTCGATGTGCCGGCGGCATCGCGATTGCGACAGAGATTAGGTCGACCTTCGACGCACCGTTCGCAGGTGCCACAGATTGCGGCCGGCAGGCCGACAACAAGCTGACCGGCGACGAGGCCGGTGCCTCCAGGGTCGACAACCCGCCCGGACCATTCATGCCCAAAGATGGTGTCGGGAACACCCCAACCATCGAGCACCATGTGGAGGTCGGTGCCGCACACGCCGCAGTGCTCAACTCGGATCAGCGCTCGAGTGTCATCGGCAACCGGTGTGTCGACGGAGGTGATCTCCAACTCGCCGCGGCGGCGGTAGATCGCCGCGTCCATCGTTGGAGAAACCCGAACCCCGTTTGCCATGAATTCAGCTTCGCACAGACCGGGCGTGTGAATCGACCGTGGGATGATGCGGACATGGTGACAAGTGACCCGATTGATGTGCTCGTTGCGAGCGAAATCATCACGATGGACCCGCAGCAGCCTCGGGCGGAGGCGGTGGCGGTTCAAGGCGACCGCATCCTCGCGGTGGGCTCTCTGGCTGAGGTCGTCGCCGTAATTGGAGACGAGTCGTACCGTCTCGACGAAACCCACCGCGACGACGTCATCCTCCCCGGTCTGATCGATCAGCACCTTCACCCGTTCCTCGGCGCGACCACGCTGACGACTGAGGTCATCGCGATAGAAGACTGGAACCTTCCGGACAAGTTCTTCCCGGCCGCGAATTCCGAGACGGAGTACCGCGCCCGTCTGGCCGCGGCCGATGCCGCGCTCGATGATTCGCAGGAGTGGCTGTTCTCGTGGGGCTACCACTCGCTCTGGCACGGTGTGCTCGACCGAGCGGTGCTCGACGAGATCAGCGTCACCCGGCCAATCGGTGTGTGGCAACGTTCGTGTCACGAGTTCTACTTGAACAGCGCGGCGATCGACCTCCTTGGGCTCACCGACGAGATGGTTGCGGATTCCAGCCACGCAGCGACGATTTCGCTTGAGCGCGGTCACTTCTGGGAGAACGGCTTGATGGCGTTCCTCATGCCGCACCTCACTCCCCATTTCGTCACGCTCGACCGTCTGGTGAACGGTCTCGAACAGATGATCTCCTACCTCCACACCAATGGCGTGACGGCGTTCAACGAACCCGGCGCGGTGCTGCCCCCTGGCGCTTGGGATCTCTACACCGCGATTCTCGGACGAGATGATGTCCCGCTCCTGAGCTCGTTCATCGTCGATGCCCGTGGACCCGCCGCGGCCGGTATTCCGTTTGATGCGGCCCTCAAGCGAGCGGAACGAATGATCGCCGAGTCCTCAGAGGGCAAGGTGGCGTTTCTCCCTGACCAGGTGAAGCTCTTCGCCGACGGCGCCATCATCTCGCAGCTGATGCAGATGAAGGAGCCGTATCTCGACGCGGAAGGGCAGCCGAACCCCGCCCATCACGGTGAATGGTTGATGACCCCCGAGCTCTTCGAAGAACTGTCGAAGTCGTACTGGGACGCGGGCTACCAGCTGCATGTCCACGTCAACGGCGACCTCGGGCTGGAAATGGTGCTCGATGCCCTCGAGCGGCGCCTGGCCGAGACGCCACGCGACGACCACCGCACGGTGATCGTCCACTTCGCGAACTCCACTGAAGAGCAGGTCGACCGAATCGCTGCGCTCGGCGCCATCGTGAGTTCGAACCCCTATTACCCGGTCGGTTTCGCCGACAAGTACGGCGAGGTTGGGCTCGGACCGGAGCGCGCCGACGTGATGACGCGTAACCAGTCGGTGCTCGATCGTGGCATCAATCTCTCATTCCATTCGGACCTTCCAATGGGTCCGGCTGACCCGTTGGGAATGATGTCGTGCGCGGTGAACCGGGTGACACAGTCGGGTCGTGTCGCCGGTCCTGAACAGCGCGTCGCCGCCGAAGACGCCTTGCGGGCGGTGACGATCAATGCGGCGCAGTCGTGGCGTCGTGAGGACGAGATCGGCAGCATCGAGCCGGGCAAACTCGCCAACTTCACCGTGGTTGATGAGGACCCGCTCGCCGTCGACCCGATGTCGCTCGACCGCATCGCGGTACGAGGCACTGTGTTCGGCGGCCGGTGGTTTCCCGTGTCACCCGAACGCCAAGCTGCTCGACTCTTCCGCGGCGGGCTCGTGGTGGCCTTATCGCCGAGTATCGACGATGCCGATCACCATGGGTGTGCCTGCGCGGTCGCTCGCCAACTCATGGAACTGTTCGTCGAATCGCAGGCTGCTTAACCGGGGATTGCGTCGGTCGCCACAGTCACTCGGTCGACCTTTCCCGACGCCAGGAGCGGCAGCGCCGCCACGGTCACAACTCGTTCGGGCGTGATGAACTTCGTGGCCCCTTGTGCCACGAACCAGCGTTGACATTCGGCGAGATCGAATCCGGGGTCGGCCGCGACGACGGCGAGGACCCGCTCGCCCAGACGCTCGTCAGGTTCGGGGAGCGCCACGGCCTGACGGACCGCGGGGTGTGATTCGAGTATCGCCTCGACTTCGCTGGTTGAGATGTTCTCGCCGCCGCGAATGATGCGGCCGCCGATTCGGCCGGTGACAGTGAGCCACCCGTCGTCCAGCGAGCCGAGATCGCCGGTCCGGAACCAGCCGTCGACAAACGACTCGTCGTTGCGCTCGCTGTCGAGATAGCCGCGGGCGAGCTCAGGGCCGCGCACCCAGATCTCGCCGTCGTTGGCGATGTGGACCTCGGCGTCGCCGTGGGCCCGGCCGTCGGTAGTGATCATGCGTTCGGTGGGGTCGTGGTTGGTACTGGTGGTGACGGTGGGCGCCTCGGTGGATCCATACGCCCGCTTCACGATGGCCCCGAGTTCTTCGCTCGCCCGCGTGACGAAGCTGGGGCTCACGCCGGCCCCGCCGCAAGAGATGAGACGGAGGGTGCGAGTGCGTTCCGGGGTGAACGCGGGATGATTCATAAGCCCGAGGAAGAAGGTGGGCGGCCCGACCATCCAAGTCACGTGCTCCGACTCGATGAGGTCGAGGGCTTCGCCCGCGTCCCACTTCGGCATCAGGACGGCCTTTGCCCCCACAACGCCCGGCACTAAAACGGCGTGGAGGAGCCCGGAGACGTGGGCAAGCGGGGCGGGCATGAGTACGACATCGTCGGCGGTCAGGCCGTGAACGTCGATCGATTGGCGCGCCTTGTAGACGAGCGACTGGTGCGTGTGGATGACCCCCTTGGGTGCACCCGTGGAGCCGGAGCTGAAGAGCACAACGGCGTCGTCGCCCGGCTGTAGTGATGGCGGAGGAACGGCTCCGCCGGTGAGCTCGTCGATGGTCACCGCGCCCGGCAAGGAGTGCAGGGCACTGTCGGCGTCGGCGACGAGCAGTGCCGGCTCGGCCTGATCGAGGGCATTGGTGAGTTGCCGCGCTTGCGCGGTCGGATGCAGGGCGATGGCGACGACTCCGGCGATCCAACAGGCGTGGTACATCACCAGCGCGTCGATGCCGGTCGGCATCTGAAACGCGACATGGTCGCCATGGCCGATGCCGCGAGCGTTGAGCGCGCCCGCCACTTGGGCCGCCCGATCGTGGACCTCAGCAGACGACAGGCGCTGATCTCCGCAGACAGCGGCGTCGCGGCGCGGGGGAGCGTCCTGTAAAAGGGTGGGCAGGGTTGCCGACGTATCCATCGGCGAGACCGTACTCAACTACTCTCGACCTATGACGATCCGTCGTGTTCTCAGCGTGCTTCTTGTGTTCGGTGCCCTTGCCGCGGCATGTTCCGCCGACAGCGATGAAGTGCTGGCGCCGATGACCACGACCGCGACGGCTGCGACCCTGCCAACAACGACCCTGCCGCCAACGACTGTGCCAACAACGGCCCTGCCGCCAACGACCGCGCCGGTCGAGCCCGCAGCCGACACCACGACCACCGTTGTCGTCACAACGAGTGTCGACTTCGACAATGTCCCGCCGGCCGCACCCACCAATCTCAGCTGCGATGCCGGCGGTGGAAGCCAAGAGGTCGCGATCGAGTGGGATACTCCGCTCGATACGAGCGACATTCAGACGGTTCGCATCTATCTCGATGAAGGCTCCGGGTTCGTTCGGATCGAGACCATCGACGTGTCGTCCGGATTTGTACAGATGGGCCCAACCCGCTGGTCGGCGGTGGCCTTTCCCGTGCCTCCCGATACTGAGGTTGAGATGGCCGTGACCTATGGGGACGCATCCGGAAACGAATCGGGCTGGAACCCGATCGGGGTCTACTTCGAGTTCTCCGGGGCACCCTGTCGATTCCGGGCGTAACGCCAGAGATGCTCGAGTGCATAGACGGCTTCATCACCGGCGGAGTGGCAGTAGTGGCCCGTCGCGCGCACGGCGGTAGGCCCGGCGTTTTCGGGGTTCGTGGTGGCGAGCTCGGTGAAGGTGATCACCGGTTTGCCGCTCTGTTCGCTGGCTGCGGCGGCGGCTGCGGCGAATCTCGTGTCTTGGCGCTCGTGGTATTCCACGATGCGCTCGAGGCCATGGTCGGGATAGAAGCGGCCGTCGCGTTCCATCGCCCCGGTATTTGATTGGATACCGATGCCGAGATAGATAACGGCATCGACTTCAGGGTGATTCGCGATGATCGGAAGGAGTTCGGGAATCGTGTCGCGGGTCTCGCCCCCAGCCAGGTCGACGGGATTCCGGCGACTCCAGCGGGGTGGCACGCGAGCGTCGATCTCCGCCTTGAGGTCGGCGGGAAGCTCCATGAGTTCGAGCTCACTGTGGGCAATCGCATCACCGGTTATTACGCACCATCCGCCCGCGGTACCGAAGACGACGGTCCGTGGGCCGCGGGGGAGAGGCTGGGTCGCGAACGTTGCGGCCGTGCGGTAGGCCTCGGCGATTGAATGAACCACGGTGACGCCCGCGGCGGTCAACGCCTCATCGGTACCGTCAATCCCGGCCGAGGAACCGGTGTGGGCCGAGACTGCTCGGACGCCGGTGACGGACCGGCCGCCCCGCATGACGACGACCGGCATGTCCTGGGCCACTGCACCAAGCCGCTCGATCGTGTCGTCGGCGACGTGTTCGAGATAGGTGAGACCGACGTTGGTCTCCGGATCAGTGGCGAACCATTCCATGAAGTCGGCGACACCGACTTGGGCGCCATTGCCGACCGAGACCGCTCGGCTGATCCCGATACCGGCTTGACGCGCGTAATTGCCAAACGTCGACACCATTCCGCCGGATTGACTGGCGATGGCGATGGTCCCGCGCGGCGGCATCGGCGCCACGATCTGGGCACACATGTTGTTGGGGGTGGAGATCACGCCCTGCCCGTTGGGGCCGGCGAAAAGAATGCCGAGGCTGTCGGCCAGCTCGGCCAGCTCCTCTTGGTGGCTTCGGCCCGCGGCGTCGATCTCGGCGTAGCCGCCCGATGCGCAGAACGCGGCGGTGATTCCTCGGTCGGCGGATTGGCGGAGAACCTCGGCGGTCGCCTGGGCCGGGATGCCGAGGAAGATCAGATCGAAGTCACCCTCGGGCACTTCATCAACCGATGTGTACGTCGCCTCGCCGAGCACCTCTTCGCCCGCCCGGTTGGTGCCGTAGAGCGCACCCTCGAATCCCGCGGCGCGGAGGTTGTGATAGGCCACGAAACCGAATTTGCCAGGATGTGTGGCGGCGCCAGCGACGATGATGCCGCGCGGCTCGAAGAGCGCTCGGAACCGTTCAGCGGGTTGGCGGATGGTCATCCCTAGTCGATCGCGTGACGTTCGAGCAGCTTGCGGGCAATCACCATTTTCTGTATCTCGCTGGTGCCCTCGCCGATGATCATCAGCGGCGAATCGCGGAAGTAGCGCTCGACGTCGTATTCCTGCGTATAGCCGTTACCGCCATGGATGCGGAGCGCCTCGATGCAGATTTCAAAGCATGCTTCGGAAGCAAAGAGCTTCGCCATCCCGGCCTCGAGATCGATGCGCTCACCACGGTCGAAGCGGGCCGCTGCGTCATAGGTCATCAGGCGGGCGGCCTGCAGTTTCGTCGCCATCTCCGCGAGCTTGAACTGGATTGCCTGGTGCTCGAAGATCGGCTTGCCGAAGGCCTCCCGCTCCTGGGCGTACTTCATAGCGGCGTTGAACGCGGCCTGGCCGACGCCAACGGCGCGGGACGCAATATTGATGCGGCCGAGTTCGAGGGCGGAGAGTGCGTAGCGGAGGCCGTTGCCCATGCCCTCGGGCCCACCGAGCATTTGGGTGTCGGGCACTCGATGGTCGACGTATGACATCTCGACGGTCTCGAGGCCTTTGTAGCCGAGCTTGTGAATCTTCTTGCTGGCGGTGATGCCCTCGAAGCTCTCGCCGGGCTCTTTCTCGACAATGAAGCAGGTGACGCGGTCGTCGGGGGTGCGGGCCAGAAGCATCACGATGTGGGCGCGAACGCCGTTAGTCACCCACATCTTGGTGCCGTTGATGACCCACTCGTCACCGTCTTGTGTGGCCTTGCAGCGAAGCGCTCCGGCATCGGAACCAGAGTCGGGCTCGCTGAGCGAGAAGGCGGCGCGGAAGGAGCCGTCGATCATCTTCGGCAGGTACTTCTGCTTCTGCTCTCCGGTGCCGTAGCGGGTGATCATCGTCGCCGCGATCTTGTGGGTGTTGAGGATGCCGCTCAGCGACATCCACCCTCGGCTCAGTTCTTCGACGATGCGTGCGTAGGTAGTGATGTTGAGCCCGAGCCCGCCGTACTCCTCGTCGATCGTGGCGCCGAAGAGGCCGAACTCGCACATCTGGTCGAACATGGCTTGCGGGAACTCGTCGGCCTGTTCGAGCTCGCTCGCATTTGGAATGACGTCTTTGTCGACCCACTTGGCGATGGTGTCGATCATCTGATCGGCGATCTCTTGATCGACGGTGTCCTGGTTGCTCATTCCGGCTTCTCTCCCGTAAATACGATCTCTCGCCGCTCGAATCGCCAGCCGTCGGGCTGGCGAACGATGCGGTCGTGGTATCGGCCACTCTGGCCGATGGAACCTTGCTTTGAAACCCAGGCGAAGTCGGTGGTAGCGGTTGCGATGTCGCCGTCGACTTCAATCCACGGCTCGCTGATCATGTGCTTGCCGCGGGCATCGGCTTGCTGGCTGGGTTCGATAAACCCGCGGAGCTCGGCGTGTCCGTGTTTGTGCATTCCCATGACGACGAACTCGATGTCGTCGGTAAAGAGTTGGATCCAGTCGTCAAAGTTGCCGTCGTCGATCAGCTGGCAGTACTTGGCCAGCAGACGGCGGATTTCGCTCTCGCTTGTTGTGTCACCACTCACGACCGAACTCCTCTCGATGTGTATGTTCGCCCACCGACTCGCGTCGCGACGAGCCGAGCGACTTCGCGGGGTACCCGATTGGAATGACGGCCTTGGGGTCGAGCGCGGCGGGAAGCTTCAGAATTGCTCGGAGATCATCGGCGAGAATCGTGCCGATCGTGGTGAGGGCGCTGCCGAGACCGTAGGCGGTCGCCGCGGTCATCACGTTTTGAATCGCCGGCCAGATCGACGAGTCCATGAGGTTGCGGTCCCACCGTTCAGTGTCGGCGCAGATCACGATCGAGACGGGTGCGCGGGCGAAACCGCCACGGACAGCCTGCTCAACGTCGTCGCGCATCGAGTCGGTGACCTCACCATCGGTTGCGTCTTTCGCCCCCATGTCCCAGAGACGAGACGCGAGTTCCCAGACGTCTTGGCGGCGTTGGGCATCCTGCACCACGATGAATTGCCACGGTTGAGTGTTCTGCGCACTCGGTGCGCGAGTCGCCAGTTCCAAGATGTTGGTGATGGTTTCTTCGGCGACCGGGTCGGTGGTGAAAGCCCGGTGCGCTCGTTGACGACGGAGAACCGATTGGATGGCCGCGAGCTCAGACATGACACGGACGTTAGAACAGTCGATACTGATACCCAAGATGATCGACCGCACTCCTGCCGACCCGTCCATCCTCGATCGCTTCTGGTCGGAGGGGTGGGCCGTCATCCCCGATGTCTTGTCCGCGCCCGAAGTGACGGCGGCTCGCTCCGCCCTGGTTGACGCAGCGGCGGCCTCAGAAGCGAGCGGGATGCCGGTGCGGCTCAATGCTCTCGATCCCGGGGGTCGCAACATTCGGGTATACGACCTGGTTGCCCACGCCCGGGTTTTTGCCGACCTCGCCGAACATGGTGCGGTCTTGCCAAGTATTGAGGCGCTCGTCGGGAACGACGTGATCTTGTCGAACTTCACGGCCAACACTGCGTTGCCGGGGAGTGGCTCGATGGAGCCGCACTGCGATCAGTCGACGATCATGCCCGGTCCGTGGCCGGTGATGATGGCGATGAACGCCATCTGGTGCCTCCACGACATCGACGAGACAAACGGGGCAACGCGCTTCTTGCCGGGTTCGCATCGGTTCGAGTCCTATGACGACGTTCCTGAGGATCCGCGGGACGAGATGCGTTCGTTCGCCGCGTCGGCTGGTTCGGTCATCCTTATGCACGGCCGGCTCTGGCACACCTCCGGGGAGAATCGCTCGGCCGACCGGGATCGAGCGCTTCTGTTCGCGTTCTATACGGCGGGGCATCTTCGTGCCCAGACAAACTGGTGGCGGTCCATTCCGGCCGAAGTGCAGCGAGAGCTCTCGCCTCGGTTGCAGGCGCTGTGCTCGCTCGACTTCGGCAACATGGCCCACGGCGGCTATCTCGCCGGCGGTGCTCGCTGATGGATCTCACGCTCTCCGCGGAGGAGCAGGCATTCGCGAGCGACGTGGGGGCGTGGTTGGTCGCCCAGGTGGATCGACCTGCGACCTTCGCCTCGATCGAGGACGAGATCGCATGGGGACGGGAATGGCAGGCGACGATGGCGGCCAACCGAATGGTGGCGATCTCGTGGCCTGAGGCCGTGGGCGGTCGCGGCGCTTCGCCGGTCGAAGTCGCGTTGTACAACATGGAATATGCCCGGGCCGGCGCGCCACAACCGGTGAACCGGGTCGGTATCAATCTGGCCGGACCGACCCTCCTGGCGTGTGGGACTGTAGAACAGCAGGCTCGATGGCTGCCCGCAATTCTGGATGCGTCAGAGATCTGGTGCCAGCTCTTCTCCGAACCCGACGCGGGATCCGATCTCGCCTCGCTTCGAACCCGCGGCGTGCGCGTCGA
Source organism: Candidatus Aldehydirespiratoraceae bacterium (assembly GCA_047639555.1). Taxonomy (GTDB): domain Bacteria; phylum Actinomycetota; class Acidimicrobiia; order Acidimicrobiales; family Aldehydirespiratoraceae; genus JAJRXC01. Next base: position 66,767 of record JBLIOE010000014.1, read on the forward strand.
CGATGGTTGGATCGTGAGCGGTCAGAAGGTCTGGACCTCTTACGCCCAATTCGCTAAGTGGGGGATTGCCCTCGTTCGCACCGATCCCGATGCCAAGAAGCACGCCGGGATCACCTACATGGTGATCGACATGGAGTCCCCGGGCATCGAGATTCGACCCCTGCATCAGATCACCGATGAGTCGGAGTTCAACGAAGTCTTCCTCGAGGAGGTCTTTGTCCCCGACGACCAGATCGTGGGCGGCTTGCATCACGGTTGGTCGGTTGCCAACACCACTCTGGCGCACGAGCGGGGCACGAACTTCCCGTTCAAAGAACAAGTTGTGCATGAGGTGTACCTCGACGAACTCGTGGCGCTGGCGGCCCGGCGAGGCCTGCTCGACGATCCCCTAATCGCCGACGATATTGCCGACGCGTTTGTGCAGCTGCGGCTCTTGCGGCTTCAGAACTGGCGAACACTCTCGGCCCTTGGGCGCGGCGTTGAGCCCGGCCCCGAATCCTCAATCGTCAAGCTCACATGGAGCGAGATGACGCAACATCTTTCGGCCCTCGCCCTCCGCATTCTTGGCGACGAGGCCGTGCTTTGGCCCGCCCCGAATGGTGACTCCGCCGCGGGCACCTGGCAACGCCAATGGTTGTGGTCGAAATCCGCCTCGATCGCCGGCGGCACCAGCGAAGTCCAACGCACCATCATCGCCGAACGTATCCTCGGCCTCCCCAGAGGTTGATGGAGGCGGATATGCGGTGGTGGGCTGGAATTTTGGTGGCGGGACTGGTGGCTTCGTCCTGTGGTGGCGACGGTCCAACGGGAACGGCCACGTCGAGCACGACGACGATCGCCGTTGATGCTGGCGGCTCGCTGTTTCCGGCGGAGCGACCAGACGACTTTCGGGCGTCCTTTTCGCAAGACGGGGGAATGGTCCCCTGGTCGGAGTCGATCAATATCTCCGCGGAGGCCGCTGCGTACGAGGTGTTCATTGAAGGCACAACGATCGGCATCGATTGGGTGCCGATCGATGAGCGACTCGATGTCCTCTACAACGAGATCGTTGATGGTCGTTTCGATCTGTACGAGTTCGAGCCGTTCGAAGACGACGAAATGGTGTACGACGCCGAGGGAGAGAGCTACTTGGTAACGGCGGGCGGGGAGCGGCACCGTCTCAGTGCGTCGGGAGAGACACTTCTGCGGCCCGACGTTGAGGGCGCACCGCTCTCGGCGATCAGCAAATTCGCCCAGATCGAGGAGCAAGGGTTCGCCCATTCGGCCGAGATCGTCATTTCATCTGAGCTGTTGTCGAACTGGCACTACGAGTTCTGGTTCGACTTCGGTGAAGCGCAGGTCGCGATTGGTCCTGAGCGCAACACCGACCGACTGACCGTCTACTTCGACGGACCGTTGGAAGCGGTCCCGGTCGCCTACGGATTCCAAGGTGACGAGCCCGCAACGACGACGATCACACTTGTCGATTTTCGAACTGTGATGCTCGGCTTGGACAGCGGCGAAGCGTTCGTGCAGCCGCTGTACTCCGACCGCGCCTACGTCGACTATGTCTTCGAAGTCGCAGACGGCTTTGAGGTTGATCTCGAACTTGCCGCGGCGCGACTTGATGCGCTCCTCTACGAGCTCCATGGCGCCCGGCCAACCGTCCGCATCGAATCCGGTCTGCTGATTCTTGGCGTTCTTGGCGACGCGGCGCTCCTCGAGTCGATTGAGGAGTTTCAGGTGCCAGTAATATTCGCTCCAGTTCTGGTTGATGGCGAGCCGTTGTCTCTGGGTGAACCGTCGCTCGATGGTGACATCGTTGAGTCCGCTGGCGTGAGTTTCGGCGATACATCGGGATGGGTTGTTGGTCTCGTTTTGCGTGAGGGGACACCGGGAATCGATGATTTCAACGAACTGGCTAGTCGCTGCGTCAATCGAGATGCGACCTGTCCGACGGGTCGACTAGCGATTTCTGTCGATGGTGAAGTTGTCACTGCACCGACTGTCAACGCGACACACTTTGATCGGGACGCCATCAGCATCTCCGGTTCGTTCGATGAGGCTGAGGCGCTCGCGTTGGCTTCGCAAATATCCGCAGCGGCAGTTACTGGTCTCGAGCTTGTCAGCACCAGCGTGAGTCGGTAGCGATGATCGTTAGTCGCCGAAGCGGTCGACGAGCGACTGTTGTAGAGCCCGTCGGTCAACCTTGCCGCTCTCGAGCCACGGCAGGTCCGCTGGACTCTCGTAGGTCGCGATGTGGCGAGGGACCTTGTAGGTCGACATGGCTTGTTTGATCCGCGCCTGCATCTCTTCGACCGGGGCGCTCTGCCCGGGCCGAAAGACGATCGCGGCGGCGACGTCTTCGCCGCGTTCGGCGTGGGGTACACCCATCACAAACGCGTGCATCACCTCTGGTTGCTCTTCAATGACGAGTTCTACCTCGCGGGGGGTGATGTTCATGCCAGAGGACTTGATCTGATCGCCGAGGCGACCCTTGAAGTAAAGATGGCCGTCGGCGTCGAGGTAGCCGGCGTCGCCGGTGGGGAGCCATCCGTCGCGAGTGAAGATGTCTCGACGGCTCTTCTTGAGATGGCCAAGCATGACCGCGTAACCCTTGATCCAGATTTCGCCCATCTCGCCGGGCGGTTGATCTTTGCCGCTCACCGGATCGACGATTCGATGCTCCATCCCGGGCACCGAGCGGCCGAACGAACCTCGCTTGTCGGTCGGGAGTTCGCTGCCGATCATCTCGATCGAATGCGGCCCGAGCGATTCGGTCATACCTAGCGAGTTCGCTCGAAGTTCTGGATCTCCCACACGGAGATGTTCGGGGAGTAGGGCATCGAGCGAGCCGCCCCTGACCGACGACAGATCGCGGTCGGCAAATGTCGGATGTTCAGTGAGCGCCTTTGCCATGTGGGGCCACCCGATCACATGGGTGACGCGCTCTCGTTCGATGAGCTCGAGAGTTGCTCCGGCCTCGAACTGTTCTTCGAAGACCACAGTCGCGCCCGCATGCATGCATGAGATGAGTGTGTAGGTGAGGCCGCCGACCCAGAACAACGGCATCGGCGTGTAGCAGATATCGCCGGCGACCAGATCGCGGAACGGAAGCAGGTTGTAGGGGTGACGGATCGCTCCGCCGTGGGAGTGAATCACGCCCTTCGGTTCGGCGGTGCTCCCCGAGGTGTAGATGACGAGCATCGCGTCGTTCGGTCGGACGGTTGCTTCTGCCTCGAAGAGATCGGCGTCAGAGACCCGGTCGGCTCGGCCGAGAAGTGTGTCGACCGAGGCCGCCCACGTCGGGGTCGATTCGCCCCACATCCACACGCGTCGAAGCGCGGGGTGGGACCCGAGGCGGATGTCGTCGAGCGGTTGGATGTTGAGTAGCGGTGCGATCTCTTCGAGCCGGGCCGCGAAATCGTGGCCGAGATGGTGGTCGACGGTGAGCAGCATTTCTGTGGCGCTGTGCTCGAGCACCCAACCGAGTTCGCGTGGTTTGTAATAGGTATTGAGCAGGGGAACGACGGCCCCGATGCGGGTGGCTGCCAACCAGCCCACGATCCAGTTCGGCCCGTTGGGCGCAAGAATGCCGATGTGGGTGCCGGCTTTGGCGCCGCTAGCGAGCAACGCCTTCGCCAACTCGGCGGACTGCTCATCAGCTTGCCGGAAGGTCAGGCGATGGTCGCCAAGGACGGCAAGTTCGCGGTCGCCGTGTTCTTCCGCGACGTGGCGGATGAACTCTCCCGCGGTGGCCCGATAGTCGGGCTCCTGGTAGCGCCGGCCGTCTGTCATCGCCCCACTATGCCGAGATCTTGTAGCGAACCGGTAGGTGCTTGGGTCCAACGACGAAGCTCGAGGCGACATAGTCGGCTTCGCCGGCCGGTTCCATCAACTCCACCCGGGCCGCCATCTCTTCGAGGAGCGCCTTGATCGACGCCCGGGCGAGGTGGGCTCCGAGGCAGTAGTGCTCGGCCCAACCGAAGCCGAGATGACGGTTTGGTGTGCGGCCGACATCGAATCGATCGGGATCGTCGAAGACTTCGGCATCGCGATTCGCGGAGGCGTAGAAGAGGGCGAACATGTCGCCCTTCTTGATCTCTTGACCGTCGTAGATCAGGTCTCGGGTGGCCGTGCGTTTCATGTAGTTGACCGGAGCGGAGAACCGAACGACTTCCTCGACCGCAGTCTTCATCAGGCTCGGGTCGTCGCGTAGTCGACGGAGTTCGTCGGGGTTGTCGAGAAACGCCTGGATGGCGCCGGTCAACGAGTGGCGCGTGGTGTCGTGTCCGGCGTTGAAGATGATCAGGTAGTAGCCGAGCGTCTCCATGTCGCCCAGGGGCTCGCCGTTGTCCAACGTGGCCGTGGCCAACATGGTGGCCAGGTCCTCTCGAGGGTTGGCTCGCCGGTCCTCAATGATCGTGTTGAACATCACATAGAAGTCCATGAAGAGAGCAAGCATGGCTTCGTCGCGGGTTTCGCCCTCGCGTTGCAGATCAGGATCCTCGCCGCCGAAGAGTTGGGCGGTCAGTTCCAGGAGTTGTTGCTCCTGGTGCGGTTCGATGCCGAGGATGGTCGAGAGCACCCGAAGCGGGTGTTGCTGCGTGATCATCTCAACAAAGTCGGCCTCGCCTTCTGCTCCGAGAGAGTCGATGACGGCCTTGGCGCTGGTTGCCACGATCTCGTCGAGCTGTTCGATGCCGCGCGGGGTGAAGTAGCCGCTGGCGACCTTGCGGAACATGCGGTGGTCCGGCGGGTCCATCTCGATGATCGTCTTCATCAGCATCGGGATTGCGGGGTTCTCGCGCTGTCGGGCTTGGTCCTGGGTAAGGACGACGATTCCTTCGCCGTTGCAGAAGTCGTCTGGCCGACTGGAGATCTCGGTGATGTCGGCGTGGCGAGTGACGGCCCAAAACGGTTCGAACCCCTCGGGCTCGAAATATTGAAGCGGTTGGGCACGGAGTTCGCTCCACTGCTCATGCGGTGGGCCCGACGCCCCGTAGTGCGCCGATGAGATGAGATCGAGTCCATCAATAGCCATGCGAAACCCTAGGCCGCGTGGTCAGGCGGTGGTAGTTGAGGCGGGGGTCAGACCCCAACGCGCTTCAACTGGGGTCTGACCCCCGCCTCAACTGATCAACGAGTTTTAGAGTTCGGCGAGGAGGTTGTTTTCGAAGGTCCAGTCGTGGGGTTGGGTGGGGTGGTCGGTTGTCGACCACCACCGGAACGTGTCTTCAACCATCGATGAGAAGGTGTGCTCGGGTTCCCAACCGATGTCCTGTCGGAGTCGGTCGATCGAGAAGACGGTGGACTGGTCCCAATGATGAATATTGGGCGCGAGGTGCTGCACGAGCTGGCTCAGCTGGAAACGCTGCCGGCCCCGCGAGCGATTGGGAGCGGCAGATCCGGAGCTCGTCGATCGGGTGGCCAAGCTCATGCCGGTGTTGTCGCCGAGGTCGACCAGCACTCCCCCTGTCCAGAATGCGTCCATCTGGTCATAGGGAACGTGGCGGACATCGGGGTTATTGGCACCCACGACCGTGGCGAGAGTGGCGACATAGTGGTTGCGCGTGACCGACTCTTTGCCGGTGAGGTTGTACCGGCGGCCGAAGGTGATCTCCTTGCCCATCATCTGTTCGAGGGCCTTGGCCTGATCGTCGACGTGGCCGACCTGCAGCAAGGTCTCGCCGTTACCCGGCACAAGGATCGGGCGTCCATCGACGAGGCGGCGAAACATGGTCTGTTCGCGAGCCGAGATCATGTTGTGCGGGCCGAACACCATCGAGAACGGCACGCTCGTGGCCGGGAATCCATGGTCGGCGTGGGCCGCCCAGAGCAGGTCCTCGCACAACAGCTTGTGGAGGCCGTATTCGTTCTGAGCATCGGTGCGATCGTCGGGGAACTCCTCGGCGATCGGGAGGGTGTCCGAGGTTGCGTAGGTGACCGTTGAGCTCGCGAAGATGTAGTGGCCGACGCGGTCGCGGAAGAGCTCGAGCATCAGCTCCACATCGGTCGGGTGGTAGGCGGTCACGTCGTGGATGACGTCCCACTCGGTACCGGCGAGCGCGGCGCGGATCGTGTCGGGCTCACTCCGGTCGCCGACCAAACGATGCACCGAGTCGGGGATATCGGACTCGCTCTTCCCGCGGTTGAGCACAGTGACGTCGTGTCCTTGCCGGACGAGCTCGTGCACCAACGCGAGTCCGTTGAAGTTGGTTCCACCCATCACAAGAACGTTCATGAAACTGGAGGGTAGGCGAGCGGCGGGTCACCGACCGTTTGCCTTGGTCGTGAACGTGCGGGATGTGCAACTTGGCGACGCGGAAGCGATCGGTCACATCCACACGGCGTCGTGGCAAGCGGCGTATCGAGGCATGATCAGCGACGCCCACCTCGACGGGATCGTTGGTGCCACCAGCGACAACCAGCGCGGGCGGATCGGACTCTGGGTCTCGTAGGCCTCGAACTCGGACTTGCCGGCAGGGGCGGTGAGGATTCAGGGATCATTGGGCGTGCTGTTGCCTTCAACCTCAATGTTCATGTTCCTTCTGATGAGGTTTGAGGCTGGGGTTCAAATGATGGCTTGCGTAAGCGGCCGCTGAATATTTCCCGTTTTGTGAAAAGCGTCCCCGCGTGGACGCTTTCTGGCGCGTGCGGAACGAGTCGTTTCAGTGCTGCTGCTCCGAGCGCACGGTGCGACGTTCCGTCTTCGCTCGCTCGGTGCCGCCAGGGCCGACCTGCTTTCCTTCGGCCCGGAGATCGAAGTCCTCGAACCCCCGGCTCTACGCGAGTGGATGGGAGCACTGGCCCGCAAGATGGCCGCGTCCTACCCTCGCGTGACATGACCACGCTCGATCCTGAACTCTTCTTGCCGGATCCCGCTCCGGCTGAGGTGAAGTACACGGTGATCTCGGTCGACGACCATGTTGTCGAACCGCCGCATCTGTTTGAGACCTACATGCAGTCGTCGCTACGGGAGCGTGGTCCGCAGCTTGTGGAGAACAAGCACGGCCATCAGCTCTGGGAGTTCGATGGCCAGCGGTATGTGCAGATGGGCATGAATGCCGTGGCCGGTCGACGCCCTGACAGTGTGAAGATCGAGCCGTTTCGGTTCGAGCACATGCGGCCCGGTTGTTACGACATCGAGGCCCGCATCAAAGACATGGATCTGGGAGGCATCTGGGCGATGCTCAACTTCCCGAGCCAGGTCACCGGTTTCTGCGGTTCCGTCTTTGCTCGGGCGAGCGACCCCGAAGTGGGACTCGACGCGGTGCGAGCGTGGAACGACTGGCTGTTCACCGAGTGGTATGAGCCGCATCCCCAGCGGGTGATCCCCGGCGGCATCACCTATCTCGGTGATTCGGCCGAGGCCGCGGCGGAGATCCATCGCAACGCGGCCCGCGGCTTCACCTCGGTCACACTTCCCGAGCGCCCGCATGCGATTGGTTTGCCGAGTCTCTGGGATCGTGACTTCTGGGATCCGATCATTCAGGCGTGCGTCGACACCGACACCGTGATCTCGCTCCATGTGGGCTCGTCCGGCCTCCACGAGATTCCCGCCGGCGCGCCGGCGATTCAGCTCGGGGCCACGATGTTCGGCCAGCTCTCCCTCGGCGCGTGCGCGGAGTGGTTGTGGTCGGAGTATCCGCTCAAACACCCGACGCTCAAGATTGCGATGAGCGAGGGCGGAATTGGTTGGGTCGCGATGCTGATCGATCGGCTCGATAACATCGTCGACCGCAGTGGCTACGGGAAGTCGTGGCCCGAACGCCCGGCCGACGTGCTGCGGCGAAACTTCTGGTTCTGCACGATCGATGATCCGTCAACCATTCGCACCCGCGACGTGATCGGCGTCGAGAACATCTGTGTCGAGACCGACTATCCCCACGGCGACTCCACTTGGCCGAATACGCAGCGAGTCATCGAAGACGCGTGGGGCGATCTGCCCGCGCATGAACTTCGAATGATCTGCAGCGAAAATGCGGCGAAGCTCTACCGCCACCCCCTCCCCAAGAAAGTGCTCCCGGGGTCAGACACCCGCACCTTCTGAGAAAGTGCGGGTGTCTGACCCCCGGGTTAGTGGGCGACTTCGATCAGCGCGAGTGTCAACGCAATCGCCGTGAAGGCAACCGTGCTGAGCCCAACGAGTCGGGTTGCCGTTGGATGGACCACGTCGGATCCTTCGAGGAGGGGCCCGCGGAGTTCGGTGTAGTGCACGCCCGCCCATATGAGGATTGCGCCGCCGATGACGGTTTGGAGAAGGCCGGCGAGAGCGATGGTCCAGTGGGCGGTGTTTGCGGCGGAGCGAGCGAGCAGTACGCCCGAGACCATCACCGCGATCGCGGTTCGTTCCCAGGCCAGCGCGGTGCGTTCCTGCTGAAGCCCCGGATCAACGACGGTGCTCCAACGGCGTTCCTGCACCACTAACGCCCGTCCAGAATGAAGAGGACCGCAGCGCCGATCGCCAGCGCGGCTGTGCCGGTCGCGATGAGCGCCGGGAGCCTCGATGTCGGGAGCGGTTCACCGAGCCGCATCGAACGTTCGTTGTTGGTCCAACGGCGATAGGCCGTGGATGCGGTGAGCAGGCTGAGGGTGAGGAGCCCAAGACCGATGAACTCTTGGCCGTAGAGATCGTCGATCAGATTGATGACACCAAGTCCGCCCGCGGCAAGCGCGAGCGAGGTGCGAATCCATGCGAGAAACGTTCGTTCGTTGGCGAGCGTGAAGCGATAGTCCGGCTCGTCGCCAACGACGCGGGATTCGGCCCAGCGGGGTTGACGACGAGTCAAGGTGAATCAGCCGTTCGGCAAGAGGACGGTGCGGGCTTCCTTGCCTTCTTTGATGGCGTCGAACGCGGCCTGCAGACCGTCGAGGCCGGCGGTGTTGGAGATCAGCTCGTCGAGCTTGAGCTGACCCTTCATGTAGAGGTTGGCCAGCATTGGGAAGTCCTTACGAGGGCGAGCGCCACCGGCACGAATACCCATCAGGTTCTTGTTCTGATGCAGCGACTGGAAACCGTAGGTGACCGACGCGGTGAGATCGGGCACGCCGACGGCGCAGATGTTGCCGCCGGGTCGGGTCATCGAAATGCAGTCCGCGAGGAGCTGAGTGCTCCCGACGACCTCAAAGGCATGGTCGACGCCGCGGCCGGTGAGGGCCATGACTTCCTTCATCACGTCGACACCCTCGTCGGCGAGGATGAAGTCGGTGGCGCCGAAGTCGGTTGCGAAGGCTTCCTTCTCGGGAACCCGGTCGACGGCGATGATCTGCGAGGCGCCACAAAGTTTGGCGGCCTGGATCACGTTGAGACCAACACCACCGGCACCGATGACCACGCACGTATCGCCGATTTGGAGGTTGGCTCGGTTGAACACCGCGCCGGCACCAGTCATCACGCCACAACCAATCAGGGCGGCGGCGGTGAGCGGCATCTCCTTCGGAATCGGGATGCACTGGTTTTCGCTGACGATGGTTTCCTGCACAAACGCACCAATGCCCGCGAAGTTGTAGAGCGCTTGCTCGCCTTCGTTGTAGGGCTGGGTGATGTTGCCCATCGAGGTTGCGCAGTTGCCGGGGTTGCCGCTCTCGCAGTCGCCGCAGTGGCCACAGTTGGAGAAGGTGGACAAGATCACGTGATCGCCGACCTGGCAGTAGGTGACGGCACCGCCAACCTCAACCACCACGCCCGCAGCCTCGTGGCCGGGAACGAGCGGCGTCGGCATGTAGTACTTGCCGTGCACACAGCTGAGGTCGGAGCCGCAAACACCGGCGGCCTTAATCTCCACTCGCACCTGGCGAGGATTGAGATCCTTTTGGCTGAGTTCGACGCTGTCCGACAGGCGAACGCTGTCTTCGGTGGTTCCTTCGAGGATGAGTCCCTGCATCTCGTTAGTGTCGCGCAGCAGCCAGCGATACGAGGAATGCGGCATGGAACTTGTGATCGTTCGTCACGGACGCCCCGAGCACATCGAAGACGCCGACGGGGCTGCGGACCCGAACCTTGCGGAGATCGGGCACCAACAGGCGGAACGAGTTGGCGCTCACCTGGCCCTTGAGAAGATCGATCTGATCGTCACGAGCCCACTCGCCCGGGCCCGTCAAACTGCCGCTCCGCTGGCCCGAATGCTCGGTGTGGATCCCGTCGTTGTCGACGGTGTGGCTGAGTATGACCGGCACGATTCGACGTATGTGCCCGCCGAAGTCACCCGCGCCCTGATCAAGGCGGGTGGCTCTGACGAGGCATGGAGCGATCCGCTCTCGGCCCTCGCCGACGATGAGAAGGCCAGTTGGATCGCCGGTGTCACGGCCGCCTTCCAACAGATCATCGCCGAGAACTCCGGCAAGCGCGTCGCGGTCTTCTGTCACGGCATGGTCACGTCCGTGTGGTTCGCCCACATGCTCGGCATCGAAGACACGCTTCGTTTCACACCCGACTATTGCGGCCTCTCGCGCATGCTTGCGTCGTCGTCGAGTGACAGCATCACGGTCCGAAGCTTCAATGAGACCCACTTCCTGGGTGACGCGCACATACCTCTCTTCGAGAAATAGGGCCCGATGTTCGACCCGGTCGGAACCCTCCGCTATGGACCGGCATCGACATCAGCAGCCGGGTGTCAGCGCTCGTTCAGTTGGACGTCTTCAGTAGCGAATTCGTAGAGAAGGCGAACTGGTCGGAGCGGGTCGAGGGTCCCGCCCCGACCGGCGAGCGTCAACCCTCGTCGTCGGTCATGTCGTCGTCGGTCATGTTGTCGTCGGTCATGTCGTCGTCGGTCATGTCGTCGTCGGTCATGTCGTCGTCAGCCGCCGGTACGGAGTCCGTTGTTGGATCCTGGTTGTCGGTTGAGCTGTCGTCACCGCACGCGGCGGCGAACAGA
>JBLIOE010000015.1:0-73253 GCA_047639555.1 Candidatus Aldehydirespiratoraceae bacterium
GCGGACCACACGCCACCCTTATTGGGGTGGCGTTCTGCGTTAGAAGTCGGTGTCGGCCACTTCCTCACGGATTGCCGTCGTCTGCTCGAAGTCAGTCGCCGTCTGGCGCCGTACACGGCTCGACCACAACGCGCCGCTGCTCTCATCGAAACAGAACTCCGCGGCTCGACCCCACGGAGAGCGCAATGCCGCCGGCCGAAGCTCCACCTGGAAACAGCCATCGATCGCCGCAACGTCATAGATCCGCGACTCGCCGATCACGTAGCCGACAACCAGCAGCATTTCCGCCAAGACCCGATCGTCGTATCCCCGTTGTCCGCTGGCATCGGTGCACGCCGGAACGATCACACCCTCGGCGGACCCATCACAGGTCCTGAGATCACCATCGATCTGCTCAAGCACCCCACCCAAACGAATCACGAGCCTTCGGGGAGGGTCCTGCGCCGTGTAGGTGTCGCCGGTGAGCGGCGCATCAACACCATCCAGCGTGCGGGTCCACGTGCCTGAGCTCACAAACGAGGCTGTCCGCCAACGATTCCAGGCGACGGTGAGCGCTATCGCGTCGTCGTCGTCATGCGCAACAGCCGGAAAGACCACTTCGAGCACATCACTCGAAGGCTCCGCCGGCGTCTCATCGTCGGCCACGAGCGCCGCCAGCCCGAGCACGACAAGGATTCCGGCCAGAACTCCAACAAGAATCAACAAAACGGGCCGCACTACACGAAGGTACATCGGTCACTTCACCATTGGGTCCACCGCCCTAATGACGCGGTTCAGACTTCGGCAACGTTCATTCCTGGTCGATCCGGTCTGTGCGGGTCTTCTACATTGATCTCACAACACACTGCACGAGCCAACTGACCTCCGGGCCGAGTTCGCCGCAGGTTGGGACCGTCTGGAGATTCACGCGCAAGGCATCTAGGACACCCGCAGTGGGCCGCTGAACTCTCGATCAGTGCGTGGGCCAACAGCATTCAGCGGCAACAGGGTGGTCGATTCGCCCTCAGCCTGCACGGGACGCAGCTCGCCCGGCCATCCATCAGCACCGAAATTCAATCTCATCTCGCGAATTACGGCGTCGACGCTACCGAATTGATGCTCGAGATCTCAGACCGTCTTGGATCCGAGAGCTGCCGCGCCGCGGTTGACTGCCTCGGCCCTCTCGTCGATGCCGGCGCCATCCTGGACCTCGACGATCATCGCGGCAGCGCCTCCGACACGAATCCGAATTCGGGCTGGTTGCCGACCGGATCAATCGTGAAGCTCGACCCTGCGCTCACGATGGCGGCCGACGATTCCACTGTCCGAGACATTCTTGAGATGACCGCCGATGAGCTGCACGCCCACGGCTACCAACTCGTGGCCGAAGCACTCGAACGCGAAACCCAGCTCGAGGCAGTGTTGCGCTGCCACATCGGTTTCGCTCAGGGTTTCCTGTTTGCGAAGCCCACTCTGCTGCGCTGAGCCTTCGACGCGTGGGCGGTTGCTGCCAGCAACGTCAGACGTCGCGGCGGGTGAGGTTCTTGAATGAAGTGAAGCGCGGCAGGAACCCCAGGTTGATCGTGCCTGTAGGCCCGTTTCGATGCTTGGCAACAATGAGCTCGGCCATGCCTTCGTTCTCGCTACCGGGGTTGTAAACCTCATCGCGGTAGAGGAACATCACCACGTCGGCGTCCTGCTCAATCGAGCCTGACTCCCGAAGATCAGCGAGCATCGGTCGCTTGTCTTGGCGCATCTCGAGATTTCTTGAGAGCTGCGACAAACCAACCACCGGGCATTGCAGCTCACGGGCCAAGATCTTCAGACCACGACTGATCTCGGCCACCTCGACCTGGCGACTCTCGGCACCGGCGCGGCCGGTCATGAGCTGGAGATAGTCGACCACGATCAAGCCCAGGTCGCCGGTGCGGCTTTTCAACCGCCGCGCTTTGGCACGAATCTCCATGATGGTGAGGTTCGGGTTGTCATCGATCCACAGTGGCGACTCGGCGAGCCGGCCAATGCCGTTGGAGATCCGGGTCCAGTCTTCTTCTTTGAGGTTGCCGTCACGCATGTTCTTGGCGTCGACGTTGGCCTCGGAACACAGCAACCGCTGAGTGAGTTCGAGATGGCCCATTTCTAAGCTGAAGACCAAAGTGGGGCGGTTGGCATGAACGGCGGCGTAGGCCGCCATATTCAGCGCCAATGCAGTCTTGCCCATGGCCGGACGAGCACCAATGATCAGTAACGCGTTGGGCTGCAAGCCCGAAAGTAATTCGTCGAGATCGATGAAACCCGTTGGTGTGCCAGTGATTCCTTCGCCGGCCTCGTAGAGCTGTTCGAGGCGGTCGAGGGTGGCATCGAGCAGATCGCGGATTTCGCCCATGGTGTCGGCGACTCGGCCCTGGGCTACCTGGAACATCTTGTTCTCGGCTTCATCGACTGCCCGGGCGACATCATCAGGTCGGCCGTAACCAATCTCCGCAATCTCACCCGCAACTTCAATGAGCTTTCGCAGGGTGAACCGCTCTTGAATGATCCGTGCGTACTTCCCCGCGTTGGAGGTGGCAGGGGTGTGGACCTGGAGACTGATGAGCCCATCCAGACCACCAATCGATTCGAGCACCCCGGCGCGGTCGAGTTCCTCGGCAACGGTGACCGGGTCAACCGGGTCGCCGGCGGCGTAGAGCGCCGTGATTGCCTCGAAGACGTGAGCATGGGCCGGTCGATAGAAGTGCTCGACCGACGAAACTTCAACTGCGTCAGCGATGGCGTCGCGTGACAGCAACATGGCACCGAGCAGCGACTCTTCGGCTTCCAAGTTGTGGGGCGGGACCCGCGCCGTTCTCGCGGTGTCTGACTCGCTCATGACCATATGTGTTCCGCTCCCGCTGCCGACAGAAGAGCCTGGCTGCTGGACCCTGTGTGGAACCAGGGGGAATCAGCTGAAAACCGGGGGAAATCGCGGCCGTATTCTGTGGATAGATCTTGTATACACCCAGGTCGGACTGTGGATGACCCTGTGGATGGGTGGGGATTGCGGCGCAGGTTCGGCCGAAACGACGCCTTCTGCGATTGGACAGCAAGGCGGTCACCCCGTTGATGAGGTGACCGCCCGCTCATGTCCGATTACTCCTCGACGATGTCGACAGTGATGGGGAACTCCACCTCGGGGTGGAGTTTGCACATCACCATTGACTGGCCGAGGTCCTTGAGGGGAGTCTCGAGGTTGAGCGAGCGACGCTCGACAACAACACCAGTTTGGGCTTCGACCGCTTCCACGATCTCCGCGGCACCGACTGAACCGAAGAGTCGACCACCGTCGCCCGCTTTCGCGGAGATTGTGATGACCGACGGGACGAGCTTGGTGGCGACCTCTTGAGCCTCCGCGCGGCTCGCCGCGTTCTTCATGCTCGCCGAACGGCGCATTGCTTCGGCTTGCGCCTCAGCACCCTTGGTGGCTTTCATCGCGAGACCGTTAGGACCCAGGAGGTTGCGGAAATGACCATCGGCGACATCACAGATATCGCCTTTTTGGCCAAGTCCATTCACGTCTTGACGGAGAATTACTTTCACGCTTCCGTCTCCTCGCTCATGGCGTCGGCAACGGTGGCCTGATCGCCATCGATGGTGACGCCTTCAATTTCGGTGGTGTCGACTTCAGCATTGTCGGCTCCCTCTTCGCCCTCTTCACTCGCGGGCGGCGGACCGCTCGGACGAGGTGCGGGACCATCAGCACGACCGCCACGCTCACCGCGATCGCGGTTGCTGCGTTGGGTGGTGACCTTGTTGGCGTAGGGAACCAGGGCCATCTCACGAGCGACCTTGATTGCGTCTGCAATCAGCTTCTGCTGTTGGCTGTCGTTGCCGTTCACACGACGAGCTTTAATCTTTGCTCGCTCGGACATGAACCGACGAAGGAGGTTTGCATCCTTCCAATCGACGTACTCAATCTTCTCCGAGGAGAGGATCGAGACCTTCTTCTTGCCACGGCGCTCATTCTTTACGTTCTTTGAGCTACCGCGCTTTTTGACCTTAGCCATTCTGCGTTTTTCCGTTCTCTAATTCTTGTGTGGAGTGCGTTCTCGCCCGAGGGGGCTAGAACGGCTCCTCGTCCATGTCGTATGCGGGCGGGGCTTCGTTGCTGGCTGGACGACTTGCGCCACCACTGCCACCACCGGCGTTGCCACCTGCTGCGTTGCCACCTGCTGCGTTGCCACCTTCGCCGCGGAACTCGTTGCGACGAATCTCTGCCGATGCCCACTTGAGGCTCGGAGCGACATCGTCGGCCACGATTTCCACTGCAGAACGACGATCGCCGTCGGGGGTATCCCAGCTTCGTTGCTGGAGCATGCCGTATACGACGACACGCGAGCCCTTCGTGATCGACTCAGCGACGTTCTCCGCGAGCTGCCGGAAGCAGCTCACATTGAAGAACGAAACCTCTTCTTCGCCGTCTGCCTTTTTCTTGTTCCAGGCGACGCCAAAGTTCGCGACGGCCATGCCGCCTTGGGTGAAGCGCAACTCAGGATCACGGGTGACGTTTCCCACCACGGTGATTGTGTTGTCGAATGCCATCTCGGTACCTCTTCCGATCAGCCGGCTTCAGCCGGCTCTGCTGCTGGCTCCGATTCGCCACCAAAGAGGCCACGCTTGGCGGCTTCTTTCTCGGGCAGACGGAACAACTTGTGACGGACAATGTCGTCCGCGAGACGAAGCTGGCGCTCCGTGTTGGGAAGACCGGCTGACTCGGTCACGATCTCCCAGACCACGTAGTTGCCTTCGGCCTTGTGGTTGATCTCGTACGCGAAACGGCGACGACCCCAGTTATCGGTCGATGCGATCCGGCCACCTTCATCGGTGATCAAACCTTCGGTACGTGGGATCACCTTTTGGACGTCATTTTCATTGACGTCGCTATCGATGATCACCATAAGTTCATAGGCCCGCGTGATTGTCACGAGCTCACCTCCTCTGGACCCGCACAGCGGGGCCCCTTCCCGGGGCAGGGGTTGGCTTAGTTGTATATCCACGACGAGGATTCGCCGAGAACGAACCAAGGCTATCGGTCAAGCGCATGTCCAGCACCTTATGGATGGGGTGTGACACGCGCCAGCGCCTACCGCAAGCGGTCAACCAATCCGCGCCAACGTCTCGCTACCGGTGCAGGAGAACGCCGCGGCCCACACTTGACCCTTCGAAACGCGAGCGGCACCTCGGCCACCACCTACTCACCGGCGGACTCCGTCACCCGCGAACAAATGGCCGCGTTCCTCGGCCGCTTCATCCGCTCCAACGCCTAGCCAAGCAACGCGTGCGATCTCGCCCGCGAGCCAGAGCAGCACGGCCCGCACCCGTCGGTGGGTGTCGCGCTCATCGCCGAGCTGCAGCTTCGAGAAGATCGAGTTGATGTGTATCTCGACGGCCTTCTCGCTCAGAACCAGCCGGGACGCGATTCCGGCATTTTTCAGTCCTTCGGCGATCAGCCCGAGTACCTCGCTTTCGCGGGGCGTGAGTTGTCGATCGGTGAAGCCGGTGATCACCACATCCGGGCGATGCTCATCGACCGCCGCCATCAGCGACGGCAGATCTTCGGCTTGCGCAACAACGGGTGTTCCGTCGATAGGCATCAAGCAGCATCTGGACACCTTCACGCATCAGCAGGCTGTCGTCGGCGATTACGATTGACACGCTCATGACGCAAGCCTCCCGCCGAGCGGTACCGAAGCAGTGATTGTGGTCCCTCGCCAGGCGCACTCACGAGCGTCAATTCACCGCCAAGGGCGGCCACCCGATCGGCCATGTCCGTCAATCCTCGTGAGCGTCCGTGAGCCTCGACGTCGAAGCCGGGGCCATCGTCGATAACCAATATCTCCAGGTTGTCGCCTTGTTGGAGCGTGATCGTCACCGTCGTCTCATCGGTCGCGGGTTTGGCCACATTCTGAATCGCCTCGAGTGTGACGAAGTAGATGGCCGCTTCCACGGATAGGTCCTCGATGGAGACCATGCCCGCCCCGACCACCACGGTCTGGATCGACCGGCGCCAGGTGGTCTGGAGCGCATCCACCGGCCCTCGTTCTGCGAGTATCGCGGGATAGATGCCCTGGGCCAACTCTCCGAGCTCCTCGACGGCTGCGATGGTGGCGTCATGCAGCGACTTCAGGAATTCCGACGTCGGCGGCCGGCCCTCCTCGGCGAGCTGGGCCGCGAGATTGAGTTACACGGCAAGGGCGACCAGGCGTTGCCGTCCACCGTCGTGGATGTTGCGCTCGATACGCACCCGCTCGGCATCGGCCGCAAAATAGCCGATATTAAACGACGTACAACCTGCTGTTCAAGAAAAGTCGCCGCCAGGATCTGCGGACCGATCACGTTCACGATCATGATCGGGAACGCTTCCGGGATAATCGCTACCACTGGAATCGTCAGGCCCTAGGTTCCGCCGATGGTGATCAAAAGTCTCTTGTTGAGCTCGCCTCGCCGATACGCCGATACGCCGCTAGGGCCGGAATGCCCAAGGCATTCACGGCGAGAGTAATCCCGCCCAACACCACTCCCCAGACAGAACCCAGGGCAAGGCCCAACACCACAAAGATCCCGCCCGCAACCCACGTCGCTTGAAGCGAGGTCCGGTGCCGTTTGGACAGGAACTCGGCCGCGTCGGCTATCCCCTCGTCGAGCGCCGTGTTCACGTTGGGGGTTTTCGCGGATCCCAACGCGCCACAAGTGATCCAACGCCCGGAGCAAGAATTCCTCTTTGGGAAAAAAGTGATCTACAGCATCAAGCGCACCGTCGGGGAGGTCTTCTCGCTGAGTGGTCGACATCAACGAAATGCGGGCTTCGCCTCCTCCCGACGCGTATCGCTGCACCGTCCCGATGCCATCGAGTTGACCCTCGTCGCCCAAACGGAGGTCGAGGATCAAAAGGTCGACCTCCTCGCCACTCAAAAACGCAAGCGCCGCTTCACCCGACTCGATCGCGCCGACCATCACAAACGCTTCTGTTGCTTCCACTACCCGCGCCGCCGCATCGAGAAATCCCGCGTGATCATCAACGACCAGCACATGGACCGTGTTCTCAAAGACCGTGTTCTCGGAAGGAGGGATGGGCACCGCTTCAGTTTCCGTCGCCGGCATCGCCCTACGACAGGGTGGTCACATGTGTTTCGCATTGAGGTGCTGCCCCTACCGGCCGATTCTCGCAACCGCTGGTCCTGTTCGTTCGCACTAGCCGCCGACCGACGCGTAGCGTTGGCCCATGTGCGGCAACCATCGTTCTGACGGCACCCCGGTCGACCACCACCATCACCACGGTGTTGGCGACGGCCCCATCTTCATGCCGACCATGCGAGGCCCACGCCAGCACCGCTCACCTGGGCCCAAGCAAACCTGGGGTGGCATTTCGGCCCAAGTCCTGGCCGGGGGCACCGAAGTCGCAATCGTCGACACCGGCCTGGCCGGCAGCGCCGACGACATTGGTGACACACTGGCCGACATCGGGCTCAACTACAGCAACGTCACCCACATCTTTCTCACTCATCTCCAGAGCGACCACATTGGGTCGAACGGCGAAGTGATGGATAGGGCCACCAACGCCACGGCGTATGCCGGTGATGCGATGGTGACCACCGACGGCGGGGGGCAAGGCCCGGCCGAGCGCTTCGCGAAGAATCTCGACCAGGCCCACGAGTCCGTCCGTCGACTCGCCGGGCTCTCGTACAACACCCTGCTGGTCGGACACGGTGACCCGATCGAAGACCGGGCCGATACCGCCGTCGCCGCGATGGCTGCCGCGTTGTGAAGTTCCGCGTCGGCGCCATCGTCTTTGTGCTTTGCACCATTGCAGCAGCCTGCAGCGACACCAACGACCCCGTTGCGTCCGCCGACACCACGAGCACGACACCCTCCACCCAGCCTTCAACTACCAGCGCCCCGCCCACCACCACCGAACCCGTCGATACTTGGAACGTGGAGGTCGCCACGATCAACGTGCTCCACGGTTTGGTGCCGCCGATCTCTGGCTGCGCCGAATACACCGATCAGTGCAACATCGAGGCTCGGGTCGAGATCCTCTGGTCCCAGCTGGAAGAGGACGTCGGTTGTCCGGAAATCGTCGCGCTGCAGGAGATCGCGGCTCGCTGGTTTGAAGTGATTCCCGAGCAACTGCCCTTCCTGTGCGACGGCAACCATGTGCTGCTCACCGAAGATCTCGGCCTCCCCGATCAGGAGATGATCCTCACGTCGCTCCCGGTCCTCGCCGACGGCCGTGTTGAGCTGGCGGGCGCACCCGTCTGGTCGGCCCATTGGGCCCAACTCGATGCGGGCGACGGGGTCACCGTGGATGTCTTCAGTACCCACTTCGCCAGTAACTCGTTCAACCCGCCCTGTAGTGGAGCGCAACTCTCCACCACCTGCCTCGATGCCTGCCCCGCGGGCAGCAACCTCGGCGACTGCCACCCTTACGAGGCGTTGGCGTTCCTCGACACAAACGCAGCAGCCGGTTCATTGCAGCTTGTGATCGGCGACCTCAACAAACGAATCGACGAACCTCGTATCGAGGTGCTCCTCGACGCTGGTTTCATCGACACCCACCTCGCGGCCGGCAACGCCGAATGCCCTGAGGAAGGTGGGGTGGGCTGCACCACGGGCATCGGCAACGACCGCGAATCGGACTATGCCGGTCTCGACCGGGCCGACAACATTCCGCAGCGGCGCATCGACTTCGTGCTGGCTCGACCGCCGGAGGGATGCACCCTGCTTGTTGAGGCCGCCGATGAAGACGGTGATGGCACCAACACTGGGGTGTGGGCCAATCTCCCTCTCGCCGAACCTGTTGACGGCCTCTACTTCGTCTCCGATCACACCGGAATCCAGGCCGATGTTGGCCTGGACTGCGAATAGTCTCCGGGCATGTCTCACGGGGTACCTATTGATGTCGCCCGCGCTCGGGCCGAAACCCGCGGTTGCCGCGATCTGATCCACTTCAACAACGCGGGCGCCGCCCTTCCGAGCGATGCGACGCTGCGTACTCAGATCGAACACCTCGAACTCGAGGCGCGTATCGGCGGCTACGAAGCCCACGCACAGGAGCAAGGCCGCATCGACGGGATCTATCGATCGATCGCCACGCTGCTGAACGCCGCACCCACCGAGATTGCGCTCTCCACGAGCAACACCTCGGCGTTCGATCTGTTTCTCTATTCACTACCCTTCGCCGCCGGCGATCGAATTCTCACGACTCAATCCGAGTACGGCGCGAACTATGTCGCCTATCTCCACATCGCCGAGAAGACGGGCGCCACTGTTGAGGTGGTACCCAACAATGGCGCCGGCGAGATCGATGTCGAGGCGCTCGAGTTGATGGCCGACGAGCGCGTGAAGCTCATCTCGATCAATCACGTCCCCACCAATGGCGGACTCGTGAACCCGGTCGTCGAAGTGGGCCGGATCGCTCGATCCCACGGCATCACCTATCTCCTCGATGCGTGTCAATCAGCCGGGCAGCTTCCACTTGATGTCGAGGCGATCGGGTGTGACGCACTCACGGCCACCGGCCGCAAGTTCATGCGCGGCCCGCGGGGTACGGCGTTCCTCTACGTCCGCCAATCCGTCCTTGAGACCATGCACCCGGCGATGGTCGACCACGACGCGGCACATTGGGTCGACGGATCCACCTACGAACTGAAACCCGATGCCCAGCGATTCGAAGTGTGGGAAAAAGGGTGGGCCGGACTCCTCGGTTTCGGCCACGCCGTCGATGAAGCGCTCGGCTGGGGACTGCCCTCCATCGAGGCTCGCATCACCGAGCTCGCCGACAGCTTTCGCGAGCGACTGATCGAAGAGGTGCCGGGCGCTCTCGTCCACGACCTCGGCACCAAGAAATGTGGCATCGTCACCTTCTCTCTCGGCGACCGCGACCTCGACGAGCTGAAGACAAAGCTCCAAGCCCAGCGCATCAACGTGAGCGTGCAGCCGCCCGGCAGTGCCCTGCTCGACACCATGGCCCGCAACCTTCCACCCATGATCCGAGCGTCGGTCCACATCTTCAACACCCACGACGAAATCGACGCCCTGATCAGCGCCCTACTGGCCACTTCACAGCCAGACTGAATAGGTTGCCGGGCATGAAACCTGTGCCTTTGACGAAGTGGAAGCGCCGTGGCCGGGTCGCCGCGAAGCGCTTCCTCTACTCTCAGCTGCTGTTCAAAGACGCCATTCTTGTCTTGCTTGGTCGTGAGAAGCCGCTCGTGCGTTTCACCGTTGAGAACGATCCGCCGTCGATCTACCTGAACTTCGCGATTCGCGAAGACCAGGTGGAAGCCTTCGAGCGCTACATCGCCGTGCCGATGCCACTCGCACCGATGGCTTGCCTCGACACCGATGAGCCGTATTACTGCCTCACGCTCAACATGTATCGAGTGTCGGGTCTAGCCACCGGCATTCGGGCTGAGTGGTCAACCTATGTGTTCGACAGCGATGGGGTGCCTCGTTACATGGTCGTTGATGCCGAGTGTGAAAAGGGCACGCTCGACTCGGTCGACCTGTTCACCGTAAAGGGCCACGTCGGCTACACGGCCAACGACGGAGACCTGGAACTCTTCGCCGGAGCGAGTGCCACGAGCGAGCTCCGCTGCACGGTCACGATTCCGCCCGACGCGCCTTCGGCTCGCTCAGCGCATCAGTGGGTGACCGCAAACGACTACATCTACTGGCGCAACGGCGTGTGCGATCGCACCTTCTACGACGCCGGCCTCGCCGACGCCGCCATGGTCGAGCTCGATCCCGCGACCGCGACCATCACCGACTCGAGCCAGTGGGCCGACTTCCTCGAACCGCATCCACGATCAGTGCTGGCGTTCACCAAATCAATCGAGTTCGCCATGTCGCCCTGGTGGAACCTCTAGCTCACCGTGACCGTTGCGGTCATTTCGGGGTGCAACACACAGAACAGGTCGTACTCACCGGCGGTCTCAAAGCTGAGGTCGAAGGTGTCGGTGGTACCAAGAAGCCCACTGTCGAAGAAATCCAACTCGGGCAAGAAAGCGGAGCCTGCAGTGACCGTGTGGGGCACGCTGTCGGTGTTGGCGAAACGGACGGTGTCGCCGGCTTCCACAACGATGTCGCCGAAGTCGAAGTTAGTGATGGGTGCCGCCACGGTGCCATCGCCGCTGGGGATGGTGAAGTTCTCTTCCATCCGAGCCGGATCGGTGACCGGCCAGATCGAAGGGTTGAACATCGAGAACACCCCGCCCTGAGCGTCGAAGCTGGGGGCCACGTAGGCGTGCATCATCCAGCTGTTCGTTTCGGCCTGCCAGCTTCCGCCCGCCTCTTCACAGATCTCACGGGTGGCGACCGCGCCAACGTTGGCACCTTGACAGAGGTTGAAGTGGATATGCCAGTTGTCGAGATCGCCGGCGAACCCAGCGGGATGTTCATCGGATTGCGCCACGTTGAACACCACACCAACCGCCTCGTAGCCCTCGCTATCTCCCGTCCAAGCACCATTCACACAGGCACCGAGCTGGGCTCCGCCCCGACCCTCATTGCCTTCCTTGGCAAAGAGAATCATCTGCGGATGAGCGGGGTCGAACCCGTTGCCCGCTCGAACGTCGTAGAAATGGATGCCCATGTTGGGTGACTGACCGGAACTCACGAACATTCCGGCCGCGCACGCATCGTCGATGGTCTCGAACTGGGCCAGATAGTCCTCGGTCTGGCCGAGTTCGTCGACGAGTTCGCCGAGGGTGTCGCGATCCATCCGGAGATACGCCGGGATTTCTTGACCGCTGTCGTAGAGCGCCGAAAGCTCCAGGTAGGAACAGTCGAGCACGACGTCTTGGCATCGGGTCTGGAAACCCTGCGGCCCTTCGATCAGGCTCGGCAGAATCTCATCGCCCGCGCTCTGGTAGACGTAGCGACTGAATCCATACACGCCGCCGCTGTTATCGGGATCGACATCGGGCAGAGTGGCGTCGTTAGGTGACGACGGCAGGGCCGAGAGCTCGTCGGTGTAGTCCGGCAGCACCGGCACGGGCGTTTTTGTCGTGGTGGTGGTCGGCACTTCGGTGGTGGGAGCGGCGGTCGTCGTGGTCTCGGGCGGCGAAACATCGCCACTCCCCGAGTCGTCACTGCACGCGGCAGCGATCAGGACGAACCCAAGAAGGGGGAACAGCAGTCGACGGCGCATATAAAAACGCTAGTCGCCCGCACCCTTCGGGTCGAACCTTGTTCAGCCCGCTCCGTAAAGGTGGAGTTCTTCGGCCTCGTCGTCGGCCATGTGGTAGCTCTCGTCGTGGTTGGGAAACGAACCCGACCGGACATCGTCGGCGTAGGCCTGAATGGCCTCGACGGACTGGGTCTTGATGTCGGCGTAGCGACGCACGAACTTCGGCACGAAACGATCCTCGATACCCAAGAGGTCGTGGTAAACGAGCACCTGACCGTCGCAGTGAATTCCCGCGCCGATCCCAATAGTGGGGACATCGATCGCATCGGTGACCATCTCGGCCACGCGAAGCGGAACACCCTCAAGAACCACCGCGAAACAACCGGCATGGGCCAGCGACTTTGCGGCCTGCACAAGCTTGCGGGCGTGTTCGGCCTGCTTGCCCTGCACCTTGAAGCCACCCATCGTGTGGATCGACTGCGGGGTGAGACCAATGTGGCCCATCACCGGGATCTCGGCATCAATGATCTGCTCGATCATCGGGAGACGTTTACGGCCACCTTCGAGCTTGATCGAGTGGGCACCGGCCCGCATGAGCTTGGCCGCGTTCTGCACTGTCTCCTCGGGAGACACGTGGTAGCTCATCCAAGGCATGTCACCGGTAATGTGGCAGTCGGGCTTGGCCCGAGCCACGGCGGCAGTGTGATGGCACATGTCGTCGATGGAGACCTGGAGCGTGTCGTCGTAGCCGAGCACGACCATCGCAAGGCTGTCGCCCACGAGAATCATGTCGGCGCCGGCCTCGCTCGCCATACGGGCGCCGGGCGCGTCGTAGGCGGTGACCATCACCAGAGGGTCCTTGCCATCACGCGTCTTGTGAGCAGCGATTGCTGGGGCGGTGAGTTTGCCCATTGTCTGACTCCTTTCCCGTCCAGCGCACGAGTGCTGCCGGCGGTAAGACGAATGGTAGCGAACGCCTTAGAGAACCTCAAGGGGCGCGTACTGTGGACCTCGTGGCCGCCCTCACCGCTCCGCTCGTTCCACTCGACCGTTCGCTCGAGATCGGCATTCTGCGTGGCATCGTTGCGTACCGCTGGTTGACCATCTCGTGGGCGGCCGTTGCGTTGTTCTTCCAACGCGAACACCTCACTCGGCCCGGGCTCGCGATTCCGATACTCGGGACCGCCGCCGCTTTCACTGTGTTCAGCACCCTGGCCGCTCGCAACGACGGCGGTTGGTTGATGCTGCGGCGAACCATGGTGGTCGAGGCGACGATCGCCGGTGGACTACTTCTGGCCGACGGCGTGATCTGGGGTGGCGTCGATCTCGAAACCCGTAGGCAGTCGTTGCCCTGGGCCTGGCCGCAGGCGGTCATTCTCACCATCGGGGCGATGCTTGGTCTGCGCGCCGGCGTGCTCGTCGCCGCTGTCCTCGCGGCCCTCAGCTGGTGGGGCGAACTCAATGTTCGGGGCGGCAACGATAGCTGGGTCGGTGTTGGCTCAAAGTCTGCGTTGTACTTCCTGGCCGGGATCGGTGCGGCGCTGCTGATGTCACGACTGCGCGAAGCGTCGATTCAAATCTCCGCGGCTCGGGCCCGAGAAGAGCTCGCGTCCACCCTCCACGACGGCGTGCTGCAAACCCTCGCCGTCATCCAACGACGCTCCGACGACCAAGAACTCGTGGACCTCGCCCGCCGCCAAGACCGCGACCTTCGAGCCCACCTATGGGGAACACCCGACGATAGTGATGGCTTCGCGGCCACCGTTGCGGCCGCGGCAGCCCGGGCCGCCGCGGGGTATGACCTGGCCGTCCAGACCCTGCTCCCCGACGACCTCCCCACGCTCGCGAGCGATGTCGAACATGCGCTTGGCGGTGCGGTCAGCGAAGCCATCGTGAACGCCTCAAAACACGCCAACGCGTCACGGGTAGTCGTCTACGCCGAACCCCTCGACGACGACCCCAACGGGTACCAGGTGTTCTGCTCGGTCAACGACGACGGAGACGGCTTCGATGTGGCGACAACACCCTCCGGACAAGGACTCCGGCACTCGATTCATGACCGGATCGAACGCATCGGTGGCCGCGTCGAAGTTGTGTCATCCGCCGCCGCCGGCACAGAAGTGCGATTCTGGATCTGATGAACGCCACCAACCCCACCCACGTACGCGTGGTGATCGCCGATGACCACACCATCTGGCGCAGCGGCGTGCGGGCCGACCTCGGCGAGAACTTCACGGTGGTTGGCGAAGCGGCCGACGCGGGCGAGGCCATCGCCGAGATCCGTCGACACAAACCCGATCTGGTCCTGTGTGATCTCCACATGCCAGATGGTGGAGGTCTGCGTGTCGCTCGAGAATGTGGCGACGACACAATCATCGTGATCCTCACGGTGTCGGAAGCCGAGCGAGATCTCCTCGACGCCGTGTCCGCCGGCGCCCAGGGATACCTCCTGAAGTCGACCGAACCCGAGGAGCTCCGGCTCGCACTCTGGAAGGCCGCCCGCGGCGAGCCGGTGTTTTCACCGTCACTCGCGGCACTCGTCCTCACTGAGTTTCGCCGGATGAAGGTGGATAGTCCCGACGAGGGTTTGTCGCCGCGTGAGCGAGAAGTGCTGCAACACGTGGCCCGGGGTCACACCTACAAGGCGATCGGCGCGGAGCTGTTCATCAGCCAGAAGACTGTCGAAAACCATGTCCGCAACATCTTGAAGAAGCTCCACCTGAGTCGCAAGCAAGAGCTGATTCGTTACGCCCTAGAAAAGGGCATCGAATAAACCAGCACTCAACCGGACCCAATGGGATTGCGGAGTTGACTGCCGTCTGACGGCATCCTCCCCGATAGGGCGACCTCCTTCGACTCGCTCATCGACTGCGCGGTAATCTGAGGCTGCTTCACCGGTCGAGTTCGTTGCAATCGGCGACGGTCAGCGTGTACTCAATGTCGTAGACGGAGTCAGATTCGGCCGGTGCCAGCTCAGAGCGTTGAATCACCCGGAACCGGAACTCGCTACGGCGGATCACCACCCGATACGAATCGCGGATCCCATCTTGATACACGTTGCTCCGCGCTCCTGCGGCAATTGGGGTCCAGCCGACACTCGTGTCGGTGACCTTGTCGCTGCTCTCGACAGAAAACGAACATGTGTTGTGTACGCCGACTGAAACTACTTCTTTTTGGCAAGCGGTAGACATGACGGCCACCAGAAGGCCGATCGAGAGAACTTTGCGTTTCTTCACTCCAATGATGCTTTCGAGTGGCCAGCCGGTCGAGTTGTCATTTGGTCAGCCGCCGAGGGCTCGGCTGCGGGTCAGATGGTTCCAGCCGCAGTCGGTACACACTTCGACGACAAACCCTTGGCTCGCGGCTTTACGAGCATTGAGGCGGGCCATTTCTTTGTCGCTGGTGACACAGCGACCGTGCTTCGGTAGCCACGGGCCAAACACATAGGTGACTTCGACAAGTGCCTCGTGTTCACAGACGGGGCAAGGGTTCCCGATATCAACACCACAGAACTCAGCGTTGCGCTGGAGCTCTCGTTGCGCGTCGCATACTTGCTCGGTCGACAGGTCGCCCTCTCGCCATGCCTGCAGAGTCGCCTCTCGGGCAAGGCGGTAGTCAACGCCTGCGCTACCGCCACGAGCGGCTTCGGTAAGTCCCATCTTCACGAAGCCTGAGGGTACCCCTCCACACGATCGTGTCGAATGGCGGCAAGACTCCCAGCATGGCGCTCCATGATCCTCGCGACCCCAACATCGTCCGTTCTCTCGACGCGGTCGACTTCGGACCGGGGGTCGGTCCGGAGATCGAACGCCGCCTGATCGGTGAAGTCAATGGGCGACGAATCCTCGACGTGGGCTGCGGTCTCGGCCACACTGCGGTTGGCCTTGCTCGCCGCGGCGCTCGAGTGATTGCGGTGGACAACGACGTGTCCCAGCTCGGCGCCGCCCGCGATCTCGCCGCGAACGAAGCCGTCACCATCGAGTTCCATCAGGCCCAACCCGCGGAGCTCGCATTCCTGGCGGCCGACCATGTCGACCTCGCCCTGTCGATCACATCGCTGTCGTTCGTGCAGGACCTCGACCGAGTTTTCCGTCAGGTCCACCGGGTGGTCCGGCCGAACGGTCACTTTGTCCTCTCGGTACCGCACCCGGTTTTGCTGTGTGGACGCCCGGAGGCACCGGTGGCGTGGGACACCGAAGAGCCGATCGGTGATCGATTCGTCCACACTGCCGAAGCGATCGTCATGGCACTCGGGCGAGCCAACTTTGCCGTCGACAGCTTGTTCGAGCGTCGAAGCAGCGGTGCGCTCCCCGAAACACTTGTAGTGCGGGCCCGAAAGCTCGGCGTCTAGTCGTTCTTGTCCAAGGATTCGGGTAGAGGCCGGGTCGGCCACCACGCCAGCAGACGATCGGCGGCCTCGACTACATCAACGGGCCCTTCGTCGAGACGAAGGTCGCGTAGCCAGCGCATCGCCACGCCCACCGCACGACCGGGTTCGATCCCCAGCACCGCACACACCGCTTCGCCTGTGAGCAGAGGCAAAGGATCGCCCAGATCCGGTTCGACCGCGAGCAGCGATTCGTAAGCAAGCCGGTGCGCGTCCACATCATCATGATCGAGGGCGGCCGCCGATCGCAGCCCGCCAACCCAACCGTAGAGCTCGTCAAGCGTTCGGGCCGTGGGCGTGAGCGCGGCCGTGCGCCGCAGAGCCGGAGCGTCGGTCAACCACGTGCCGGGGGCAACCACCCACGGGTATGACGAGGCCAGCCAAATCACTCCTGTGGTCAACGAACCCGAAAATTTGAGACGCCGTAAGGTGGCGAGGTCGATGCCTTCCGGAGCAAGCAACGCGGCCCAGCGGGCGGCCGGGGTCGGCGCAACCTGCGCAACCATTTCACCGCGAAGCCGGGCATCGTCAGGCGAATAGTCACTCAGCGATGGCAGCACCGCGGCCAGAAGCCCCGTCTGGGCAAGAAGCGCCAGGCCATTACTCGGCGTGTCGAGCAGAATCAGCTTCTGGATCTCATCGCGAATCCGTTCGGACGAAACGATCTCGATCCGGGGCACGAGAGCGGTCATCGCCTCGACCAGTTCGGGGGTGGGCACCAGGTCGTAGCCCGAGTGAAATCGAGCGGCCCGCAACATCCGCAACGGATCTTCCGAGAACGAGATCTCGGGATCGAGCGGTGTGCGGAGAATTCGGGCGGCGAGATCCGCCCGGCCGTGGTGGGGGTCCACCATGTCGCCGGTCAAAAGGTCGACGGCCATGGCATTCACCGTGAAGTCGCGACGGGCGAGGTCGTCCTCGATTCGATCCCCAAACGAAACCGTTGGCTTGCGGGACTCGGGGTCATACGCCTCGGCCCGATGGGTGGTGATCTCGTACATCTGGCCATCGATCGTGCAACCGATCGTGCCGAAGCGTTCGCCCTGGGTCCATACCGCTTCGGCGAGATTGGCAACGAGTGCCTTAATCTCTTCGGGGCGGGCATCGGTGGTTGCGTCGAGATCGTTCTCCGGGCGCGACCGATCGAGCCAGTGATCGCGCACCACGCCGCCGACAAAGAACAACGACCGTCCGGCCTCGCGAAAGCGCGCCGTGAGCGGTGCCGCTTGCTCGATGGCCGCGGCGAACCCATCCGGGACACTCACGTGAGTTCCTCGCGAATCGCGCCGGCCTGCTCGACCACTTCCATGCCGGGACCGCCGGCCGTGGGTCGCTCGGGCCGATGCACCGAATCGAGAAGCGTGGCGGCCACTGCACCTGAACAATCCCGGACCGCGCCCAAGTCGTACCCACCCTCGAGCAACACGACCGTGCGGCGAATGGGCGCCAGTGATCGAATGTCGGCGACCAGGTCACTCACGTCGGCGGAGGTGTAGCCCAGGTCGGTGAGGGGGTCGGCCCGATGGCCGTCGTAGCCGGCCGAGATGAACACCCAGTCCGGGGCGAATGCCTCGAGGGCGGGGCCGATCACGCGGGCTACACCGGCCCGCGCAACGTCGCCGGTGGCGCCGGGCGGCAGCGGAAGATTGATGGTGGAGCCCCGACCGACGCCCTTACCGATCTCTTTGAGCATTCCTGATCCGGGGTAGAGCGGGTGTTGATGTATCGAGGCAAAGAACACATCGTCGCGATCGAAGAAGATGTCTTGGGTGCCGTTGCCATGGTGGGCGTCGATGTCGACAATTGCGACACGCTCGCCGCGCGCTGCGCAGGCCGCGGCCGCCACCGCGACACTGTTGAAAATGCAGAACCCCATGGACTGGCTGGCGGTCGCGTGATGCCCCGGAGGCCGCACAACACAATACGCCGCGTCGACGCTTTCGTCGTCGCGGAGCGCGTCAGTTGCGGTCAATAGTGACCCGGCCGACAACAGCGCCGCCTGGAGACTGGCATCGTTCATCACCGTGTCGGGATCGAGACGACCGCCGCCACCCGCGCCAATCGCCCGGACATGCGCGATGAGTTCGGGGCTGTGGACCCGTCTGAGATCATCGTCAGTGGCAATTCGGGGCGCCACAGATCGAACGCCGTCGACCACACCAGATGCACGAATACCGTCGATTGCGGCCCCGAGCCGGTCAGGCCGTTCGGGGTGATTCGCGCCAGCCATATGGTCGGCACATCGTTCATCGGTCACGACGAGGAGCACGCCGCGGAGCGTAGCCCTCACAAGGTTGGGTTGGCGGGGCGTATTGTGGCCACCACATGGCCCTGCAATCCCTGACGATCGATGACGCTCGATTTCGCGCCGGCAACTGGCGCGCCAGTCGCCGGCTCGCGTATCTCGTTCCGCTCAGTCCGGCCCACACGCTCACGGAGAAGGCGCTCGCCACCGCGAGAGCAGCCCTTGAAGCGCAGGGCTTCGACGAGGTTGTCACCGCGGCGGTCGCCCCGCCCGAACGAGCAGCCTTTCTCCGCGATGGTTATGAAGAACGCGAACACCTGCACCTGCTTCGCTACGACCTCACCAAGCTCTCGCGGTCACGCCCCTTCTGGGCTCGTCACCGCAGCCAGCCAAAGATCGAACGGGGCACACAAATGCACCGGCCCGACGTCCTGGCCCTCGATGCGCGCACCTTCGACGAGTTCTGGCAACTCAACGACGACGGGCTCCAAGACGCCCTTGATGCCACCCCCACAAGTCGCATACGAATCATCCGCGGCACTGATGCCGGGACTCCAATCGTGGGTTACGCCGTTGGTGGGCGGGCCGGATCACAGGGGTTCTTGCAACGCCTCGCGGTTGATCCTGACGCCGAGGGCCAGGGTCTCGGCAGCGCCCTCGTGGACGACACACTCCAATGGATGCGCCGACGCGGCGCCACCGTCGGGTGGGTCAACACACAGGAAGCCAACAAGCGCGCCCTCGGCCTCTACCACCATCTCGGTTTCACCCCCGCCGATCACAACCTCACGGTTCTGGCCCGTCGCCTGTCGTGAACCGCTCTCCTGCCCGCCGCTCGCTGATCGTCGCGATTGTCTGCCTGTTCATGATGGTGGCCGGTCCATCGCCGGTCGCGGGCCAAACCAACCCCCGACTCGATCTTGTTTCACAGACGCTGGTTGTCCATGACCGCCCGGCGGAGATCGTGTTCGATGTCATTGACCCGCCCGCTGATGCTCGTCTGCGGTTTCGGATCTTCAATACCCCCCTCACGAGTCGGTCCGCCGTTCGCGAAAGCCACCAACGCCCACCCACCAGCGGCTCCCGCATCGCCAACTTTGAGTGCACTCTCGACGGCGATTGCCGCGACCAAGCCACCCTCGTCAGCAGTGACACCGGCCGAGTCACGGTCACCTTGCTTGATGAGGAAATCGGCGAGTTTCTGAGGGATTCACCCGGCACGCTCGCTTTCATCGTCACGTTGCTCAACGAAGATGGCAATGCACTCGATCAGATGGCCACCAGCCTCATCATTCCAAACGAGGAGCCCTCCAGCACCACCATCGGCATTGCGTTTGTTGGTTCGGTCGAGGTTCCGCTTTCTCATCGAGCCGACGGATCGGTGATCGTTGATGCCGGTGCCGTAGCCGGCCGCATCGAAGAACTACAGAGATTCGGACTTCCACTCACCCTGGATCTCTCGCCGGAGGCGCTCAGTGCGCTGGCGATCGCGGATCCCGCCGTATTCGCCGACGTGACCTCCGCTATCGCCGGCCATGATCTCCTCCGCGCGCCGTGGGTGTCACTCGACGAGGAGGGTTGGCGCGCCGTCGGCGACGAAGCTCGAGTGCTGGCGCAATACGCGCTCGGAAGCGACACCATCGAGACACTCACCGGCATGTCGCCGACGGGAATCGTCACCCTCGATCCTGATGCCACGCCCGCCACCCTCGGCCTACTCCGCTCAGCCGGCGCAACGGCCGTCATCCCCTCCGATACACAGCTGGCGTTCACCACCCGAACGTTCTCACCAAACTTGCCATTCCAACTCCTCGACGACAACGCCGTGGCCATTCCAGCGCTGCGTATCGATCAATCGCTGACCGAAACGTTGTCAGGCGATGACCCTGAACTCGCAGCTGTGCGGGCCGTCGCCGAACTCCTGACCGATGCTGCCTTAGGAACCGCTGACCGAGCCGTACTACTCAACCTCGATGTGATCGATGACGCCGTGCTGGACAAGTTCCTCGAACTCGTCGACGAATATGCTTCTCTCACCACAACTTCGATCAACGAACTCTTCAATCGCGATCTCACCCGGGTCGGGGCCGGTGTTTTCCGCGGCGAACTCTTGGCCGAGAAATCCCCAGACCTTTCGTCTCGTTCGACCGATCTCGCGGCGGCCACGTCATCTATCGACACCCTCGCCGCGATGCTCAAACCGGACATTGTCGCCATAGGGCCCCTTCGAACCCAACTCCTCGCGGCCGCGTCGGATCAACTCGACGGGGCGGCCGCTGTCGCTTACTCAGACGACGTCCTCCGCACGGTGATCGAGTCGACCAGCGGTCTCAAGATCGTGCCGGCCGACCGCATTACGCTGACCGACCGCCGGACCGACCTACCGCTGACGATCATCAATACCCAACCGGTTCCACTCAACGTCGAGCTCGTGCTCAGTGCCGAGAAGATCCGTTTCCCTGACGGCGAACGACGCACGCTCCGCCTCCGTCCTGGGGCGAATCCCATCGTTATTCCGGTCGAGACCCTCGCCAGCGGCGACGCCCGTGTCACCGCAACCATCGTTTCTCCCGGGGGACAACTCGAGCTCGGAACGGGCACCATCGATATCCGGTCTACCGCTCTCTCCGGATTAGGCCTGATTATCTCTGTCATCGCGTTGATCGTGTTGGGTGCTTGGTGGATCCGCACAGTCCTCGGTGTCCGCCGCAACCGTGCCACTGCTACGGTCTCGGCCGCGTCTGAAGATACAACGACGCCAACTGAGGGGGAATCGTGACTGTACGAATCGTCACTGACAGCGCCTGCGATCTGCGCGGCGAAGAAGTTGAGCGTTATGGCATTGAAGTCGTGCCGCTCTCGATCCGATTCGGCGACGACGAGTACGTCGATCGCGAGGAGCTCACGGTCACAGAGTTTTACCGTCTCCTCGCCGGGTCAGAGGCTCTTCCTGAAACGTCGGCGCCTGCTCCCGGCAAGTTCGTTGCGGCGTTTCAGCGCCAGCTCGATGCCGGGGCCACGGGTGTTGTTTGCATCAATATTTCGGCCGCTCTCTCCGCCACGATGCAGTCGGCCCAGACTGCGCTCGACCAGCTGAAGACCGACCTCCCCGACGCCGAGGTTCATGTCGTCGACAGCGGCTCGATCACCGCGGGCCAGGGTTCTATTGTCCTCGCCGCCGCCCAGATGGGCGTCGAGGGTGCGTCGGCCAGCGAGATCGTTGCCGCCGTCGCTGACCTCAGCAACCGCACCCAGGTGTACGGCGCGCTCGACACCTTGGACAACCTGAAGAAGGGCGGCCGTGTCGGTGGCGCTGCGGCCCTCGTGGGTTCACTTCTGTCGATCAAGCCCATCATCGATATCTCCACGGGTGTCGTCGAAGAAGCGGGCAAACAACGCACCCGCAAGAAGTCTCTGGTTTGGCTCCGCGACAAGCTCGTCGAGGTCGGCCCAGTCGAAAACTTGGCGGTCATGCATGGTGAGGCGCCTGATATCGACGACTTCCTCGCGATGATCAGCGAGATCGTCGATATCGATTCCGTGCGAGTCGACAAGATCGGCCCCGTTGTGGGCACCCACGGCGGCCCCCGTGTCATGGGGCTCGCCTTCCAAACCCCGGCGTAGGTCAGTCGGCCGCCACTTCAGGGCACCGCGGCTGCCTTTGTTGTCGGAGCCACTACCGTCCGCGGCGTGGCATCGGTAGAAATCGGCACGCTCCTCGACGAGCGGTATCGGATCATCGCTCGTCGCGCCGCGGGCGCCACCGCCACAGTCTGGGAAGCGGAGGACGGCTTCCTCCGCCGGCGGGTGGCCATCAAGGTTCTGCATGACCACATGGCGGCCGACGCCGAACTCCTTAGTCGATTCGTCGACGAAGCCCGCACCGCGACAACCGTGAGTCATGGCTCACTGGTCGCCGTCTACGACTCGATCCAGGATCATCCCGGAATTGTGATGGAGTGGGTCGACGGCCCCGACCTTCGCCAACGCCTTGACCAAGGTCCCCTCGATGGAGCGGAGACCGCTCGGATCGGCGCGGCGATCGCCGACGGACTGGCCGAACTGCACCAACACGGGCTGATTCATCGCGATGTAAAACCCGCCAACATCTTGCTGAGCTCGGATGGCACTCCGAAGCTCACCGACTTCGGCATCACGACAGCTAACGCGGGCGACCGCACCGCCACCGGCATCGTGCTCGGCACGCCGAAATATCTGGCACCCGAGCAGGTTCGCGGCGAAACGCTTGATGCCCGCACCGATCTGTTCGCCCTCGCCGCCGTTCTCTACGAATCCGTATCAGGACACGCTCCGTGGGTTCGAGACGGTGACCTGCCCACCGCCATCGCCCGCCTCAGCGACGACCCCGACGATCTCCGCACCACGCGCCCTGATCTGCCCGCCAGTCTCACGGCTTCGATCATGCGGGGCCTTGAGCGACACCCCGACGACCGCTGGCCCAACGCAACCCTCTTCGCCCACAGTCTGCGAGGCGGCTCAACGCTGGAGCCGCCACCGGGCCGCCCGGAAGCAACCCGTGCGCTACCAATCGTTGAGCTGGCACGGCCAGCCAACGCCCCCCGCACCAAGATGCCGAAGGGTGACGGTGTCCCCGTTCGAACGCAACGTCGCCTGTGGCCTCGCCTCCTTGGTCTCACCGTCATGGCCGCAGTGGCGCTCCTCGGCTGGACTCTCGTCTCGGGTTTCGGCACCAACGACTCGGCCCGTCCACCGTCCGCCGCTCCAATCCAGATCGTGTCAGCCGAGGCCTTTGACCCTGAGGGCTCCGGCCCTCCCGGTGAATACAACGCTCTCGCCCCACTTGCGATCGACGGTAACCCCGACTCCTTTTGGCTGACCGAGCAATACGACGAGCGCGACCTGGGCACGAAATCAGGCGTCGGACTCATTCTGCAACTCGATCGCGTCCACTCGATCTCAGCAATCACGATCGCTACCCAAGCGTCGGCCAACTGGTCGGTGGAGATCCGAGTGGCCGAGGCGGAGACCGTCGGCCCGGCCGAAACTATCGCCGCGTTCGGGCCGGCCATCCACACCGAATCTGGTCTCGGGCCCGAAGCCAACCTTCGTCTAGACGCCACAGGAGACATCGTCGTCGTGTGGTTTACCAATCTCGGCGAGGGCGCAATCCCGATACGTCTCGCGGTTGGAGAGGTCACGATCCAGTGAGGCGACTGCGGTAGGGTCGGCGGATCCCTCCTATGGACGAACCGACGCTGATCAGCGCCGCGCAGCGTGGGGACCAGAAGGCCCTCGACCAACTGCTCCGCATGCACCAGGACCGCATCTATGCGATCTGTCGTCGGCTCGCGGGCAATGACGCCGACGCCATGGATGCCACCCAGGAGGCTTTGATCGCCGTTGTGAAAGGCCTTCCTCGCTTCGACGGCCGAGCCAAGTTCTCGACGTGGTCATACCGGGTCGCCACCAATGCTTGTCTCGACGAGCTCCGCCGCCGGGGCCGTCGACCCCAACCCGGCCTGCCCGAATTCGAACGAGCCGATCACACCCCCGTCGGCGGCGCCGCACCCCGCGATCCGGCCGAAATAGTTAGCGCGTCGATCGATGTCGACCGCGGACTTGCCCAGGTGCCGGAGGAATTCCGCACCGCGGTTGTGCTCCGCGATGTGGCGGGCATGGATTACGCCGAGATCGCGGAAGTGCTCGACATCGCTCCCGGCACGGTCCGTTCACGTATCGCTCGGGGTCGCGGCCGGCTCGCCGACGCGATTTCCGGGAACCAAACTGCCCCTACCGAACGTCACAGTCAGTAGCCATGCCTGATCTCCCAACCTCCGACGACGAACTCCTTTCGTCCGCTCTTGATGGAGAACTTTCCGCGTCTGACCAGGCGACGTTAAACGAGCGGCTCGCAACCGAACCGGCCCTGGCCGAGCGGTATGCGCTACTCAGCCAGGCTGAGGCACTTGCGGCCACGCCCGTCACTCCCCTCTCGGGCGCAGATCGCGACCGATTAATCAACGTTGCTCTCGCCGCGAGTACAACCGCAGGCAACGTCACAGATCTCGCCGCGGCGGGGGCCCGGCGGTCGGCGTGGCGTAACCGAGGCCTCACGATCGCGGCTGCGGCCGCGGCCCTCGTGCTCGCGGTGCCCGCGTTTGTTGCCATCAACAATGCCAACGATGGCGACTACGACACCGCCGCGACTTCCCTGAGCGCCGATTCGGCGGCCGACGATTCGGCCGATACCTCGGCCTCGTCCGAGGAGATGGCCCTCGAAAGTGCCGCGGCCGAGATGCCTCTCTCCGATGACCCACCCGCTGACTTCGATGCCGCGGAAGACGAGATGCCCGTTGAAGAATACATGGCCGGCTCTGACGGTGGAGTGAACGCAATCCCGGTCGAGGGCTTCGCCTACGATCTCAATCAGAACGGGCTGCTGCAGCTCAGTGATTTCGAAGGCCTTGATGGGCTGGAGCGGAGCTACTCGTCGCCAACTGAGCTCAAGAGCGAGGTGGTGCTTCGGTGGTTCGGATACGTCGAGAACGCGGTCGAGAACGCGGTCGAGAACGAACCGGACGACATCGCCGCAGTAACGCGCAGTCTGCTGGCCGTCGAAACGGCGCTGGTCACGGCCAATCTCGGTGGCTGCCCCGACGTGCTGCTCACCCTCGACGGTCTCGACTATGGAGACACGGTGACGAGCGTGAGCTTCGCGGACACCAACATTCAAGGCGAAGCCGTCACGGTCGCCGTTGTGCAGGTCGAAGACGGCAACGCGTCGTTCGTGCTCATCGATCAGAACAGCTGCGAGGTCACCTTCGAAGGTGCACTTCCCTGAACGCTGATGCGGCCATGAGCCTCGACAGATAGGATCCGTCGCCATGGCCCAGGAGACGAAATCAGCAACCGACGACTGGGTCGACAGCGCTGCTGATTCGATCCTCAACGTAATCGACACAGCCCGAACCAAAGGCACCGACAATGTCGTGCGTTTGGCTCGAGGCATCGTGTTCGGTCTCGTGGCTGCAGTGCTCTTGATTGCCGCGCTGATCATGTCGGTGGCTGTGCTCGTTCGTATGCTCGACGCCTATCTGCCGATTGGCGATGGCGTCGGCGACGCCACCTGGGCGGCCTACCTCTTCCTCGGCGTGCTGCTGTCCGTGCTTGGCTTTGGCCTTTGGGGCGTGCGCAAGACCGACAACATGCTCCGACTCCAGCTTGCGGGCGTGATCGACGTCGTCATTGTGGTTGTTGTCGGCTGTTACGCCGCTTTCGGCTGATCCGGGAATCGTCGGCCCCACCACGTGGTTGAACAACCCAAGGCATCAGCCTCTCTTAACGAACAGGACTCTGTTGTGACTGAACCCCGCGACGTCATCATCATTGGCTCCGG
The DNA here is from genome assembly GCA_047639555.1 of Candidatus Aldehydirespiratoraceae bacterium. Lineage (GTDB taxonomy): Bacteria > Actinomycetota > Acidimicrobiia > Acidimicrobiales > Aldehydirespiratoraceae > JAJRXC01. Next base: position 26,156 of record JBLIOE010000015.1, read on the forward strand.
CCCCGCCGGTCTCACGGCGGCGATCTACTCGGCCCGAGCCAATCTTGCACCGCTGGTGCTCGAAGGTGAGCCCAGCAGCACCAGCGACCAACCAGGCGGACAGCTGATGCTCACCACCGACGTGGAGAACTATCCGGGCTTTCCCGACGGTGTGATGGGTCCTGAGCTCATGGCGAACTTCCGCAACCAGGCCCTTCGGTTCGGGGCCGAGATCCAGACGGTCAAGGTCAGTCGGGTCGACTTCTCCGAACGCCCGTTCAAGGTCTGGGTGGGTAACCCCGATGCCGACGAGCCCACGCATGTGGCCAACTCGATCATCGTCTCCACGGGCGCCCAGTCCCTCATGCTCGGTCTTCCGAATGAAACCGCTCTCATCGGCCACGGTCTGTCGACCTGTGCCACCTGCGACGGCTTCTTCTTCCGCGACATGGAGATTGCGGTGGTCGGCGGTGGCGACTCCGCCATCGAGGAAGCCAACTTCCTCACCCGGTTTGCGAGCAAGGTCACCATCATTCATCGCCGCGATGAGTTCCGCGCCTCAAAGATCATGCAGCAGCGGGCCTTCGACAATCCCAAGATCGAGATCATGTGGGACACCGTCGTGGAGGAGTACTTAGGCGACACGCAGATCGCCGGGCTTCGGCTTCGGAACGTGAACACCGACGAAGTGAACGATGTTCACTACAAGGGCGTCTTCGTCGCTATCGGCCACCGTCCCAACACCGACCTGTTCGTCAAACAGTTGGAGATGAAGGACAGTGGCTATCTCATCACACAGCCCGACACCTCCTACACCAACGTCGAAGGTGTGTTCGCCTGCGGTGACGTGCAGGACGATGTCTACCGCCAGGCAATCACCGCGTCCGGCACGGGCTGCATGGCGGCCATCGACGCTGAGCGCTGGCTCGAAGATCAGCACGACTAAGGTTTGCAACACGAATTCGATATGGGAATAGCTCGCCCTCGCGAGGCGTTCCCTTTAGCGAACGGTTCACGAAGAAAGGGACCACAACATGGCTGGATCACTAGGCACACTTTCCGACGCCACCTTCGATGAAGAGATCGGCAGTTCCAGCACCCCGGTGCTGGTCGATTTCTGGGCGGAGTGGTGCGGTCCTTGCAAGATGATCGCCCCGATTCTCGAGGAGATTGCCGACGAAAAGGGCGACGCGATCAAAATCCTCAAGCTCAACGTCGATGATGCCCCCGAGATCGCCCGGCGCTTCGAGGTCATGAGCATTCCCACCATGATCCTCTTCAAGGACGGCGAGGAAGCGAAACGCATCATTGGGGCGAAGCCGAAGCAGGCGCTCGTCGACGACATCGCCGAATACCTCTAACTCGCACGACCAAAATTTTGCCGGTGGCCGCCCTTCGGGGCGGCCGTTGCGCGTCCAAGCCCCCTCACCGGGGCAGTACGCTCAGCCCATGTCGCCCAGCCTTGAGCCCTCCGGCCTGCCACTGCGGCATGGAGACGCCGGCCCGGCCGTCCACGACCTCCATCAGCGTCTGGCGTCCTCCGGGTTTGGCGACACCGGTGATCTCGACGTGTTTGATGACCACACCGAGAAGGCGCTCCGGGAATTCCAGTCGTCCCGTCGCCTCGTTGAAGACGGCATCTGCGCTCGACAGACCTGGTCAGCACTCATCGACGCCGACTACCGCCTCGGCGATCGGATGATCTACCTACGCTCACCGATGACCCGGGGAGACGATGTCACCGATCTTCAGCAACGTCTCGGCAGCCTAGGGTTCGATGCAGGTTGGCTCGACGGCATCTTCGGGCCCGACACCGAGCGAGCCGTGCGCGACTTTCAGCACAACCAAGGCCTCACGGCCGAGGGTGTCGTCGGACGCGAGACCGTGGCCGCGTTTGGCCGCCTCTCGGGTCGACGTAGTGGCGTGAAGACCGTCGCTGAGGTTCGTGACCGAGAACGCCTTCGAGAACACTCAGGCGTCCATGGACAGCGTCTCATCATTGGTGAAGCCGGCGGACTTCCCGCAGTAGTTGATGGCCTCGCTCGACGCCTTCGCCTCGACGGTGCCGAGGTGCTCACGCTGCACCAACCAGACCTTTCCGACCAGGCCCGCGCCGCCAACGCGTGGGACGGCCATGCCTACCTCGGCATCACTCTCGCCGATCACGGGCAGCAGGTCTCCTACTTCGAGATCGACGGCTTCACTTCCCACGGGGGTAAGGCTCTGGCCGAGCGATGCGCCGCCGCACTTCAACCGCTGTTCTCCACACCCAAGGCCTCGCAGAATGAACCCGTACAGGCTTCTGGCATGCGACTGCCAATTCTCCGGGAAACACGAATGCCTGCAGTGTGGTGCCGACTCGGGCCTGCCCCACTCATCGTCGAACATGCAGCCGCCGTTACCGACGCGCTACGTGAGGCCGTTACCACTTGGTGCGCTGAAGCGCCTGACGATCCGATGTAATCCATACACCTACCCACAGACTGATCCTTATAGTCTAAGCCTCGACTGAAGTGCCGGTCAGAGTGCCATAAGTGAGCTGCGAACCGTTAGACGACGGTGCCGGGTGGGGTGATCACCCGATAGATCCGTTCGAGATCGTCCAAATCGGCGAAGTCGACCACCAGCTTGCCTGGGCCCTTCCCCAACTTCACGGCAACCCGCGTCGAAAGCCTCGCCGCCAGAAGCTCCTCTAGTTCGAGGACCGCTGGCTCGGGCAGAATGGGCGGGTCGACGGGCCGAGAATCGACTGGATTGGTCGGGTTGCCCCCTGCCGCGGGCGACTCATCCTCCATGTCGTTATCCTTCAGGAGTTCTTCGACCTGGCGGACGGTGAGTCCTTCTGTCACGATCTGCTTCGCCAGCGCCTCCTGCGCGGAACGGTCGGGCGTGGCGAGCAGGGCTCGAGCGTGACCGGCGGAGATCTGATTCTCGATTACCAACCGCTGCACGGTGGGCGGCAACTGAAGAAGACGAATCGTGTTCGCCACCGCAGAGCGGGAACGACCGACCCGCTTCGCAACATCATCCTGCGTGAGTTCAAAGTCGTCGATGAGCTGCTGGTAAGCCGCAGCTTCCTCAAGGGCGTTGAGATCTTGCCGGTGGAGATTCTCGACGACGGCAGTCTCAAGACTAGTGAGGTCATCGACACCACGGACTAGGGCGGGGATCGCCGGAAGGTTCGCACGTTTGGCCGCCCGCCAACGCCTCTCCCCCGCGATGAGTTCGTAGCCGCCGTCATCGTTTTCTCGGACAACGATCGGCTGGATCACGCCGACCTCGGCTATCGACGCGGCCAAGGAGGCCAGCGTCTCTTCATCAAAGTGCTCACGTGGCTGATACCGATTGGCAACAACGTCGTTGACATCGATTTCGCGATACACGGAACCATCGGTCGTGACATCTGCCGGGATCAGCGAACTGAGCCCTTTTCCTAGTCCGCTACGCTTCGCCACCGAGAATCTCCTTTGCGAGCTCGCGGTACGCAATGGCGCCGCGTGACATGGGATCGAATGACGTGATCGGTTGACCAAACGACGGGGCTTCACTCAACCGAACGGTGCGGGGGATCACTTGGCGGCAAACCTTGTCACCGAAGTGCGCACGGACTTCATCGGCGACCTGACCCGACAGTTTGGTTCGGGCGTCGAACATGACCAGCACAATGGTGCTCATCACGAGCGTCGGATTGAGGTTTCGAGTGACAAGGTCAACATTGCGAATCAGTTGCCCTAGACCTTCTAATGCGTAGTACTCGGTTTGGATTGGGACGAGCACTTCGTTGGCTGCCGTGAGACCGTTGATCGTCAAGAGGCCAAGCGATGGGGGACAGTCGATAAGAACGATGTCGAAGTCGTCGGCGACCGATTGGATCGCCTCTTTCAACTTTCGCTCGCGGTTCAGCGCTGGCACCAGTTCGATCTCAGCACCCGCAAGATCAAGGCTCGACGGTGCGACATAGAGCCCTTTCACCGAGACCGGTTCAATAACGTCCTCAATCGCCACATCGTGCAGTAGCACGTCGTAGAGAGAGTGGTCGAGTTGGCGAGGGTTCAGACCAAGACCAGTGCTCGCATTCGCCTGGGGATCGAGATCGACAACAAGAACTCGTTGACCAAGTTCTGCGAAGCAGGCCCCGAGATTGACGGTGGTGGTCGTCTTGCCGACCCCACCCTTCTGGTTCGCGACCGCGAAGATGCGGGGTGTGGATGCCGGAACAGCGTCCTCTTGCACGAATGCCACGAGGCACTCTCCCTTCGTTGGAGCCATCTCACACGAGTGTGTCCTCGTGGAGCATCTGTCGCTCCGAGTCTCGTCATCCTCGCCGCTCACACCGAGGGGGTCAAGCACCCTTGTGGAAAACTCTAAAGATTTCCCAGGTTGTTTCACGTGAAACACAGTTTGTTTGGGATTGTGGATCCCGAAGAGCCACCTACATTGTTCCGTTCAATACTCGGCGAGCCGAGTGTTTCACATGAAACATCAATCCGTAACCGGTGGACGGAGTGCTACGAGGGGAGTAGCGGCTCGCGCTGACGTTTCCTTTGACGTCGAGGCCAACTCGCGTCCACTGGGCCTGACCGTTGTATGTGCAGGAACGAACCAGCCTCGGTCTTGCGACACTCCAACTCGCGAACTGGCAGCCGAGCGAGGCCGGCCCGCCATACGGCCGTGGTCTCGGCCGTCACCGATACGGCAAGCGTTCCGCCGTCAGTGACGAATGGGATACCGATCTCTGCGAGTTCTGAGGGAGGACCGAACAAACGAGCGACCACCAAGGAGTAACTGGCTCGAAAGCTCGCATCGTGTGCCAATTCCTCAGCCCGACCATGTCGCACTTCCACACGGTTTTGGAGAGATAGCGCCCGTACCGCCGAAAGCGCGAACTCACAACGGCGCTCACTGCCGTCCACAAGCGTCCAGCGCGAATGGGGGAGCGCCACTGCCAGAAGGAGACCCGGTATACCGGCGCCACTACCGAGATCGATACCGACGACCGAATCTAAAACGCCACATGCGGCAGGAATGAATCCCGCCGCATGTTCACGAAGTTCTTCTGTTGTTGCGGATCCTAGAACGCCGGCTCGGCGAGCCGGAAGCCACGCTGCTTCAAGCGCTGCCCAGTCAGGATCCATCAGAGTAACTCACTCCCCCGCGGGGACAATCACCACACGACGCTGTGCGTCATCACCTTCAGAGATGGTGTCGACGTCTGCTTCGTCGGTCAATGCGTCGTGCACAACCTTGCGGTCAGCGGCTGACATTGGTTCGAGTGAGCGGCGATTGCCGCTTTCGCGAACGTCCGCAGCCTGGGCACGGGCAAAGTTGCCCAGTGCTTCAGCACGGCGGGCACGCACGCCACCAACGTCTACACGAATGCGGCCGTTGCGACTGCTCCCGGCCTGACGCTGCAAGACGGTGCGCACCAACTCATCGATCGCACCAGCCGTAGTGCCCCGACGGCCGATCATGCGACCGAGGTCGTCGCCCGACACGGTGATGCGAATCTCTTCTTCATCAATGTCTTCGCGATTGAACTCCACGTCGTTGCCGAAACGTTCGGCAAGGCCACGGACGAATTCTTCAGCGAGATCCGCCTGCTCGGGGAGAGGCATCATCGTTTCGTCGTCATTCATGGTCTTTTCCTTCTTCTCGTTTCGATTGTTCGACTGTTGCTTCTGCTTCGGCTTCTGGTTGCCGCCGCCACTGTTGCCGTCAGCATTGTTGCCGTCGGCGCTGGTTCCGCTTCCGCGCCCAGGTGAGCGGTCCTTCTGATTCTGCCCGCTGTCTTTATTGCCGCGGCTCCGCTGATTTCGGTTGCCGCCACTCTTGCCACCCGTGTTGCGGCTCTTGCCACGTCCACGGCGATCATCCTTGGCTCGCGGTGTCGCCGGAGCAACTCGGGCGCGAACCCGTGCTTCTTCTTTCACCCGGCCAAATAGGCCAGTCTTTACGTCCGAAACGACCTCAAACTCAGCGTCATCGCCATGGAGGCCGAGGCGATCAAGCGCTCGTTCCTTGGCTTCATCGATCGTCGAACCGGTGCTTTCCACCCATTCCATCGTGTGTTTCCTCTCGTAGTGGCGCAGAGTAATCGTCGCCGCCATCCGTGGGCCGCAGCACGCATCAAGCATGGCGGCGCGGGGCGTCGATTACTTCTTGCGCTTCTTGTGTTGTGGTGACCCGGGATCGGTGGTTCGTCCACCGGTACGGGTCTCGCGACTCGGAGCCTTACCGGTACGGCCGGCCCCAGAGTTCGTTGCGCTCTTCTTCTTATTGGTTTTCTTCGAGCTGGTCTTTGTGCCAGCTCCTTTGGTCTTTGCACCCTTGGCCGCAGGCTTCGTTTCGCCACGCTTCGGTGTTGGGTCGCCCTTCTTCTGCGTGGTTCGTCCACCATTGCCGCGGTCGGCACCACTTTTGCCGCCGGCTTTATCGGACGCACGCTGCTTGGCGAGCTGGGCTCCAGGACTGTTGTCGCCTTTGTAGAGCGATTGTGTGATGTACCCCTGCTGGCCAATCCGGTACAGGTTTGAAACAACGAAGTAGATCACGAGAGCGGCGGGCATTGTGAAACTGAAGACCGGCAGCATAAATGGCAGAATCTTCATGATCATCTGCTGTTGGGAATTCACCTGAGCACCGGTGTTTCGGCCCTGGATCTGTCGCTGCTGGTAAAGGCTCGAAACGAGCACGATCACGATCAGCAAGAGATAAGGGATTGCCGAGACCACACTCTCGCTCAACACCTGCTGCGCAGAACGGGAGAGATCAATCGACCACGAGACCATCTCGTTCTCGTTGGTGAGATCGATATACATCTGACTGTCGTGCGGGAGATTCTCCGGGTCGAACATCAGTTCGGTGGATTGCCGGGCTTCGAAACCGGCGCTACCGCCACTGCCGGTACGGCCAGCCGTCCAGCCGAACTGGCTACCAATGTTGGTGGCGCGCCGGGTGATGCCCTGCACCACACGAAATAGCACCAAGAAGATCGGCAGCTGGATCAACATGGGCAAACAACCGCCCAGAGGGTTGATGCCATTCTCCTGGTAGAAGGCCATCAGCTCTTCGTTCATCTTCGGCCGGTCGTCCTTGTACCGGTTTTGGATGGCCTTGAGTTCTGGCTGGAGACGCTGCATTTGCAGCATCGACTTCGTGCTCTTCAGCGTAAGCGGTGTCGCAACCACCATGACGGCAAGCGTCAGGAGGATGATGGAGACACCGTAGGAGGCCCACACCTTGTCGTAGAAGAACGCGAGCACGGACGCGATCAGGTCAAACATTTAGGGCTCCTGAGGGGTCGGTACGGGGTCATACCCATGAGTTCCCCATGGGTGACACCGACACAGTCGTTTGGTGGCGAACCAGCCGCCACGCATCGCACCGTGGCCATCGATGGCCTCTAGCGCATAGGTCGAACAAGATGGGATATGGCGACACGGTGAGAGTCGGCCAGAAAAAAGACGTTGATAGCCGCGCACGCCAGAACGAAGCAGGCGCGCGACGGGACTCACTCTGCGGTCTCTCGAGGGAGTTGTTCGGGCGACAGAAGTGTGGCCATGGCGTGGCGCAGTCTCGCATGGGGCCAGTCGGTCAGCGGGGCAGTGATCCGAATGAGATAATCTCCACCCATTGGCACCGACGAATCGGACCGGTGGAGATCTTCTAGGATCGCTCGAATTCGCCGACGAATCCGGTTTCTAGCTACCGCGTTTCCCACAGTGCGTGGGATGGCGAACGCAATCTGTGCGTTCTGGGCGCCGTCGAGCCGGGAAACAAGCCGGATCGGTCCCTGTCCTGAGCGCACGCCTTCCGCCCGAAGACGGGAGAAGTCGTGTCGACCGGACAGTCGACCAATCACGCGGACAGGCGAGCGCGACCCTTCAGGCGACGCGAGCGCAAAACGGCTCGACCACCACGGGTGCTCATACGCGAACGAAAACCATGCTTCTTCGCCCGCTTACGCACGTTGGGCTGGTATGGCCTCTTCATTGTGAATCCTCCGAAACACCGCGGGCAGGAATTGGCCTCGCGGACAGACGGCTCCGAGATGGGGAACCGATGACGTCAACACGTCACGTTATGGCGGTGTGCGAGGGTCAGCAACCACCAAGACGAACCTCCTTACCTACAACCCGGCTTCTGAACACGCCGCGATCAACGTGCTGAATGAATGACATTGATGTCATTTCATGTTGCATATCTGTAGTTTGAGGTGCAAAAACTGGCATTGACCAGCCTGTTCGCGAGAACCTCAATCTTCGGCTTGCAGCTATCCACAGCCTTGCTAGGTTGCCCGCCCACACCGGTCGGAGTGCACCTGTGGTTCACGGCATTTTCGCCGTTCGCTGCCGCATTCCCCCGGTATAAGTACGGAGGGCTGTCCACACCTGTGGACACGGCTGTGGAGACAGACTTGCACGAAGATGAGACAGGCGACGCTGATGGTCTTTGGACCACATGCGCAGAAAGCATTCGCGCCCAGGTAAGTGACGCCGTTTGGCGCACCACCTTTAGTGGCGCAAAAGCTGTGGCATTCGACGAGGGGGAGCTCGTCATTGTGGTGCCCAATGGGCTCCAGAAAGAACGTATAGAGGGCCGATACCTCGGCCTCGTCCAAGACGCGATCGAAGAGAACCGCTCGGACGTCACCGTTCGTGTGGAGATCGACACTGACTGGGATGAAGTCGCATTCGACGTCCCGGCCGCCGATCTGCGTACCTCGAAGGACCCCGAGCCAATTCGCGGGGTGGTGGCCGGCCTCGAAGGCAACCGAGACGACAAGTTCACCTTTGAACACTTCGTTATTGGCCCCTCGAACCGCTTTGCCCACGCAGCCGCGTTATCCGTGGCCGAAACACCAGCAGCGAGCTACAACCCGTTGTTCATCCATGGCGACAGTGGATTGGGAAAAACCCACCTCCTGCGCGGTATCGCGCACTATGTCGCTGATCACTACCCGACCTACCGAGTGCGTTACGTCTCGACCGAGACCTTCCTCAATGAGTTCGTTGAGGCAATCCGCACAAACACACAACCCGAGTTCAAGCGACGTTATAGAGACATCGACGTCCTTCTCATCGACGACATCCAGTTCATCGAAGGAAAGGAGGGGCTCCAAGAGGAGTTCTTCCATACCTTCAACGAACTTCATCAGAACAACAAACAGATCGTGCTGTCATCGGATCGCACGCCTGATGCCATTCCCACCCTCGAAGACCGGCTTCGCAGCCGATTCAAGTGGGGTTTGATCACCGACATCCAACGTCCGGATCTCGAGACCCGTCTTGCCATCCTCCGCGGAAAGGCGGAGTCGAAGACCGTTCACATCCCTGATGCAGTGTTTACCTTCATCGCCGAGAACATCACCGACTCGATCCGCGAGCTCGAGGGTGCCCTGATCAAGGTCACTGCCTACGCCAACCTCACCCAACAACCGCTGGACCGAGACCTGGCCGCAATGGTCCTCTCCGACCTCATCACCAACGCCGAGAAGCCGCCGGTCACCGCCGAACGTATTATCGACCTCACTGGTGAGATGTTTGGCTTCGACATTGAACAGCTCACGGGCGGCTCTCGTCGCCGGCCCCTTGTCGACGCTCGGCAAGTCGCCATGTATGTCACCCGTAACATGACCGACCTCTCGTTCCCCGATATTGGCAAGGCGTTCGGCAACCGTGACCACACCACAGTGATGCACGCTGTCCGCAAGATTGAAGCTCGTATGGGCGAACGTCAGCAGATCTTCGACAAGGTCACCGAGCTCCAGCACCGGCTCAACCATCCGAAATGATCCAAACTGGATCAATGTCGCGGTGGGTAACACTGGGGACGACCTGGGCACCACAAGTGGACAGCTCATGCATAATCCCCAGAACATCCACCACGCGCACCGAACGCGTGCACACACTGTGAGCGCGCGGGGACATCGTGGGGACGCGGCTTCCGCGTCATTCCGCGGCAGACTCGACTCTGTCCACAATCCACAAGCCCTATGGACTACTACTAATCAAATGTCCATACGACCAGGAGAAGTAATCGCACCATGGGCCTGAAGTTCCGATGCGAACGAGATGTTCTAGCCAAAGCACTTGCCGATGCAGGTCGCGCTGTCACCACTCGAGGTGGCGCCCTCCCTGTACTTGCTGGTGTTCGACTCGAACTCACGGGTGATCAACTGACTGTTACCGGTAGCGATCTCGACCTGACCATCTCGGTCTTGATCGAAGTCTCCGGTTCTGACGACGGCGTGGCCGTGCTTCCATCGAAGCTCGCGTCAGATGTGGTTCGTTCGCTGCGCAGTGGTGGCGTCGATGTCACGGTCGAGGATGATGATGCGCGTATCGTCGCGTCGCCGTCCGAGTTCGCTATTCGTATCATTCCGGCCGATGAATTCCCCGAACTCTCAACACCCGACGGTGACGCCGTTACGCTCGACGCAGAAGCTTTCAAGGCCGCGATCGAACAGGTGGAGAAAGCCGCATCGTCCGACGACGCTCGCCCGATCCTCACCGGTGTCTTGATGGCCGCCGAAGAAGGCGGGCTCCGCCTGGTGTCCACCGACTCGTACCGTCTCTCGGTGCGTGACCTGGCTGGCACCTCAGTGCTCAGTGAAGGTCAAAAGGTGCTGGTGCCAAGCCGTGCCCTCAAGGAACTTGCTCGAGTTGTGGGCGATGAGACTGAAATTACGCTTCGCCTCGGCGAACGCGACGCGGGCTTCCAAGTGGGAAATGTGTCGGTCACGACGCGTCTCATCGAAGGTGAGTTCCCGAACTATCGCGGCCTGATCCCCACGAACCACCCGAACTCGCTCACCGTCGACCGGGCAACATTGCTCGATGCTGTTCGCCGCGTCCGTCTGTTGGCGCAAGAGTCCACACCAATTCGAATGGCAATGTCAGCCGACGGACTCAAACTCGTTGCTGTCACTCAAGATGTCGGTACCGCCGAAGAAGTTCTCGAAGAGGCTCGTTATGTCGGCGAAGACCTCACCGTCGCGTTCAACCCGGAGTACTTGATCGATGGGATCGAAGTCGCCCCAGGCGACGAGATCGTGCTGGAAACAGTCGACGAATTGAAGCCGGCCCTGTTGAAGTCGTCAGAGGATCCGAATTTCCTCTACCTCTTGATGCCAGTCCGGGTCAGCTGACCCTGCGTCGCCCCCGTCGGCTCACGCCTACTAGCTTGACGGATCTGTGCAGATCCGGACACTCGAACTCCAGAATTTTCGGAGTTACACCCACACTTCACTGAGCTTGACTGATGGCCTTACGGCCATTGTTGGTGAGAACGGGCAAGGCAAGACAAACCTGCTTGAGGCAATCAGTTGGATCGCGGGCATGGGATCTTTTCGCGGGGTGGCTGACGATGCGCTGGTGCGCCTCGGTGAAGATGCCGCGATCATTCGCGCCACTGTGGTCTCGTCTGGCGGTCGTGAGCAGCTCATCGAGATCGAGATTCCGCGAGTGGGCCGCAACCGGATCCAGGTCAACCGTCAGCGAGTGTCGCGGGCCCGGGATCTTTTGGGCGTCGTGCAGGTCACGGTCTTTTCTCCCGACGATCTCGAACTCGTCAAGAGTGGACCATCACTACGGAGGCGGTGGATCGACGAAGCACTGGTAAGTCGGTATCCGAAACACGAGACGCTGCGCACCGACCTCGAACGGATTCTGAAGCAGCGTAATGCCCTGCTTCGCTCGGCTCGCGGGCGCCTCGATGGTGATGCCGCGTTCACACTCGATGTGTGGGACAACAAGCTCGCAGTAGCGGGAAACGCAGTGCGGGCCGCCCGTGAGTCGTTGCTGCAGGAGATGGCGCCTCGGCTCGCCGCGTCATACGACCTCGTCGCGCGAAAGGGTGCGGATGTCGAAACGCTTTACGAACCAAGTTGGAATGGCGATCTCGGCGACGCGCTGGTGGTTTCGCGAGACATGGATGTGCGCCGGGGTGTGTCCACGGTGGGTCCACATCGCGATGAACTCCTGCTGAAGATCGGGGGAGCACCCGCTCGCACGCACGCATCACAAGGTGAACAACGGTCCCTCGCCCTCGCCCTTCGGCTGGCCGCCGATGCGGTGGTGCGTGAAGCGGGTGTCGCCGAACCAGTGTTGTTGCTCGATGACGTGTTTTCCGAGCTTGATCCGGGTCGGGCGGAGGCGCTGCTTGGTGCGTTGCCGGGTGGACAGCGCTTGTTAACAACCGCCGCGTGGCTGCCTCCCGCCGCGAGACCTGACCGGGTGCTGAAGGTGGTCGCAGGAACTGTGGAGGAGGTCAGTACGAATGCGTGACAACTACAACACACAGCGTGATCCTCAACGATTAGGACGCGCCCTTGATCGACTTATGGGCACACTGCGGGCACCGTCAGTTGATGTACTCGACACCGTCTTCACACGATGGGCGGAGATCGTCGGCGAGGATGTTGCGGCGCATTGTCGACCGCTCTCGATCGACGGCAACACACTCATCATTGCGGCCGAGGATTCAACCTGGGCGAGCGAGCTTCGATGGCTTGAAAAAGATGTGATCGCGCGGGTGGCCGAAGTGTCAAAAAGTGACGGTATTACTACTGTGAACGTGCGGGTCGCCCGGCGCAAATGACAAGTATGTAACTGCTATACTCGTTGCACCGTGTATGGGCTGTTTCACCAGCGTCTTTCGAGCGCCAACAACCCCCGCGAAACCCCTACGCTTGCTTGTCGCAAAGGGGATTTCGGAGCCTGTGAGTGAGCGCGGCCGACGAGCCATCCGAGCAGTCCGATGACGGTGTCACACCCTCGTCCGAGACTGACGATCGTCCTGAGGAATCTGGGAGCGAAATGACCACTACGAGTGAGTCGTCCTACGGCGCACAAGACATCACCGTTTTGGAAGGCCTCGAGGCCGTCCGAAAACGACCAGGTATGTACATCGGGTCCACAGGCCCCACCGGCCTGCATCATCTGGTCTGGGAGGTCGTCGATAACTCGGTCGATGAGGCAATGGCCGGGCACTGCTCCCGCATTGATATCTCGATCCTCCCCGACGGTGCGTGTGAGGTAATCGACGATGGTCGAGGGATCCCCGTCGACAAACATCCAAAGTTTGAAGACATGAGCGCGGCGGAGGTTGTGCTCACCGTCTTGCACGCGGGCGGCAAATTCGGTGGCGAGGGCTACAAGGTCTCCGGCGGTCTCCACGGTGTGGGCATCTCGGTGGTCAATGCTCTTTCGGGTCGTGTCGAAGTAGAGATCGATCGCGATGGCACGCGCCACGCGATGTCGTTTGTCGACGGCGGTGAGCTTCGTGACCGTCTCGCGCCGATTGGCGACTCACCGATTGTTGATGGCAAGCCGCGCACCGGCACGACGGTGCGCTTCTGGCCCGACGCCACGATCTTCGATGAAACCGACTTCCGTTTTCAGACACTGCTCGAGCGTTTCCAGATGATGGCGTTCCTTAATCGCAGCCTCGAAATACGTGTGCGCGATCAACGAGAGTCTTCAACGATCGAAACCGAAGATCCCGATGGCTGGATCACGTTTAAGTACGACGGCGGAATCGTCGACTTCGTAAGCCATGTCAACGCGTCGAAAGAGGCACTTTTCCCGTCGGTCGGCTTCTTCGAAGGGGCCGAAACCATCGATGAGAACGACCACGAGGTCGAGATCGCGTTCCAGTGGAACACCGGCTTCAACTCCGATGGTCTCCACAGCTTTGCCAACGGCATTTCCACCATGGAAGGTGGCATGCACGAGCAGGGCTTCCGTACGGCGCTCACCCGTACTGTGAATGCCTACGCCCGCGACAAAACCTTCTTGAAGGAAAAAGACGAGAACCTTCAGGGTGAAGACATCCGTGAAGGCCTTACGGCCATCATCTCGGTGCGCATCGGCGACCCACAATTCGAAGGTCAGACCAAGTCCAAGCTCGGCAACGTCTCGATGCGGTCATTGGTTGAGCGCGTCACCAACGAACGCCTCGCCGAGTGGCTGGAAGAACATCCAGGTGAAGCGAAGGTTGTGCTGACCAAGGCCACCAACGCGGCCCGCGCTCGGGTTGCGGCGTCCGATGCCCGCAAGGCGATTCGATCGAAGTCCTTGCTCGACGGCGCCGGCATGCCCGACAAGCTCAAGGATTGTTCCGCCAAGGATCCGGCCGAGCGTGAGATCTTTATTGTGGAGGGCGATTCCGCCGGCGGTTCTGCCGTTCGGGCCCGTAATCCTCGGACTCAGGCGATCCTGCCGATCCGCGGCAAAATCCTCAACGTCGAGCGGGCCCGCATCGACAAGATGCTGAAGAACAACGAAGTACAAACCCTGATCACCGCGATTGGCGCCGGCTTCGGCGAAGAGTTCGACATCGACCAGGCTCGTTACCACAAGGTGATTCTGCTGGCCGATGCCGATGTCGACGGCCTACACATCCGCACCCTGCTCCTCACGTTCTTCTTCCGCCAGATGCGTCACCTCGTGGAGGCGGGCTACGTCTACATCGCGCAGCCGCCCCTGTACTCCACAAAGGTTTCCAACAAGGAGACCGTGTACCTGAAGGACGATGCCGCGAAAGACGAGTTCATGGCCGAGCGGCCGAACTACAACAAAGACTTCCAGCGCCTCAAAGGTCTCGGCGAAATGGATTGGGACGAGTTGCGGGACACAACAATGGATGTCGGCTCCCGCACGCTGCTGCAGGTGTCCGTCGAGGAAGCCGTGATTGCCGACGAGGTGATGTCGATCCTCATGGGCGACGACGTCGAACAACGAAAGAACTTCATTGTGACCAATGCGCGTGAAGTACGGAACTTGGACTTCTGATGAGTGACACACCACCACCCCCGTCCGATACCGACGAACTCGATAACGACGGCGAGAACGATCAGGTCACGGTCATCAAAATCCAAGAGGAGATGGAAAACTCCTTCCTCGACTACGCGATGTCAGTCATCGTTAGTCGCGCTCTTCCCGACGCTCGCGATGGTCTCAAGCCAGTGCATCGTCGGATTCTGTGGTCGATGTACGACCAGGGCTTCCGCCCCGACCGGTCCCACGTCAAGTGCGCTCGTGTCACCGGCGACGTCATGGCCCGTTTCCACCCCCACGGCGACAACGCCATCTACGACGCGCTCGCCCGTATGGCCCAGCCGTTCTCGCTACGTCATCCGCTCATCGACTTCCACGGCAACTACGGCTCGCCCGAAGATCCGCCGGCCGCGGCTCGTTATACCGAGTGCAAACTCCACCCGTTGGCGATGCGGATGCTGGCCGACATCGACGAGAACACGGTCAACTTCATCGATAACTACTCGGGCGATTTCACCCAGCCTGAGGTGCTACCGGCTCGATTCCCCAACCTGCTGGTCAACGGCAGCCAGGGCATCGCGGTGGGTATGGCCACCAACATTCCGCCCCACAACCTCATCGAGGTCTGCAACGCGGTCGACCATCTTCTGAACAATCCTGAGGCGACAATCGACGACCTCATGGAGTTTGTCCGTGGTCCCGATTTCCCGACGGGTGGCAAGATCCTTGGCCGTGTCGGAATTGAGTCGGCCTACCGCACTGGTCGCGGCTCGGTGAAGATGCGCGCGTCGTTCGAAATGGAAGAGCGCGGTCAACGCCAGGCCATCGTGGTCACCGAGTTGCCCTATCAAGTCTCGGCCGGCGCGATCGCTCGCAAGATCTCCGAACTGGTCAACGCTCGTGACATCGACGGCATCGCCGACGTCAACGACGAATCCTCCGGTGACGACACTCGGTTCGTCATCACACTCAAACGCGATGCGAACCCCGAGGTTGTGCTCAACAACCTGTGGAAAGCCACACCCCTCCAGACGAGCTTTGGCGTCAACATGGTTGCCCTCGTCGGCGGAGTGCCCCGCACGCTCAACCTGCGTGATGCGCTGGTTGCTTATGTCGATCATCAGATCGAGGTCATCACCCGCCGATCCGAGTACCGACTCGATCAGGCCGAGAAGCGACTCCACATCGTCGAAGGTCTCATCAAGGCCCTCGATCTGATCGACGAGATCATCGCCGCGATTCGGGCCAGTGCCGATCGTGGTGTTGCCCGCGAGACACTCATGGTGGCTCCGTTCGAATTCTCCGAGGTGCAGGCCAACCACATTCTCGACATGCAGCTTGGGCGCCTCACACGCCTCGGCCGCACCGATCTTGAAACTGAGGCCGGCGAACTTCACGCAACGATCGAGGGGCTCCAGGCCATTCTTGGTGACGACGTGAAGCTTCGCGCCGTGATTACCGAGGAGCTCGGCGAGATTCGGGAGAAGTTCGGCGAAGAGCGTCGCTCTGAGCTCGAAATCGATCCCGGCGAATTCGACATCGAAGATCTCATCGACGACGACCCGCTCGTGTTCACGATGTCTGCATCGGGCTACGTCAAGACCGTTCCTGCGGCGGAGTTCAAGAGCCAGGGCCGCGGTGGCCGCGGTATTGCGGGCACCAAGCTGAAGGACGAGGACGAACTCACCCACCTCATCCAGACCACCGCGCACTCGTACCTGATGTTCTTCTCGACGCGCGGCCGCGTCTATCGACTGAAGGCTCACCAGATTCCAGTGGCCTCTCGTCAGGCCCGCGGCACCGCGATCGTCAACATGCTTCCGTTGCAGGAAGGCGAGGCGATCCAGGCGATTATCGACACCCGCGACTACGAGACCAACCGCTATCTTTTCTTCGCGACGGCCAACGGCCGGGTCAAGAAGACGAAGTTCAATGCCTACGACTCTTCTCTACGCGCCGGTTTGATCGCTATCAAGATCAACGACAACGACGAACTAGTCGAGGTCATCCCCACCAACGGGAACTTCGACATCTTGCTGTCGTCGAAGTTCGGCCAGACCATTCGCTTCCGCGAAGACCAGGTTCGCGAGATGGGTCGTAACGCCGCCGGTGTTAAGGGTTTGAAGTTCAAGAAGCCCGACGATCAGCTCGTGGCCTGCGACATCGCTCGCGAAGGTTCGACACTGCTCCACATCACCACCAAGGGTTACGGCAAGCGCACCCCGGTCGATGATTACCCGGCGAAGGGTCGTGGCGGTATGGGTGTCGTCGGAATCAGGATCAGCCCCGAGAAGGGTTCGGTCGTTGGCACCCTGATGGTCGATGAGACCGATGAGATTCTTGCGATGACTTCGGCGGGTGTCTTGATCCGCACCTCGGTGGATTCAATTTCACAGCAGGGCCGAACGGCCAGTGGTGTGAAGGTGATGAGTCCCGACGACGACGATGAGGTCGCTTCTATCGCTCTTGTCACGGTCCATGAGACCGATGATGAGGTCAACGAAGAAGGCCACGAAGGCGAAGACGTCGAAGGTGCCGAGGGCACTGAACCCGTGGCCAACTCATCAGCTGATGCTGCGCCTGCGGCCGAGGCCGACATCACTTCCGAGCCGGAAGAACCGGTGGCCGACGAATAGATCACCGGCGGGCGCCTTGCCTGCCACCAAATACCACTTCCTCCTTCAACCTGAATGAAGGAGGCGCGCATGCGCGTCGAGAGATCAAGTGGTCGTGGTCAAGCCCTGCCAATGGTTGTGCTCTTGCTGGGAGTGGGGCTGGCGGCCGTCCTGTTGGTGGTCCATGTCGGAAGCGAAGTGAACCAACAATCGCAGGCCCAAACCGCGGCCGACGCTGCGGCCCTAGCCGGCGCGTCCGCGGGCCGACTAGCTGCCGCGCAGATGGCCGAGATCAACGGGGGAATGCTGGAGGTCTTCGCGGTGCAGGGCTCGTCGGTGCAGGTTGTCGTGTCGATCGGCGCCACACAGGCTGAGGCCCGAGCGGTACGTCGGGTTCGCTGGATCGCTCCTGAGTGAAGCCATGGCGTCCTCGGCGGGGGAGGAGTGCGAATCTTTGGTTGTGCCTCTCGGATTCCGCGACGTCGTCGAGCATTCGCCGTTTGTTGACTCTCCGTTCCGGTGGCGCATGGGCGTGCGCTCTCTGGCGGAGGATCTTTGGCTCCAGCCCGATGATCAGCGCGATGCAGATCTCGCCGAGAAAGCCGCGCTCATCGCCCGCGATCCCAATCAGGTAGTGCTGCAGCTCCCCGTCGCCGACGCAGCGGCCTCCGAACTTCTCGGGTTGATCACCGACGATCTCGCCCGGAGGAATTTGTCGCGGCCACCCGCCGGAGGCGTCGCTATCGAGCGCGCCGGTCGTTCGGTCCAAGAAGATCTGTGTGTGATGCAGCCCGTGAATGGTGTGTGGTCAATGGTGGCCGGGTCGGTGTGTTTCCCGACGCGCTGGTCGCTCGTCGACAAGATCGGAAAGTCGTTGGCCGCGATCCACGCCCCCGTCCCCAACTACGCCTCCGATCTAGGCCCGCAGGTGGAACGTTTCTTCGATCGGATGACGGCCGGGTCACTGGCCTATCGACTGAATTGGTCGCTCGTCGGTCAGTCTGATCGCCGCCTACCAGCCATGGCCCGCCAGGCCCCTACTGAGCTTCCCGAGGACCCCAGACAAGACCTGTTTGTCCGGATTGAACGACAGACTCTGCGACGGCTCACCGGGACAAACGCGATTGTGTTCGGGATTCGGATACATGTGTGGCCGCTCGGTGAAGTCGTTGATGATGTAGTTGCTGCCGGCTTTATCCATGAACTCCAAGAGATCCCGTTCGACGTTGCTCGGTACAAGAACCTCGACGGCATGCGAGCGCAGATGATCGCATGGCTCGGCGGGTGAGGGGGCCTGGACGAGTTCGTCCCCTACACTTTCCCGGTGTTCGCCCGCGTGGGGCAGCACCCACTGCATCATGAGCGAACTCCCCGAACCAGACGACGCCCCCTTCCGCCTTGCCACCGGCGAGGAATTGGTCCTGCCCGTCGATGAGTCGGCCGAGAGCGTGTTGTCGACCGACACCGGGCCTGTCCCCGAGACCCCTCTGGGAGCAACCCCGGGCCGCCCGCCGGGTATACGTGGTCAACGTCCGAGCTATCGCGATCGACGCACCGCAGGCCGCCTTCGCGCCCGAAAGGTTCGTCGCCTGGTTCGCCACGTCGAGCCCTGGTCGGTCCTCAAGGTCTCGCTGATTTTCTATTTCTGCCTCTGGGTGATCTTGCTGATCGCCGGCGTAATTCTCTGGAGCTTCGCCGTTGGATCCGGCACGGTCGACAATGTTGAGAACTTTGTCACCGAACTCTTCGCGTTGAAGAGCTTCGAACTGAATGCCGACGAAATATTCCGAGCCAGCGCCATCGGCGGGTTGGTACTGGTATTGGCTGGCTCCGGCTTCACCGTATTGATGTCCGTGCTGTTCAACCTCATCAGCGACGTCACCGGTGGTGTGCGGTTCACGGTGGTCGAAGAAGAGACCGCTCGGCCTCGCCCGAAGCGCACACGGCCCCGTCATGGAGCCCGAATTGCTGCTCCCGCCGGCGTTGTGCACGAGATGCCAACTGCTCCAGCGATGCTCGAGAACGACGATGCGACCGCAGCCAATCACCAATTTGTGGCTCCGACGATCGAGACCGACTTGCCGATCCTCCCGACGGCCGAGGAATCCGAGTCCAACGACACATATTCCTAGCGTCAAGAGACGTTGGTGACCGCGGCCGCACGCCGGTAGCGTGTGCGCCTCACGGGGCTATAGCTCAGTTGGTTAGAGCGCACCCCTGATAAGGGTGAGGTCGCAGGTTCGACTCCTGCTAGCCCCACGGGAACTCCTTGAGTTCACTGGCCCGTGAATCAAGACTGAGGACTGTTCGTCAGCGAGTAGGAGAGTGCCGAATGGGTGGTCGTGGTCTGCTGACACTGGTTCGGCGAGCAATGGTGGCAATCTTCGCAGGTGTCTCGGTTGCCGCGGCGATTCGTGTTCGAGGTAGTGGCGGCGTCCCTCCCCAAAAGGGCGGTTGGCGCGAACTGAAGGGCGAGGATCTTCGATGATTCTGCCGCTCCGATCCATCCGGTGAGGACCGCCCTCCGATGAAGATTGTGCTCTTTGGCGCCGGAGCCACGGGTGCACGAATTGCACGCCAGCTTCGTTCGAGCGGCCGCGTTGAGTGTGTTGAAGTCCGCGACCAGCAAGACGAGAAGGCACAACGGCTCGTCGACACACTCGGATCCGGCACGCGGTTTGGTTCCGGCCGCCAGATTGACCGCGACACCGATGCCATCGTCCTGGCCACACCTGCGGGCTCACAGGCGGCTCTCGCCCGCCGAGCGGTGCATCGCGGTGTGGCGGTGGTTTCCACGTCCAATCAAACCGGCGAGGTCCGCCGTCTTCTCGACCTCGAGCAAGAGGCCTTGCACCATGGCGTGTCAGTGCTGATTGGTGCCGGTTTCATGCCCGGGTTTACGGGATTACTCGCCCGCCATATGAGCGAAGAGTTCGATGAGATCGACGAGATTCATGTTGCGAAGGTAGGCACCGGCGGCCCCGCCTGCGCCCGCCAGCATCATCGAGCGTTGTCCTCGGCCGGCCTTGACTGGCGCGACGGCAAGTGGACTCGCCGATCCGGTGGATCGGGCCGTGAGCTTGCGTATTTCCCGGATCCGATCGGTGGCCGAGACTGTTATCGGGCGGGACTTCCCGATGCCCTGCTGCTCGTACCGGAATTTCCTGGTGTCGACCGGGTTACTGCTCGCCAAGCTGCCACCCGCCGCGATCGGCTCACGGCAGCGTTGCCGATGTTGCGGCCTCCCCATGCTGAAGGTGGCATTGGTGCTGTCCGGGTCGAACTCCGCGGCCGCGTTGGAATTGAGCGTCGGGTCAGCGTGATGGGGGCGATCGAGCGACCTGCAGTGGCCGCAGGAGCGGTTGCGGCGTGTGCGACGCTCCACGTGCTGGCGGGGTACACCGAGCCGGGTGCCTATGGCCTCGCAGGCGTAGACGAACACCTTCGCCTTTTACGGGCTATTGGTGACTGTGGCGTCCGTGGAATGCGTTTCGAAGGTGTCACCACCTTCCGGTAGTCCCGACCCGTCACCGCTGGATTCGGGTGAACGAAGCCATTGGGTATTGAGTCGAAGTGACTATCAAGGTCGACCTTCACGATGCCGTAGACCGTTGAAACGACAGTCGATGTGCCTCATTTGGAAGATTTTCCAAGAAATCGCTAAAGGCCTTCTTCCAACGCGCCGAAACATTCTTCTACTGGAAGAAGTACCGATCAACGAGGTCGGCTTCACTCACCAAAGGGAGTATCGAGGCGATGAATAAGGGCGATCAAGAAACAATGCTGCGAAGCACACGAGCAAGCCGGCGACGGGTTCGTCCCACGCAGGGCGCCGACTCGATGGATGCCGATCTCGCAGAGATGATTGAGAAGAACCTCCCGCTGGTGAAGCACATCGTCTTCCAGGTGGCCGTTCACTTCCCCCGCCACGTTGATCGTGACGAACTGGCCCGGGCCGGTGCGCTTGGACTGGTTGAAGCCGCTCGCCGCTACGACGCGGACCGTGGTGTCCCGTTTGAACGCTTTGCCGCCCAGCGCATTCGTGGAGCAATCCTCGATGCCGTGCGGGCCGCTGACTGGGCGCCCCGCTCGGTTCGTAGCCTCGCTCGCAAGCTTGAAGGCGCCGAGCAGCGCCTCGCTACCGAGTTTGGTCGGCTCCCGACTAAGGAAGAAATGTCTGAGGCGCTGGGTATGAGCCAGAGCGAACTCAACCGCCTCCAGGACCGGATGTTCCGCTCCGTCGTGCTGGCTCTCGAACACGAGACGGCTGACGACGTCGAGAAGGACCTCACCCTGGTCGACGTGCTCGTCGACGAGAACTCGATCGAGCCATCCGTTGAACTCGAAACCCGTGAACTCCACGGCTATCTCCGTGACGCCATCTCCCTTCTGCCTGAGCGTCACCGCCTCGTTGTTGTCGGCTACTTCCTCGAGGGCCGCACGTCACAAGAACTCGCCGACTTCCTCGGTGTTACCGAGTCCCGGATCAGCCAGCTCCGTTCGGAATCGCTGCTGATGCTGCAAGAAGGCATCGAAGCCCAGTACCTCTCCGAAACTCCCGAGCTCTCCGATGTCACGGGTCGTGTCGCTCGCCGCAAGGCCACCTACTCCAAAGGAATTGCTGATGCGTCGACGTTTGCCGACCGTATGGAGCAGATCAACCTGATTGAGTCGGACGCTCCCGCCATCCTGGAGATGCACTGACCAACGGCGCGGTTGGTTTGCGCGAACGAACAAGAACTGCGACTGGGGGTGTGAACCCCCGTCGCCAATGACGAAGCAGCGCTCGGTAACGTGGCGGCCTATGGGTCGCCATGTTGCTGTTTTCAGTGTCGTTCTTTCGATTGTCGCCGGGGCTTGTTCGTCGAGCGACGAACCCGCGTCGAGTCCGACCACGTCGGTCGATTCGTCCGGGGAGGTTGACGAGTACGGCTGTGCGGTCCTTGACAGGCCCGCTCCGGAGCTGCTCGAGGTCGGTGTGGTGGTTGAGTTCGATGACAAGGGCAATAGTCACGAGGCGTGTGCGGCGGGTTACGACACGGCGATCCCGACCACCGGCACCCACTTCGCGGTCTGGCAGAATTGTGGCTTCTACACCGAACCCATTCGAGACAACGCGGCAGTGCATTCGCTTGAACATGGTGCCGTGTGGATCTCGTATGCATCGGACCTCACCGCCGATGAAGTTGAAGCCATCAAGACGGCTGTCGGCGAAGACGAACACATGCTCGCGGCGCCATATCCCGGCCTACAGAACCCAATCGTCTTGAGTGCCTGGACGAGGCAGTTAGCTGTTGACCGTTGGGCGGATCCGCTGGTGGCGGAATTCATCCATGACTACTTGGGGCGTCGTTCCCCAACGGCCCCGGAACCGGGTGTGAGCTGTGACGGCGGGTTTGGTGTGGCGCCGAATCTGCCCGACGCCGACTATGCGCCGTCGCTCGAGTGGGCCCGCGACAACGCCTAGATCAACTCGACGCCGAATTCCAGATGTTGAGGAGCGCGTCGTGAATCACACCGTTGGTGCCCACTCCTGAGCCGGTCTTCCATACGTCGGGGCCCTCGGTGCCATCGGCGGTGGAGTAACGGCCACCCGCCTCAGGAATGATCACCGCCATTGGGGCAACATCCCAGGGTTTGGCGAGTGGATCAATCATGGCTTCTGCTCGGCCGGTGGCGACGAGCGCATAGCCGTAAGCGTCGCCCCAGGTGCGAAAGGTTAGTGGGCTGTCGAGAACTTGCTCGAGTGCGGGCCGCGGCCAATAGCTGAAGCCACTGGTCATCGCGTAGGCGCCGTCGAGCTTGGCGTGGTCGCTCACATGGCAGCGTTCGCCGTTGTGGAAGGCGCCGAGGCCGCGCCCGGCCCAAACGGTTTCCCCCAACGCAGGCAGGTTGATGACGCCAACCGCGGGGCCATGCTCATCGACGAGCGCCAGCAGGTTGCTGTAGAGGGGGACACCCTTGGTAAAGGCCTTGGTGCCGTCGATCGGGTCGATCACCCATGTCCGGCCACTGGTACCAGTGGTGTCTTGGTATTCCTCGCCTATGACGGAATCCTGCGGGAAGTGCCTAGCGAGTGCGTCGCGTATGAGCGACTCGGCGCCGAGGTCGGCCGCGGTGACCGGTGAACCGTCATCCTTGTGGTCGACCGCAAGCGAGGGACTACGAAAGAACTCGAGCGTGAACTCACCAGCGGCGCGAGCGATTTCGACGGCAATGGTGACAAGTTCGGGATCGACCGGGGGTGCGTCAGGCATCCTCGTCCACGCTAGAAGGCCGCCGCGGGAAGAACATCGATGTGCGGGCCACATATTCGGGATAGCCATCGCGTCGTTTCCGGAGTCCGCGCTCGAGCATGGCGACACCGGAAACGTTTATGAGTAGATAGCTCATGGCCACTGGTCCGATGAGGCCAAACCATGCCGCACCAGTTTCGGCGGTGACGAGGAAGATGCCCCACCAGATACAGCAATCACCGAAGTAGTTCGGATGCCGGCTGTATCTCCACAACCCGCGATCGAGAACCATGCCGTCATTCGCAGTGTCCGCTCGGAATTGGGCCAGCTGAGCGTCTCCTACTGTTTCGAAGAAGAAGCCGATGCCCCACAACACAACACCGACGACGGCGATCCAGCCTATATCGGGATAGCGCGCCGTGGCCGCGAGCTGCACCGGGAGTGAGACAATAAACATCAGCAATCCCTGTAGCCCGAAGACCGTGACGAGCGATCGGAGTGGGAAGTGCTCTCGTTGGCGGCGGCGCATCGATTGGTAGCGAAAGTCCTCAGCGGCACCTCGACTCCGCCACCAGAGATGACCAGCGAGCCGCAGACCCCAGATGGTCACCATGGCCGTGAGGAGTGTGCTGCGGCCGTTGTGGCCGTCACCGACCATCCGAGCGATCCAGGCGACAAGGACAAACCCGGCGCCCCACGCAATGTCGACGACGCTGGCGTTGCGAAGGAAGAGACTCACGACCCACATCGCCACCATCATCACGATGATGCCGAGGGCGGTTGCCAGCATGACCTCGAGAGGGTCGTTCACGGAAGCTCTTTGGCCCCAACGAGCGAAGGTGGATAGCCGCCACTTGAGTGGCGCTCAATCATGCGCTTTTCGATCCAGCGATCCATGTCGATCCATCGGTCGACGAGCCACTCGGTGAAGGCGTGCTCATCTTCGGGCACTTCGGAACGGTTGATTCGCCAGACCCGAACCTGGACCGGAGCAGACAAGGGGAGTGACGAGCGAATAGCGGCGAGGTCACCGAAGACACCCATACCTTCGTGGGCGACGAGGATGAGATCAGCGTCGGGTGCTCCCTGAAGAAGCAGCCGGGTGCCTGCGGGGCGGGGCGGCAGCATGTGTTTGAGGGTACGGACCGCAGGTTCGAGGTCCGGACGCGTCTCACCGATTCTTGTGGCGGCACGGTCAAGACGCTCAGGGGTGAAGAACGTGCCCTCCGGAAAGATCACAGCGACATCATCACCGAGGTGGTTCGACAGGGTTCGCAGGCGATCCCACAACGGCGAGTCTGGGGAGGGCGATCGGTGGAGGAAGACGTTGGGAAGTCGGTTGCCGACGATGTCCATCGCCGGTGCCCATTGGAGATCGTCCTTGAGTGTGTAGCGAAGTGGGTGGCCGCCTTCGATCCCAAAGAGTAGAACCGGGAGGATTGCGTCGGCATGGCTGGCATGGCGGGCGAGCACGATCGCGTTACCGGTGAGGAGCGATTCGGGGTTTTCCACGACCCAGCGGAGGCCGGCGAAGCGCCGCAAATTTCGCAGATGGGTGCCGGCCCACCACCACTCCAGTCGGTGGAAGCGAGACTGGGCCCGGAGCGAGTTGTTGCGGCCGAGTTGGGCGGCAGTCAGCACCGCGGCGGCGAGCACACCGGCGCACTCGATGATCACCACCCCGGTGACAACACACCAAAAGCGCACCCGACGAAGGGGACCTCGGCCCGTGCTGAGGTCTCGCAGGGCGAGGAGGGGAAGCACTATCGGCGAGGCGGCAACGAGGAGCGTGGCCGCTAGGAAGAACGCGGCGACACTGATCGTGCGCCGAATCACAGGGCGAGGCATGGCCATACGTGACCGTATCGCTCTAGGCCGCCTGCAAAGATCCTTTCCGACTGCGATTGACATCTTTCACATCTCTTCATACTCTTTGATATCTTCTCAATACTTTTCGATCCTACCGAAGCGAATGAAGGAAATCACCATGCCAATTGCGGATCCGCATGCAGAGATCGATCGGCTACGCAGCCACGCCCAATGGGCGATCGGGCAGGCGACCGAAGCACGAGCGCTTGGTCTCGACATCGATGTTCGGCGCCAGTTCGTCCTCGACCGCGACAAGGACTGCCTGTCTCGACACACCGCGGCGGTCTGGTCGTCGCGGGCCGCGGAGCGAAGTCGAGTCACGTTGCAGCACAGCATTGGATTCTCGCTGTGGATGGCTTCGGAAGGACTGAACGAGACCGTGACAGCGCTCGAGGCGCAAGCGGGTGCGTTCGAGGAAACGGCGCGCGACTCGAACCGCCAGGCCGAGCGACTCGAAAGAGAACTCCTGATGTGAACCGGTCTTAGGCGACCCGGTTTTAAGCGACCCGGTTTTAGGCGATAGTGACGAGGCGGGTGTCGAAATCAACCGGGGTTGGGAACAACGGCTTGAGGGCACGCGGTGCCTTGAACGGCTTCCAGTCATGGCCAAGTTGGGCCAGCCGATCCGCTATCGCCAGGAGAGCGGCCGGATTGTGGCCAAGGCCGCAGTGGCTGCCGTGAACCTCGACATTTTCGGTCTGCGGGAGCTCGCGGTTGAGACACTGCTGCCAGTTCACGATGCCGTCGGTGCGGGTGTAGATCGAGGTGGTGGGCACACCCATTGGCTCGCGAGCCCAGCTGGGGATACGAGGCACCATGATCTGATCGGAGTGGCGGTCACGGAGAGCGTTGAAAGCAGCGCCGGCATTGGACTCATCGGGGCCCGTGGTCTGGAACGGGCTCCCGAGGGTGATCACCTGTCGAGCAGTATTCGGCGCCAGGCGGGCAATCTCTCGGGCAAACATGCCGCCCAATGACCAGCCAATGATGTCGATTGGTCCGTTCTCTCGGTCCAACCGTTCGATGAGTTTGATGAGTCCGTCGATGATCTCTGCCGTCGGGCCGATGTTGCGCCCGAGACCCCAGCCATGGGTGTTGTAGCCGAGGCAGCCGAGTAGTGACCGCATGGGCTTGGTGCTGGCGTCGGCCCCCATAAATCCGGGAAGGACGAGCACCGTGCGATCAGCATTGGCACGGGGCAGGAGACTAAACATCGCGGGCGCCGCTGCCGCGAAGGCACCGAGCTCGGGCGCAGCGCGGAATTCAAACAGCGCCCGCAGGGCATGAGGACCGTTGGCCATGCCCCATGGTGTCACCCTGCGCGCGAACTCACAACCATCGTCAGGTTCCCGGGGTGGGAATTACCAGGGTGGGTAGCGCCGGCGCCGGGCCCCAGGCGATGGCCGCTTTGGAGAATCCTTGGGCCACCGCGACTGTGAGTGCGAGCTCGGCCCGCTCCGTATCGCTCAGAGGTAACGCCGCATCCGACTCGTTGGGCGATGATGCGCCGATGACTACATCAGTCCACCGGATCGCAGCCTTCCAACGGTCGGGAAGATCGCTGTCGGCGTAGTTGTCATTGATCCCGTCGATTGCGGTTTCGTCGAGTCCCTGCTGCTGCGCACCTGCGAAGCGGAGGTTGCGTCAAATACCGCAATCGGTGATTCGAGCGTTGCGGAGTCGTCCAACTTCCTTCGTGGCTTGGTCGACTTCGCCGCGCTGCCACAGCTCGGCGTAGAACCGATCGAAGCGGGCGTTGAGCTCGGCGTCGTGCTCGAAGAAGTTCATCGAACCTTTCGGGGCGGTCATTCTCATGACGTGGCTCCAAGGGCGATCGCGAGGCGAGCTTGAGCTTCGATGGTGGCAAGTCCGATCGTGAAGGCCGCGACCTCTCGATCGTTGAGGTGTCGTCGGACCGCGGCCGCCATGTCATCAGTGATCGCATGGGGATCGATGATCCACAACTCGGCGAACGCCAGCACATCATCGACCAGCGGCCCGTCGATCGCCGGTGTGGGTGTGGACGCGTGCCGACCCGCATCGGGAGGTGCGCCGATGAGCTCGCACATTCGCACCCGGCATCGTTCGAGCAGGCCCGGATCCATCCGGCCATCCCAGACGCCGTCGATGAGCGCCGCGAACTCGATCGCGATGTTGGGGGAGAGGTCGGCGAGTGTTGGCATTGGTCGTTGACCTTAGGTGTCGGCCTGGGTCCAGCCAACGAGACCAAAGACCCTGTCGCCGAAAGCGTTCACCGGTTGTGCTGGAGATATGGAGATCTCAGTTCCTATTGTGTGCCACTCATCGGCCGGCGAAACGGCGTCGATTGCGCGCTGGATTGCGCGCCGGATTGGGTCCCGGCCTGACGAGAAAATCGTGGCAGTCACCGCCGTTGAGGCCGAGAACTTCGCGACGCCGGTGGGTATTTCTCGGGATTGGTGGAGAAGGCAAAAGCGGACAGCATGTCGTTTGCCCCGCAAAACTTCGCCCCGTCAGGAAACCCATGACGTCTAGCGGTTCCATAGAAGTCCTCACCGAAGGAGAGTGCTGGGCTCGCCTCGGCAACCATGTTGTCGGACGCCTCGTGGTCATTGTCGGGCGCCAACCCGATGTGTTTCCTGTGAACTATCGAATGGATGACGGTGAGATCGTTGTCCGCACCACCGAAGGCACCAAGCTTGCGGCGGCGATCATGGGTGAGCGAGTCGCGTTTGAGATCGACGACCTTGACGAACTTAAACGCGGTGGATGGTCTGTGGTCGTTCACGGGGTCGCCCGCGAGTCGAGCACCCTCAGCGACGTGATGCACGACGAAATTGTCGACACGGAGCCGTGGGCGGCCGGCACCAAGAAGCGCGTGATTCGGATTAAGCCCGAGCAGGTCACAGGGCGTTGGATTTCCCCCACCCTCAATATTGACCAGAAGGACGAGCATGACATTGACCAGAAGGACAACGATGACCGATAGCGACGACAATTTGAAGAGCGAGCGGAGCGGCGCGGTCGTCGGGATCGATGGAAGTTTGTCGTCGGAGGCCGCGCTCGCCTGGGCGGCGGAGCGTCGCCGCAATTTCGGTGCCATTCGGCCGGTGTATGCCTGGGACTACTCCCTTTCAGCGTGGGCTCCGACACCGTTCGGGCCGGGGGCGGTCCCGCCGCTGGAAGAGATGGAGCGAGCGGCCGAGGATGCAGCGGCGAAATGGGTCGCGGAATCAGGACTTTCGGATAACGAAGATGCCGTTGTTCGTCGTGGCGATCCGGGTGTGGTGCTTGTCGACGTGGCGAGCGATGCCGATCTATTGGTGGTCGGGACGCGCGGGCGCGGTCCGTTTCGCGCCAACGTCCTCGGATCGGTTGGTCGACACTGCGCTGATCACTCGGCGGTCCCGGTGGTGATCGTCCCCGCGGGGGAGATGCCGTCGGCCCAGACCTCGGAGGTCGTCGTCGGAATCGATGGATCGGAACACGCACTCGATGCGTTGCGTTGGGCGGTATCGAACTTCGGGGAAACGGCGACGATTGTGGCGATCACTTCGTGGCAAACCCCGATTGAAGGACCGATCCCCTATGGCGTCGGTCGCTTCGATCTCCGAGCCTTCAACTCGGCGGCGAAGACGACGGTGAACGAGGCGGCGGACACGGTGTGCCAAGAATTCGGACTTGAGGACAGCGCGATTGCTCGCAAGGTCGGCGAGGGTGATCGGCGTTGGATTCTGGCGCATCAGGCGACGACGGCCGATCTCTTGGTACTTGGGCAGCGAGGACGGACCGGGTTGCCGCATTTCGTGCTGGGATCGACGACGACGGCGATGATCCATCGCCCGCAATGTCCAACGGCAGTGATTCCGAGCTGAGGACGTTATGGAGCGCGAGACTTCAGGCATGCCAAAAAAGGACAACGAGCTGATCAGCGTGGCACTCCTGGACGATCATGAGATCGTCCGCCACGGGGTCGCCGAGCTCGTGAACGCGCAGTCCGACATGACGGTGGTCGGCCAAGCCGGCACGGCCGCGGAAATGATTCGGACGGTTGCATCCACGCGACCGCGTGTCGCCGTGCTCGATGTTCGCCTTGTTGATGATGCCAGCAACGGGATTGCCGTCTGCCGAGAGCTTCGTAGTGCGTACCCCGACACCCAGTGCTTGATTCTCACCTCGTTCGACGACGACGAAGCGCTGGTGGATGCCGCGCTGGCCGGAGCCGCCGGCTTTGTCCTGAAGCAGATCCGGGGCGGCGACCTCGTGAAGTCGATTCGCGAGATTGCCAACGGTTCTCGACTATTGGACGCCGCCGAAACCCGGATGGCGATGCAGCGACTACGTGACTCGGAGACCGGTGCCCTCGCCCAACTCACCGCCAAGGAGCGACAGGTTTTCGATCTCATCAGTGAGGGGTGCTCGAACCGGGAGATTGGGGAACAGCTATTCATCGCAGAGAAGACCGTCAAGAATTATGTGTCGTCCGTGCTGTCGAAGCTGGGCCTCGTCCGGCGAACGGAGGTCGCCGCATTGGGGGCCCGTCTCGCAGAGCGGCATCGCCGCAAGTACGACTAGGGCATCACTCGGTCGATTGCGTCCAGGAGTGTCGCTCGCCGCATCGGGCGAGCGACGAGGACGCACCCTTCGAGCTCATCTTTGTACAGAGCGGCGCGAGTGCTTGTTACCTCAACAATGATCGGCCGACCGGAGGCGTGAGCTTTGAGAGATGCAAGAACGGCACGGTCGTCTTCGTCGGAGATCTCGAATCCAAAGATCACGAGGTCGGCCTCCTCCGCTCGCGGACACGTGCCCGAATGCACGAACGGGCACCGTCGCGAGCCGTCGGGGCCGTCACATGTTGATGTGTCGAATCCGGCGTCGCGGAGCAGGTTGCTGATGGCGTTCGAGATGGCCCAGTCGTGATGTTCGATCAGTACTCGCGGGCGAGTGCGGTCGGTGGTCCACGTAGTCGGAGCGGCGAGGCGTTCCTTTCTCCACATGGTCTCTCCTTTCATGGTGTCGGCTTCATTATTGAGAACGAGTCGCTGATGCCGAAGAGTCGAAGGTCCTGTCCAGCGGTGCTCGTTCGCTGGCTACGGTGAGACGGTGACCGATTACTTGGCCGACTTGGACGGACAGCATCTGTGGGACAGCGTCCCCGATGCCATGCTGCTTGTTGCTCAGTCGGGCGAGATCCTGCTCGCCAACAGCGAAGCCTCTCGGCTGTTCGGATTTCGCGAATCGATGACCGGGGTGTCGGTGGAGACGCTCGTGTCGACCCGAGCCGGTGTCGACCACCGCTCACTGAGGGCGGACTTTCACTCGGCGCCACGGCGTCGGGCGATGGGTGCGGGCATGCGGCTGGAAGCGAGGAGAGCGGACGGATCAACTTTTCCGGTTCAGATCTCCTTGTCGCCGCTGGGGCCGGAGCTAGCGATCGCCGCAGTTCGCGATGTGTCCGACATGGTCGCCTCGGAGGAGCTCCTGGTCGACTCGGCTCGACGCCGGATTCTGGCCGAGGATCACGAGCGCATTGCGAAAGACATGCACGACAACGTCATCCAGGAGCTCTTTGCGCTTGGGATGTCGCTGCAAGCCGCAGTTCCATCGATCGCCGATGAGTCGACGGCGAGTCGCGTCGAGAACGCGGTCAGCAGTCTCGATGAGGTCATCCTTTCTATCCGCTCGCTGATCTTCGACGTTCGGGGTGTTCGCTCACATCAAGACGGACTACGAAGTCGAGTAGTTGAGGTCGCGACGAGCCTGATTCCCTCGCTTGGTTTCGAACCATCGGTGTCGTTCGACGGCCCGGTCGATTCGGTTCCAGAATCAGTCCAAGCGCATGTGGTTGCGGTCGCACGCGAAGCGATGACAAATGTTGCTCGCCATGCGGGTGCGTCCGCCGCGGCGGTCAGTGTTCAGTGTCGCAACGGAGTCGTCACTGTGCTGGTTACCGACGACGGTGTCGGCATGCCGGCCGAACCCACGCGACGGAGTGGACACACAAATCTCGCCGCCCGGGCCCGTGAGGTCGAGGGGGCCTTCGTCGTCGACACCCACCCCGACGGCGGCACAAGTGTGAGCTGGTCCGGTCCAATCGGTTGACCCTTGCCCAGTGGGCCGGAGCGTCACCCAGCCGGGGTGGCGTGCGCGGCGGCCAACCGGCCGACCGCCTCTTCTAATTCGGCCGGCGACGCCGTGGCCCAGCTCAAGCGAAGGTGGTGGGTGAGGTCTCGTTCGACGGCAAACGCGGGCCCAGGCACGAAGGCAACACCATGATTGAGCGCGGGGTCGAGTAGGGCCGAGGTGTCGGTTCCATCGGTGAACTCGGCCCAAACAAACATTCCGCCGCCGGGCCGGTTGAGTGTGAGGCGGTCGCCGAAGGTGTTGATGAGCGCATCGACGAGAGCGTCGCGCTTGGTCGCAGTTGCGGCCGAAAGGGCGGCAAGGTGGGCGGGGAACCACGGTGCGGTGATGGCGCCGAGGGCGATGGCTTGACTGAGGCTCGAGGTGTGCAGGTCCGCTGACTGCTTGGCCCGTTCGACGGTGCGAAGGAGCCAGGGGGGGCCGATCATCCAGCCAACCCGAAGACCCGGCGCGAGAATCTTCGACACGCTTCGCAGGTGTACGGCATGTGGGTGCGGGGCGGGTTCGGGCGCCGGTTGGTCGACGGCAAGGTCGCGATACGGATCGTCGAACACCACCAGGAAGTTGTACCGCGAGGCGAGAACGAGCAACTCGTCGCGTCGGTGAGTGCTCAGGGTTGCGCCGGTTGGGTTGTGGAAGTGGGGAACCACATAAATGAACTTGGGTCGGATGCCGGCACGGAGCTGTTCTGCCACCTGCTCCACCACGAGGCCCTCGACATCGATGTCGACGGGGGCGAGAGTGGCGCCCGAACTGCGAAACGCCTGGAGGGCGCCGAGATAGTCGGGGTCGCCGACAACCACCGTGTCGCCCGGATCGAGCAGCACCTCGCTCAGGAGATGGAGCGCCTGCTGCGAACCGGTCGTCACAAGAACATGTTCGACGTGGGTCGCCGCTGGGGTGCTCGCCACGATTGCTTCGCGAAGTCGTGCGTCTCCCGCGGTAAGTCCGTACTGAAGGGCATCGGTGTCACGGTCGAGGATGCACTGAGTCGCGAGCGAGGCCATCTCTTCGCGTGGGAATCGGTCGGGGTCGGGAAGGCCTCCCGCGAGTGAGATCATGCCGGGTCGTTGAGCCTGCTCGAGCAGGTCGCGGATGGCGGAGGTGGTCTGCTTCCGGGCGCGGGTGCTGAGCAGATGGTCCATCGGAGCAGCGTGGTCCTTCCGGGGCAGAACGAGAAGCCCCCACCAATGGTGGTACCACCAGTGCTACCTTCAAACCGCTAACCTTTTCGTATGAGAGCAGCGGCCCTTGGTGACTTTCTGCGGAGTCGGCGCGAACGCCTTCGCCCCGAAGAAGTGGGTCTTCCGGTGGGCACCGGTCGCCGGGCGGGCGGGCTCCGACGAGAAGAAGTGGCGGTCCTCTCGGGTGTGGGGGTTTCGTGGCTGACGCGGCTCGAGCAGGGTCGTGCGAATCGAGTGTCGGCCGAGGTGCTCGATGGGTTGGCGGCCGCACTTCGGCTGACCACCGTCGAACGAATTCACCTGTATGACCTGGCTGACGTGCATCCACCGGCCGAGGTCGACGGCGAGCAGGGTGGTGACGATACCCACCGAGTGTTGGTCGACGGATTGGAGCCCAACCCGGCGTATGTCCTCGACCATGCGTGGAATCTGGTGTGTTGGAACCAGGCCCAGGCGGCATTGTTCCCGGTCATCGAAACAGTGGAGGGGCCGCCCAACCTCCTGCGACTCACCCTCGAAGCCGCTCCCCTCCGAAGCTTTATGACCGACTGGCTCGACGAGGTCCACCGGCTGGCCTCACAATTTCGACTTCACCTCGGGCGGTATCCAAGCGAGGAGGGCAGCGCCCTCGTGGATGAGCTTCGGGCCGAACACCCCGAGTTCGCGACGGCGTGGCGAGCCCAAGACGTCGCCGTTTTCTCATCCAAGGTCCGGCACTTTCGCCGCCCAACGAAGGGTGAGCTCGCATTCCATCATCACCGTCTGGCTCTGCCCGATCACCCGGGATGGGGCGTGGTCATCTACACGGCAGTGACCGCCGACGACTAGGACCGCAGATCGAACCCGAGCTCAAACGAGCGAACGGCTCGGGCAAAAATGTTCGGCTCGATGTCAGGATCGGTGACCGCTCGCAGGTTGGTTACCCGCGTGGTCAGGAGTTCGAGCAGCAGCCGCAATTCGGCTCGGGCCACGTTGGCGCCAAGGCAGAAATGGGTGCCGTGGCCGAACGACAGATGTGGGTTCGGGTTGCGGGTGATGTCGAACTCGTGGGGCCGGTCCCAGACCAACTCGTCGCGATTGGCGGCCGGATAGACGAGAGCGACGCGTTCGCCCGCCGCGATAGTAGTGCCCGCCACTTCGGTGTCGCAGGTGGCGATCCGGAACATGTTGTTGAGTGGTGTGATCCAACGGATCAGTTCTTCGGTGGCCGTGACAGCGAGTTCGGGGTTGGCGGCGATTGCCTCCCACGCTTCGGGATAATCAACAAAGGTCCGAAGGCCATGGGCGATCACGGTGCGGGTGGTTTCCGCGCCGCCCGCGATTAGGAGGCCGGTCTCCATCACCATTGTCTGCGGATCCATCTGATGGGAGAGCCAGTCCGAAAAGAGATCGTCGGCCGGTTCGGCCGCTCGCTGCGGAAGGATCTCCTGCATGATTTCGGCCCACTCTTGGATGCTGCCGATAAATGACATGAACATCTCAGGATCGTTGGGTGCGGTGTCGATGCGCATCTGCCGTTCCGACCAGTCCTTCACCTCTCGCCAACGTTCGGCGCCAAACCCGAGCAGCTCCGCGGTGACCCGACAGGGCAGCTGCGCAGCGAGGGCATCGATCACCTCGACGGATCCGCGCGAATCGTGTTCGACAATGGCTTCGTCGATCAGCATGTTGATCGTGGCGGTGTAGTGGTCCGTGTGATTGCGAACGGCACGAGGGGTGAAGCGCCGGTTGACCTGGCGACGCTGGGCCAGGTGCACGGGGTCGTCCTGGCTGATCATCGTCGTTTCGCCGGGTGACGGGTTCAGTCGGTAGGCCCCGCCATCGTCGGCCCGGCTGGCGAAGGTTGCGTCGTCGCGTTCGACCGTGAGGACATCGGCGTGTCGGGCCGCCAGCCAGATGCCGCTCTCCTGGTCGCGCCAAAGTCCCGAATAGGAGCGGAGGGCTGCGAAGTCATCTTGAGGATCTGACTTCCACCAGTGGGGATCAAGGACAGCGGAGTACGGGGAGGTGTCGCTCATGCCCCGCCAGGCTGCCACAGCGAGCGGGCGGCCGACGAAGGCGTGATGTCGCCGGCAAGGATTGCGTCGATGGTGGACTCGGTGTCGTCGTCGCCGAGTTTTGCCTCGAGGAACAGGTGGAAAGCGAGTTCGGCGCGGCTGCGGAGCTCGTAGCGAATGCGAGTGCGACGACGGTCGGCCAGTTTCCCTGAGTCAATGAGATGGGCGTGGTGAGCGTCGACGGCCTCGTGCACCGCTTCGATGCCGTCTCCGTCGAGCGAGTTGACCATCACGATCGGGGGCCGGTGAGAGGCATCTTCCTGACCGGTGACATGGCTGAGTTCGAGCATGAGTTCGAGGTCGCGGCGAGCGTCGTTCGCCCCCGGCAGGTCGGCCTTGTTGACCACAAAGATGTCGGCCACCTCAAGAAGGCCGGCCTTGTTGGCTTGGACGGCATCGCCCATACCGGGAGCGACCACAACGACGGTGGTGTCGGCCGCGGCGGTGACGTCAACCTCCACCTGGCCCACGCCCACCGTCTCGATAATGACCGGGTCGAAGCCGGCTGCCGCGAGCACGCGGGCTCCGCCGGGGATTGCCAGCGCGAGTCCGCCGGCGTGGCCGCGGGTCGCGACCGATCGAATGAATGCTGTGGTGTCGACCGCAGCCATACGCACGCGATCGCCCAGGATCGCGCCGCCCGTCAGAGGCGACGATGGGTCCACGGCCAGCACGGCCGGTGTGCGTCCCGCGGCCGTGAAAGCGGCGACCAGGTGAGCGACCATCGTCGATTTGCCGGCGCCCGGTGATCCGGTGATTCCAATGACATGGCCGTCGGTGGGTACTTGTTGGAGACATTCGGCCAGCCGGTCGGCCGCGTCGCCGCCCCGTTCGACAATCGACAAAAGTCTGCCGACGGCGCGGCGATCAGATTCGACCGCCCGAGCCACGAGTTCATCGACGCTTAGATCTCGGATACTCACGCGGGCTTGACGACCCGCCGAACGGTGCGGACCACTTCCTCCGACGAGGCCCCGGGGCCGAGAACCGCAGCGATACCGGCCGCCTCCAGGATCGGCAAGTCGGGATCGGGCACGATCCCACCGATGATCAGCGGAATGTCGAGGTCTGCCGCGTTGAGCGCGGCGATCATCGCGGGGCCAAGGGTGAGGTGGCCGGCGTTGTGCATAGAGAGTCCGATCGCGTCGGCGTCCTCCTGCTCAACTGCGGCAACAATGCTGTCGGTTGTCTGGCGGAGGCCGAGATAGATGACCTCCATGCCCGCATCACGGAGCATGCGGGCCACGACCTTGATTCCCCGGTCGTGCCCGTCGAGTCCGAGCTTCGCCAACACGACTCGAATCGGAGCGGTGTCGTCGCTCATATGACGGCTGTCTCGACGTAGGTGCCAAACACGGTTTCCATTGCCATCGAGATTTCCTCTTCGGTTGCGTAGGCCTGGACCGCTTCGATAATCGGCGGCATGAGATTCACGGTTGGATCTTCGGCGGCGGCGATGACCGTCGCGAGTGCGGTATCTACGGCTTCTTGGCTGCGGTCCTTCTTCACACCGTCGAGCCGCTTGCGCTGATAGTCCTCGGTGGTGTGATCGATCCGGAGCAGATTCGGATCGGTGTCTTCATCGCCGTCGGTGAATTCGTTGACACCAACGATGATGCGACGACCGGCATTGACCTCACGCTCGAAGCGATAGGCGGAGTCGGCGATCTCGCCCATGAAGTAGCCGCTCTCGATTCCCGCGTACACACCTTCCAGGATGGACCCGTTGCCGAGTTCGTCGAGGTGGGCGAATATCGCTTCAGCTTGGCGTTCCATCTCGTCGGTCATCCATTCGACGAACGGCGCACCGCCGAGCGGATCGATCACGTTGGTCACGCCGGTCTCATGACCGATGATTTGTTGGGTACGAAGGGCGATCCGAGCCGCCTTCTCACTCGGCAAGGCAAGGGCCTCGTCGTAGCTGTCGGTGTGCAGGCTCTGGGTTCCGCCGAGCGCCGCGGCAAGTGCTTGGGTTGCCACTCGGGCGATGTTGATCTCGGGCTGTTGGGCGGTGAGCGACACCCCCGCGGTTTGGGTGTGGAAGCGGCACATCATGGCGCGTTCGTCGGTGGCGCCGTAGCGCTCCTTCATCCATCGAGCCCAGATGCGGCGGGCGGCTCGGAACTTGCCGATCTCTTCGAAGAAGTCGGTGTGGCTGTTGAAGAAGAAGGAGAGTCGTTTACCGAATTCGTTGATGTCTTCGCCCGCGGCAATCGCAGCCTCGACATAGGCGAAGCCGTTGGCGAGGGTGAAAGCCAGCTCTTGCGCGGCCGTGGAGCCCGCTTCGCGAATGTGGTAGCCGGAGATGGAAATGGGGTGCCATTTCGGCATCTCGGCGGTGGTGAACTTCACCATGTCGGTGACAATTCGCATGGAAGGGCGCGGCGGATAGATGTATTCCTTCTGCGCCTGATATTCCTTCAGGATGTCGTTCTGAATGGTGCCCGCGAGCTGGGCCCGGGGAACGCCACTCTTTTCTCCGACGGCCACATACATCGCCATCAACACCGCAGCGGGGCCGTTGATTGTCATCGAGGTGGACACGCCGGAAAGGTCGATGTCGGCGAAGAGATCCTCCATGTCGGACAGCGTGTCGACGGCCACGCCGGCTCGTCCAACTTCGCCAAGCGCCCAGGGTGAGTCCGAATCTCGACCCATGAGCGTGGGCATGTCGAAGGCGGTGGAGAGTCCGGTGCCGCCCGCTCGGAGGAGCTCCTTGAAGCGACCGTTCGTATCTTCGGCAGTACCGAACCCGGCAAACATGCGCATGGTCCACAGCCGCGACCGGTAGCCGGCGGCGTGGAGGCCACGAGTGAACGGGTATTCGCCCGGATAGGGAGCGTCGCCGTGCACCGGATCGAGAGGAACGCCCGACATGGTCTCGAACGGCACGTCGCGGAGGCGGGCGCTGTCGTAGTGGGATCGCCATTGCGCTAGTGGATTACTCACGACTCATCCTCTTTCCCGGAGGTTCCGAAGTACTTGGATATCAAACTACTTTACCGTAGGGTAGCTGGCATGACGTTGGAGTTCGACCCCATCGCCGAGGCGGGCCGCAACTGGCAACGCCACGAATGGACGGCGATCGACGCGATGCAGGCCGCCACGTCGCTCACGCGGGCGACTCAGATATCGCAAGCTCGGATCGATGCCGTGTTGGCTCCACTCGATCTCAACTTCAGCCGGTTCGAGGTCCTGGCTCTGCTCACCTTCTCCCGCACCGGCGCGCTGCCCATGGGAAAGATCGGCGACCGCCTCCAAGTACACGCGGCGAGTGTGACGAACACCATTACTCGACTCGAGGCCAGCGGTTTCGTGGAGCGAATCGCCGATCCCGCGGATGGAAGGGGTGTGATCGCTGGGCTACTACCAGCGGGTCGCGCCGCGGCCGAAGCCGGAGCGCAGGCCCTCGGAGCGATCGATTTCGGCCTGAGCGGTCTCGGCGGATCGGAACAGCGCTCGGTGACCGATGCGCTCACCAGCTTTCGCGCCGCCAACGGCGACTGGACCACAGCCGCCTCAACTGGGGTCTGACCCCCGCCTCAACGTTCACCCGGCGTCGTCGCGGCCGAACAGTTGGGGTCCCACACTGGTAGTGATTCCTTCGGCGGCGAGCCACGTCTCAAGATTGTTGGACGTGATCACGGACATCAAGGCGCTGGTTTTGTTGAGTTCCAGGTGGTTGGAAGAGTCGTAGGCCCGCGAAGGATGGCGCCGACGGGTTGGGCGGCGTTGGCGTCGGTGAGGGTCAATCCCGGGAGACGCTCTATGAGGCGGCCGATTCCGATGGCGATCTGGGCTTTGGCGAGATGGGTGCCGGGGCAGTGATGGGAGCCGAATCCGAAGGTGAGCACACGGGTAGGCGCGCGGTCGATATCGAAGACATCAGGGTTCGGGTGCACCCGCTCGTCGCGGTTCGCTGAGGCGATGCCCATGAGCACGAAATCGCCTTTCTTCACCGGTTGCCCGGCCACGGTGGTGTCAAACGGCGCGATGCGAGGCAGCACGCCGATGGGCGGTTCCCAACGCAGCATCTCGTCGACCGCTGCGGGGATGAGATCGGGGTCGGCTTGCAGGCGAGCCAGAGACTCGGGATGGGTCAACAACGCGTAGAGGGTGTTCCCGAGGCCGTGGTGAGTAGTTGATGCGCCGGCCGCGAAGATTGCCCGCACGTGAGATAGCACTTCTTCATCGCTGAGCTGTCGACCTTTGTTCTCGGCCGTGATCATCGAGCTCAACATGTCGTCGGCCGGACAGCCACGGCGTTCGGCCAGGGTCGGCTCGATATAACTCGTGAGGTCTGCTGCTGCGGCGAGACCGGTTGCGGGGTCGCTGGGGAAGCCAAGAATGTCGAAGCTCCAACGGAAGTACTCATCGCGGCGGTCGTCGGGCAGACCCATGCGCCGTCCGAAGACGTAGAACGGAAACTTCGCGGTGAAGAGTTCGACGAGATCGCCACCGCCGTCAGCGATGAAGCCGTCGATGATCTCGTCAGCCAGTGGTGCAATACTGTCTTCGGCGAATCTGGCAACCGGGCGGGACCGAAGGGCGCGGGTCGAGAGATCGCGCAGCACATTATGTTCGCCACCATCAGTCGACTCGAAGGTCACGCCTTGACACGGCTCGATTGTGGTTGCGTAGGTCGGCCCGGCCGGGAAACCCTCGTCGTCGCGAAACGCGGCATCGAGCTCGGCGTAGCGCGTGATGAGCTTGGCCGGAAGGCCGAACAGTTGGGCATCGACCAGCGCACCCTCGGCTCGACGGGCCCGCAAATAGTCGTGGAATGCGCCGCCCGCGAAGGCCGCGTCGCTTGCCGTAACGAGGTCGATCGGGGCTGAGTCGCTCATCACTGCCATCATGGGGTGGTAGCGACGAGGAGTTCCAATGTCTGAGCACGATCTGATCATTCGAGGCGGCACGGTTGTCGACGGCACCGGCGCGGATGCCCGCACCGCCGACGTGGCAATTTCCGATGGCATTGTGACTGAGGTGGGCGCGGTCGACGGCTCCGCGGACCGCGAGATTGACGCCGATGGTGCGCTGGTCGCGCCCGGCTTCGTCGACATTCACACCCACTACGACGGCCAAGCCACCTGGGACACTCGTATGCAGCCGTCGAGTTGGCATGGCGTCACGACGGTGGTCTTTGGCAACTGTGGTGTCGGTTTCGCGCCGGTCCACAATGATGACCACAACAAGCTCATCGAGTTGATGGAGGGCGTGGAGGACATTCCCGGCGCTGCCCTACACGAAGGACTCCCGTGGGGGTGGAACTCGTTCGCCGACTACCTCAAGGCCTGCGAAGGTCCGAAAGACATGGACATCGCCACGCAGGTCCCGCATGGAGCGCTGCGGCTGCACGTGATGGGCGAGCGCGGCGCCAACCGCGAGGATGCCACGGCGGCCGACATCGCCGAGATGGGCCGCCTGGCGGCCGAAGGTATTCGGGCCGGTGCCCTCGGCTTCACGACCAGCCGTACGTCAAACCACAAGACCTCCACGGGTGACTTCACGCCGACACTCACCGCGGCAGCCAATGAGCTGGTCGGGATCGCCGATGCGGTGGGGCAGACCG
Source organism: Candidatus Aldehydirespiratoraceae bacterium (assembly GCA_047639555.1). Taxonomy (GTDB): domain Bacteria; phylum Actinomycetota; class Acidimicrobiia; order Acidimicrobiales; family Aldehydirespiratoraceae; genus JAJRXC01. The sequence continues at coordinate 66,577 of JBLIOE010000015.1, forward strand.
GCACCGGCGTGTTTCAGCTCGTCAGCGACTTCACCAACCGTGATCTCGAATTCCAGATGTTCCGTGACATGTGTTCCATCTCCGGCCGGCCGCTCAGCTTCACCATCGTGGAAAGCCCGAAGAGTGACGACTTCCATCGCGATCTCCTGTCTCGAATCGAGCAGGCTCGAGCCGATGGCCTGAAGATCACCGGCCAGTGTCCGGTGCGGCCGATCGGTGTGCTGCTCGGCTTCGAATGCACCCTCAACCCGTTCATGCGCAACCCGGTTTGGCGAGAGGTGGCCGACCTGGCGCCGGCCGAACGAGTGGTCGCCTTGTCCGACCCGGACCGTCGCCGTCGTTTACTCGAAGGGGCGGGTGGCACCGACAAGAAGCTGGTCGGTGGTGGACTCATTGAGAACTTCCACAACATGTTCGAGATGGGGGAGACCCCGTACTACGAGCCGGCTCCGGATCAGGCCGTCACCGCCCGGGCCCAGGCCGCCGGTGTCGATCCGGCGGAGTACGCACTCGATCTCTTGCTGAAGCAGGGCGGCACCAACATGTTGTGGCTGCCGTTCTCGAACTATGGGCACATGAACCTCAACGGCACCCGCGAACTTCTCACCCACGACTTCACCGTCCCCTCGCTGAGCGACGGCGGTGCCCACGTCGGCACCATCTGCGACGGGTCCTTCCCGACCACCCTGCTCCAGCACTGGGGCCGTGAACGTCCCGAGGGCCGCATTCCGCTCGAGTTCTTGATTCAACGCCAATGTCGAGACACCGCCCGCACCGTGGGCCTTCACGACCGCGGCGTGCTGGCGCCGGGTTATCGGGCGGATCTGAATGTGATCGACTTCGAGAACCTCGCGGTCCGTTCGCCGGAGCTCGCCTACGACCTTCCGGCCGGTGGTCGCCGGGTCCTGCAGCGGGCCGATGGTTACCTCCACACGCTCGTCGCAGGGATCGAGACCTACTCGTCGGGCCAAGAGACGGGTGCACTCCCCGGCCGCCTGATTCGTGGTGCCCAGTCGGCACCCGTCGGCTAGCGCCCGGTGCCCGATCGCCCGGCGCCCGCCGCGCCGCCGTCGATCTTCTTCGTGCACGTGATGAAGACGGCCGGTACCGCCTTCTTGCGTCTCACCGGGGACAGGTATGCCCCGGAGCGAACTTCGCCCCGAGCCGGCCTCGACGTATCAACCCTGGAGCAGAAGCAGTCGATCGACTACCTGCTCGACCACGCCGAAGCGTTGCGGCGGGACTACGAGCTGATCTCAGCCCACGTTCCCGCCTGGGTGGCGACCGCAGTTGCCCCGGACCACCTTCGAGTCACGCTGCTTCGCGACCCGGTTGACCGCACGATCTCCCAGCTCCGTCAGTCGGCGCGGATCATTGGCCGTGAGTCGCTCGAAGAGCTTTTCGACAACGATCATTGGCGTAACCGGCTGTCGAACTACATGACGCGGGTCTTTGGCCTACGGGCCGAAGAACACCTTGAGACGAGGGCGGGTCAGCCGCAGGGCCTCGGAGTGAACGACCTACCAGAAGCGGAGCGCGCCGAGTTCGTAGACGAGATCAAGGCGGCGATGGATCTCTCGATGAACAATGTGCGACCGATGACGGGAGAGGACCTCCGGCGCGCGGTTGAAACGCTCGAGAGCTGCGAACTCGTCGGCACTATGGATCGTTTCGACGACTTTCTTCGACAGGCCTCGGATCTCATTGGTGTGCCGGTCCCGCCGGCGCGCCAGATCAACGAAGCGACCGACGACCTTCAGGTGTCGCCGGCCCTGCGGCGGCGGATAGAGGCGGAGCTTGCGCTGGACATCGAGCTCTACGAGACGGTCTGCAGTCGACGCCTCGGCTAGTGGAGACATACGGTGACGTCATGAACGCGATTGCCGCCGACGACGTACGCCCGCTCGAAACCCACGCCAACTGGACGGCATCCGATGTCGCTCACTCAGGGGCGTGGACCCATCAACTCACGGGTGACGATGTTGCCGAGTTGGAATCGGCTCTTGCGGTTGCCCGGTCGCGCACCGATGAGGTTCTCGATGTTCGCCGGGATGACTTTCCGCTGCCGACGCTCGGGCCGGTTCTGGGTGGGCTCGCGGATCAGCTGATCAACGGCCGCGGTTTCCAACGGATCTCGGCCCTCCCGGTCGAACGCCTGGGCTTTGATGACGCCTCCTGGATGTACTGGGGTATCGGCCTCCATCTCGGCGTGCCGTGGCCCCAAAACGTGAAGGGGCATCTGCTCGGTGATGTGAAGGACCAAGGCAAACGACCCGACGATCCAACCGCTCGCGGCAACGAGCTCGGCGGCGTGGGCCAAGCCTTCCACTCGGACGGGTCGGACCTGGTCGGCTTGATGTGCCTCGACCCCGGCATCTCGGGTGGTGAGAGCCTGATCGCCAACGCGGTCGGTGCATACAACAAGCTCGTCGCGAGCGAGCCCGAGCTGGCCGGTGCCCTCTTCGATGGTTTGCCCTACGACTTCCGCGGCGAACAGCGCGACGGAGCGACGCCCTTCTACCACGTGCCCGTTTTTTCCGAACATGGGGACCGGCTCTTCGTGCGCTATATCCGCCCCTACATCGAGGCATCGCAGCGCCACGATGATGCACCCCGGCTCACCGAGCTGCAGCGGGCTGCGATGGACGCCTACGACGCCTTCATCTACGACACCGACAATCGTGTCGAGATGACCTTCGAGCCGGGTGACATGCAGTTTGTGAACAACTATCACGTGCTGCACGGCCGTAAATCCTACGTCGACGATGCCGAAGCGGGTCGCGTCCGTTGGTTGAAACGACTCTGGCTGGCCACCGAAATCCTTCGCCCTGAGGATCGCCCCGACCGCTTCCAGGCGGCTGGCTCAACAAGCCACTGGTCGGACAAGCGCACCCGGGCCTAGACCGATCGGGTGACAACGACTCAAGAGTTTCTGGGTATCGAGCGGATCAACGGGACGCGCTGGGAGATGCCCGTCTCTGATCGAGTGATCGGCGGCGGCCGGGGGTCGCTGTTTGGCGGCTGTGGCCTGGCCGCCGGGGTGGTTGCTCTGGAGGGCTCCGCCGACCGCCCCGTTGTGTGGGCAACCGGCCAGTACCTGTCGACCGTTGGTGTCGGCTCCCAGCTGTCGTTCGATGTGGCCTTCCCGGCGATGGGTCGGTCGATGGCGCAAGGAAGAACGATCGGTCGAGTCGACGATCACGAGATCATCTCGGTCGTGGGTGCACTCGGCCGTCGTCGCGAGGAGATCGCTGGCGTGTGGCGCGAAGCTCGACCGGCGCCGGGGCCGAATGAATCCGACCCGCTCGTCCGGCACTTCGAAGCCGCCTGCATCCATGATCACGTCGAGGTCCGAGTGGCCAAGGGCATGTTTGGGTTCAGTGGTCAGGGTGAGCCGAGCGCCGACGGCGAGCTCGTCTTGTGGCTCAGAATGCCCGAAGTCGACCACGACGCTGCGGCGCTGGCGCTGATGGCCGACTACATGTCGGCGGCCGTCGGCAACGCGGCCGGCGTGCCATCGCGGTGTACGAGCCTCGACAACACAATCCGATTCGCGTCTCGCGACTACGACCGAAACGGGTGGGTTCGGTGCGATGCCGATATCACCTATGCCGGTGACGGTGTGGCGTACGGCCATTGCCATATGTGGAGCGAGGCTGGCATGTTGTTGGCGACCGCTAGTCAATCAATGACGGTTGGTTTCATGCAGGAAGAAGACCGAAAATGACCTTCGAATGGACTCCCGAGCATCTCGCCTATGCGAACGAACAGACTTGGGCGGTGCTGGCGACCGGCCGGAGTGATGGGTCGCCTCAGCAGTCGATGATCGGCTACCTCGTCGACGACGAGGGTCGCTTGGTGATGTCGGTGAAGGCATACACCGCGAAGTGGAAGAACGCTGTCCGTCAGCCGAAGGTGTCGCTCACGATTCCGAACGGCCGTATCCATATGGTCGTCTACGGCACGGCCGAAACGATCAGCGACGATCCTGAGCGAGCCGAACTCAGCTCGCAGATGTTCGCCAAGCTCTCAGGTAGCGACGCACCCGATCCAACGTCGATCATCTCGATGCTCGACGAACAAGAACGCACGATCCTTCGGATCACCCCCACCCGCGTCTTCTATACGGAGTAGGGCAACTCTTCGAGTTGCCTGGCACTCCCCGGCAACTCCGCCTCGGTTGTTAGGCGGTGTTGTTGGCGCGGATGAGGCGGCCGATGAAGGCGGCCATTTGTTCGCGGGTCACGTTGCCGGATGGGTCGTAGGTGGTGGGGCTGGTGCCGGTGGTGATGCCGAGCGCTTTGATGCACGACACGTCAGCAGCCGCGAATGATGACGACGGCACGTCGGTGAAGCCGTGGGGTGTGGTCGAGCAGGTGTTGCCGAGGGCTCGCCACAGGCGGCCGATGAAGGCGGCCATTTGTTCGCGGGTGACGTTGCCCGACGGGTCATACGTGGTCGGGCTGGTGCCGGTGGTGATGCCGAGGGCCTTGATGCACGCGATGTCGGCGGCGGCGAACGACGTTGCGGAGACGTCGGTGAAGCCGTGTGGTGTGGTGGAGCAGGTGTTGCCGAGTGTGCGCCACAGTCGGCCGATGAACGCCGCCATTTGCTCACGCGTCACGTTGCCGGACGGGTCATACGTGGTGGGGCCGGTACCTGTAGTAATGCCGAGCGCTTTGATGCACGTGATGTCAGCAGCCGCGAATGATGACGACGGCACGTCGGTGAAGCCGTGTGCTGGCGAAGTCGGGCATGTGATTGTGGTTGCGCAGCCGGGATGCCATTGCGGCCCGAAGTTGTCGGTCGGGTCGGTGCCGGTGTCGACGTCGGAGATTTTTTCGCGGTTGGTGCCGTCGGCGTTGGCGACGTAGATCTGGCTGGTGGTGCCGTCAAAGCCGTCCCAGGCAATCCGGGTGCCGTCTGGTGACCACTGCACCCGAAGATTGTCGGTGGGGTCGGTGCCGGTGTCGACGTCGGAGATTTTTTCGCGGTTCGAGCCGTCGGCGTTCGCTACATAGATCTGGCGGGTGGTGCCGTCTTCGCCGGACCAGACGATTTTTGTGCCGTCGGGTGACCATTGCGGCAAAATGTTGATGGTCGGGTCGGTGCCGGTTCCAACGGTAGAGATTTCTTCGCGGTTCGAACCGCTGGCGTCTGCGACATAGATCTGTTGGGTGGTGCCGTCGATTCCGTCCCACACGATTTGGGTGCCGTCAGGTGACCACCGCGGTCGGCGGTTCACGGTCGGGTCGAGGCCGGTTCCGATCTCGGAGATCTTTTCGCGGTTCGTGCCATCGGTGTTCGCGACATAGATCTGATCGGTGACACCGTCGTTGCCGAACCAGGCGATTTGGGTGCCGTCCGGCGACCACTGCACCCCAAAGTTCGATGTCGGGTCGGTGCCGGTTCCAACGTCAGAGACCTTCGTGCGGTTCGTGCCATCCGCTTCAGCGACGTAGATCTGGCGAGTCGTGCCGTCTGAACCAGTCCAACCAATCTGCGTCCCGTCAGGCGACCAACTCATCCGGAAATTGCCGGTCGGGTCACTGCCAGTGCCAACATCAGAAACCTTCATGCGGTTCGTACCGGCCGCATCCGCCACGTAGATCTGACGGGTTGTGCCGTCATCGCCATCCCACGCGATCTGCGTTCCGTCCGGCGACCACTTCCCCTCGCGATTACTCGACGGATCCCCAACACTCGAAACCTCTGCACGGTTGCTGCCGTCGGCGTTCGCCACATAGATCTGGTCGGTGGTGCCGTCGAAGCCGTACCAGGCAATCTGGGTGCCGTCGGATTCGGGCGACCACTGGACCTCGCGGTTGGATATCGGGTCGGTGCCAGTGCCGACGGTAGAGACCTTTTCGCGGTTGGTGCCGTCGGCGTTCGCGACCCAGATCTGACGGGTTGTGCCGTCGTCGCCGTCCCAGGCTATTTGGGTGCCGTCGTGTGACCACTGCGACCGAGAGTTGTTGGTGGGGTCGGTGCCGGTGTCAACGTCGGAGATCTTCTGGCGGTTGGTGCCGTCGGCGTCCGCGACCCAGATCTGGGGGGTGGTGCCATCGTTGCCGGTCCACGCGATTTGGGTGCTGTCAGGCGACCATTGCGGGGAAAAGTTGTTGGTGGGGTCGGGGTCGGTGCCGACGGTAGAGACCTTTTCGCGGTTGGTGCCGTCGGCGTCTGCGACCCAGATCTGGAAGGTGGTGCCGTCGTTGCCGTCCCAGGCGATTTTTGTGCCGTCGGGCGACCACTGCGGTCGACGGTTGTCGGTGGGGTCGGGGTCGGTGCCGACGTCGGAGATCTTCTGGCGGTTCGAACCGTCGGCGTCTGCGACCCAGATCTGCTCGGTGGTGCCGTCGTCGCCTTCCCAGGCGATTTTTGTGCCGTCGGGCGACCATTGCGGGTCAAAGTTGTTGGTGGGGTCGGTGCCGGTGCCGACGTCGGAGATCTTCTGGCGGTTCGAACCGTCGGCGTCTGCGACCCAGATCTGCTCGGTGGTGCCGTCGTCGCCTTCCCAGGCGATTTTTGTGCCGTCGGGCGACCATTGCGGGGAAAAGTTGTTGGTGGGGTCGGTGCCGGTGCCGACGTCGGAGATCTTCTGGCGGTTGGTGCCGTCGGCGTCTGCGACCCAGATCTGGAAGGTGGTGCCGTCGTCGCCTTCCCAGGCGATTCTT
>JBLIOE010000016.1:0-73017 GCA_047639555.1 Candidatus Aldehydirespiratoraceae bacterium
GGTGCCGGTGCCGACGTCGGAGATCTTCTGGCGGTTCGAACCGTCGGCGTCTGCGACCCAGATCTGCTCGGTGGTGCCGTCGTCGCCTTCCCAGGCGATTTTTGTGCCGTCGGGCGACCATTGCGGGTCAAAGTTGTTGGTGGGGTCGGTGCCGGTGCCGACGTCGGAGATCTTCTGGCGGTTCGAACCGTCGGCGTCTGCGACCCAGATCTGGAAGGTGGTGCCGTCGTCGCCTTCCCAGGCGATTCTTGTGCCGTCAGGTGACCATTGCGAAGACTCGCTAGTGGTCGGCGCCGGCTGGATGAGATCGGTGATGTTGTCGCGGTTGGCGCCGGTGTCGTTGGCTGTCCATATATCTGTGGTGTCGGGCCCGGTGCCCTCCCACAGCAGACCATCACAGTCAGTCACCGCCGCAGACGCCGCATCACCACCCGCAACTTCAGTGACCACGGCCGTCAACGACGCCGCGAACAAAGTCGCCACCAGCAACGTCACCGCAAACACCGGCGAAGAGCCCGAACGAATGAGCGCGGAAAGTGGTCGAACGCGACGCAGAGTGTTCATAGCGCCGGAGCGTACACCCGAACCCTCCAAGCGGCCGCCGGCGAAACTTGCAGGGTTGCCTCTGACCCCGCCTCAGTTTTCGAGGTCGCGGATTGCGTGGAGGGCGTTGTCGACGAGTTTGATGAAATCGGCGCTCGGGTCGGCGGTCCACTGACGGGTCGCAACGCGGAGGGCCGAAAGCGCGGCGCCGGCGATGATCTCGGGGCGCGGATCTTCGATCGGGTCGACGACAAGACGCGTCGCCACCGCCGCAATGATTTCGCGTTCCCAGCTCGTCTGCACCACGGCGCGGCTGTAGGCCGAAACCGACGGCACGGCGGCGGCGACTGCGAACTGCACCCGGCGACGGTCAGCGTTGCGCTGGTGGTCGTCGGCGAGCGCGAGCGCGGCTTCGCGGACGACATCGAGGATTGGTTCGTCGGCGGGCCGAGCGGTGAGCGCGTCGCGAAGCTCGAGGCGGAGATCATCCATGTCGCCGAACAACACCGCCTCCTTGGTGGGGAAGTGGCGAAAGAGTGTGCGCTGGGCCACGTCGGCGGCGTCGGCGATTTGTGTGGTGGTCGTCTCGGAAAACCCGTTGGCGGCGATCAACCGGGCGGCCTCGTTGATGAGGCGCTCACGAGTGGCGTTCTTCTTGCGATCGCGGCGTTCGGGCACCTCCTCACCCTAGTTCGCTTGGTCGTAGATGTCAGTTATTGACTAATGTCAGTCACTGACATTAAGGTGATGTCACCCTCTCACCGGAGTACCCAATGGCTCGACCCACCGCCGCCATCTTTGATCTTGATCGCACGCTGATCACGTCGTCATCCGCCATGGTCTTCCAACGCCACCTGGCCGCAGCCGGGCTCGGCTCGATCCCCGACATCCCGCTCGCTGATGCGTTCATGAAGTTCTACGAACAGTTCGGCGAGAGCTGGGTGATGATGCAGCCGGCCAAGCTTGGCTCGCGCACCGCCAAGGGTTGGTCCGTTGCCACCGTGCATGAGGCGGCCACTGCGGCCGCGGCGGAGATTGCCGACGAACTCGTGCTGCCCTTCGCTCGCAACGAGATCGATGACCACCGCAAAGCGGGCCGTCTGCTCGTGCTCGCCACCACCTCGCCCGAGCCGTGGGTTTCTCCGCTCGCCGAAGCGCTCGGATTCGACGCCGTGGTTGCGACCAAGTGGGTCTCGGCCGGTGGCGAGTACACCGGTGAAACCGACGGCGCCTTCGTCTGGGGACGGAAGAAAGCAGAGGCCGTCGAGGCCTGGGCCGTGGCGAACAGTGTCGTCCTCGACGGCAGCTTTGCCTACAGCGATAGCTATTTCGACGCCTCGCTGCTTGAGCTCGTCGGCAACCCCGTCGCGATCAACCCCGACATACGGCTGCAAGCGCTCGCCGCGATCAAGGGTTGGAAGGTGCGTCACTTCGATGCGCTGGAAGGTGTCATCAAAGTCGCGGGTCGTGAGTTCCAGGAATGGAGCCGACCGTTCGTACGCGAGGAGCTGCAACCCTTCGCTCGTTTCGAGTTCTCCGGCATCGAGAACATCCCTGCCAAAGGTGCGGCGATCCTTGTGTTCAACCACCGGTCCTACTTCGACCCGAGCGCGATGGCGCTTGTTGCCGCCAAGGCGAAGCGCAACGTGCGGAGCCTCGGCAAGAAAGAAGTCTTCGACGTGCCGATCATCGGACGGCTGATGCGAGGCATCGGCGGTGTCCGCGTTGATCGCGGCACTGGTTCCGACGAACCGCTCGAGGCCGCGGCCGAAGCGTTGCGAGGCGGCGAGGTGCTGATGCTCGCCCCGGAAGGCACGATCCCGCGTGGCCCTGCGTTCTTCGATCCCGAACTGAAGGGTCGTTGGGGTGCCGCGAAGCTCGCCGCGATGACCGGCGCCCCCGTGATCCCCGTTGGGATCTGGGGCACCGAGAAGGTCTGGCCGCGCAGTGCCCGCATGCCCAAGATGCCGATCGGTGCTCGTCCGCTGATCACCGTGACGGTCGGCGCCCCGATCGAACTGGGTCGCGAAGACCCCGACGCCGACACCGAGGCGATCATGGCGGGGATCGTGGCGATCCTTCCCGACGAAGCCCGTGAGCACCACGTTCCCACCGAGGAAGAACTTGCCCTCACTTACCCGCCGGGATACTCGGGCGACCCCGAGGCCGAAGCCGACCGCCGCCCCGGCACCGACACGAGCACATCATGAGCACCGATCCGAACGATCGCGAGATCGACGCCGCCGAACGCATGTCGGAGCACGAGGCGCTCATGTGGAACATCGAGAAGGACCCGTGGCTCAACCCCAGCGGCGGCGGGCTCTTCCGCTTCGATCAGCCGATCGACGCCGATCTACTCCGCGCCCGAATGCGCCACGCAGTGAGCGAGCTCCCTCGATTCATGCAGCGGGTGCAGCCCGGCTTCGGTCGAATCTCCACGCCAGCTTGGGTTCCGGACCCAGAGTTCAACTTCGATAACCATTTTCGCGTCGTGACCCTTCCGAGCCCAGGCACCCAGCGCCAGCTCCTCGACATGGCCGCGCAGCTCTACATGGAGCCGTTCGATCGCACCCGTCCGCTATGGCGCATGATCGTGATCGACGGTCTCGAGTCTGGCGAGGGTGCGCTCTGGACGCTCATCCACCACGCCATCTCCGACGGCGTCGGACAGCTGCGTATGGCCGAAATGTTCCAGGACCTCGAGCGCGATGTTCCCCGATCCCCCGACATTGACCTGGACGCGCTCGTTGCCGATGCCGTTGCTTCGGCGCAGGCCAAGGAGATCGGCGGCGATCTTGGTTCAAGCGTTGTGAACTCGGTCTCCGCGTCGGTTTCCCACCTGCTGCGCCGGGCCGCCGGAACGGCGCGCCGCACCGCGGGAGAAGTGGCGATGTGGCCCGCCGACCCCCGCCGAATCGGCGACCGGGTCGCCGAAGTCACCGAGGTCGTCACTGATACCGCCGAGATGCTGACGCATACCATAGAAGAAGGTGAGGGCGCCCCGCTGTGGCGCGAACGGTCGCGTCATCGCCACCTCGAGTCTGTCACCGTTCCCCTCGATCGTCTGAAGGCTGCGAGCAAGGCGGCCGGCACGACAGTCAACGGCGCTTTTGTTGCGGCGATGGCTGATGCCGCGGTGAAATACCACCAGGACCGCGACGCCGCTTTCGACACGTTGAACGTGTCGTTCATTATCAGCACTCGCGCCGACAACAAGGCGGGTGGCAACGCGTTCACCCCCGTACTCGTCCAGCTTCCGGCTGTCGTTGCGTCGATGGCCGAGCGAATCGAAACCACTACCACGGTGCTCGACGAGGCAAAAGAGGCGGCCGGGCGAAGTGGCGGAATCACAGCATTGTCCGGCGTGATCAACCTGTTGCCCACCTCAGTCGTGACGCGAACGGCTCGTTCGCAGGCCGCGAAGATCGACATCGCGACAAGTAATCTGCGGGGGGCGCCGGTTCCGCTCTTCATCGGCGGAGCTGAAGTGTTGCATTCCGTGACGATGGGTCCGCTCGCGGGAACACCGTGCAACGCAACGGCGCTGTCCTACTGCAACAACTTCGACATCGGCCTCTTCATCGACCCGGTTGCAATCACCGAGCCCGATGCCTTCCGTCAATGTGTCGTCGACGCCTTCGACCGCCTACTGGCCACCTAAGATCTGCCGAACTCCATGCAACGCGCAGCGTTGCCCCGGGCTAGGTTCGGCGCATGAAATATGCCGCACCTACAACGGTGGACGAAGCGGTCGGGCTCTTGGCGGGCGACGCCGATGCTCGAGTGTTTGCTGGAGCCACTGATCTGATTCCTCAGATTCGCTCTGGTCGTCCCGAACCGTCCGTCCTGGTTGATCTCAAGAGGATCGATCGTCTCATTGGTGTCGCCGAATCGGGCGGCACGTGGACCGTTGGAGCGGCGACGCCCACCTCCTCCCTCACGGCCGATGCGAGCTTCACCGGCTCGTTCCCGGGTCTGTCCGAAGCGAGTGGTTTGATCGGTTCCGATCAGATCCAGAACCGGTCCAGCTGGGGCGGCAATCTCTGTAACGGTTCGCCCGCTGCAGATTCTGTGCCGGCCCTGATTGTGTGCGAGACCCGTGCGGTTGTCGCGGGTAGCACCGGCGAACGCACCGTCCTCGTCGCTGACGTGGTCACCGGCCCCGGCCAGACCTCGCTGGCCGACGATGAATTCATCGTCGAGTTCCAGGTCGACGCACCGCCTGCGAACACGTCTGACGCCTACTTGCGTCTCATCCCTCGCACCGAGATGGACATCGCCGTAGTGGGCGCTGCTGTCCGGGTCACGATGGACGGCGACACCTGCATCGCGGCCACCGTGGTGCTCGGCGCTGTCGCTCCCACGGCTGTGCGAGTGCCTAAAGCCGAAGCCGCTCTAGTCGGCTCCACCCTCGACGACGCGACTCTCGCGGCCGTTGCCGACGCAGCCTCGGCTGCCTGCAACCCGATCGACGACAAGCGCGGCACCATCGAATACCGCCGCCAGGTTGCTGGAGTGCTCGCCAAACGAGCTGCGAAAATTGCTGCCGAAAGGGCCAACTCATGAGCCGTACCCATGTGAACTGCACGGTCAACGGCGACGAGGTCGACTTCCTCGCCAGCGACGACACCTCCCTCCTCGATGCCCTGCGCGACGAGTTGGGCCTCACGAGCGTGAAGGAAGGCTGCGGCACCGGTGACTGTGGTGCTTGCTCTATCACGGTCGACGGGAAGCTCAACTGCTCCTGTCTGATGTTTGCCCCCGAAGCCGAAGGCACGAGCATCGGTACGGTTGAGGGCCTCGCCAACGGCGACCAACTCCACCCGCTGCAGACCACGTTTCTCGAGGGTGCGGCGCTGCAGTGTGGCATCTGCACTCCCGGTGTTCTCGTGGCGGCCAAGGTGCTGCTCGACGAAAACCCGAGCCCCACCGAAACCGAAATCCGCTACGCCCTGGCTGGCAATCTCTGCCGGTGCACGGGCTACGACAAGATCATCCACGCGGTGCAAGAAGCCGCCGTCACCATTAACGCAGGAGCCAGCAAGTGACCGCTGTCGAGAATCCTCCAAAGAAGTACAAGTACGTCGGTACCCGCCCGGTTCGTCACGATGGCCTGGAGAAGGTCACTGGCAAGGCCCGTTTTGCTGCCGACCTGAGCCTCACCGGCCAGCTCCGTGGTGTGATGGTGCGTTCGCCGCACGCTCACGCGCGGATCAAGTCGATCGACACGAGCGCCGCAGAAGCGATGCCCGGCGTGAAGTCAGTCACCACGGGTGCGGACTTCCCCGATATCGACCCCGCCGCGCCCATCTACGACGAGTCAATCAACGTGATCGCTCGCGACGAGGTTCTTTACCACGGCCATGTAGTTGCAGCCGTTGCCGCCACCACGCTGTCGGAGGCCCGAGCGGCCGCCGCGGCAGTGAAGGTTGAGTACGACGTCCTCGAACCGATTCTGACAATCGAGGGTGCGTTGGCGGATGGCGCCACGATCTCCAACAAGTCCACCCGCACGCTGTTCCTCGGTCAAGACGACGAGACGAATCTCGCGTCGGTCGCACCGTTCGGGCGTGGCGATGTCGAAGCCGGCTTCGCCGACGCCGACGTGATCGTTGAGCGCTTCTTCACCACTAAGGCTGTGCACCAGGGCTACATCGAGCCCCACGCTTGTGTGGTTGATGTCGGCCAAGACGGCAAGGCCAGCATCTGGGCTTCGTCGCAGGGCCACTTCGCGGTGCGCTCGAAGACGGCCGACATCCTTGGATGGGGCACCGACAAGATCAAGGTCACTCCGGCCGAGATCGGCGGCGGGTTCGGTGGCAAGACCACCATCTACCTCGAACCGATCGCGGTGAAGCTGAGCCAGAAGGCGTCGCGTCCGGTCAAGATGGTGATGACTCGCGAAGAGGTGCTCCGGGCGACCGGTCCGGCTCCTGCCGCCGAGATCGCGATCAAGGTGGGTGCCAAGAACGACGGCGAGCTCACCACGATCCAGTCGACGATGAAGTACAGCAACGGTTCGGCCAAGGGCTACGCCGCGATGCTCGGTGCCATGTCGACCGCGTCGTACCGGTTCCCGAACCTCGACATCAACACCATGGGCACCGTCGACAACACATCGAAGTCGGCTGCCTATCGTGCCCCGTCAGCGCCACAGGCTGCCTTCGCGGTGGAGTCGTGTATCGATGAAATCGCGAAGACGCTGGGTATGGACCCGATCGAGATCCGGCTGCAAAACGCTGTGGTCGAGGGCGACATCACCGCCATGGGTGCACCTCACCCGAAGATTGGCTTCATCGAGACAATGCAGGCCATCAAGGAAAGCGAGCACTACAACTCGCCTGTTCCTGAAGGTGCGGGCCGAGGTTTCGGCACCGGCTTCTGGTTCAACATTGGTGAGCAGTCGAGCGCCACGGTCAACCTCAACGAAGACGGCACCGCCACGGTCATCACCGGTAGCCCCGACATCGGCGGCAGCCGTGCGTCAATGGCGCTCATGGCCGCCGAAACCCTCGGACTCGACCCGATGCGGATCACGCCGATCATCGCCGACACCGAATCAGTCGGTTTCACTGACATCACCGAAGGCAGCCGGGCAACGTTCGCCACCGGCATGGCCGTCACCAACGCGTGCCTCGAACTCATCGATCAGATGAAGCAGCGGGCCGCGATGATGCGTGGTGTCGAGGCCGATCAGGTCGAATGGGTTGATGGCGCGGCGATTGTCGACGGTCAGGACCCGCTCACGATCGCGGAGATCACCGGTCAGGCCAAACAAACCGGTGGTCCGCTTACCTCCACGGCGTCGCTCAACGCGGCCGGTGCGGGTCCGTCGTTCGCGGCGCACCTCGCCGATGTTGCGGTCGACGAAGAGACCGGCGTGGTAACGATCCTTCGTTACACCGCCGCGCAGGATGCCGGCACGGCGATCCATCCCTCCTACGTGGAAGGCCAGATGCAGGGCGGTTCCGCCCAGGGCATCGGCTGGGCCCTCAACGAGGAATACATCTACAGCGACGATGGCGTCATGCAGAACGCAGGCTTCCTCGACTACCGCATGCCCGTTGCCTCGGACTTGCCGATGCTTGAGACGATCATCGTTGAGGTTCCCAACCCGAGCCATCCGTATGGCGTGCGGGGTGTGGGAGAGACCGGCATCGTTCCGCCGATCAACACCCTCGCCAATGCAATCCACTCGGCCACCGGCGTTCGGATGACGGATCTCCCGATGTCCCCGCCGAACATACTGAAGGCAATCACCCTCCAGAAGGCAAGTAACGAGCAGAAGTAGCTCGTTCACCGTCGATGGCCACCGTCCACCTCCAAGCTGATCACGCCCGTCACACCAACGGTGAGCGTGAGCTTGAGGTGGGCGGCGCCACCGTTGGCGCGGTGATCGATGAACTCGACGCCCGCTTCCCTGGCCTCGGTCACTTCCTCCGCAAGGGCGCGTCCGTCGCCATCGACGGCGAACTTCAGCCAAGAGGCACGATCTACGCCCCCGTGGGCCCCGAGGCCGTCCTGCACTTCCTCATCCCCATCACCGGCGGCTAACCCGCTCTTCTCTCCCTTTTCTGAAGCCTTAGTCGCGCTATACGCGATTCAGGCTTCAGAAAAGGGAGAGGGGTGCGGCTACAGTCGGACGGTCTAACCAAAGGGAGACCAAATGGGTCGTTTTCACGACTTCCAGATGGCATCGCTTGAAGGTGAACAGGTGTCGTTCAGCGGTTTCGCTGACGGCGCATGCCTCATCGTCAACGTCGCCTCCGCTTGAGGCCTTACGCCTCAGTACGCAGGTCTGCGTGCGCTTCATCATGATGACAACGGGGTCCAGGTTTTGGGCTTCCCGTGTAACCAGTTCGGTGCCCAAGAGCCCGGTTCTAATGAGGAAATCCGGGCTTTCGTCAACGAGAGTTTCAACGTCGACTTCCCGATGTTCGACAAGATCGAGGTCAATGGCGATGGTGCCACTGATCTCTACGATTGGTTGAAGTCGGAGCAGCCCGGTGAGGGCGATACCTCCGACATCACGTGGAACTTCGAGAAGTTTCTCGTCAACCGCGCCGGCGACGTGGTCGCTCGGTTCTCGCCGATGGTGACCCCCGAAGAGGTCGCCGAACAACTGCCCGCACTGTTGGGCTGAGTTCTCAAATCGTGGTGGCCGGCGCTCAGCCGGTCACCACGATTTCGGGAGTTTCGCCGTCGATGTAGCGGAAACCGGTTGGACGAACCCGGCCGTACCGTGTGAAGGTCAGCAGGCGGGAGGGAGCGACGGTGACAGCGACATCTGGCGGACGCGCCACCGATCGACTTCGCTCATCGAACGACGCCTCTGATGGCTCCAGCCGCGCCGGATGGTCGCTGCTCTGGGAAGCCTGCAAAGAGGAGAAGTTCGGAATTTTCGTCGGCATGCTCGCCGGTCTCTTCTGGACTGCTGGCCGTGTCGCCGTGCCGCTCTTCGTGCTACTCGGCCTTGATCGGGGCGTCCGAGAGGACGGACCGCTGCTGAAATGGGCGCTGCTCGTCGCCGCGGCCGGGCTCTTCTCCGCCGTCTTCCTGGGTGTTCGCCGCTACTGGGCGTTTCGCAACGCTCGGGTCATCGAAGCGCGCCTCCGTGATCGGATTTTCGCCCACATCCAACGGCTGCATTTTGCCTTCCACGACGCCAACGCCACTGGCGAGTTGATGAGCCGGGGCAACACCGACCTTCAGCACTTCCAGAACTTCATCGTGTTGGTGCCGCTGACGTTCGCCAACTTCCTGATTGTCGTCTCCGTCATCGCGATCATGGTGACGCTCCAGCTCAAGCTGGCGCTGGCGGCCCTCGTGGCGTTGCCGCTCGTGAACGTGCTCGGCAAGCTCTTTGCCCAGAACCTGCAGCCGGCGATTCTTCGGGTGCAGCAGGAATCGGCCCAGCTCGCATCGGTCGTTGAAGAGACGGTGTCGGGCATTCGTGTGGTGAAGGGCTTTGGTTCCGAGCCGGTGCAGGCCGAGAAGCTCTCAGTCGAGGCCGATGACGTCTACGACGCCGCGATTTGGTCGTCAGTTGTTCGTGCTCGATATCTCCCAGCAATGGAGGTGCTTCCCAACATCGGCCTGATCACGGTGCTCGGCTACGGCGGCCACCTTGTGCTCAACGGTGAGATGACGGTGGGCGAGTTCACTAGCTTCAATATCTACGTGATCATGCTGATCCAGCCGCTCCGGATGCTCGGCATGATCGTGGCCAATGGTCAACGAGCGGCGGTCGCCGGTGTTCGCATCCGCGAGGTGCTCGGCACCGCTCCCGCGATCGTCGACTCACTCGAGCCCGCCCGGCTGCCCACCGAAGGTCAACTCGGTCGCGTGGAGCTGCACGATGTCGACTTCGACTACCACGCCAACACGGGAGCTGGAGTGCTCCGCGGCCTCTCGCTGACCGTCGAGCCTGGCGAGTCCGTGGCCCTCGTGGGTCCGACCGGATCAGGCAAGAGCACGGTGGCGCGACTACTGCCACGGTTCTACGACGTTGACGGCGGCGAGGTGCTGCTCGACGGCATCAACGTGCGAGACGTGCGGCGCGAGGAGTTACGCAAGGCGGTTGGCATTGTGTTCGAGGAGACCTTCCTCTTCTCGTCGTCGGTTCGCGACAACGTCGCGTTTGCGGACCCGGAAGCCACCCAGGAACAGGTCGAACGGGCGGCACGATTGGCGGGCGCCCATGACTTCATCGTCGATATGCCCGAGGGTTACGACACCGAAATCGGCGAACGCGGCTTCTCGCTCTCGGGTGGACAACGCCAACGCATCGCAATCGCCCGAGCGATCCTGGCCGACCCCCGGGTGCTCATTCTCGATGACGCCACGTCGGCGGTAGATCCAACGAAAGAACACGAGATTCGCGACGCGCTCAGCGAAGTGATGGCGAACCGAACCACGATCGTCATCGCCCACCGCCCGGCCACGATTGCGCTGGCCGACCGAGTGGTGCTGCTCGATGAGGGGCGCATCGTTGCCTCGGGTACCCACAGCGAACTGCTGGCCTCCAGCGAGCGTTACCGTGAAGTGCTCGCCGCCGATCGAGATGAGCCGGAGCCCGGCTCATGATGCACGTCCACTCTGCCGAGGATGGCGAAGAGCTGGGCCTCGACGGCACCCGCACGGTCATGCGCCGCACCGCCGAAATGCTGCTCCCGTATCGCCGGTCGGCCCGCAACGCGATGGTGCTCCTGGTCATCTGGACCTTGACGATGTTGGCCGGCCCGTTGATCGTTCGCTTTGGCATCGACGAAGGACTCGCGAAGGAGAACGTCGGCAATCTCAACGTTGCCATCGGGCTCTACATCGGTGTCGCGATCGTCAGCTATTTCTGCTTCAGACGGTCCATCATTCTCCTGGCCCGGGTGGGCGAGAGCTTCCTGCGTGACATGCGCAATCGAGTGTTCGGCAAGCTGCTGCGGCAGTCGATGTCGTTCTACGACACCGAAAAGTCGGGCGTGCTCGTCAGCCGGATGACGTCCGATGTCGACTCGCTCCAAGAGCTCGTGCAGTTCGGGCTCCTCATGTTCACCAGCGCGGCCCTGCTGCTCATCGGCAGCGCGGTGATCCTCACGATCTTGTCGTGGAAGCTGATGCTTCTCTGCATGCTCGCGATGCCGTTCGTGGTCATCGCCAGCATCAAGTTCCAGCGCGATTCGAAGAAGGCCTACTCGCTCGTTCGCGACGGCATCGCTGAGACCCTCTCGGGTCTACAAGAGGGCATCTCGGGTGTCCGCGTCGTGCAGGCCTTCGCCCGCGAAGAGGTGGAGTCCCGCAAGTTCTCCGTGGCGAACCGAGACCTCTACCGAACGCACATGAACTCGGTGAAGATCCAGTGCTGGTACCTGCCGATCGTGGAGTTTGCCGGTGCGGCCACCACGGCCCTTGCCCTCGGCGTGGGCGGTTGGATGGCCAGCAACGGTGACCTTTCGCTCGGCACGGTTGTTGCGTTCATCCTCCTCCTGAGCACCCTCTTTGAGCCGGTCCAGCAACTCAGCCAGCTCTTCAACATGGTTCAGTCGGCCACGGCCTCGCTCAACAAGCTCTACGGCTTACTTGACTCGGAGATTGAGATCGACGACCGCACCGACTCGGTCGACCTCGATGCCACCGGTGACATCCGGATCTCGGGCGTCGACTTTGCGTACGGCTCAGGGGCCAACGTGCTCTCGGCGGTTGACCTCGAGATTGCGGCGGGCGAACGCGTGGCATTCGTGGGGCCGACCGGCGCCGGCAAGTCGACCCTCGCGAAGCTCATCGCCCGTTTCTACGACCCCACCGCGGGCACGATCCGCATCGGCGACACCGACCTCCGGGACGCATCGATTTCATCGCTCCGTAAGGGCATCGTTGTTGTGCCCCAGGAGGGTTACCTGTTCTCGGGGACGGTGGCCGACAACATCCGCGTCGCCCGGCCAGGGGCATCCGACGAAGATGTCGTTGCCGCCCTCGACCGCATTGGTGTGTTGGCCCGCTTCGACCAACTGCCTGATGGGTTGGCCACCGAGGTGCAAGAGCGCGGTAGCCGTCTCTCCGCGGGCGAGAAACAGCTCGTCTCGCTCGCCCGGGCGGCACTGGCTGACCCGGCCGTGCTCATCCTCGACGAGGCCACCTCGTCAGTCGACCCGGGCACGGAAGCGATCGTCGAGAGCGCGATGGAGACCCTCATGGAAGGCCGCACTGTTATCGCGATCGCCCATCGTCTGTCGACCTCACAGCGCTGCGACCGGGTGGCAGTGGTGGCCGACGGTGAACTCGCCGAACTTGGCACCCACGATGACCTCGTCGCCGCCGGCGGTCATTACGCCGAGCTCTACTCGGCCTGGGTCAGCGGTCTCGGCGAAGCCAACTGAGCGAGGATTCGCAGCGTCGACAGCTCACAGGTTAGATAGAGGCATGACTTCCGACGCCATGACCCTTGAAGACCTTGTCGATCTCGAACTCATCAAGCAGGTCAAGTACAAGTACCTCCGGGTGCTCGATCAGCACCTGTTCGATGAGATGCGCGACGTGCTCACCGAAGATGTGCAGGCTCGCTACAGCGATGGCAAGTACAGCTTCAACGGCGTGGAAGCCGTGGTGGCGTTCCTCCACGAATCGATGGGCTCCGAGCAGTTTCTCTCGAGCCACTCGGTGCATCACCCCGAGATCACGCTCAACGGCGATGGCACCGCTACCGGCATCTGGAAGCTCGAAGACAACGTGATCATCGGCGAGCACAAGATCAACCTTCGGGGCGCCGCGTTCTACTACGACACCTACGTGAAGACCGATGCTGGCTGGCGAATCAGCGAGACCGGCTACAAGCGGATTTACGAAGAGATGCACCCGCAGTCAGGCATCGACGGGCTGGCGCTGGTTGCCGACTGGTTTACGGGCGAGGACTGATTTGTCAGGTGTTGCTCATGGGGTGGGACTTGAACCACTCCCATGCGATCGCCGTGGCATCGATATCGGTGGTTGTGTAGCCGAGAATCGTGGCGAGCGGTTCTGGGAGCGGCGTGCCGGGCCAAGTGTGACCCCCGCCGTCGACGATGTAGAACTCGACGTCCGCTCCTTCGGGGCACGACCAGACCTGGCGTTCGACCTCGTCGCTCACGGCCTCTGTGGCCGGCGTGTCCACGCAGCCGTTGTCGGCGGCCCAACCGGCGACCCGCTCGGGAATATCCTCGAAGTTCACGACGCCATCGGCCGTGCCGTGGAAGTGGAGAACAGGCACGTCACGATCGGTTGCACAGTCGCGATTCCACGTGAGCCCGGTGACCGAAGCAATCGCGGCGATGCGTTCCGGCATGCTGCAAGCGAGCTGGCCGCTCATGAAGCCGCCGTTCGACATGCCGGTCGAGAACACCCGGTCAAGGTCGACGCAACGGCTCACTTCGACCGCGTCGAGGAGCTCGTGGACGAACTGCACGTCGTTGACGACCGTGTCGGAGACCAGCGAACTCGAGTTCCAGAACGGCACGCCCGTCGCGTTTTCGGTGCCTTGCGGTGTGACGACGATGAAGGTTTCGGTGTCGGCGAGTGGCTCAAGACGGCTGAGGTTCACCTGGGCATCAATGTTGCTCGTGAGTCCGTGGAAGTTCAGGACGACGGGCGTGGCGGCATCGGCGTCGTATCCGGCGGGTGTGTGAAGGCGATAGTCGCGGGTGAGGCCATCGGTGGTGTCGAGCGTGAGCGACTCCGCCCCGTTCGCGACGACGGCGCCACAGCCGGCGCTGACTCGGGTGACCGGCGCGGGCGCAGCGGTTGGCGGAGGAGTGGTTGTCGAGGTGGTGACGCTGTCGGGCGCGGTTGTCGCCGGAGCGGCCGTCGTGGTCGTCGTTGGGGAAGTGTCGTCGCCGCTGTCGTCGCTGCATGCCCCAGCGATCAAGGTGATCGCGAAGAGGGCGCTCATCAGACGGGTTCGAGTAGTCATGATCATCCTTGCCGTTGGGCGTCGTGGGTGAGGAGCATAGGGATTGCGCGACGCTGGGGCCGTGGCGAGTCTCCCTGAAACCATTCAATCCGAGGTGTGCGAGGTAGTTCGTGCGCTCGCCATGACCCACCCCGAGACTGAGGAGGGTTCGGCCTGCGTCAACCATGCCTTTAAGGCGGGCGGCAAGAATTTTGCGTTCCTCGGTGAGAAGGATGCCGAGGTGAGGCTGCGCTTGAAGTTCGAAGAGTCGATCGCTGACCTCGAGAAGCGCGCGAAGAAGGAGCCGGATTGGAAGAAGATCGTCGCTCTGCTTGACGATCAGCGCCTAGTGGCGTGGGCCGCCGCGTTCGCCGGGCCAGCGGCTGCCGCCGATGACGTCGGCGTATGGCCAGAATGCATCCGGATCGAGCGGTCCGGCGTTGGTGATCACCCGGGCCTTCGCCTGATGGGTCACGAGCTGCGCCGAGAGCACTTCGTTGACGGGAAGGTAACGAGCTGCCGGGTCCCACGGGCTATCACGAAGGAGGAGATCGCCGTCAAGCTCTTCGACATGCTTCTGTTCGAAGGTCGTGGCGACGTCGACGACGACGGGAGCGAAGTCGTACTGCTTCTCGATATTGCCGATCTTGCGGGAGTACTTCGTCCACCACTCGTGTTCGGTGAAGTCGCCCTCGACCACGTCGCCGGGGCCGGTGACGTCGCCGGAGTATTCGGCGAACGTGTAGCCCTGATGGGTGGCCCGAGCACCGACGTGGTCGCCGAGCCGGAAGTAGTTGATGTCGCAAAGGAACTTGGGCTGACCGTTGATCTCGCCGCTGTTGTGCACGGCGGCTTCCTGGTCGATTCCCATGCCGAGGTTGTACTGGCCGGCAACGCCCTGCCATTCGGCCGAGATCTTGATGCTGATCCCGAACTCGGGTTCGTTGAGGATCGGGATGCAATACACGCCGACCTGCACGACGTTGTCGAGGGCGGTGAGGCCCGGCGGCAACAGCGGCGCGATATTCGATTCGTCGGTTGTGTACTTGACTACGAGCTTGGGCCAACCGGCGATCTCACCGGGATTGGACTTCAAGGCATCTGCAACATCGGACATGTGGAGACCTCCCTCACATTTCCCTGATGGTTACACGTCGGAGTGGGGCGATGCGAAACGCGGCTGTCACACCCCCCTCGTAGCTTCGAACTCACTTCCCCTGTGCACACCACCACAGGAGCAACCATGTCCCCCGACCACATCCTCCGTTTGCGCTTTCGAGACTGGCTGATCGAGCACGCTCTTGAGCCAGAGATCGCGGATGCCATACTGGAGACCATGCCGCCGTTCGAATGGTCTGATATCGCTCGCCGCCACGAGATGTCGGATGGGTTTGCTTCAGTCGAAGAACAGTTCAAGACCGTCGACGCTCGGTTCGAGCAGGTCGATGCTCGGTTTGAGCAGGTCGATGCTCGGTTTGAGCAGGTCGATGCCCGGTTCGAGCAGGTGGAAGCCCGGTTGGGCCGCGTGGAGACCCGTCTCGACTCTGTCGACCACCGTCTCGACCAGCTGGCGAGTGCGATGACGGCCGGCTTCACCGCGGTGAACGCTCGAATCGATGAACTGGGTTCCAGCCTGCAGGCGATGAGCCGGGCCATCTCGATTGGCGCAGTGAGCCTCGGCCTTTCGGTCTTCCTGGCGATCGCGACCACGCTTGTTGTCGCCCTTGCCGATAGTGGCGCATAGATCCGGGCAGTCTCTCGGTCCTCACACTTCCTTGACAGTCGGCGGTCACACTGGAGCCATGCGAACCGCTGCGCTGACGTTGGCCGTCGGCCTCGCCGCCACTGCATCTGCTGCGGACGGCGACGTTTCGCTTCCGATTCCGGTGTCGGCCACCACCACATCGGCCGGTAGCGAGCGGCTCTACGCCGCAGCACAAGGAGCAGATCGAGTTGGACTCGATCGCCGACCGTGAGGGCTTCATCGCCGTGTATCCCGACGGCAACGGGATCACGCGTCTGCACACCTGGAACGCCGGTCCGTACTGCTGTGGAGTCGCGGCCCGACCTGGTCGGTGCGCTGATCGCGGTCGCGGCAGTGGCTTCCCCGGACCAGGTCCCGGATCGACCAGTGCCAATGCTTCAGATCTTCAGCGTCGACGATCCCAGAGAGCGCTATGAGGGCGGTGAGGGTCCGCCATTCCCGGGGACGAATTCAACTGTGATTCATGTGGGTGCAGTGGAGGCGATCGAGGCGTGGGCCAACGCGAATCAATGCGGCGACTCGGTGACCGAGTCCGAACCCCTTGTGGCCGACAGTGGGCACATGGCGACGCGGATCGAGTGGTGCACTTGAGGCGGTGGTCGGAGAGTCGACCACCGTGATCGACGCGTCGGAGGAGGTGGGGGCGTTCGCGACGCGATCTTCTCGGCCGCTTAGGCGACGTGATGGTCGACAACCGCCTGCACGGTGATCTCGAACAGGGCGGCCAGGTCGGGTGACTCGCTCAGCGCGGCGACCGTTGCCGGATCGACTTCGGTTTTGCCAGCAGCCCAAAGTGCGGGCCCGCGGCGTTCCGCCGGGATTGCCGATTCGTCGCGGAGCGCCCGAACGAGGAACCCGCCAACGGTCGACAGGATTGACCGCAGTGCGTCGGCGGCCGCTTGACCGGTGAGTCCGGCCGCTTCGACTTCACGGGCGAGCGCGACCTCGAGCGGGTGCTCGAGCAACGAGGTGGTGCCGGTCTGGTGGGCGAGTGAAGTGATCGCCCGATTTTCGAGCGCACTGTCCCACACATGACGAGCGGCGGACATCACCCGATCGCGGGGTGTGTCGCCCACGATCGTTCGTTCGGCAAGCCGCTGGGACTGATGCCGGATGATCTCGGTGATGAGTTCGTCTCGAGACCCAACGTGCCAATAGATCGTGGTGGTTGTGACCTCGAGCTCGCCGGCGAGCTTTCGCATCGTAAGGGCGGCCGGTCCGTCACGCTCGACGAGGTCGAGCGCGGCGCGCACCATGTCGTCTCGATCGAGGCCGGCTCGACGGCCGGTGGAGACAGACTTGCTCACTGGGCACTGACTATGACAGTGTTCTAGTTCAGCCGCAAGCCCGTGAAAGTCAGGAACCCATGCCGAATCCCGTCGAAGGCATCGATCAGAGCAACAACCCGTACATCGTCGTGTCGTCTGACACGCACGCGGGCCTCTTCGTTGAGGACTATCGCGAGTATCTCGAGACCTCCGTGCACGCCGAGTTCGATACCTGGCTCGCAACGCGCCACCAGGCTCGGGCGATGGTCGAGGAGATGAACGGCGAATACGTCGAGCAGTGGGAGAGCGAGAACGAGATTGGCCTCAAGGGCGCCTACGACCCCGATATTCGTGATGCGACTCTCGACATCGACGGCATCGCCGGCGAGATCATCTTCGCCGACGGCGACGCGGTCACCGGGATGGAAGCGCCGCCCTTTGGCGCGGGCCTCCAGGCCGGGCTGATCACCGATCCGAAGCTCGCCTGGGCCGGTGCCCGAGCCCACAATCGTTGGCTCGAAGAGTTCTGCGCAACCAACCCGCCTCGTCGCGCCGGTGTGGCGCTCGTGCCGATCACTCATGGAGTCGAAGAAGCGGTCAAGGAAGTTGAGTCCCTCGCCGGCAAGCCCGGCATCAAGGGGATCATGATCCCGACGATGTGGCACGACCATCCGTCGTACGGCCACGAAAGCTACGACCCGGTCTGGGCCGCCTGCGCCGAAGCTGGTCTCGTCGTCCACACTCACTCGGGTGAGGCCGACTCTGGCGCCTACAACGAGAACATGGCGCAGTACATGCTTGAGGTCGCCTTCTGGACGCATCGCCCGCTCTGGCAGCTCTTGCTCGCCGGCAAGTTCGACAAGTTCCCGAACCTCAAATACGCGCCAGTCGAATGTGGCTCGTGGTGGCTGGGCGATCTCTTGTTCAAGGCCGACGCGATGTTCGGTGGGAAGAACTGGAAGGTCAAGAAGATGGCCTCGCGTACCAAGGGCCTCATCCAGCGCCTCCCGTCGGAATATGTCGGCACCAACGTGTTCATCGGCGCTTCCACGATGAGCAAGGTGGAGCTTCGTCGTCGTTACGTCAACGGCATCGACGCGCTCATGTGGGGCACCGATTACCCGCACCCCGAAGGTTCGTGGCCGAACACGGCTGAGCGTCTCCAAACCGACTTCCAGGAGATCCCGGTCGAGGAAACTCGTCTGATCCTGGGTCTCAACGCGGTGCGTTGTTACGACCTCGACCTCGACGGTCTCACCGAGGTCGCCAACCGAGTCGGCCCCACGCCCGAGAGCCTCAACCAGGACATCTCGCGACGTATGCCGGAAAACGCGATCCGTGAAGCCCGCTTCTGGTTCGACGACTACAACATCGACTGGCCCGAATAGGCGCTAGCGGTTGGGGTCGACGACGAGTCGCCCGCGAACCTGGCCATCGAGGATGGCCTGCGCCTGTCCGAGGAGCTGGCTCATCGGCACAATCTCTACGATCGAGTCCAGTAGGTCACGGGGAAGGTCGGTAGCGAGTCGGGCCCAGGCGGCTTCGCGCACGGCGAGCGGCGCCATCACCGAGTCGATGCCCTGGAGGCGAACGCCGCGCAGGATGAACGGCATCACGCTGGTGGGGAGGTCCACTCCGCCGGCCAGGCCGCAGGCGGCCACGGCGCCGTCATACTTCGTCTGCGCGAGGACTTTTGCGAGCATTGTCGAGCCGACGGTATCGATGCCGCCCGCCCACGTCTCGGCTTCGAGAGGCCGGGCTTCGGCCGTCATTTCGCCGCGGGAAAGGAGCGTGGACGCGCCGAGGCTGCGCAGATAGTCATGTTGGGCCGCTCGACCAGTGACCGCGGCGACTTCGTAGCCGAGGTTGGCGAGCAGGGCGACGGCAACACTGCCGACACCACCAGCCGCTCCGGTGACCACGATCGGTCCGCGCTCCGGAGTGACCCCGCCAGCCTCAAGCGCCATGACGCACAGCATCGAAGTCAGTCCGGCCGTGCCGATCGCCATCGAATCCACGGGCGAAATCGCGTCGGGCCGATGCACGAGCCAGTCGGAACGCACGCGCTGGCGCTGCGTGTAGCCGCCCCAATACCGTTCGCCCACGCCCCAGCCGGTGAGGATGACATCATCGCCAACCGCAAAGCGCTCGGACTCCGATTCGCGAACCGTGCCGACGAGGTCGATGCCGGGCACCATTGGAAACTTGCGAATGATGCGACCCTCGCCGGTGAGCGCCATTCCGTCCTTGTAGTTGAGCGACGAGTAGTCGACGTCGACAAGAACGTCGCCCGTGGGCAGGTCGTCTTCAACGAGCTCTTCGATAGCGACACGGGGGGCTTCGTCGCCTTCGCGAACGACGAGGGCGTTGAACGGGGTCGACATATTCATCTGACTTTCTTCGTTGGCGCGATGAACCGCGGCAGGGATGACGAGTGCGTCGAGAGCGACACACCCTTTGGGGTGAACAACAAGCGGGTTGATATCGAACTCGCCGATGAGGTCACCGAGGTCTTCGGCAAGACTCGAGAGCGCGACGATGGCGTCGACCACCGCATCGATATCAAGCCGGGGTTTACCGCGTATGCCGTCAAGTACGGGCCGGATCGCCAGTCGGTCGATAAGGCGTCGAGCTTCATGGGCGCCGACCGGGGTGAGGCTCAACGCGCGGTCACCGAGTACCTCGATGAAGATGCCGCCGCCAGCAACGAGCACCATCGGCCCGAACTGTGGATCCACCACGATTCCAAGCGCTAGTTCGACGCCACTCTTGGCCATCGGCGCGATGAGGACGTTGCGACCCAGCCGGCCCGCCATCTCCTCGTAGGCGGAGCGAAGCGCCGTGTCGTCGGCGAGGTCGAGCTTGACACCGCCAACATCAGACTTGTGCAGAATGCCGGCTTCAGCGGTCTTCAGAACGACTGGGTAGCCCGCACTGTTCGCGGCGGTGACAGCGGTGGCCGCACTGCTCGCCAAACCGACCGGCATCGTGGGTACGCCGTAGTCGGCGAGCATCGCCAGCCCTTCTGCCTCCGAAAGAGGGGTCGGTTCGGTGAGCCGGGAGCGCCACCGGTCGGTGACCGCGGCGGCAGGCGGCGGCGTCGGTTCCTCAGTGATAAGCGCCTGATGGTCGCGGTAGTCGAAGGCGTGCCGGATTGCCTGAACTCCGGTGACCGTGCCGTCGAGCACGGGGATCCCGAGACCGGTGAGTCGCAGCGCGAGGTCTTGGGAATCGGTGCCCACATGGTTGGTGAGCACAGCCATCGGTTTTGTCGAGCGGCGATGGACCCGTCGACACACCCGAGCGAACGACTCGTGCAAGTAGAAACCCGAGGTCAGGTCGGCGACGAAGACGCCGATGGCCGTATCGGCATCGTCCATTAACGCCTGCCAGCAACGTTCGTAGATCATCTGGTAGTTCCGACCTGTCCCCCACGCGTCGAGCGGGTTCATTGGTTCCAACCCGTGATCGAGGTTGTCTTCCAGCACCTGCACGGTGGCGGGTTCGATCGCCGCGAAGTCAACGCCGTGGTCTTCGGCAATGTCGATGAGAAGCTCGCGTTCTCCGCCCGAATCGAGGATGGCGGCGACTCCGCCGGCCCGTGTTCGACGTTCGTTTGAAAGCAGAAGAGCGGTCGACGCGAGTTCGTCGAGTGAACTGACAGAAGCGACGCCGTACTTTCGGAAGAGGGCTTGGTAGGCGGCGTCATCGCCAGTGATGGCCCCCGAGTGGCTCAATGCCAGCGAGGTCGACTGTTCGCTACGACCCGTCTTGAGAGCGACGACGGGCACGTCTCGTTCAGCCGCGAGTTCCAATGCGGCGACGAACGCGTCGGGCCGGCGAATCGATTCGAGGAACAATGCGATTACGCGAGTGGTCTCCTGGTGGAGCGCGTAGTCCATGTATTCAGCCGTGGTGGTCACCAACTCCTGGCCGGGAGAAACGGCCAGGTTGAACCGGAGCTTCTGATCGTTCCAAAGCAGTGCGCTGAGGACGGAACCCGACTGGGAGATCAGGGTGACCCCGCCCTCCTTGAGTTCGTACGGCCGATGGAATGGGAACGCCCGGAACCATGCTTCGACGTTGTAGAAGCCCATGCAGTTAGCGCCGACGATGGGAAGGTTTGCCTCGGAGGCCTTGGCCTGAATACGGTTTCGGAGCCGTGATTTCACGGTGTCGTCGGGGTGCACCGCGCTGCCCGGGATGACGAGACCGCCAACGCCGATCTCGATTGCGGCATCGACCTGTTCCTCAAGGGCGCTGTTTCCCACGCTGAGGACGGCGAGGTCGGGCACGGTTGGGAGGTCACGCAGTGACGGGAAACAGCGGTACCCCTCTACCTCTCGGTACTTGGGGTTCACCGGGTACACCGTGCCGTCGAAGCGCGACACCTGAAGCTCGAGAACCATGTCGTTTCCGGCAACGTTCGGCATGGTGGATGCGCCCACGAGCGCGACGGAATCAGGCGCGAGCATCCTCGATAAGTGGTGCGGCTCCGCGATTTGGCCCATGGCTAAAGATCGTACTTCAACGAGTTGAGTCTCCGCGACGAGGGGCGACGAGACTCTGCAACAACCAACCCTCGGTGTGCGACCCTGCGATATGACAACAGAACTGCGAGGGGAGGCCACCGGATTTCTCGCTGCAGCCATCCGAAATGTGCGAGCTCCACCTCCGGGCCCCGTCGTGGCGGGTAGTGCGGCAGGCGGCGATCTCCGCACGGCGTGGGGGTTCGCGTCCTCGCCAAGGGTCTGGCGGATGAATCCGTAGTCGGTGCGACACGCTCGCCGCGGTGAAGAGGTGCCGGTCGAGCCAGACAGCCCAGAGTTCGCCGCCGGACACCCTGCAGCAATAGCCACTGCTAATGCTGGACTCATCTGCTTGGCTAAGCCGATGAACGCAGTTGCGGACTCCCAAGACGTACTTGTTCAGGCGTTGAGTGAGCTTCGTGACGCGGCGAGAACAAACCTCGAGCGAACGAAAGAGATCTTGGGCCGCCTCGACGAACACGAGAAAAGCCTCCTGGCCAGGGGGGGGGTCGGCGAGTGCCGCGGTTCAAGCCGAACACGCCCCGAGAATCGTCGAAATGCTGAGTCAGAACATGGCCGCTCTGGAGACGAGCGGAGCGGAATTTCGAGCGGCGCAGGCACCTATGTTGCGCGACGAAGGCCTGACAATGGATGCGATCACAGCACTGTTCGGCGTGTCTCGTAGCGGGGACTACGACCTCCTTGGAGCAGAGGCAGTCGCCATTGTGGAAACGGCGTCTCCTCGTCTTGGAATCGAAGTCGCCTGAACTCTCCTCGGCCTGGCCGGCGACTCGACCAGCGTCGGTGGATCATTGACGGGCGTTGCGACCATTGCGGCCGTAGCTGTGGCGGCCCTCGTGCTTGCATACCGGCCTGCTCCCGTTCCTCAGCTGGTCGGGTTGCCTCGTCACTGAGGTAGTTCGCAGTCGATGACCAAGGGCTCGTCCGGGAGGGGCTGGAGACCAACGCAGCCGGCTGGTTCGCCGCGTTTTCGTTCGCCGGGTTTAGCCGCTGGGGTTTGCGGCGAGCTGTTCGACGGGGGCGAAGTCGTCGCGGAGAACCTGACCGTCGTCGATAAAGGCATCGATGTCGGTGACGAGGATGCCGTCTTCGGGCGCGAACTCGATGGCGGGGATCGGCTGATCGGAGGCGATCAGGATCTCGTTGAGGATTCGGCGGGTGACGCCACCGGCGTCGGTGATGGCCTGCACGAAGCCGAAGTTGTCCCGAAGGGTTGCGGCTTCCCACTCGGCGAAACGGTTCTGGTCACCGTCGATAATGTTCATCACATAGACGCCTCCGGGGCGAAGCACGCGATCGATCTCGGCGATGAATTCGGTGGTGGTGAGATGCCAAGGCACTGATGCACCGCCGAACGCATCGCCCACAACGACGTCGAAGCTGTTGTCGGCGAAGTCCTTGAAGGCGAGTCGGCCATCGCCGATCGTCACCACCATGTTGGGCCCGGTTTCGAACCCGAGTTCGTCACGGGCGACATCGAGGAGCACGTCGTCAATCTCCAAGACATGGTTGAAGGTGCCGGGACGGGTCGCTTCGAGGTAGCCGGGCACGGTGAAGCCGCCACCACCGAGATGAAGGGCTTCGATCGGCCCTTCGGTGGTCGAGTCGATCACATCGGTGATGAGGCGGATGTAGCGGAACTTGAGGTTGGTTGGATCGTCGAGGTCGACGGCGGCGTGACGGAGACGATCGAGCACCAGGTAGCGCACGGAGGCGTCTTCTTCGTCAACCACGACGCTGCCGCAGAAGTAGGCGGATTCGAATTCACAGGGTGAGCTCGATGTACTGCCGATGGCCAGCGAGGCGAGAAGGACCACAACCAGCGTGCCGTTCGGCGCCTTGCGGGTGGCGGCCATCGTGTACGCAATACCGGTGATCACGAGCAGGGCGCCGACGCCCAGCACTATCGGGCGAGTGGGGAGCGCGGCAACCAGCACGAATCCAGTGATGAACGTGCCGAACAGCGCTCCTGCGGTGCCCCACGCGGAGAGGTCGCCCACGACTCGGCCGGTCTGGTCGAGTGAACCGAGCCGGAGCTTGGTCGCCATTGGGCTGATGGAGCTGAGCACGGCGGCCGGAGCGAAGAACGTGAGAGTGGCGAGAAGCACGATGGCGGGGGGTTCGGCGCCCAACTGTGGGCCGAGGACCGAGACCAGCCACAGCGACCACCACGCGAGGGCGCCGCCGGCCGCGAGAGCAGGGCCGATAAGCGTCTTCGGGTCGTAGCGGTCGGCGAGCCGGCCGCCGACGGCACTACCGAGCGCGATGCCCGCCAGGATCACGCCGATGATGGCCGTGAAGGTCTCAAGCGAGACACCCACGTAGGGCGCCATCAGCCGACCAGCCAGAATTTCGAGCACCAGCACCGAAGCCGACGTGCAGAAGACGAGAATGCGAGCGCGGATCTCGGACATTCCGCTGAGGATAACGGCGCCCCGATCTATGACGTGATCGAGCCGCCGTTGAGATTGATCGTCTGGGCGGTCATCCAGCTCCCCTCTTCGGACGCGAGATAGACGCAGATCGCGCCAACATCCTCGGGTGACCCCAGACGCTTGGCGGGGACACTCTTGGCGAGATGAGCGGTCACGTCGGAGTTGCCGGCGTTGTTCATCAGGCCGAGGGCCACGCTGTTGGCGGTTACACCGCTCGCTGCGTTCTCGAGGGCGAGTGATCGGGTGAATCCGAGTCCGCCGCCCTTGCCCGCGGAGTAGGGGGCAACCCCGATGCCGACGCCCGCGTTTCCCGCGCCGGATGAGATCGTGACGATGCGGCCCCAGCCCCGTTCGACCATCGGGTTGATCACGACGTGGCACATGTTCATCACGCCGCGCAGGTTGATCTCGATGGCACTGTCCCAGTCGGCCGGGTCCATGTCTTTGAACTGGGTGGGCCGCATCTGTTCGGCCCCGCCGTTGCCCGCGTTGTTGACGAGAATGTCGATCGGGTCGTGCGCTCCAAGCGCGGAGCCGATCGCGCCGCGATCAGTGACATCAAACGCGGCTGCCGCAGCAGAGCCGCCGGCCGCGGCGATCTCGTCGACGACCGACTGGGCCCGGTCCTCAAACAGATCGTTCACGAGAACGTGGGCGCCCTGGCCGGCAAGCGTGCGAGCGATGCCGGCCCCCATGTTCTGGCCGGCGCCCGTGACGATTGCCGTCTTCCCCGAAAGATCAAACATCGGTCACCGTAGCCATGGTGAGTTCGCCGTCAGAAGTGAACTCGAACTCGGCGTAGTCATCGGCGAGTTGGAGGTTGCCCTCGTAGTGGCTCGCCGCTTCGTTACGGACATCGTCGATCGTTGTGGGTCCTGAGGGGTCTCGGCCGAAGCGGGGGCTGAAGTGCGTGAGGATCAGGTTCGGCACCTCGGCAACGGCTGCGGCCTTCGCAACCCGGGCGGCGGTGCTGTGGCCGTAGTCCCAGTCGAGGTTGGCGAGGATTGGTTCGGTAAACGTGGCCTCGTGCACGAGAAGCTGTGCTCCCGGGGTGCGCGCCAAGAGACTGGCCGGATCGTTGTTGTCACCGGAGATCACGAACGACCGGCCGCGGCGTTCGGTCCCAACAACGTCACCCGGTTCCACGACGGTGCCGCCGTCGAGTTCGACTGGCTCACCTGCCTTCAGCTGTCCGAACAGTCGGCCGTCGGGCACGCCCAGCTCACGGGCTCGGTCGACGTCGAAGACCCCGGGGCGGGGGCGTTCCTGCACCCACCAGGCAAAGCTGGTGACCCGATGAGTGAGGGGCAATGCCTCCACGGTTCGACGCTCGTCATCGATCACGAGGCCGCCGTCGTCGCCGAGTTCGTGGAAGTCGAGCGGATAGGTGATGCCAGATTCTGATGTCTTGAGTACGGCCCGCACCATCGCCTCGATCCCGACCGGTCCGTAGACCGTGACCGGTCGCGTCGGGTCGCCCATCGACCGGCTAGCGAGCAGGCCGAAGAGACCAAACACGTGGTCGCCGTGGAGATGGCTGATGAAAACGTTGCGCAGTTTGTGCAGCGACAGCGGCGTGTCGAGCAGGCGGTGCTGTGTCGCTTCGCCGCAGTCGTAGAGGTCCCATTCGCCGCCGGCGCGAACGGCGAGGCCGGTGACGTTTCGATCCTTCGTCGGGGCGCCCGACGATGTTCCGAGAAAGGTCAGCTGCATGGCATGAGTATGGTCTACGCCGTCAGGCGGGCTGGAGGAGATCCCAGGTATTCCCCCAGGGGTCCTCCCACACGGCGACGATTCCGTACGGTTCATGGCGGGGTTCTTCGTGAAAGTGGACTCCGGCCGCCGTCATCCGGGCGTGGTCGCGGGCGAAATCATCGGTGTGGAGGAAGAAGCCAACTCGTCCGCCGAGCTGATGGCCCATGGCGGCTTGCTGGTCGACGCCGTCGGCTCGGGCCAGCACGATGTTGGTCTCGGCGCCCCGGGGCCGGACGGTCACCCAGCGTTTGCGGCCTTCATCGCGGTCTTCTGTCAGTTCGAAATCGCACACGTCGACGAAGAAGGCGATCGCTTCGTCGTAGTCGGGCACAAGGAGCGAGAATGCGGCGATATGCGGCACGGCTCAGCGTCCCATCTCGGTGCGGATCTCGGCGTTGTGTTCGCCGAGCCGCGGGGGCGCGGCGGTGGTGTCGAGCCGTTCGCCGTCGATCACGATCGGCGAACGAACACCGGTGAATGATCCGTGGGTGAGGGTCGCGTTGATGTCCATTTCGGCGGCCCACTCGAGCGCTTCAGGGATCGTGTTGATTGGGCCAGTGGGCACCTGATGAGCCCGCAGCTTCTCCACCCACGCGTCGCGGGTGTCGGTGGTGAGGATCGCTTCGAGCTCGATGCCTAGCTCGTTGATGTGTGAACGACGCGAGGGGCCGTCGACGAACCGGGGGTCGTCGAGCAAGTCGGGGCGGTCGATCGCCCCGCACAGGTTGGCGAAGAGCTTGTTGTTGCCGGCCGCAATGATGAGGTCGCCGTCGGCGGCTCGATACGACTCGTAGGGAGAGATCGACGGATGACGGTTGCCGTCGCGGCGGGGTTCGGCGCCGGCCATCAACGTTGCTGATGCGTGATTGCCGAGCGACGCCAACGCGGTGTCGAACAAACTGACGGCGACGTGGCGCCCCTCCCCGGTGCGGGCCGCCTCGGTGAGCGCGGCGAGAAGACCGATGGTTCCGTAGAGGCCCGTGGTCATGTCGACGATCGGCACTCCTACGCGATTGGCCGGCCCGTCGGCCTCGCCCGTCATGTGCATGATCCCGCCCATGGCTTGGGCGACGAGGTCGTAGCCGGGCAGCGACGCCGCCGGTCCTTCCTCGCCGAAGGCCGTGACGGTGCAAGTGACAACGGCAGGATTGTCGGCGGCCAGCGTCTCGCGATCGAGACCACGCTCCGCCATGAAGCCGGGTCGGAAGTTGTCGACCACCACATCGCCGGAGCGAGCGAGGTCTCGGGCCAGCGCGAGGTCGTTGTCGTCGAACAGATCCAGGACGATCGATCGCTTCCCCCGGTTTAGTGACTCGTAGTAGGTCGAGTACCGGCCGTTGTCGTCACCCGAGTGCCAGGGCGGGCCCCAGGTGCGGGTGTCGTCGCCGTGGCCCGGTCGTTCGATCTTGATCACCTCGGCGCCAAGGTCGGCGAGATTCTGGGTGATCAACGGGCCGGCAAGAACGCGTGAGAAGTCGATGACGCGGGTGCCGGCGAGAGGGAGTGGTTTGCTCACGCTCGCAATCTGGCAGAGTTTGCGGGTGCATGTGAGCATCACCGTCCCCACGGAAGACCCGCGGCTGGCCCGCGAGATCTATCCCGAGCTCGAACGAATCGGCTACGACCGGGCGTTTAGCTTCGAATCGAAGCACGACCCGTTCGTGCCGTTGGCCATCGCCGGTGAGCACACCAAGCGGCTCGAACTGGGCACCGCGATCGCGATCGCGTTCGCCCGCACCCCGATGACCCTCGCCAATACCGGTTGGGATTTGCAGGCCTGCACCGGTGGACGGTTCGTGCTCGGCCTCGGTTCGCAGATCAAGCCGCACATCGAGCAGCGCTACTCGATGCCGTGGTCGAAACCGGCGGCGCGAATGAAGGAGATGGTGCAGGGAATCCGCGCGATCTGGGAGGCGTGGGAGACCGGCGAACGCCTCAACTTCGACGGCGAGTTCTACACCCACACGCGCATGATTCCGGCCTTCGATCCCGGCCCGAACCCGTTCGGCCCGCCGCCGATCTTCACCGCGGGATTTGGCCCCCTGTCGACGCAGGTCGCCGGTGAAGTGTCGGACGGCTTCCTCGTCCACCCCGTGAACAGCCGCCGTTCATTGCAAGAACTCACACTTCCCGCCATCGCGAAGGGCGCGGCGCTCGCGGGGCGCGATGTCGCCGATGTTGAGGTGGTGTGTGTCACCACGATCGTGACCGGCCGCACCGAGGAGGAGTTCACTCGCTCGCTCGAAGGTGTGCGCGGCCAACTCGCCTTCTATGCCACCACGCCCGCGTATCTGCCGGTGTTCGAGCTGCATGGTTATGGCGATCTCCATCCGGTTCTCAATTCGATGGCGAAGGAGAACCGGTGGGACGAGATGCCGGCGCTGATCGACGACGAACTGGTCCATGCGATCGCCGTGGTCGGCGAACCGCACGAGGTTCCCGACAAGATCCGGGCCCGCCTCGACGGCATCAGTGACCACGTGAGCCTGGTGAATAATCGTGCCCCCGACCCCGGTCACTTCGCTGAGATCGTGGCCGGTCTCAAGTCGCCGTCAGTCTGAAAGCACTCAGCTCGTAGGCTGGGTCTCGTGACCGACTTCATTCGCGAGAAAATCGCTGCTGACTGTGCCGACGGCCCCTACGGCGGCCGCGTGCAGACCCGGTTCCCGCCCGAACCCAATGGCTTCCTCCATATCGGCCACGCCAAGTCGATCGCGTTGAACTTCGGAGTGGCCGACGAGTTCGGCGGCAAATGTGTTCTGCGGTTCGATGACACGAACCCCGATACCGAAGACAGCCGGTTCGTCGAGGCAATCCAGGAAGACGTCCGCTGGCTCGGATTCGATCCCGGCGAGCCCTCGTTCGCGTCGGACTACTTTCGCCAGCTCCACTTTTGGGCGGTGCAGCTGATCGAAAAGGGCCTGGCCTATGTCGACGACCAGGACGCGGCGACCATCTCGGAGAACCGCGGTGGCTTCACCGATCCGGGTGTCAACTCGCCGTGGCGAGACCGAAGCGTGGAAGAGAACCTTGAGCTATTCGAGGGTATGAAGAGCGGCGAGGCCGCTGAAGGCTCGCGGGTGCTGCGGGCCAAGATCGATATGAGCCACGAGAACATGCAGATGCGTGATCCCGTGATGTATCGCATCCGCGATAGCCACCATTTCCGCACCGGCGATGAGTGGAAGATTTACCCCACCTACGACTGGGCCCACGGGCAGAGTGATGCCATCGAGGGCACCACCCACTCGCTCTGCACGCTCGAGTTTGATGCCCATCGACCGCTCTACGACTGGTACATGGAGCAGCTCGGCCTCGACATCGACCATCCCCGCCAGACGGAATTCGCCCGTCTCAACCTCACTCACACGGTTCTCTCAAAGCGCAAGCTGTTGGAGCTCGTGGAGGAAGGCCATGTCGACGGCTGGGACGATCCCCGCATGCCGACGATCCGGGGCCTCCGCCGCCGCGGGTATCCGGCCGAATCGCTGCGGGCCTTCGTGGATCACATCGGGATTGCCCGGGTTAACGGAACCCTCGAGATCGAACTCCTCGAATCGTTCGTGCGCACTCATCTCAACCGCGTTGCGCTGCGACGTATGGCCGTGCTCGATCCGATCGAAGTGGTCATCACCAACTGGCCCAAGGATTCCGATGGCGTCGACGAGGCCGACATTCGCGAAGCGATCAACAATCCTGAGGATGAATCGGCGGGCACCCGCGAGGTGCCATTCAGCGGACGACTCTTCATCGAACGCGACGACTTCATGATCGATCCGCCGAAGAAGTTTTTCCGTCTCGCACCGGGTCGAGAGGTTCGTTTGCGGGCCGGCTACTTCATCACCTGCGACGAGGTGGAAACCGGCCCCGACGGCGAGGTCACCCGCCTGCTGTGCACCTACGACCCCGAAACCGCCGGCGGCCAGGCCCCCGACGGCCGCAAGGTGAAGGCGACCATCCACTGGGTGTCGGCCGATCATGCGGTCGACGCAACGGTCAACCTCTACAACCGCCTCTTCACCGACGAACATCCGGGCACCGATGG
The DNA here is from genome assembly GCA_047639555.1 of Candidatus Aldehydirespiratoraceae bacterium. Lineage (GTDB taxonomy): Bacteria > Actinomycetota > Acidimicrobiia > Acidimicrobiales > Aldehydirespiratoraceae > JAJRXC01. Next base: position 29,776 of record JBLIOE010000016.1, read on the forward strand.
TGAAGACCCGCTCGCCTCGCTAAACCCGGCGTCTCGTGAAGTGCGCATCAACTGCAAGCTGGAGCCGGCGCTGGTTGACACGCCCCTTGGCGAGGTCGTCCAGTTCGAACGGCTCGGCTACTTCGCCCACGATCTTGACGAGCCCCTCGTCTTTCATCGCACCGTCGGCCTCCGAGACGAGTGGGCCAACCTCCAAAAGCGCAAACAGTCTTAGGTTCTGTGAACCGAAACCGGCGCCCTGCGCCGGTTTCCGTTCACAAAAGGGCGAGGTTGCGGAGGTAGCTCCATGCGACTGCGGGTGGGATGCCGCCGCAGAGGGGTTGTACGGCGAGCATGCCGTATTGGTCGCGCAACGACCGGGCTTCTTCGACGGTGACGATGCGGTAGGCGCCGTTCTCCGCTCGGAGCTCGTCGACCGTGGTGGCGTGTGACACCGAGACGCTCGCGGCGCCGCCCATCCAGTCGGCGTACATCACGGCGTCGTGCAGGAGGTGTTCGCCGATCTCGGCCCAAGCGGCATCGGGGTCTTCGGCGATGAACAGCGAGGTCGGCGATCCATCGCCCGGAGCCATACACATACCCGGAGGGTTGCCCGCTTCGATCGCGGCCGCGTCGTAGGCCTCGGCCAGCGCCGGGTCCGCATGCTGAGGAACGAACACCATCCCGAGCCGGGCGGCCCGGCGAGCGGCCGCGTTGGTGCCGCCGCCGTACATGATCATCGGTGTGCCCTCGGAGAATGACCGCGGGGTTACTTCGATCGTCCGGCCGTCCCACTCAAACCGTTCGCCGGCCAGCGCGCGCGTGAGGACCTCAAGGCGTTCGTCCATCGTGGTGCCGCGCGTCTTGGGATCGACGCCGAACATCGCGAACTCGTCGTTGCGGTAGCCGAGCCCGACCGTGTAACTCACCCGGCCCTGGCTCAGATGGTCGAGCACGACCATGTCCTCGGCCAGCTTCACTGGGTCGTACATGAGGGCCAGCAGCGCTCCGACATTGATCGGCAGGGTGGTGGTACGGGCCGCGGCCGCCGCGGCCATGACTACCGGAGACGGCAGGTAGCCGTCGCTCGAGGTGTGGTGCTCGGAGAACAAGCCCATCATCGCCCCGTTGGCTTCGCCCCACTCGCACATCTCGAGCGACGCGTTATAGAGCTCGCTCATGGTCGCGGACGATTGGGGGCCGAGCCGGAAATCGAAGCGCAAGATGAACATGGGCGACAGATTTACACGAACTCGCTTATAACACCGTCTCCCACAACACCGTGTGGGTGAATCCGAACGAACGGTCGCGGGCCACGAATCGTTCTTCGTCTGCTTGTGCCTCGGCGCCGACTTCGGGATGGGCGATCACACCCTCGATGAAGTGCTCCATCGAGTCGAGGTGCAATTCCGACATCGAGTCGCAGGGTTCCGCGTGACACCCGGTTCGGGTGGCCAACTCCGCCGACGCTTCGAGGTCGACATGGAACTGCACGTATCCGGCGAGGTTGGGAGTTCGCAGCCCGAACTCGCTATGGATCGACTCGTAGCGAGCGAGATACTCGGCGTGGGTGAAGTCGTCGCGGCGATGCATGAGGTACTGATATCGAACGGGTGAGGCGGTCTCGGGAGGAGCGATGAACACCCGATCAGCACCCACGATTGCCATCGAACGTTCGGCATCGATGAGCTCGGCGAGCCCTCCGGCCACCACCATCAGCTCACCCAAATAGTCGATCGGCGCCTCGATCGCGGCGGCGTGCGGCGATGCCTCTCCCATGAAACACGACGGGTGGCGAGTCATCGCCACTAGGCCGCTCGGCAGGTCGCGAAGGGCCGTGACGAGGTCGGCACCGTCGGCCGCCACAAGGTGCAGCAGCGCACGAGTGGAGGCGGGGGAGGGTTCTGTCACTGACGATGACACTAGCTAGCCCAGTGGGGCTATCAGACCAGGCGCCCTTTGGAGCTAGCCGAGCAGGTTGCGGAGCACGGCGAGGTCTTCCACGGCCTGGGCAAACATGCTCTCGGGCTGGTCGTGTTCGCCGCCGGTGCCGTGGACGAACTCAATGGTCCACGTGCCGTCGAAGCCCAGCTCGCGAACGAGCGCGATCTTCTCGGCGAGTTCGTCGCGAATCTCTTCGAGTTTGGGTGAACCGGTGAAGAGGTGGTTCACGTGGATATGGGTGATGTGGGAGCCGTATGCAGCGAACTTTTGACGAAGGAGATCGAGATCGTCGTGGGTGTGGACCAGTGCGTTGCTGCCCACCGCGAGGATGTTGGCCGCGGCTGCGGGGTCGTCCATCGCCGATCCGTCGTGGCACTCGCAGATGAGTTCGACGCCGGGAAGCTGAGCAGCCCATTCGGCAAGCCGCTCGGCGTAGGCGGCGAGCGAAGCGTCATCTCGCTCCGGGCCGGTGTTCCATTTCACCCGCGTGGCGCCACTGCGGCGGACCCAATCGGCCGCGGCCTCGCGTTCGGCCGCGTCGGGTTCGTCGAAGTCGACATAGGTATTGAACACCGTGATCGGAAGCGGGTGTTCGAGGATTGCCGCGAGTTCGTCGGCGCTCGCTTCGCGGGCATGTGGCTCCCACAGCTCGATGCCGTCGAAGCCAGCGTCTTGGATGCGGTCGAGCCAGCCACTGATTTCGGTGGTGGCCCGGCAGTCCTGCCGAATTGTCGACCAACGGTTCGGCTCGAGCACGATGGTGCCGAGGAAGATGTCAGGCACTACCCCGCCCACGCGGCGCGGGTGAGGCCGAAGGGATCCTCGAGCACCGAGCTGGTGACGCCGAACTCCATCGTCGGCCGGCTCTGCACATTGTGTGTCGGCCATTCACCGATGGCGTCATGGCTGGGGTTGCCGGTCTGAACGAAGCTGATCCAGGCCGGGTGCATGCGGTCGGAAAGATCGGCGGGCCAGGGCTCGTCTTCGCCCATGATCGGCGCCCACGCGGCGAGGTCGCCGTTCCAGACAAACGGAATCTCCAATGCGTGCATCGAGCCGAGTCGCCCACCAAATCCCTCGGACGCCCAGGTGAAGAGATAGTTGTAGACGGTGCCGCCGGCCTCGGTCTGCGCATCAGCGAGCTGGAGGCTGCCGGTGCGGAACATGGTGTCGGTAAGCATCCGGGTCATGAGCTGGCGCGGGGTTTCGTCGGGGTAGGTCTCGCGGAAGGCATCGGCCACGGCGGCCGGATTGGAGGTGTGGTCCGCGAGGGCGGTGAGCATCTCCTCATCAGTGATGTCCTTCGGCAGGTACATCGAGAACAACGTGCCCTCATCGACGTTGGTGCCGAGCATGAGAGGTTTCGAGTCGGCGCCGAGTTCCGCGACTGCATCGATTGGGTTTCGGGTGACCGTGTGGGCATCGAGCGCGGGACGGAGCCCCGGCCGACCGTCGCCGATGAGCACGACCTGGCGCCCCTCAGCAGCCGCGGCGGCAACTCCTGTCTGCGCCGCGAGGATCTCGTCGATCGATGCGTTCTTGAGAGCGTCGAGACCGCCGGCGGCCTCGACGATCTTGTCGGCGTGAGCCGACGAAGTGGGTGCGAAGGAGACAGGAGCGCTCTGCGCGATCGCCTGGTGATAGAGGTGATCGGCGCCGGGTGAGGCAAGGAGCGCGGCCACTGAACCGGCGCCGGCGGATTCGCCGCAGATCGTGACACGGTCCGGGTCGCCACCAAACGCGGCAATGTGGTCGTGGACCCATTGGAGAGCGGCGATTTGGTCTCGGATGCCGTTGTTCTGCGAACCCGCCAGCGTTGGGTCGAGGTGACCAAGCTCCATGAAGCCGAGCACGCCGAGGCGATAGTTGAGGGTGACGATGACCATGTCGCCCTGGCGGCAGAACGACGTGCCGTCGTAGACGTCGCCCGAGCCCGCGGTGTAGGCGCCACCGTGAATCCAAACCAGGACGGGTCGACGTTGTTGGTCGGGGGCCGGCGTATAGACGTTCAGGAAGAGGCAGTCTTCGTCGTTGCGGACCGCCCGCGCGGGGAGCGGGTTGCCGGGCATCGGTGGTGGTTGGGGTGCGTTGTTGCCGAAGGAGGTGGCGGCCAGCACCCCGTCCCACGGTTCCACGGGGACCGGCGCACAGAAGCGCAGGTCTCCGGTTGGTGCTTGGGCAAAGCGGATGCCGCGGAACTGGTGGACGTTGTCGCGGACCGACCCCTGAATCGATCCCAAGGCGGTTTGGACGGCGGCGGGCTGCTCGGTGACGGTCATGACTTTGCTCCGATTGCGAAGTGGGATATCTGGATGTCGTCGACGCCATAGTCGGCGAAGTTGTCGCCGGCCCGGCCGCGAATGAACTCGCGCCAGCTGAAGGATCGGTAGCGGGGGTCGCCGCTGGCGAGCGCGTCGATTGGTTCGATCACACAGTCACGTGGTGGGTTCGAGAAGAACGGGATCGAGTAACGACTGCGCTCCGTCATCGGAACCACGCGATGCACGGCTGCTTTGTAGCGGTCGTTGGTCCACACCTGGAGCGTGTCGGCGAGGTTTACGACGATCGTGCCGGGCCGGGGCTCGATGTTGATCCAGCCGTGCTCCGTCGACTCGGCCTGCAGACCGCCGGTGTCGTCTTGTATTAGCAGCGTGAGCACACCCGGGTCGGTGTGGTGGCCGAGGGCGACGTCACCAAGCTCGTTGAGGCCATCGCGTTCGTTGGCCGGCACCGGGTCGCCCACGGGATAGTGGTTGAGCCGCACAGTGCTCGTGGTGCGGGGGTTGGTGTGGGTGGCCGCGACGCCAGGATCGAGGCCGAGCGTCGACTGGATGAGGTGAAGTGTGTCGACCGCCAGCGCCGCGAACCCGTCGAAGAAGTCTGTCATTGTCGGGCGGAAGTCGTCGGGGGATGACGGCCATCGGTTGGGGCTGCGATCGTCGGGAATGGCCGGATCGATGAAGTCGAAGACTTCCTTGCTGTCGCGCTTTCGCTTCGTGAGTTCGCGGTCGTACCAGCCGAGCATCGAGTCGGGGTTGCGGCGGATCGGCTCCTTCACGTCGGCGCCCGAAGCGAAGAAAGCTTCGGTCGATGCCCAGGTCCGAGCGATGAGGTCGTCGAGACCGTGGCCCTCCAGGAGGAAGAAGCCATGGTCGGCGCAGGCCCGATCGAGGGCATCGAGTGACACAGCCGAGGGATTGCGGATGTCGACAGTCGGGACGAGGTCCATGCGCCGACGCTAGGCGGCCGCGAGCAGCCGAGCGAATATCACCAGACGAGCGGAATGTGACCCGATGGATAGGTCGAGGCCGCAAAGCACCAGAACTCAATGGCGTGTCGAGGCAACGTCATCGTGGGGGCGGTGGCCGTGCGATGGAGCATCATCTCGTCGAAGATCATGAGGTCGCCGGCGGAGAACGCGGGCCGAACGACATCGAAGTTGAGTTCTTCGATCTTCTGGTCGCTCACGGCCCAGTCGAAGTAGGCGCCTTCGGTGCCCGTCTCGACGATGTGGTCGATGCGGGTGGGGACGATGTCGAGGCCGGGAGCGTCGACGCCACAGTCGCTGAGCGCGAGCCAGATGTTGATCGCTCGGATGTGGTCACCGAGGAACGCGCCGTCTTGGTGCCAGCCTCCGAGTTGGTCCGGATCGACCTTTCGGAGGGTGCATTTGTTGGCCGACATCACTGGCCGGTCGCCGAGAAAGTCTTGGATGATATCGCGCAGGCCGAGCGCCTCGTAGACCTCGAGGAGTTCGAACATCGAACGGGGGCTGTCGGCCAGCAGTACGCCCCCGGACTGGTGAATAAACCGGCGCCGCAGCGCCTGGGGCTCTTCCTCAAGCGTGTCGATCGCCACCCGGTTCATCTTCAACGGGAAATACACGCTGTTGCCGTGGTCCTCGAGATCATCGGGGTCGAGGACCTTGTCGAGGGCGGTCTCGATGATGCCGGTGAGCTTCGTGACGAGCGCCGGTGCGATGGCGTTGGGGAGATAGAGGCTGCCGTGTTTGAGAAGCGCGGCCCGCACGTCGGCGCTGGTGACCGAGTCGAACGACGCTTCAGGGAGCCCCGACGGTCCAATCGGTGGACTTGATAGCGCGGGCTCAACCTGAGGGCCAGGCGTGTCCGCCGTCAGCTGGACCCAGCTCCGGTGTCGCACATCGGTGAGGGCCCGTTCGAGCTGGTCATCCTGTTCGGCCCGGTTCGCCTCAGTGAGGAGGGCGATCGCGTCATCCCAGCGGTCGGACGCGCAGAGTTCTTCAGCGGCGGCAAGAGTGGTGTGGTTCATGGCGGCCGACTACTGCGTTCCCGCCGAAAGGCGATCGCGATAGTTCTGTTCGGCGAATTCGTAGAGCCCAAGATCGAGCGCATTGTCGGTGGCGATGCGGTCGATCAGGTGGGCGGGTGCGTCTTCGGACTCCGTGGTGTTGGAGGTGACCGACTGCTCGGCATCGAGCGCGTATCGATCGGCGAGAGACTGCCAGAACTCGTCGAAATGGGGCTGGAGCCCAAGGGCGTCGAGACTTGCTACTCCGGCTTTGGCATCGTCGAGCCGGGCCGGTGAGTCGACCATGTCGGTGAGGACACCGTCGCCGGGGCCCATCTCGTCACTCTTGATCGCGAACATGCGGGTCATGTGGTTGCGGACCAAACCGGCGTAACGAAAGGGGTCGTCGTAGATCTCTTCGAGCGATTTGTCGCGATCAACGGGATTGATCTTCTTCTGGTGGCGAAGGTAGGAGAGTGTGCGTTCGATTGGTGGCCGCAGCACACTGAGCGTGACGAAATTGCCGCCCAGCAGCTCCACGGTGGAGAGCGGAAAGTGACCGGCGACGAGGCGCACCTCGGGGCCGCGCACCTCCCAACGGTCGAGAAGATGGCTCAACGAGATGACCGAAAGGCGCTTGTCTTTGCCGTCGCTGGCATTGGGGTAGATCGCGGCATCGTCGAACGAGCCGCGGAAGCGGTCGCGCAGTGTCGTTCCAGCGGTCTTTTGCAGATGGACGACGAAGAAGCGGGTGTCGGGATTACGCACGAAAGCACAAGAGTAGCAGGTGACCGATCGCTCACCCAGAGTGAGAATGACCTCTTTCTCCGTGCCGGTCGGTGCTGTTATCCTTTGGGAAGTGAGAGGCATCCGATGACATATCCATGGGCGTTCCTGCCAATGCAGGAGTCGACGGAGCTAGTTGGCGAGCCCGATCGTCTTCGCGAACGCCTGGCCGAAGACGGCTACCTCTACTTCCCTGGACTTCTCGCCCGCGAAAAGGTGATGAAGGTCCGCCGCGATGTCCTGGCCGCCCTTCGTCGTGCTGGTTGGACTGATCCTGACGCGCTGCCGATCTCGGGTCGAGTCGGTCGGACACCGGTGCGCGAAGGTGACCCCGAGTTCTTCGAAGCACTCGATCAGGTCCAGAAGGTCGAGTCGTTCCACACGCTCGCCCACGACCCGAAACTCGTGGCGGCAATGCAAGCAGTGGTAGGCCCGAGCGCGTTCGCTCACCCACTAAAGATCGCTCGACTCGTCTTTCCGGATTTCGAAGCGATCTCGACGCCACCCCACCAGGATTTCCCCAACAATCAGGGAACCCCAAATCTCGCGGCCACCTGGATTCCGATTGGTGATGTCACCCCTGAGCTCGGCGGCCTGGCCATTCTGCGAGGTTCTCACAAGTGGGGTGCGCTGCCGCTCGCCAACCATCTTGGCGCCGGCAACCGCTGCGCGGTCTTGCCGCTCGACATGCTCGAAGAGTGCCGCTGGGTCACCACCGACTTCTCGGCGGGCGACGTGCTCCTCTTCCCCTCGCTCACTGTCCATGCCGCGTTGCACAATTTGTCTGGCCGTTTCTTCCGACTCTCGGTCGACTTTCGTTGGCAGGAGCAGGGCGAAGCGCTCACGGAAGGGTGCCTTGAACCGCACTTTGGGCGCCAGACCTGGGACGAGATCTACGCCGACTGGAAGAGCGACAAGTACCAGTACTACTGGCGAGACCTCGACTTCGATGTTGCGCCGTTTGAAGACATGACACTCGTCGATGGCCCGACGGAAGAAGAGCTCCTGACCGAGTTCCTTCAGCAGCAAGCTCGCACGGAAGCCCGCCTCGCTGGTCGGGAATCATGACGGCCGTCGCGGGCTCACTTCTTGACGAGATCGAACGGCTCGAGGCCGCGCTCCGCGACGGACCGAATCTCTCGCTCGAACGCGAGCTGGTCGCGACTCGCCATCGTGCTTTTGCTGAGCTCGTACCGGCGCAGCGGGAAACTCCTGAACCCTTCGCGCCACAACCATTTGAGACCATGCCGGTGTCTGTCGCCGATCTGCCGGTGGTCAGCGGCAAGGACCTCGACGTCAACTTCCTTCGGGCGAGCCTCGCCACTCATGGCTGTGTGATCGTGCGAGGCCTCATCGATGCCGACACCGTGAGCACCCTGCGAGACGGAGTCGACCGCACACTCGATGCCTTCGATGCGCGTCAGGCGGGCGAGGCCGATGAGGAGTCGGCGCCGTACTTCACGCCGTTCACGCCCGACGAGGGCCGCTACCGAATCGGCGGTCGAAAGTTCATGCGGGAAAGCGGCGGCGTCTGGGCCGTCGATTCACCGCGGATGCTTTTCGCCTTCACTGAGTTGCTCCGCACCACCGGCATCCGAGACCTGGTCGAGGCCTACCTCGGTGAGCGTCCGGTCCTGTCGGCGAACAAATGCAACCTCCGCCGGGTGCCAGTCACCACCTCCACCAACTGGCACCAAGACGGCGCCTTCCTTGGTCGTGAGGTGAAGTCACTCAACCTCTGGCTGGCCCTTGGCGCCTGTGGTGTGGATGCCCCAGGGCTCGACATCGTGCCGCGTCGCCTGTCTCATCTCGTCGAGACGGGAACCGAGGGGGCCATGTTCGACTGGTCGGTCTCGCCCGCCAAGGTCGCGGAAGCGGCCGGTCAGGCGCCCGTGCTCTCCCCCGAGTTCGAAGCGGGCGACGCGCTCTTCTTCGACCATCTCTTTTTGCATCGCACTGGCGTCACACCATCGATGACCAAAGAACGTCACGCGATTGAGTCGTGGTTCTTCGCCGCGTCGTCGTACCCCGAGGGACAGATTCCCGTCGTCCTTTAGGGGTGGTCAGACGGCGAGGGTTCGGGCGTACTCGTAGAGCGCGATGTCGTCGGCCTGATCAGCAGCGATCTGTTCGCAGAGAGAGTCGCTCGCCGGAGTGGGAGTGGTGCGATTCGCGAAGCGGGGTTCACCCAGGTTCCAACCGAACCGGCGACTTAGCTCGTCGCAGAATGGTTCGAACCGATCCTGGGTGCCGACGACATCGATGGTCTGCAGCGCTGCTTTGGCGCGCTCTAATCGGGCCGGTGTGAACTCGACCGCGGTGAACAGGTCGCCATCCATCTCGTCGACGGTGAGGCTGAGCATCTTGACCATGTGGTTGTGCACCACCCACTGGCGTTGGGGATCGGCGTAGACCTCTTCGAGCGGCGTGTCGGCCTCGCCCAGCGTGGTCTCGCGATAGTGGCGGAGCGCGCTCAGGGTGCGGTCGACGGGATCACGCAGGATCGTAAAGGTCGTGAAGTCGCCACCCAGAAGCTCGGTGGTGCATAGAGGGAAATGCCCGGCGACGACAGCGATTTCGTCGCCGCGTCGCTCGAACGCGGCGCGTACCCACTTGGTCAGCAGCGTGGTCTCGCCCATCGGCCCGTCGTCGACACCGGGATACAACGCCTCGCGCGGAAACGCTTCCTGAAGGCGCTGCCACAGGGCGGTGCCCGCCGTCTTCTGCATGTGCAGAAAGAAGAACCGTTGGGGCATGGGCGGAGTGCTACTCGCTGCGACGAAGGAACCCGCCGGAGTTGAACGTCAAGCCGTGGCGTTCAACATCGGAGTCCTGCATGAAGTCGCCATGCTGGCCGAGGAGACGGCGGATTGCGTCGGTTGCGGCGGGTCCGTATCCGGGCCAGACGGGACGCCCGTTGTAGATCGTGTTCTCGAAGATCACGTAGGAACCGGGCTTCACAAGCGGCGAGTACGCCTCGAATTCGAGCTGCAGCTTCGGCGCCGGGTTGGCCGAGCCGAGAACGACAAGAGCGTTGGCGTTGTCGCCGACTTCCGCGAGCACGGCGGCAATGGTGTCGTCGTCGGCCGGGTTTCCGGAGACATGGGTGACGCGGGGGTGGTCACCAAGCTTCGGGCCGAGCGGTCCGACCGCGATGACCTGTCCGTGTCCGAGCAGGTCACAGACGGAAGCAAAGAAATGCGCCGTACCGGTGTCGGGTCGTGAGGTGACAACGATGTGGTCGGGCCGAATCGACGAGACCAACTCTTGGTAGGTCACCAGGTCAGTCGGGGCGTTGGTGACCGGCTGGCCGAGCCAGGTCTGTTCTTTCCAGCCGAGGCTGTGCCAGTAGGCCTCGACGAACGAATTGTTGAGCTCGTCCGGAATCCGTGCTGCCACCTCGGGTGGTCCGTCGACTCCGGAGGAGACGCGTCCCTTGTTGAAGGCGGAAGCGGTCATTCGGCGGGAGCGGGTGCGGCGAGAGTCGTTCGATACGAAGCTGCCGACATAGTGCAGTTGGCGAGCGGGGCCGGAGAGGGGACGTCCCATTTTCTCGGTGTAGTGCTCGCCGTAGCCGAAGGTCTTCGCCCGCCGTCCGTCGACGGCGGTGTCGTTGGTGGTGGTGCCGCCGTGCACCTGGTGGAAGGAGCCCTCACCCATGATCGTGGTGACCGTGGTGTCGGGATGGCTCGCCAAACGCTCGTAGATCTCGAGGTTGGTGTAGCCGCCGCCCGCCATGTCGTAGCTGTCGTCGAAGCCGCCCACCTGTTCGATCAGCGAACGAGGAGCGAAGAGGCAGTTGCTTTCGAAGATGCCGTCGAACCAGTCGCGTTCACCGATGAAGTGGCTGATCTCGAAGAGCCGATAACCATCGTTTGGCCAGTTGATGGCCTCGAACAGGGCGTCCTCTTCGGCTTGGGTGTAGGTGTCGCCGAGGGCGGGTTGTTGGCCGGGGCCGACATACCACTGCTGGGTAGCGACCACGGTGGGGCCGTAGGCCGCCGCGGCGCCGATGGCGTGGCGGAGCACGCCGGGCGAGAGCACATGTGCACCGTCGATCATCATGCCGACGAGTTCGCCCTGAGTTTGGACGATGCCGGTGTTGATGCCGTGGGTTGGTGAGGACGTGGCCTCGTCGCCCATCGGGATCAGTCGGAACTCGGGGCCGAAGCTCTGCACGAACGATTCGGTGAGGGCGTGTTCGCTCGCGGAGCCGTTGTCGACGACGAGCACCTCGTACTTCAGATCTTCGATGTCGCGCTGGTAGCTGCGCGAGAGCGAGTGCAATGTGCGCTTCGCTTCACGGCTCATGTTGTAGAAGTTGACAACGATCGACAGATCGAGAGCGGCCTTCTTGTTGGCGCGCTTGGGTGCGAGCGGGGCCCGATGGTGCACGCCGACACTGGCCGGTACGCGGGCAACGGTCTCGTCGGCCTTGCGCCACGCTGTGCCGGACCAGGCAACGCGGTCGAAGTCAGCGATGCCGCGTTCGGTGCGGAACGCTTCGACGGCCGCGCGGGTGTCGTCGTCGGACTCGTCGTCGACAACGACCACGCCGCCGGGAACGACCTTGTCGTAGAGCGCAGCCAGTGTTGCGCCGGTTTCTGCGCCGAGGCCGCGGCCAATTCGCAGCAGCGCAATCTGTTCGATGTCGGCTTGGGGAAGGGTCTGAGACGGGTCGCCCTGTAGGAAACGGACTTGATTGTCGAGCAGGTCGAAGCGAGCGAATCCGTCACGGACTTGGTTGAGATCGCTCAAGAGATCGGCAGTGCCGGCCTCTTGCAGCGAGCGCGCACCGCTCTTCGGTGACGCCCGGAAGGCATCCGCCACCCACACGGTGCGGTCGGTGATTTCGCGAGCGTCGAGCACGCCGCGCATGTAGATCGCGGCGCCGCCGCGGCCGGCACCGACATCGACGAGGTCGCCCGCGACGCCGTCGCCGAGGAGGGCCTCGATGCTCTCGTCTAATTGTTCGAGACGCTCGCGGCCCATAGGGGCGTACGCGAAATGTCCGGTGTCGCGCCGGCCAACCGTGGCGCCTGTGTCGCGCTGGAGTTCGTTGGTGCGCAGATTCTTGGCGCGCAACTTGGCGGGGGCCCGCAGCTGTTCGGGGTCAACCTCGACGCCGCGGTTGACGCAGGTGAGGAGGTAGTCGATGCGCTCTTCGTTTTCGATGTAGTGCTCGTCGAGCAGGGCCCCACGAAGCAACGAGAGATAGCGGTTGTTGGCTCGGCTCAGAGTGTCGTTGCGCATCCGCTCGATGTTGTGTTCGAAGACCACACCTTCGAGCCGGATCTGTTCTGAGAGTTCGAGGAGGTCGGCGGTGCCTTGGGGCGATTCGATCTGGTCGAGAAGCGCCTTCACCTCTGGGTGGGCATCGAGATATTCCTCTTCCGCAACGATCGCGAGACCGAAGTAGATCGGAAGGATGACCTGGCGGAGGGGCCGGTCGTGTTCGGCGACGAAATCGTCGAGGCCGGTGCGAACGCCATTGCGCTCGCCGCCCTCTTCGATCGCGTTGTCGAGCGTGATGTTCATGCCGCCACCTGGGAGCAGCTTCGCTCGCCCGGGGGTCATCCCCTTCTTGGCGTGGGGCTGGCGGAACTCCTGTGGCACGTCGGAGGGGTTGTAGTAGAGGTCGCGGCGACCGTAGGGCCAGCCGACATCGTGGAGGATCATCATCGGCAGCGGCTGGCCGGCTCGGCGAGCGCCCGCGGCAAGCTCGCGACACTCGTTGTAGACGGTGTACCAATTGTGGTCGCCATCGATCAGTGCGACATCGAAAGCCGGTGCCGTCGGGAGGACCGCGAGGCTGAGGGCCCGGTGGAAGATGTAGCGCCCAGGGAAGGCTTCCTCGTGTTCGGTCGGATCGAACTGCGGCAGCGGGTCGATGATGTGGAGCTCCGCGTCGGGGCGGAGATCGTCGAGCATCTTGGCGGTTGTCTCGCCTCGGAGCGCGCCGATTTCAACGATTCGACGGGCATCAGATGCCAGAATCAGCGGATTGATAACTGTGTCCCAGAAGGGGTACATGAAGGGCGCGTCCTCGTTCGATCACTTACGCGGTGTCACACTAAGTGTGGATTCAGCTACCTACCGCGGTCAAGGGGGCCGGTTGGCCCAGCTGTTTGCAACACAATCGTAGGCGGACGAGCCACATTCTCGCGTGTACCCTCTCCTCTCCATGGCAACGCTGCGGGAACGCTGGGATCACTTTCAGGCCGTTCCTCGATCCGAGAAGAACGATGGATACTGGGCGGGGGTTCGTGCCGGCCACCCACCGTTCACGACAGCCGTCCGTGAAGACGCAACGATCGCGGCCCGTCGCCGAGGCGAACGGAACGAGTTCGACGGGCCAATCGATGTTGTTTTGCAGGTGCTGCGGCTCTGTGTGGTCACTGATGCTTTCCTTGGACAGGTTTGTTATCGAGCGAAGGCGGCGCTCCAAGCTCGCCGTGTCCCACTTCTGCCGCGGCTGTTCCATCGCCTCGCCATCAACCAAGGACAGATCTGTATCGGCGACCCGGTAGTGATCGAGGCGGGTGTGTACTTCCCACACGGCCAGGTCGTGATCGATGGCATCACCACCCTCGGCCGCCGAGTTGTCGTGGCGCCGTTTACGACCATCGGCCTACGTTCGGGCGACTTCGTGGGGCCGACGATTCTCGAAGGGGCCCAGATCGGCACCGGTGCGAAGATTCTTGGACCACTCACAATTGGAGAGAACGCGGAAGTGGGCGCCAATTCCGTAGTGACGAAAGACGTTGTGGCGGGCGACGTTGTTGCGGGCGTGCCTGCTCGCGTCTTGCGGGCGAAGGGTGACGCATGATCGTCAGCTTTGTGTATCCCTCGTCCGGACAGGTCACCGGCGGCGAGGCCGTGTTGTACGAACTCGCGAATGCGATGAGTCGCGCCGGCGCAACCGTCCACTTCCTCCACGGCCCGAAGTGGGGCAACCGGGTGGACACTCTCGCCGATCTCCCGCCGATCTGTTCCGAGGGCAGTGTTCACCACCACCTTGTCGACGCATTGGACGACGAGGGTCTGCCGGTTGCCGACGTGGTCTTTGGTGCGCCGGGGTTCGCCGGTCTTGGCCTGCCGGCAACCATCGTCCAGGGCTACAAGATGCTCTCGGAAGAGTGGGAACGGAAGTCGTATCTCACCCCCGGTCCCAAGTTCTGTGTTGCGACCTGGCTCCAGGGAGTGGGCGAAGAGGTCTACGGCGTGACGCCTGGTCAGCTGCTGCACTTGCCGCCGGGCATCGATCACGATCAATTTCGTGTGACGACGCCGCTAGAGAATCGTCCGATCGATGTCACCGTGCTGCATCACCCCCATCGTGAGAAGGGGTGGGGCACCGCCCAAGCCATGCTCGTGGCGTTGCGCGAACGTCGGCCCGAGTTGCGGCTGCGGGTGTTCGGCCGTCGCCTCACGAATGACATACCGGAGGGTGTCGAGATCGTAGATTCGCCGGACCATCGTCAACTCGCCGAGGAGATCTACGCCACCACTCGCGTATTCGTGCAAACGAGTCGTACCGAAGGGTTTGGTCTCACGCCGGTCGAGGCCATGGCGTGTGGCGCCGCGCTGGTCACCACGGATTGCGGCGGCTCCCGTGACTATGGCTTGCCGGGCAAGACTGCCGATGTTGTTCCCGTCGAGGACCCGTCCGCCTTGATTGATGCGGTGGAGGCGTTGCTCGATGACGAACCCCGCCGCCTCGGTTACGCCGAGGCGGGTGTTGCCCACATCAAGATGTTTGATTGGGACCGCACCGCTCGCAACACCCTGGTGAACCTCGAGGCGTATGTCGCCGATCCCGAGCCGTACCTTGTCCCGCCGGTGACGGCCTAGGGACGACCAAATTCGGTCGGTGCCGCCCGGTAGCGCCCGAGGAAGTCTTCGAGTTGGTCACCACAGCGCTCCCACGACAGCGTTGCGGCATGGTTGCGGCCAGCGTGGGCGATCCGGGAGCGAAGGGATTCGTCGTCGAGGAGTCGGGTGACCTGGTTGAGGAGCCCAGAGCGTTCGGGATAATCCGCGGTCAGTGCGGTCTGGTCGGCGAACGCAAAATCACGAGAGCCACCATTGTTGGTGGTGACGAGGGCGGCTCCGCACGCCATGGCCTCCACGGCCGGCAGCCCAAAACCTTCGACTTCGCTCGTCCACAAGAAGATGGACGACCGGTTGTAGATCTCCTGCGCGAGGACGTGTTGGTCAGGGCTCTCGTGGAACTCAATCCACTCCGGCAACGGCTTCTTGGGGACCTTGGTTCCGAAGCCAACAATGGGTACGTCCGGTCGCCGGTCGTGGAGGTCTTCGAGCACCTCTAATGCGAGGGCGGCCCCCTTCATCGGGTGGGCGTTGTAGCAGAACGACACTTGGGCCGGTCGGCCGTCGATCGGCCGCGAGAGCGGGAAACGGCGGTGGTCGATGGCGTTGGAGATATGGATCAACTGCTCGGCCGGCACCTGATGATCGATGGCAACGTCAACGAGCCATTCGGCGATGCAAATCTTCGGGCATGGCTTGCGGAAGTTCTCGAGCTCGCGGTCGTCGGGATACATCCGATAGCCCTGAATCCAGCAGACCGGGAGTCCGATGCGCGGATGCTCCTCGACCATCGTCGAGTAGCCAAAGAAAATGTCGGCCGTTGGAATTTCCTCGGGCGTCGCGGGCCCAGAGGTCATGAAGTGATGGATCAGCGGTTCGCGAAAGGTGTACCAACCGATCTCGTTAAGGCTGGCCACCGCGTCGCCACCGAAGAGTTCGTGGTGGAAGAAGTGCACCGTGTGGCCTCGTCGGGCCATCTCGGTGGCGAACTCGTAAACGACCGCGTTGCCGCCAACCGGGTGCCGGGTGCTCGGCGCGAGGAAGTTGAGAATCATTCGTCAGGGACAAAGAGTGTGCGGAGATGTTCGGTCGGAGCGTCGGCGTTGGCGACCGCCTTCGACAGGTAGACAACCTCGCCTTGGTCGAGGAATACCTTCCCGGCGTAGAGTTCGTGGGTGTCGGCCAGGAGTCGATCGATGTCGCGACGGGCCTGGCGTGAGTCGTATTCGACATAGAGCACGCGCACCGTCGGCAGGATGTCGCAAAGGCTCTCAAGCACGTCGACTTCGCAACCTTCGACATCGAGCTTCATCACGTCGATGTGGTCGAGGCCAGCTTCCTTCACCCAGCCACCGGCCGAACGCACGGGAACAGATTCGTGGGATTCTGTCGCCCATTCGCTGGCAACCAGCGATGACATACCGGAGTCGCTGTTGCCTTGGAAGAGTGGCAGTTCGCCGTCGTAGGAGTGCAGGGCGATGGGATGGATGTCGATTTTTGGGTGGGCGGCCGCGTTCTTGGTGAGAAAGCTCCGCTGATGACTGCCCGGTTCGAACGTGTGGATCACGGCATCGGGGTAGTGCCGAGCGAAATGCACCGCCGCGGCGCCACAGTTGCCGCCCGCATCGAAGACGACGCTTACGTCGTCGATGAACGGCATGATCGGGTAGGTCTCGTTCTTCAGGATTGACTGAGAGACCCATGCGGACACGAGTGTGTCTTCGCATTCGAATTCGAACGGTTCACCATCGGGCGGTTCGATCGTCAGCTTCATCGCGACGGAAGTGTAGGTCGCCGATTCTGATGCCGTATGAGCCAAACGACCGATGGTCGACCCCCCGAGGGTGGCTGGTACCGTCGAGGGGTCGTGAACGCCAATAACTCTGGTCAGAACGCGGCGCGAGATCACGCTATTGCGATCGCGCTGAGCCGCCAGGCAATTCATGACTATGTCGCGCAAGGTGACCCGTTCGCCGTGCCCCACAGCGTGCAGATCACGTCGTACGGAGGATCGGGTACCACGGCGCTCACCGCGAACTTTATCGAGGCGGGTTTGTCGCTCCCTCGTGGGCCAGGCCAGTGGCCACACAAACATCAGCGGGTACCACCCGCTGCTGACGTCGTTCCCGATGGCTTTCGAGTGATCTATGTGCTCGGCGATCCGCGTGATGCAGTGCTCTCGGTGTTCCGTCGCGGCATCCAGGTCGGCCACTGGTCGGGGCTGAACCACTATGGCGACGACGTGCCGATTCCCGCGGCGCTAGATTCACTCGACGCCTTCATCGAGAACGGTGAAGATCTCTTCGCTCTTGACGACCATGTGCAGCAGTGGCTCGACCATCCGCCCGGTTACCCGGTGATGTTTTTGCGCTTCAATCGCATCGATAAGGCATGGGGCGACGTCGCTGAGTTCGTCGGCCTTCCCCACGGGAACCCTCGTCTCTCGTTTGAGTCGCGCCACTCCGATTGGCGTTCCGAAGCGCCAGTTGTTCGCGACATGCTCGACTCGCTCTACCGCAACCTCGCCGAGCGCATCGATCAGATGCCAGCTGCGATGATTGTGAACCCATGACCTCGCCGGTTGTCTTCAACGTGGTCTGGGCCGGCACGGTCTCTGCTCAGCTCGGCTATTTCGTCGAGTCGCAGATGGCGCAGTCGACGGCCAGTTATCGATTTATTGTCAACGCGTGTCCCGACGACGAGCTCCGACGGATCGAACTGCTCGCCGATAAACACGCCGACCGCGTCGTCGAGATCTTCTCGGCGTCGAACACATCGGACATGGAGACCCACGGCCACTGTCTCGACCTCGTGCGGGCCGCCCGGGACGATGGCGACTACTTCGCCTTGATCGATACCGACATCAAGGCCAAGGGTCCGTTTCTGGCGCCGGTGCTTGAACTGGTCGATGAGCCCGGTGTCGCTGCGGTGTGTGGTGGTCGCGGCGTGTGGTGTGAGAACGACGTGATCCCCGAAGGCCACGTGGGAGTGAACGGCGAGTACTTCTACGACGCCGACGGTTTCTTCTTCGGAAGCCCGCACTTTGCGATCTACGACCGCGCTGCACTCGACGACACTGTCACCCGGTGGGGTGTCGGTTTCGGCGTGAATGGCGGCGGTCTCAGCGATGAGGCGACGGCCGCCCTCGAGGCCGCCGGGCATCGTTATTGGTTGTGGGACACCGGCAAGTTGCTCAACACGTTTCTGCAGATCGACGGGTACCGGGTGGTGCATCACGAGCCCGACAATCTGATGCACATCGGCGGTGTCGCCCACTATCTCTCCCCGCCAGAAGCGGTGAAGGGCAGCGGAGTGATGGCGCTGGGAAGGGTCGACGAGACGCGCTGGGAATCCTCCCGCTTCGGAGTCGCCGGCTTCTGTGCCGATGTGTTGATGGCGGCCGATGAGGGTCAGCCCAGTCCGGTGATCCCGAACAAGGTCGATGACGTGTTGCGAGCCAAGCTTGAGATGGTGCGTCGCGAAATCCTCGAGATGGTGCTGCCCTAAAACGACAACACTCCCCGCCGAAACGGGGAGTGAAGTTGGCGCGCCCGGAGGGATTCGAACCCCCGGCCTTCTGATCCGTAGTCAGATGCTCTATCCAGCTGAGCTACGGGCGCAACGAGAGGAAAGTGTACGCCTGGGAAACGCAGGCGCCACCAGTTTATCCGGAGATCAGCCCTTGGTTTGTTTGTCGCCCACGCCCTACGGTGCGGCGTGTGACGCACGAACAACCGTGGTGGCAGTCGGCGACGATCTATCAGATCTATCCGCGAAGCTTCTGCGACTCCACCGGCAACGGTGTGGGAGACCTCGGCGGGGTGATCGCTCACCTCGATCATCTTGCGTGGCTGGGCGTCAACACTTTGTGGCTTTCGCCGATCTTTGTTTCACCTATGGCCGATCACGGCTACGACGTCGCCGACTACTGCGACATTGATCCGCTCTTTGGTGATCTGGCTCAGTTTGATGCGCTCGTGGTGGCCGCCCACGAGTTGGGCGTTCGGGTCGTGCTCGATTGGGTGCCCAACCATTCGAGCGATCAGCACCCATGGTTCGTTGAGTCTCGGAGCGCCCGTGATTCTCCGAAACGCGACTGGTACGTCTGGCGTGATGGTGACCCCGCCACCCCACCGAACAACTGGACAGCGGCGTTTGGGTCGGGGCCCGCGTGGACATGGGACGACGAGACCAGTGCTTGGTTTCTCCACCTTTTCACTCCCGATCAGCCCGACCTCGATTGGTCCCATGCACCCGTCCGAGACGCGATGCTCGACACCCTGCGCTTCTGGCTCGATCGCGGTGTCGACGGATTCCGCATGGATGTCGTGCACCTGATCGCGAAACCTGACGGTCTGCCCGATCGAGCGGACGGTGAGGGCTCCCCGATCCTCGAGATCGATGAGCCGCGGGTGCACGACCATCTGCGAGACATTCGGGGGGTGCTCGACGGCTACGACCATCGACCAATGTCGGTGGGTGAGGTCTATCTCCTCGATCCGGCGCAGGTCGCGACGTACTACGGCGATGGCGACGAACTGCACCTGAGTTTCAACTTCTCCGCCCTTCACAGCCCGTGGGATGCGGCGGCCTGGCGAAACCAGATTGTTGCTGCTCAAAGCGCCTTCGATCCCTCGGCTGCGTGGCCCACATGGGTGCTCTCGAACCACGACCAAACCCGTCATCGCCAGCGTTATGGCGGCTCGGAGGCGATCGCCCGTGCCGCGGCGGTCTTGCTGCTCACACTGCGAGGCACTCCGTTTCTCTACGCGGGCGAAGAGTTCGGGTTGGAAGACGCCGATGTGCCGCTCGCGATGCGCCAGGACCCAGCGGGGCGCCGTGACGGATGCCGAGCGCCAATCCCGTGGACTGCGGGTGCGGGTCACGGTTGGACCCGACCCGACAACTGGTTGCCGTTTCCACCCGAGGCGGATCGCCGCAACGCCGAATCAATGCGGGCCGACCCGTCGTCGATCGCTCACTTGTATCGCCAGATGCTCCAACTCCGACGAGAGTCGGCCGCGCTCAGCGGCGGGTCGATGACTCTGCTCGACGGGCCGGAGTCTCTCGTTGTGTGGGAACGCCGTGACGGCGAGGAATGCTTTGTCATCGCGGTCAACATGGCTACTGAGGCCGTAGAGCTCGACCTCGATGGGTCGTGGACTGTGGCTGTCGACAGCACGGTTGGCGCTGGCGCACATGGAGTATTCGACGGCGTCGTGGCCGCGAATGCAGCGCTGGTGTTGGCACCATCGACAAAATGACAAAGGCCCGAACCCTGAGGGCTCGGGCCTTCTGATTGGGTTTCCCCATCAAGAGCGGAGACGGTGGGATTTGAACCCACGAACGCCTTAACGACGTTACTTCCTTAGCAGGGAAGCGCCTTCAACCGGGCTCGGCCACGTCTCCTTAACGAAGCGAAAGGCTATCTCGGGTCGCTTCTGTCGCGTCATGCGTTACCGACTTCTCGCTCTGTTCGCCGTGTTTGCCCTGCTCGCCGAAGCCGTCGCGGGCTAGAACATTTTGTTCTTTGCGGGCCCACCGCCGGCGGCGGCATCGGGCCAGCGCGCTTCGAGCTGATCGGCGATCGGCGCGCGACCTGTTGCCCGAAGTCGTTCGAGATACTCCGGCAGCTCACCCCACACATGGAAGGGGCCGCCTTCGGCGAGGACCGTGTCGAGCGGGTCGACGCCGGTGATGGACGTCGCCAACATCGACTCGCGCCACGCGGCGAGGCGGGCTCGGGCATCGGCGACGAGTGCGGGTTCGTGGTCGGCGCGGTCGTCGCGTAGATGGGGGTCGACGGCGACATCGAAGAGCATCACGTCGGGATAACCGTGGTAGCCGTCGTGCATTGTGAAAATGCACAACCAGTCGTCCCACCGAAGCGAGCGCTGCACGGTCCAGGCGCCATGGGAGAGCACGAGTCGATCGCGGCCGGCGGAGCCGTCGTCTTGCCCATCGCCGCTGCGCAGTGAATCGGCGAAGCTCTCGCCGTCCCAGTTGCCGGGCACTTCGGCTCCGGCGAGTTCGAGGATCGAAGCGGCCAGGTCGAGCTGGTAGTGATTGCCGGAATCGACTCGACCGCCAGCCACCCCGTCGAGGCCGGGCCACACGAGCACACCAGGAAGACGGTGGGTGTATTCGTCGGCGGTGTGGTGGTCGGCGTAGACGCCGAGTTCGCCGAAGTTCTCACCGTGATCGGAGCTCACAAGGATGGCGGTGTCATCAAGAATACCCAGGTCCGCGAGGTCGTTCATGATGATGCCGGTCATGGTGTCGGCCCGTTTGATGCCGGTGTCGTAGCCATCAATGAGGAGGTCGACATCAGCGAGATTGGTGAGTTCACTCGGCATCAGCGCAAAGTTCGACATGAACCCTTCGCTTGGTGCGAAGCCCATTGTTTCTTGGGCCGAGTGGGGACCCGCTAGGGCCCGGTGCTCCTCGAGAATCTCCTCCGTGATCCAGTCGGGGCGGCCATCGCCGAGCGCTTCGGCCATCTCGGCCGTGCCGATGTAAGGCGTGTGTGGATCCCAAACATGCACATGCAAGAACCAGTTCTCACGGGTGGCCGCGTTGCGGGCGATCCAGTCACGGATCATCGGCAACGAGCCTTCGGAGAAGAAGTTGTTGTACCCGTCCTGCAACGCCTCGTTGAAGCCGGCGTACCACTGCAACGCCGAATGGTGTTGGCCGAAAATCGAGATGGTGGTGGTCCAGATGCCGGCACGGCTCAGGACGGAGGCAAACGAGTTGTTCACCCGCGGTGACTTGAACCCGCGGGTGATGCCTTCGTTGAACGGTTCGGCGGCGGTACCGCCATGGCCGACCGCGCCATTGTGAATACCGAACATGCCGGTCTGCAGCGCCGAACGCGACGGCAGGCACGGCGAGTCCGACGTGTAGAGCCGATCGAAGCGCAGGCCCTGCTCTGCGAGGCTGTCGATGTTGGGCGAGGTTGGCCGCGGGTATCCGTAACAACCGAGGTGGTCGGGCCGAAGCGTGTCGAGGTCGAGGTACACCATGCGCATGGCGGCCCACGATAGATCGGGCCGTGAGCGGACCCCGAATGTGCGGCCTGGCTAGAAGCCTTCGACGGCTTGAATGAATGACTCCGTCACTCGTTCGAGGTCGCCCTGCTTCAGGCTGGTGAAGAACGGAAGCCGAAGAAGACGACTGCTGATGTCGTCGGTGACCGGGCATTCGAGCGGTCGAGCCGAAACGTCGAGTCCGCCCGGCGCGCTGTGCAACGGGATGTAGTGGAACGTGGCGTAGATGCCGTCGTCGTTCATCGACTTCAGCACGTGGTTTCGCATCTCGGCATCGGGAAGCAGCGTGTAGAACATGTGGTACGCCTGCACGCAGTGCTCCGGTACCTGCGGCAGCGAGATGCCGTGTGATTGCACGAGCGGGGCGAGTGCATCGGCGTAGTGGTCGAACACATGCTGGCGCTGTCCGAGGATGGCTTCCTTCTCCTCGAGTTGCGCATAGAGGTAGGCGGCCAGAACATCGGCCATGCCGAACGACGAACCGACGTCTTGCCAGGAGTACTTGTCGACCTGGCCGTGCAGGAACGCTCGCCGGTTGGTGCCCTTGTCGTAGATGACGTGGGCGCGGTCGATGTCGGCCTCGTTGTTGACGATGAGAGCGCCGCCCTCACCGCAGATGAAGTTCTTCGTCTCGTGGAAGCTGAGCGTGGAGAAGCGGCCGAATGATCCGAGCGGCTCTCCCTTGTAGCTCCCAAACAATCCGTGGGCATTGTCCTCAACGAGGTCGGCGCCCGGCCACTGTTCGAGCACAGCGCGCATCTCATCGATTTGTCCACCGATGCCCGAGTAGTGGATGGGGACGACGGCCTTCACGCTGTCGTCCATGATGTCGGCAAGTCGGTTGGCGTCGAGGCTGAGTGTGTCGGGCTCGATGTCACAGAACAGGATCTTGGCGCCCGCTCGAACGAACGCGAGTGCCGTGGTGACGAAGCCGAACGACGGTGCCACGACGGTGTCGCCGGGTTTGATGTCGAGAAGGATCGCGCTCATCTCGAGTGCCGCGGTGCACGAGGTGGTGAGGAGGACGTCGGCTGCGCCGGTGGCCTCCTTGATCTCGTCGACGGCCAGCGCCGTGAATGGGCCGGAGGCGGAGGTATGACCGTGTTCGACCGCGGTCTGGATGTACTCCATCTCACGGCCTTCGATGCTCGGCCGGTTGAACGGAATAAAGTTGTCGGGGAACGGTAAATCAGCCACGGTTTCCAATGCCTTCGCGCCACCAGTGGTAGGTATAGGTCACCATGCCTACAGAGAAGTTGTAGCGCTCCAGAAATCGGAGCACGGCGATGTTGCGAGCCGCGCACGGCCCCGCCTCAAGCGGGCCATCGGGAGCCCAGTCGAACAACGCTTGCAGGAGGACGCCGGAGACACCCTTGCCCGGTTTCACGACACCCATGAGGTCGACGCACGGGGTACCACCCGGACCTATGTCGACCTGAGTCGAGATACCAGTCACGCCGTCCTCGTCTTCGGCGATGGCCAACATGCGGTGATCGTCACGGATGGCTCGCTCGACCCAGGCTTGGTGCATCCGTCGCGCGGCGGCCTTTCCGAAGCGCGGGTCGGCGCCGAACCGGCTCCACGGAGCGAGTCGATCTAGCGAGTCGTGCAGGATTTCGATGTCGGCTTCGGTGGCGATCCGAGCGTTCGACTTGGTGGGGATGCCTTCGAACGGAATGTCTCGTCGAGCCATCAAAACGTTGGTCTCGATGAGCTGGAAGCGATGGTTCTGGACATCGATCGCCGTGTACCCGGAATCGTTCGTTGGATCGAGTTGACCGTAGACGCAGTCGAACCGCCGATCGTTGGCTTCCGCGGTGATTGAGACGAGGTCGGCGTCGGTCACGCCGTTGAGATCGATCTTGCCAACCGATACCCCAAAGAATTCGCTGTCCCATGAAAGGGCTTCGATGCGTTCGGACATCCGACCATTGGTACCACCACTCACCCCCTGTGGGAAGGCTCGGGTACCGTTCTTGGGTGAACTGGTCTTCGAGTGATGTTGCGGTCAGCGTTGTTGTTGTCGTCTACGACATGGCGCGCGAGCTTCCGCGAACCCTGCATACGCTTTCTCGCGAGTACCAGCGGGGCGACGTCAACTATGAGGTGATCGTTGTTGACAACGGATCCCCGGTTCCAGTGGATCCAGCGGTGTTGGACATTGTTCCGGCCGGCCGGTTGATCCGCATCGACCCTGCGCCGCCGTCGCCGGCCCACGCCTGCAATGTCGGAATCGAGGCGGCGTCGGGCGACATCGTGGGTGTCCTGATCGACGGGGCGCGAATGGTCAGCCCCGGGCTGATCTCGTCGGCGCTCGACGCCGTCGCCACTGGGAATCGGGTGATCGCCACCACGTTGGCCTTCCATCTCGGCGACGAGCCACAGATGGCCGCCGCCGCGAAGGGCTACAACCAGTCGGTCGAAGATGAATTGCTCTCAACGGTGGACTGGGCGAACGACGGTGATCTGTTGTTCTCGATCAGCACCTTCGGGGGCTCATCGGCCCGGGGTTGGTACGGGCCGATGGGGGAGTGCAATGCCCTCTTCATGGCCGCCGATCTCTGGAGCGAGATCGACGGGTTCGATGAGATTTTTGATCGTCCCGGTGGCGGACTAGTGAACCACGACCTCTACCGGCGGGCCTGTGCCGCGCCCAACACGGATCTGGTGATGATGCTCGGCGAGGGTTCGTTCCATCAGTTCCACGGTGGTGCGGCCACCGGTGGAACGGCGGTGCGCGACGAGTTGTGGTCCGAATATGAGGCCCTTCGAGGCGCCAAATTTGAGCCGCCTGAACGCCTGGCGCGTTATGTCGGGGAGGTGGCGCCGAGTGCGCAACACCATCTCGCACGATCCGTTGATTGGCGGGATCGCCACGTCTAGGGAGCGGGATCGCCACGTCTAGGGAGCGGGATCGCCACACCGAGTGGGGGCCATCCGACCCAAAGTGGCGATGGGGTCTTCCTGTCAGCCGGTAGACGCGCCACAATGGGGAGCTGCGTCGGGGACTTGAGGCATAGACAGAATGCAGATGCGACGAAACGGAAGAAACAAGTGAGCCATCACCCAATTGCCATCACCGGCATGCACCGTTCCGGCACCTCCATGATCACGCGCGGGCTCCATGAGTCCGGGTTGCATCTCCTTGGCGGTGACGCTGATGCGCTCCTCGCCGCGGCCGACGACAATCCCGAAGGTTTCTGGGAAAACAAGGCGATCGTGAACTGCAACGACGACCTTCTCGAAGCCTCGGGCGGGGCCTGGGACAACCCGCCGGCGCTGCTTCCACAGGCCGTCGACGACCCTCGTCTCGCCGAGATTGTGGAACCCGCCACTGCCGCCCTCGCCGGATTGGCCGAAAACGACCGTTGGGGATTCAAAGATCCGCGACTCTGCCTCACTGCCGCGTTCTGGCTTGATCTCCAACCCGATCTTCGTTTCGTGATCTGTGTACGCAACCCGCTTGAGGTCGCTTTGTCGCTGAAGCGGCGCAATCAGAACTCATATTCGCTGGGTCTCACCTTGTGGGAGCAGTACTACCAGTCGATTCTCGACCTCGTGCCTCCCGAGCAACGAATCATCACGCACTACGACTCCTACTTCATCGACCCCGCGGGCGAGCTTGGTCGCGTCTGCGACTTTGCCGGACTCGAGGCCGCGACGTTGGCGGTACGTAGCGATCTCCGCCATCACGACGTGGGCGTGAGCCTCGACGAGGCCAACCTCGGTGGCAACCTTCGTTCTCTCTACCAGTCGCTGTGCGATGAAGCGGGCGCGATGGCACCTCGATCGCCGGTGTCCGATGAGGGCCAGGTTCGTCGCCTGGTGCTCGACGGAACGGTCGCGGCCCGACACGCCGAACAACGCCAGCAGGCCATCGGGCGGCTCGAAGAACGGCTCATCGAGTCACAGGGTGTCGCCAAGGATCTGCGCGACGAGCTCAACGCCGCCCGACGCGAATCAGAGACTGCGAAGCGCGACCTCTCGCATCGTGATCACGAGCTCGCCGAGCTGCGGGGCCGTGTCGACCAGTTGACGACCGGCCAGGTAGCGCTGCTGGACGGACAATCCGAACTGCGCGGTACCGGCCGCCGAATCGTTGATACCACCGACACGATCGCGGATCTGACCCACAGCGTGAAGGCCACTTCTCAGCGGGTGGAAGAACGACAGAAGGGCGCGCAGGACAAGCTCGATCACATCGACGCGATCCTCGGAGCGGTCCACGTCAAGCTGCGTGCCGTGGAAGACGAGGTGTCGTCGAAGCCCGGGATTGGCTCCCGGCTTGCAAGCCGTGTTCGTCGAGTCTTCGGTGGGGCCGCTCGGCGCGCTGCCACGCCAACGCGTCGGGTCGTCGCTGCAAGTGCTCGTCGCGGAGTGCCCGCTGCAACGAAGACCGCGAAGCAGGCCGCGAAACGTATGCCGGCGCCTATGCAGAACAACCTCCGGCGGGTCCGCGGCGCGGTCGCCGATGGTCAGGTGGCCAATCGGATTCGAGAGCGTGGTGCCAAGGTCACAGCGAAGCTCCCGGCTCCCGCGCAGAAGGTTGCCCGGAAGAGTGTTGCCGTTGCGAAGTCGAGCGGCATCGTGCCGAAGTTCACCCGGGTGGCGAAGGGCGTTAATCGACGCCTGCCCAACCCAGCGAAGAAGATCGTCAACCGACTCACTCCCAAGAACACGGCGCCGACGGCGCGCCCGAAACGACCGGTCAAGAAGGCTGCACCGGCCCCCCGCCCGAAGCAGTCGGTTGACGGGCGCGCCTCGGCGGTGCCGAAGGGTCCTGCGGCGTACAAGTGGCAGAAGGGTTATGAGCGAATCGTCGACGAATTCGTTCTCGCGGATGCAGCGTTCGCGGTGGTCACCCCGGGCTGTAAGTCCGGTGTCGAGCGTGTCGACGGTCGAGTCGGCATTCCGTTCCCATCCGCCGATGTCGGCTCGTCTCCCGCTGACTGTCTGTCGTTGATTGCCATCCTTGAAGCGGCCCGTCTTGGTGGTTGTACTCGGCTGGTAGTCCCCGAAGGGGCCCGGGGCTGGCTCCAAGGGCATCCCGAGTTTCGCGATCATCTGATTGCAAGCCACTCCGTCTTGGCGGATCGCGAGGCGGCGGGTATCGCGATCGATCTCGAGTCTCCGGCCGCTCCCGACGTGCGCAGTCTCCTTGCCGAAGTGAACGACGTCGCCGCTGGTCTGGGTGAGGGCGCGGCTGTTCTCGATTGGACCGCTGACGGCGTGGGTCACGAACTTCCCGGCATCACGGTGTTCTCCCCCCCCGTCGACCAGACAACGCTTCCGTACTTCGACCGGAGCATCGATGTTGTGGTTGTGTCGCAAGATCGCGACCTCGACGAAGCGCGTCGGGTCACTGCTTCGGCGACAATTGTCGTGCGCGACTCGGCCTCTTCGGTCGACGTCGTCTCGGTCGAATCGATGGCATCGGAGACAGCACAGGTTTCGATCGCCGTGTGCGCTCCCTCGACATTGGCCGCGGTTGATGCGGCGATCAGCGCTCGAGCCGCGGCAACCGGATCGGTGGTGCACTTTGATGTGGCGCCGGCGGCACTGGCGCTAAGCGCCGACGTTGTTGTGTCGCTCGCGGCCGGTGTGGTCCCCCTCCCAGGGGCTATCGCGGCGCTCGCCAATAGCGCCGCCGGTGATCCCACTTCATTGTCTGTCGCGAAGGTTCTGGATGCCGAAGGCCGCCTCGAATCGGCGGGCTCTATGGTGTTCGCCGATGGCAGCACGGCCGGGATTGGTGCGGAGTCTCTTGATGTCCGAGCGCCGTGGCATGAGTTCGCCCGTCCCGTCTGCTTTGGCGAAGGCGCCGTCGCCGCGGTCGCGGCCCTGTGGACTCCCCTCGAGGACGCGCCAGATTCGGGCCCTGCTGTGTCGGGCATAGCTGTATCGGCCGCCGCGTGGGCGGGCGGTCATACGGTGACGTATCGGCCGAAGTCGGTTTTTGTACGAGCGGTCGAGAGTGGCCAAAGTCCCACCCCCACCTGGGAGGGGCCGCTGCCGAAGCGCCCAAACCGGCCGGAAGAGCTCCGGGATGGCGCGTGGCGTTTCCTTTTGGCGAATGACGATCCGACAGTGTTCGGGGAAGGCAACTGATGGCGCGACGTCATGCCCTTGTGGTTCACACCCGAATGCCGGCATTCGACCGGGACAGTGGGTCACAAGACATCGATAATACGGTCCGCTGGCTCCTCGATGAGGGCTGGACGGTCACGTACTTGTCCCGCGAGGAAGAAGGCGAGGCCGAAGAGCGTCACGCTGACCGACTTCGCCAGATGGGCGTGGCAACGTTTGCCGGTTTCGATTGGCTGCCGAAGCTGCTGCGTTCCTACGACTTCGACATGGCGATGGTGGCCTTCTGGGAAGTCGCCGCACAGGTTGTGCCGTTGGTTCACGAGTATTCGCCGAGCACCCGCGTCATCGTCAACTCGATCGACATCCACTTTCTTCGTAACGCCCGCCAGGCCTTCGTTGAATCGGGTGCGGTCGACAAGTCTTTTGGTGAGGAAGCGGCGAACGAACTCAACGTGTACCACTCCGCCGAGGCCGTGCTCGCGGTCTCCGAGAAGGAGCGTGTGTTGCTCGCCGACTTCATCGGCGAAGAGCGCGCCCACACCATTCCGCTTGCTGAGCACATCGCCCGATCGACGGTGCCGCTGTCAGCCCGGCGAGGGATGTACTTTGTCGGAAACTTCCGCCATGTGCCGAACCGCGACGCGGTGGCGTATCTCGCCAACGAGGTTCTGCCGCTCGTCGACCCGGATCTACTCGCCGCCCATCCGCTCACTGTGGTCGGCAACTATCTCGACAAGATCACGCTCGATATCGATCCCGACATCGTCGGCCTGAATCTCGTCGGCTGGGTGCCATCGGTCCAGCCCTACGTGGAACGTTCCCGGGTTGCCGTTGTGCCCCTGCTCCACGGAGCGGGCGTGAAGCGCAAGGTGCTGCAGTCGATGATGGCGTACACCCCGGTCGTCACCACACCAATCGGTGCGGAGGGTCTCGACCTCCAGCAGGGCGAACACGCGCTCATCGCTGTCGATGCCTCCGACATGGCCGCCGCGCTCACTCGTGTTCTGACTGACGACGAACTCTGGACGCGACTCGCTGCTCAGGGTGCGGATCACATCGATGCTCGCCACGGTCTTTCACATGTGAAGCCTCAGTTCGACGCCATGATCGGAACCGTGATGGCGCGACCGCTCCAACCGCGTCGAATCGCGAGCGAAACGGACCGCGACGAAGCAGCGGTGCACGCGGACGCCGAGGCCATCCGCGATCGGATCCAATCGATCGCCGAACCCGGCGCTCCCGTGCTCATCGTTTCGCTGGGCGACGACTCTCTCACTGACCTCGGCTCCCAGCCTTGCTGGCATTTCCCACAGGGTCGCGAAGGCGAATGGGGCGGCTTCGCGCCGACCAGCAGCCGGGCCGCTCTCACCCACATCGATGCGCAGATGCAGCAGGGTGCGCGCTACTTCGTTCTGCCCCGTGCTGCGTTTGGTTGGAAGCGCGACCTTCCCGAGCTCTTCGTTCATCTCGAGACCGAGGGACGGCGCCTGTATCAAGACGAGATGGTCGCGATCTACGACCTCGCCCCGTCCGAGGCAAACATCGAGTTGGCGCCGGTCTCGGCTGCGTCGGTCTATATCGCTGGCAGTTTCTCCGGGGGCCGTTCGGGCCCGCCGACCGATCTCCATGCCGAGCTCGCCAACACCGAATCACTTTCCGTTCGCCAGGTCTGGCGAGCCGACGATCATCCCGAGGCCAGCGCACCCATCGATGATTCGGGTGCGGACTATGTCGTCTACGTGCATGACAACGCAGTGCTCCCGAGTGGTTTCCTCGAGGAACTCATCGCCACACAAGAAGCGCTGGGTGTCGATCGCCTCCAGCCCGCGCACAACAGCGGCCCGACAGCGGGCCCGCCGATGACCGAACGGCACCGGGGCGTCTTCGCCCGAGAGGTTGATGCACCCACGCCTCTTCCTGTCCTATCGGTGAAGGCGGGCGCCGCCGTCGAGGGGCCTGTCGTGTTGACCGACGAGTTGACGATTGGTTTGCGGGCGCCGATCGAGGCCGACGACAACGGTGATGGTTTCGCGTTCGTCCGCCGCCTCTGGCTCGACGCCGATGGTGCGCCGGTGGTTTACGACCGCCCCGAACCCGCTTCAGCGCCCGAAATCAGCGTGCTGATTTCCACCTACAACCGCCCGGCCTTGCTCCGTGAAGCGCTCGAGTCGTTCTGCGCCCAGACCATCGATCGATCCCGCTACGAAGTGGTGTTGGTCGATGATGGGTCCGACGATTCCGAAGTCGCGGCCATCGTCGAGGAGTTCGCCGAGCGCCTTCAGGTTGTCGGCGTGTGCGCCGGTCACGCGGGTCGCAGCGCGGCGAAGAACCTGTGCGTTCTGTTGGCCCGTGGCCCTGTCGTGTTGTTCTTCGACGACGACGACCGAGTCACGCCCGACTATCTCGAACGTCACCTTGCGGGTCATGAGAAATGGACCGACGAGGGTGTGGCGATCCTCGGTCACACGAACTGGGCGCCCGAGCTCGATGTCTCACCGCTGATGCACTTCATCACCGATGTCGATCGGCTCATGTTCTCCTACGGCAGCCTGCAGGCGGGCCAAGAGCTTGACTGGCGAGGATTCTGGGAGGGTCGCATTTCTTGTAAGCGGTCCCTGTTGCTGCGACACGGTCTCCACGATCAACGTCTGAACTACTCGATCGATGTCGAGATGGGTTGGCGCCTGATGCCCCATGGCTTGAAGGTGGTCTACGACCCGTCAGCAATCAGCGTGATGGCCCGTCCCCTCAACTTCACCGGGTTCTGCGACCGCACGCAGGCAAAGGGCAAGGCGATGGCCGTCATCGCGTCGCTGCATCCGGGCACCGACATCGGCGCCCAGCTCAAACTCGATGAGTCGCGTGCGCTCTACGAAGAGAATCGCTACGGCGAAGGAGAACTTCGTGCCCGGGTCGCCCAACTCGAAGCAGCATCGCTCACTGATGAATCCGTACTGCCGGAACTCCACGAGCTCTATCGCTCAACATTTCGCATCCTGAACGCCAAAGGGGTCGCGGAGACGACCGGAGGGGTCTACGCCATGCCGCGCCAACCAACGACGGTCCAACCGTTTGAAGACACAGATCCGGAGCTGCTCTACGACGGCAGCCCACCGCAAGCGTCGGACGATCCGGTGCTCAGTATCACCTTGCCGGTGTGGAGCCGCACCGAGAAGCTCGCCCGGATGGTGGAAGAAACCGTCGAGCGCATCTGGGAAGTCGCCCGGGTGCCCACCGAAGTGGTCGCCATCGATAACGGCTCCGACTTCTCGTCGGAGCTCAAAGCCAAGGTATACGGCTACCCGGAGAACAAGGGTGTCTCGACCGGTTGGAACAGCGGCATCCGTCTCACGACGGCTCCCACGTTTGTGGTCATGAACAGCGACTGCATGGTGGAGCCGGGGTGGGACGAGGCCCTCCTCGAAGCAGCCAACGATGGCCGCCGGATTGCGTTCCCCTACACCGATCATTGTGACGGCCAAGGCTTCGCACTGCCTGATCAGGGTGGTACCGCCGGCTGGTGTTTCATGATGACCAGGGCCATCTATGAAGAGGTCGGCGTCTTCGACGAATGGTTTAATCCGGCCTTCTGTGAAGACACCGACTATTGGCATCGGGCGTGGCAGATGGACATCGCCCTTGAACCGGTCCCCGCCGCTCGCGTGGTCCATGCTCGACGTACGACGGCCAGCACCACACCTCATGTGGATTGGCTCCTCCTTGGCCATCGCTACAAGTACGGATGGAAACACGGCGTCGACCCGCTCGCCGCGCCGCCGTATTACAACCGCAAGTATTCGGATTACATCGGTTCGTTCCCCGTACCGGAGGATCGATGACGCTCGAACATGCCGCCCCGTACCTCGCGGGCGAAGGAATCTGTTCAAACCCGATCTTTGTGATCGGCTCGCCGCGATCAGGCACGACGGCAACGGCACAGTCGCTGAACCGCCACCCTGATCTGTGGGTCGGCAAGGAGAGCTACATCCTCTCGGACCTGTTCCAAGGCGAGCGGGCCGAGCGTGTCTGGGACAACCAGATGGGCCGACAGACGCCGTGCTGGCTCGATCACGAACAGATCGAGAAGGATGAATGGCTGGCCTTCGTCGGCCTCGGTTTTAACGCACTTTTCTCCTCTCGCGCCGAGGGCAAGCGGTGGATCGACCAGACGCCTCTCTACACCCCGATGGCCCCAACCCTCGCCAAGATGTTCCCGGGCGCGAAGTTCATCCACATTGTGCGTGACGGGCGCAACGTCGTGCGTTCGATGTCGAACTTTGAGCGCAAGTTCGACGATGAACTACTCGCCAACGCAAAGTCGAACGAGATTCCGAAGTGGAGCAAGGACATCGAGAAGGCCTGCACCACGTGGGCCGAATGGGTCAATGCTGGTCTCGACTTTTCCGAAGCGAATCCCGACCGCTGCTTGACCGTGTGGAACGAGAAGCTTTCGGCCGGCGGCCCGGAGGCATGGGATCCCGTGCTTGAGTTCCTTGATCTTCGTCATCATCCCGGTCCCGGCAACTTCTTCTCGAAGAAGCGCATCGGGTCCAGCTTCAAGCTCGACCCCTCGCGTCCAGAGGACGACGATTGGTCGGGGTGGGACAAGAAGCGTCGGAAGGCGTTCGTTGCTGTTGCCGCGTCGACGATGGAGCGAGCGGGGTATGGCTCCGAGGCCGAAATGGAGGCCTGGATCGATGTCTGAATTGGCCGCCGGGCCGGTGCCCGGAAGTTCGGTTCCGAATCGGCCGCGGGTTTTCGCGATCGGCCTGAACAAGACCGGGACGACGTCGTTTCACGACGCGATGACGGGCCTTGGTTACAAAAGCTTGCACTGGGGTGGACCATCGATTCGCGAGCAGATCGAGCTCTCTCGTGACGCGGGCGAGCTACTCCTGCACAGCTTGGATCAGTCGATTGATTGTTTCTCCGATATTGAAGTGTTGGCAAAGAACTTTGAACTTCTCGATGAGCAGTATCCGGGAAGTCGTTTCATGATGACCGTCCGGCCTCTGGAAAAGTGGTTGGACAGCCGCCGTCGACATGTTGAGAACAATCAGCGGCGCGCCGAACGTGGCGAGTACGACGGCAAGTTCATGGTCGTGGAAGAAGACGAATGGCGCCGTTCCTACGAACGCCACTATCCCCGCGTTCGTGAGTACTTCGCGGGTCGAGATGACTTCGTCGAGGTGGATATCACGGCCGGGGCCGGCTGGGTTCCATTCTGCGAGCTCTTGGGTGTGGCCGAGCCAAAGACGGCCTTCCCGCACTCCAACAAAGGCAAGTAGCTATTCGGTCGACGTCTCGACGTTCACGAATGGGCTGACGTCGTGGTTGCCCAACCAGACCGCGGCGGTAAATGAGCCGACGAGGAGCTGCTTAAACTGGTGCGGAAGTCGCTCGTAGTTGTCGATCAAGTCGACGGTTGCCTTGTGATCGGTGACCGTGAATAGCGGATTCCCGGGGTCGTCGGTCATCACCTTCTTGAACAGATCGATCTGTTCAAGAAGTCGCTTCGCTCTATATCCATGGGTGGCATTGAGTTTCGGCGCGAGATCATCGGCGTAGATCTGGGTTTGGCTCAGCGGATTCCCGATGGCCGCAGAAGAGATTCCATCGGTGTCGACATATTGCACGAGGCGAAATGGCCAAGTGTCGTCAGCAAAGGGAATGGTGACGAGGGCGCGATCCACGCGGTTCAGGATCTCGAAGATGACGTACTGCGACTGGCGAAGCTCGTGCCCAAGTCCGAATGCGGCGGCGATGGCGGGTGCGCCGAGCAGCGGGAAGATTCGGTTGGTGCGGTCGACTTCCTGTCCGGTTCCGAACCAGCGACGCATACGGACCCGGAGATAGTACTTGTCGACCGCGTCTTGGACAGAGTCGCAGTCCTTGCTCAATTCTTCGACGAGTTGGTCGGTGAGGTCTTCGTAGTGGCGGCGGGCGTCGGGGAGGCAGGTGTCGGTTCGTCCAAACTTCTGTCCATCCCGAATGAAGTTGCGAAGCTGGCTCGGCCGCCGAAGTTGAGCTGAGCCTGGATAGTTGGTGTAGAGCGGTTCGCCACCAATGCCATTGACACTGATTCGCTGCCGTGGACTTCCAAGCCTTCGGTGAGACCAGAGCGTCTGCATCCCGGCAGTAGCGAATGAGAACTGTTGGTAGGTCTCCCACAACCCGGACGGTTCGCGGCGGTTCCACTCACTCTCCGGCGGCTTCGGTTGGGCGACGGGGTGGCCCTTCAAGCCGTAGCGGTCGCGTAGCTGTTGCGCGATCCGGACGTCGGGGAGGTCCTCGGGCCCCGACGTGAAGTACTCGAACCGGTCGGCAATGCCCGCCTCGAGTGCGAGGGAAAGGATAAGGCGTGAGTCTTTCCCGCCCGTGAGGTCACAGACGAGGGGGAGTCCCCGCATCGTTGAGATCGCGGTGAGCTCGGCGGTGAGATCGTTATGGATCAGCTCGACCGCTTCGGTGGGGCTGAGACCGTCAGGATGCCAATGGGCGGGATGGGTGATAGTTCGCGCGCGGGTGGAGCCATCCGGTCTGATCTCGACTCGGGTGCACTGCGGGAGTACGTCCACGCCCGCGAAACTCGAAGTATCGGCGGCCATAACCTGGCCGAACGCCAGCCAGCCGGTATCGAAAGCGCTGCGTTCGGGAGTTGTGCCGGGTGGGGCAAGGAGATGGGCAGCGATCGCCGCTCGGGAACTGAAGACTTCGACGTGACGATTCGTGCCGTGGTGGATGAGGCCGAGACCGAACGGGTCGGCAAAGATTGTGCCGCCGTGTTCCGTGAGGTGACAGGCCGCGAACACACCGCTGAACTGTCGAAACGCATCTTCGGAAACGACGTGGCTCGCACTGGTGTTGCCATCGAGGTGGTCGGCGAGTTGTGGGGCCCATGGGCGGGTCCAATCCCAGCCTTTCCCTCTTGGCCAGCCATGACCGGAGAGCGCAGTGAAGGAGGTGCGCGTGTCGTGCCACAGGCGTCCGCTGTCGAAAGGATTGTGACCGGACCACCAGGCGATAGCGGCCGTCGTGCTGGACGAATTGATCCAGAGAATACGGTCCTCAACCGGCGTGGCGAGCTGGGAGTCGATGCCCCCTGCGGTCGCGTTGCGCAGCATGTCAAGAGTGGTTTGTGGCAGCGCGCCGCCAGTTCGTGAGGTGACGACAGCGAAGGTCAGCACATTACGGTCTTGTTCACAGCTTTGTTGCGAACTCGCGTTCGTAGCGGAGGAAGAGCCAGCCGCCGAGCAGCAGACTGACGCTCATCCAGCCCAAGGAGATCAGCAACATTTCGGTGTCGGGATGCCGACCGTTGACCATTTCTTGGAAGTTAAAGAACACTCCGAACAGCGGCGACCACTTGACGTAGCTGATGATGCTGTCGGACAAAAAGCTAGCGGGATAGATCACTGGCGAAGTGAAGAACATCAAGCGCGAGACGTAGGTGAGGACGTTCTTCACGTCCTTGAAGAACACCACTCCAGTCGAAATTATCAACGCAAGCCCGATGCCAATCGCGATTTGTACCGCAAAGAGCACGGGCCACCACAGCAGCTTGAGACTGACGGTTGCGTCAAGGAAGAGGAGCGCACCGAAGATGATCGGGATCGACGGCGCAAATTTTATTACGCCCCCGAGGATCGAGGCGAGCGGTAACAGCAGGCGAGGGAACGTCGAGTTGAGCATGAGGCTCGACGCGCTGGCGACGGAGTTGCCGCCCGCGGTCAGCGCGGCCGCGCTCACCTGGAAATGAAGGATGCCGAAAATGATGACCGGCACGAATGACGACGGCCTGGATCCTTCACGGATGACCGTGAAGAGGAAGTAATAGAGGCACACCATGAACAGCGGGTCGATGATGGTCCACAATCCGCCGAGGAGGGTGTTGGATCGGGCGCCTTTGACGTCGGACTTGGCGAGTTCTATTGCGAAGGCCCGCCGGGTCCAGAGCTCGCGAAGATAGGGGCGGATCGGAGGGACGTACCGAACGTGGGGTTCGTAGACGAAGGTGATGTCGGCGTCGTCGGTGAGCGAAGAGGCGACTCTGCGGCCCTTCTTCTGCTGGCGCCGTGTTGCTCGTAGCTCCCGACGGAGTTGTCGCGTGAGTTCCTCTGTCTCACTGACCCCGAGAACGTCGGGCGTATCGTTGATACTAGGCGTTTTGTCCATCGTCATGACCTAGTTCTCATCGGACAGTTCGACATGCTCGAGGCGGCAATACCGCATATAGCTGGTGATGATTTCTTCTGGATCACCGTGTTCGGCGACCTCCCCCTGATGCATCCAGAGGGCTCGCGTGGCCATTGTGCGAACGGAGCTCAGCCCGTGAGTAACGAGAATGATCGTGCGTCCTGCGCTCATGAGCTCGGCCATCTTTACTCGTGCGTGCTCGGTAAAGCCGGCGTCGCCGCCACCGAGCGCCTCGTCGATCAGGAGGATCTCGGGATCGAGGTGGACCGCGACAGCAAAGGCCAAACGCGATCGCATGCCAGCGGAATATGTGGCCATCGGGAAGTCGAGGTACTCGCCCAACTGAGCGAAATCAGCGATTTCGTCGTAGAGGTCATGGAGCCGCTCCTTGTCGAGTCCAACGGCAAGACCGCCGAGGAGGATGTTCTCGCGGCCAGAAAGAGATTGGTTCATCCCGATTCCGAGGGCCAAGAGCGACACCCGTCCTCTCACAATGATTCGGCCCTTGTTTGGGGCGAGTGCTCCGGAGAGAGCCCGCAACAGGGTTGACTTTCCGGCGCCGTTTCGACCAACGATCGCGAGGGTTTCGCCGGGAGCGACGTCGAAAGAGACATCACGGACGGCCGGGACCATGCGGTCGGGGGCCCGTCGGCCCGTCAAGAACTTTGCTATGTCAGTCGCGGCGTTGCCCCCAGGCAAACGCACCCGGTAGTCGACGTTAAGGCTCTTGACCTCGATCGCTGGTTTGGCCTCGACGGCCACCGGTGCGTCGGTCATTGGCTCAGCCTGGCAACGGATTGGCAGCGAGGTCGGCTTTCTCAGCTTCGAGGATCATCGGCGCGATCCCTTCCTCAATGACGATTGCCGTTTTCTCGATAGTACGCCCGTTGGGCATGACCTCGAGGGAAGGACGACGGAAGATCATCGCGGGCAGGTTCTCCTCCCGGGCCGCCTCGTTGAGCTCGCGCACGATGGCAGCGGTTTCGCGGAGGCTGAGCTGCACGGCTGCCGCCGCGTCGGCTTCGAATACTTCGTTTTCCGCCAGAGTCGAGCGAGCGACATGAGCGAGCAGTGTCTTCGAGAGCTCGTCGACGTCACCAAAGACGCGGGTAACGGCATCTTGGTCCCATTCGCCCTGGTTGGCGCGGGCCAGTGCTTTGAGCATGAACTGCATGACTTCTTCCACGTGCTCTTCGGGTACGGGCACCATCACATACGGCATGCATCCTCCTGATGTCGCAACCAGGAGTATACCTCCCCCAGAATGGCTCGATAAATGGCCCGAACGACCCGAATCAGTCGTCAGTCCTGTGAGGTACTCTCGGCCTCATGTTTCCCCTCTGGGATGTAGCCATCGCGCCAATTCTATCCGCCAGTCGCGCCCGTAAGGTCGTTGAGATCGGTGCCCTTCGCGGGGAGAACACCGTACAGATTCTCGACCACCTGGGCCCGAAGGGTGAGCTCCATGTCATCGACCCGGTGCCCGACTTCGATCCGGGGGAGCATGAACAGCAGTTCCCCGGTCGGTACTTCTTCCATCAGGCCCTGAGCCTCGATGTGTTGCCCGAGCTGGAGCCGATGGATGCGGCGCTCATCGACGGCGACCACAACTGGTGGACCGTTTACAACGAGTGCGCCATGTTGGCGGCGAGTGCCACTCGTGCCGGCGTCGCGATGCCGGTGATGATCTTGCACGACGTGTGTTGGCCCTATGGCCGACGCGATCTCTACTACGACCCGACCAACGTCCCCGACGAGCATCGTCAGCCGTTCGACTTCCTTGGGATGCGACCCGGCCAGACGGGTCTCGCGAAGAAGGGTGGTCTCAACCCCACCATGGCGAACGCGCTCCAAGAGGGCGGCGATCGCAACGGCGTCATGACGGGCGTCGACGATTTCGTCAAGGAACACCCAAAGCCGATTCGCCAGATCGTGCTTCCGTTCTACTTTGGGCTCGCCATCCTCGTAGAGGAAGAACGACTCGAAGCAGAACCAGAGCTGGCAGCGGCCATCGACCGGCTCGAATCGGCCGAGGCGCGCTATGACATGCTCGAGGTTGCCGAGGATGTCCGCATCAAGGCGATGTTGTTTCAGCACAACGTGCACTTCAAGCGCGAAGCCGAGGTGGAACGCGCTGCGCATCGTTATCTCGACGTCGTGAAGTCAGCGTTGCTCAATGAGCACTATCTCGAAAACGAGGCTCGCCTCGCCCACCTGACCGAGGCCATCGGCACGGGCGCCACGATCGACGCGGCCGCATTACGTGACCCCGACCGATACGACCAGCGCCTAGTCACGCCGATTCGTCGCCAACGAACCGGCGGGCCGACCAAGCCGGGCACGTCCTCCTTTGTGCCGATCACCGCCATGGGACGTAGCCGTCTCGAGCATCTCGAGGCCTGCCTCGACCATGTTCGCGAACGAAAGATAAGCGGTGACTTGGTCGAATGCGGCACCGGTCGTGGAGGTGGCGCAATCTTCATGCGCGCCTACCTGGAGGGCCGAGAACTCGCGGACCCGAAGGTGTGGGTTGCCGACGGGTTCCGGTCGTCGCCCGAGCCCGACACTGCGCCGAAGATGCCCGCCCGTGGTGTTCCTGGCTTCCAGGCAGATCTCAACATGGTTCGCGATTCATTCGATCGCTTCGACCTCCTCGACGAACGGGTGGCGTTCGTGCAGGGACGGTTCGCCGCCTCGCTTCCGTCGGCCCCCATCGAGAAGATCGCCGTCCTCCGGATTGGCGAAGCGGCGCGCGCACAAGTCCGCGATGCCCTCGACAGTCTCTACGACAAGGTCACCGTTGGAGGCGTGGTCATTGTTGATCTCACCGCCAGCGA
The DNA here is from genome assembly GCA_047639555.1 of Candidatus Aldehydirespiratoraceae bacterium. Taxonomy (GTDB): domain Bacteria; phylum Actinomycetota; class Acidimicrobiia; order Acidimicrobiales; family Aldehydirespiratoraceae; genus JAJRXC01. The sequence continues at coordinate 68,756 of JBLIOE010000016.1, forward strand.
GACCGCCCGAGCCGATGTTGAAACATTCCGCGCTGAGCGTGGAGTATCTGCGCCGCTGGAGTGGCTCGACGACTCTTCCGTTTCGTGGGCGAAGGGCGCCGACGATGGAGCCGCCACCGCAACGGCGAGTGCCGGCATCAACTTTGGTGGCGCTCCGCTCCTCGCTCCGGCCCCGGCGGGCGACCTGGATCTCACCGTGGTGGTGGTCTTTTACAATATGCGCCGCGAGGCAGAGCGAACTCTTCGGTCGCTATCGCGGGCATACCAGGAGAGCATCGGTGGCCTGAAGTACGAGGTGCTTGCGATCGACAACGGGTCGTCCGACGACCAGCGGTTGACGGAAGAATTCGTCTCGCAATTCGGTCCAGAATTTCGACTCATCGACATGGGTGCCGAAGCGAAACCATCTCCTGTATTCGCGCTAAACCGGGGCATCGCCGAGGGTAAGGGCGCCAACTTTGCGCTGATGATCGACGGCGCCCACGTCCTGACTCCTGGCGCCTTCCACTTCGCGTCGATGGCGCTGAAGCAACATGCGCCGGCCATCGTTGCCACACAACAGTTCTACGTCGGACCTGGTCAACAGGGTGCTGCGATGAAGGACGGCTACGACCAAGAGGTCGAGGACGGACTGTTCGAGAAGATTAAGTGGCCGGCGGCCGGCTACCGCCTCTTTGAGATCGGGTCGTTTGTTGGTGACCGTGATTGGTTCGATGGGGTGTGGGAGAGCAACTGCATCTTCGCTCCGCGAGCCGCGCTCGAACAAGTAGGCGGCTTCGACGAGAGTTTCGACGAGGCGGGCGGGAGTTACTCCAATCTCGAGCTCTACGAGCGTCTGGGCTCTGCGCCCGGCGTCACCGTCTGCTCGATGATCGGTGAAGGTTCGTTCCATCAGGTTCACGGTGGGACAACCACGAACCAGATCGACGATGCCGTCCGCCGTGCTCGCGTCTTCGGTTACGCGGAGACATTTGCCGAACTTCGAGGCCGCAAGTTCAAGGGCCCCGGTCGACCGCTGCACTATGTCGGTCGTATCCCCACTGACGCCGCACGACGGAGCAAGCCGCGTCGCATGTCGCCACGCGCCTTCTTGCCCGACCCCGAAGTTGATGGTGTGCCGACCGTGCCATCGCCGATGTCGGCAGAACTGGCGGTGGCCTTCACCGAAGCGTCCTGGCGGACACTTCCATGGGAGAACGCCACCTGGCTCGGCGAAGCAATGTCGACACCGCCCACCGATTTGCTCGCCTACCAGGAGATCCTGGCTGGCATCCGCCCCGACTTCGTCGTCGTGACGGGCTCCGACCGGGGCCGGGTTCTCTACCTCGCCTCGATCTGCGATCTCATCGACCACGGCACGGTGTTGTCCGTTGGAAGCGAGGCCATTGATCACCCGCGGGTGACGATGATCGACGGTCCAAGCGACGATGCCGCAACCGGCGCCGCCGTTGCCGCGGTCGTTGGAGATTCCTCCGCCGTCGTGGTGCTCGGCTCATCAGCCGATCGCGCCACGACGTTCCGCCAGTTCAAGCTCTACGAACCGCTGATAGCGGTGGGTTCCTATGCCGTCGTGGTCAACACGATCTACAACGGTCACCCCGTGTGGCCAGGGTTCGGCCCTGGTCCTGGCGAAGGCGTGAAGCAGATTTTGGGCGAGTACGGCAGCTTTGCCATCGATGAGTCGATGGAAAAGTACGGCCTGACGTTCAGCCCCGGCGGCTTCTTGAAGCGGGTGAACTAAGTACCGAGGATCAATTCGGCGATCTCGTCGGCCATCATCACGACGCGATGGTGAAATTCATCGCGGTCGTCAGGCTTCGCCCGGCCATCGGGACGTATCATGACGACGGCCATCGGGCCTCCCTTGCGAAAGCTCAGATTGTTTATCTGGGTGACGAGGCCGTAGATCTCACGAATACTCAGGTCGAACTCCGTAGAAATCTCGGTGAGCGACGGCCTGATCTGGTCTTGCGACGCTTCCGCGACATAACGAAGGACGGCTTGGGCCTGCTGATCGGTGCTGGCCACGAGGTCTTTCAGCAGCGGTGGGTTTTCAAGGGGCGGCTGCTTCCCGGCCTCCCATTGCACGAAGAGCTTGACTTCCTCCACGAGTTCCTCGGGAACTGGCACCATCACGTATTCCATGTCGTCGATGGTACTCAGTGCATTGACGCTAGGAATCGAATGGTGCCGTGGCCGTGGTCTCGGAGGTCAAGCCGGTGCCGCCCTCGCCTGCCCCGGTGAAGTCGCGTTGGCGCCACGCCTCGTAGACCACGACGGCGACGGCGTTGGCCAGGTTCATGCTGCGGTTTCCGGCCTGCATTGGAATCCGTAGGAGGTGACCGGCTGGGATCGCGGCCATGTCGTCGTCGCTGAGTCCGGCGCGCTCCGCTCCAAAGACGAGTACGTCGGAGTCCTCAAACTCGATATCGGCGTAGATCTGGTTCCCGTGGGATGAGAAGCCGAACCAGCGCCCGGGCAGGGCGACCTGCACCGCTGCGAGGTCTGGGTAGACGGTCAGGTTCGCGAACTCGTGATAGTCGAGCCCGCCTCGTTTCATCCGGCTGTCGTCGAGTTCGAAACCGAGCGGCTCGACGAGATGAAGGTCGCAACCAGTGTTGGCGCAGAGGCGGATGATCGCGCCGGTGTTTCCGGCGATTTCGGGCTGGACTAACACGACGTGCACGGCCGGAGCGTATTCGCTCCTGCCCTGGACGTGGCGAGAGGTTCTACGGTTGTCGCATGGGCAGACGGGCAGCGGCGTCATCGGCGAGTCTCCAACAGCGCCAGGAGTGGCTGCTGTTGCGAGCGCTCTTTCGGGCGTCGCCGGGTTACACCACGGCGTGGTGCGCGCTGATCATCGTGCGGGGCATCTTGCCGGCCGGCGTTTCGTTGGCGTTCGGCTGGCTCGTCAGCGCGGTCAGCCGAGACGTATCCCTCACCGGACCGCTGGTGTTGGTGGGCTCGCTCTTTACCTTCATGCTCATCGTGCAGCCACTCCATCAGGTGGTCAGCGCCAATCTCGGAAGTCGCGCCGCGGCATCGCTGTACGACCGGCTCATGAAGTTGACCGTCGAGCCGAACGGCATTGCCCATCTTGAGTCGTCGGCCCTGATCAACGATCTTTCGATGGCCCGCGATTTCGATCTTGGCATCATGGGGCCACCGCTCACCGTGTCGATGGACTTCATCGCGACTGGCCTGGTGGATCTTGTTGTCGGGTTTGCTGCCGCCACCCTGCTCTTCGGATTCCACTGGTGGGTCCCACCGTTGATGGTGGCGGCGTGGGGCTCGACCCACTGGCTCCTTCGCGAGAGTGGTGTGTGGAAGGACCGCAACACCGACGAGGTCCGGAATGCTCAACGGCACGCCGACTACTCGTACCGGCTAGCGGTCGACGCCGGTCCAGCCAAGGAGGTTCGTTACTTCGGTGTTGCCGGCTGGGTGATCGATCGATTTATCACGACCCGCCGACGGCTCTACGACCTTCAGTATGAAGCCACGAAACTGCGTGAGCAGTCCGTGGCGGCCTGTCTTGGCATCGTCTTAGTGGTCAACCTGTTCGTCTTCTGGCTGATCGCGGATGCCGCCGCCGACGGCACGATCAGCTCCGCTCGGGTCGTCGTGTTCATTCAGGCTGCGATCGGCGTTTCGTCGATTGCATTCGGGGGGTTGAACTGGGCGCTCGACGGTTCGGCCGCCCCTGTTGCGGCGCTCCATCGACTGCAGTTGGCGCTCGACGAGCAGGACAAGGTGGAAGGCGGAGGTACGGTCGAAGCGCCGTCCGATGCCCCTGAGCTGCGGTTTCGCGGAGTGGACTTCGGTTACCCGCACGACGATCGGATGGTGCTCGACTCGCTCGACCTCACCGTGCCCGCCGGTACCTCGCTGGCCATCGTCGGGCAGAACGGCGCGGGTAAGACCACAATCGCCAAGCTGCTCTGCCGGCTCTACGACCCCACGGCGGGGGTGATCGAAGTCGATGGCACCGCGCTCACCGATGTGGATCTGGCGCAATGGCGCACCCGTCTCACCGCCGTCTTCCAGGATTTCGTGAAGTTCGAACTTCCGCTGCGAACCAACGTGGCTCCACTGGGAGCTCCCGACGAAATGATCGAGGCGGCGCTCGCCGCGGCGGGCGCCACCTATCGGCCGCATGACATCGCCAGAACTAGGGTCGGCGGCCATGAGTAGGCCGACATGCGCGCCCCCTCGGCGTTCTACCCGCCATGGCGCTACGGCCCGCTTACCGGTCGCTACGC
>JBLIOE010000017.1:0-71528 GCA_047639555.1 Candidatus Aldehydirespiratoraceae bacterium
CTAACCCAGTGCTGGCTAACCCAATGCTGGCTAACCCAGTGCTGGCTAACCCATGCCGAGACGAGTGAACAGCGCTACTTCGGCGATCTCTGCTTCGGTGAGCACGCCGCCAAAGGGTGGCATGCCCAGTCTGCCATTGGTGACAATGGCGATCTCATCAGCGGTGGATGGATACAGAGTTGCCACGGTGCCAGCCAGACGTGGGCCCTGTCCGCCCTGGCCCTCTGCACCGTGACACGAGCTGCAACGGGCGGCGTAGATCAGCTCTCCAGTATCCACCATGCGGTCGATCTCGTCAGCGAGAGAAGGAGCGGCTTCGGGTGGGTCGCCGTCGACAGTGAAGAGCAGCACGATCGCGGTGGCCGCGGCGACACCGACGATCCATTGGGAGACCGGAAGCGCACGCTGGAGCGGAGTCATGATCCTCCTACATAGAACGTGAGCGCGGCGCTCCACCACACAACAATCATTGTGATGCCGAGGAATGCTCCGGTGACGGGCAACGCCCACTCCGGGCGGTCGGGACGGCGGGCGCTGAGGATCTTCGTGACATAGAGGCCGTAGGCGACGCAGCCGAGAATCGAGTGCGTACTGACTCGGCTGTCGGTGGTTTGGAATCCGAGCGCCCACAGACAATGGAACACGACCGGAATTGAAAGGCCGAAGGCGAGGGTGCCCACCAGGCGGTGGAGATCTCGTGCCCACGGCGCAACCGGACGAACTCCGCCGACTCGACCGACCATGCGGAGACCGAGGCTCACCTGCATCATGAAAAGGATGACCACCACGGAGGCGAGAGCGCTCTTCCATGAGGCGGTCGACTCGAATCCGCTGAACAGCAGCGAGCGTCCGGTGGCTTCGTGGACTGAGCTGTAGATCCCGAGGGCGACCGCCGTCGCGCCGCCAGCGGCGAACGGAACGGCCAACGCGGCAGGGCGCAGGCTCACTCGGGAAGGTTGAGCGACTCGAGAACGTCGCTGGCGTCGATGTTGCGATCGTCGAGTGGTTGACGCTCGGCGCTCGACGGCATCGTCACCGAGGCGACGGCATCGACCGCTGACAGCAACTCGCGCAAGTCGCGGGGCGGCGGGAAGTACTCGTCTTCGTCGGTGACCCGCACCTCTTCGACACCATTTGTGGGGGAGAGCTGGTCGATTACGGAGCGCACAAGATCTTCGGGGGCCGATGCTCCCGCGGTGACACCCACCGTGCCGACGATGTCGTCGGGCAGTTCATCGGGGCTATTGATACGAAAGACTCGCGGGCAGCCGGCTTCTTCGGCGAGCGCTGCGAGCGCATTGGTGTTGGACGAGTTGGCGGACCCGATCACCACCATGGCATCGCAGCGCGGCGCGATTTCCATCAGTGCCGACTGGCGGTTTGTTGTGGCGAAGCACAAGTCGGACCGTTCCGGCTGCCACAGCTGCGGGAACTTCTCGCGGGTGGCTTCGAGCACACCCGTCCATTCGCGGTGGGAGAGCGTGGTCTGAGCGAGGACGGCGACCGGGCTTTCGAAGTCGGGCAAAGACGCAACTTCTTCTGGTGTTTCGACTCGATGGATCGCCTCGGGCGCCACAGCCATCGTGCCGACCGCCTCCTCGTGGCCTTCGTGGCCGACATAGACAATTTGGTAGCCCTTGCCAGCCCGAGTCTTCACCTCGTGGTGCACCTTGGTGACCAGAGGGCAGACGGCGTCGACGACATAGCCGCCACGATCCCGAGCGGCCGCAACCACTTCAGGAGCCGAGCCGTGGGCCGACAACATGATGGGACGGCCCAGAGGCACCTCGCTGATGTCATCGACGAACACCACGCCGGACTCCTCGAAGCGGCGCACTACCAACTGGTTGTGCACGATCTCGTGGTAGCAGTAGACGGGCGGCTCAAAGGCGCGCACCATCCACGCCAGGGCCTTGATAGCCATCTCTACGCCGGCACAGAACCCACGGGGAGAGGCAAGCAGCACGCGCTCGACAGTCACAAGCGTGAGGCTACTGACTCGGTGCGGCTAGAGCGTGCCGGGCTTTCGTCACAGGCAAGCCTGGACCACTTTCCGACCCGTTGTGCGACCCGGCGCGCGACGCCCAGGTTGAGGAGACGACGCGGATCGCTGAATTCGTGGCCGGAACTAGCGGGCCCGATCCCGATGCCTGGACACCTGAACTCATCGCCAATGATCGGAGACGGACGATGGGTTCAGTCTTCGGCACGGCGGGCTGTCTCTTCGATGATTCACTGCTCATGTCCGCTCGCTGGCACGGATGTATGGGTTTCTGGTCGGCTCTAGGGGTGGAGTCGAGGGGGGACACCGCTAACATTTGCCGTTCCAGTTCGTCCAGGAGATCCCCGATGTCGAAGATTTGCCAGGTCACCGGCAAGAAGCCTCACTTTGGCAAGCAGTTGTCGCACTCGCACCGCCGTTCCAGCCGTCGCTGGGATCCGAACGTGCAGGTAAAGCGCTACTACCTCACAAGTGAGCGCCGTTGGATCAAGCTCAATTTGAGCACCAAAGGCATTAAAACCATCGACAAGCGCGGCATTGAGTCCGTGGTTGCCCAGATGCGTCGCAACGGACAGAAGGTCTGATCATGGCAGCTTCCGATAAGCGTCCAATCATCAAGCTGAAGTCAACGGCGGGCACGGGCTACACCTACGTGACCACCAAGAACAAGACGAACACGCGTGAGCGCATTGAGATCAAGAAGTACGATCCCAAGATCCGCAAGCACGTGATGTTCAAGGAAGAACGTTAAGCGTTCGTTCCCTTGGCTCCCGCAGTAAGGCGCCGGGGCCTTCTAGCCTGACGTAATGATCTCTGCGGATCGCCCAGTGGCGATGTTTGACTCGGGTTTCGGTGGTCTCACCGTGGCCCGCGCCCTCATCGACCTACTGCCAAATGAACATTTGGTCTACTTCGGCGACACCGCCCGTTACCCGTATGGCCCGCGCTCACATGATGAAGTGCGGGCTTTCTCGTGCCAGATCACCGAGTGGCTGGTCGAGACCTACGATCCGAAAATGATCGTCGTCGCGTGCAACACCGCATCGGCAGTGGCGCTCGACGGCCTCGCGGCCCAGGTCGATATCCCAGTTGTTGGAGTGTTGGAACCAGGTCTGCGTTCGTTGCTCACCGTCACCAACACCGATCGGGTGGGCATCATTGGCACGGTTGGCACCGTGGCGAGCGGCGCCTACCAACAGCTGGCTGAAGAACTGGCCCCGGGTGTCTCGTTGAGCTGCGCCGCGTGTCCCGGATTTGTCGAATTTGTTGAACGCGGCGAGACCGCGTCCGATCAGGTACGTGTGCTTGCCGAACGATTGTTGGCCCCGGTGCGCGAGGCGAAGGTCGACAGCCTGCTGCTCGGATGCACCCATTACCCGTTCCTTGCTCGCACGATTGGCGACGTGATGGGCCGCGATGTCGTGCTGGTTTCGTCGGCTGATGAAACCGCGTTTGAGGTCCAGCGAGCGATCGAGGGTGCCGGCACGCAACGGGTTTCCAGGGGCCCGGCCATTCGTCGCTTTGTTTCATCGGGTGATGTTGCAACGTTCGCGGAACTCGGTCGACAGCTACTCGGCCCCGAGCTCGATGATGTCGAGGCCCACCAATGGTGAGCACGCTCAGTATCACCATCCTCGGGTCGTCGGGTTCCTACGCGTCGCCCACCAATCCCTGTACCGGCTTCCTGCTCCAGAGTCGCGACGCCACGGTGCTCTACGACTGTGGTCCGGGCACGGTCGGACCACTTCAGGCGGCGATCGAACTCGATGAGCTTGATGCCATCGTCACGAGCCACTGCCATCCCGATCATTGGCTTGAGCTTCCCGTACTTCGCAACGTATTCACGTGGTTCCACCCCCGCACCGGCATCGCGGTGTACGGCACCGCCCAGACGCGGAAGATGGACAGCGATCTGCACATCGCGGTTGAGGGCGCACCCTCACCGTTCGAGTGGACGGTCATCAACAACACCTCTGAGCTGGTGATTGGCGACCAGCACTGGACTTTTGTCCGTACCGATCACCCGGTGGAAACGCTCGCCGCTCGAGTAGAGGTCGACGGGAAGATCGCATTCTTCACGTCAGACTCTGGCCCCAATTTCCGCTACGACGACTTTGCTGCTCGAGCCGACATTGTGTTCAGCGATGCCAGCCACCTCGCGGCCTTCGAGGGGGAGTCGATTCCGCATATGAGCGCCCGTGAATCGGCGGAGCGAGCGACCTCGGCCGAGGTCAAGCACCTGGTGCTCACCCATCTGGTTCCGGGTTGTGACCCGGTAGCGCACCGCGAAGAGGCTGTCGGCGCCTACGGTGGCCCGGTCGACGTGGCTCTTTCGGGCGACGTCTTCGAGATCTAGTCCTCGATTTACTTCCGGAGTTCCCGTGACCACTCGCTACGACGGCCGCGCCGTCGACGAATTACGCCCTTTCTCGTTCCAGCGTGACTTCACCAACATGACGATGGGCTCCACCCTCGTGACGTTTGGTGAGACTCGCGTGTTGTGCACCGCTTCGGTCGAAGACGACGTGCCGCGCTGGATGAGGGGGAAGGGTGAGGGCTGGGTCACGGCCGAGTACTCGATGCTCCCGGGCTCTTCGCCCGAACGGGTGAACCGCGAACGTAAGGGTGCGAAGGGTCGCACCCAGGAGATCGAGCGCCTGATCGGCCGCTCTCTGCGAGCCGTCACCGATATGAAGGCGCTGGGCGAACACTCGATCCGGCTCGACTGTGATGTGCTCCAGGCCGATGGCGGCACCCGCACGGCGTCGATTTGTGGCGCCTACGTTGCGTTGCACGATGCTTGCGAACGTCTTGTCCAAGGTGGCGCGATCGACGCGAACCCACTGACCACCGAGTGTGCCGCGATCTCGGTCGGTGTTGTTGATGGTCAGCCCGTCCTTGACCTTCCGTACCCGGAGGACTCCACGGCCGATGTTGACTTCAATGTGATCATGGCTGGCAATGGCGAATTGATCGAGGTGCAGGGCACGGCCGAGGGCAACACCTTCAGTCGGACCGAACTGAACGCACTGCTCGATCTTGCCGAGGGTGGCATCACGTCGATCATGGCGGCGCAACGCGAGGTTCTCGCCACACCGCCGTCGCCGCGCAGCCCGGGTCGCTGACCTTGGGCGAGATGCTGCCGCGCCTCGTGTGCGCGAGCGCGAATCCCGACAAGGTTGCCGAGATCGCACTGGTGCTTGAGGGTTTGGTGGATCTGTTGCCGCGCCCGGCCGGCCTGGCCGATGTCGTGGAGGATGCACCCGATCTCGAAGGTAATGCCCGGCTGAAGGCAGTCGCGGTGTGTGCGGCCGCCGGGGCCGCGGCCGTGAGTGACGACACCGGGCTTGAAGTCGACGCGCTCGATGGTGCGCCGGGTGTTTTCTCGGCTCGTTATGCGGGCCAAGATGCCACCTATCAGGACAACGTCGACAAGCTCCTGGCGGAGCTGATTCGAGTGGGTGCCACTGACCCCGCGGCGCGCACGGCCCGCTTTCGCACCGTGGTGATGGTCGTTCGTCCCGACGGCTCAGAAGTGATGGTCGAGGGAGTCGTTGAGGGGCTGATCGCCATCACGCCTCAAGGTGATGCCGGATTCGGCTACGACCCGGTCTTTGTGCCGGTCGAACGTGATGGTCGATCGTTCGCCGAGATGGGCAATGAGAAACACGAGATCAGTCACCGGGGTCGAGCATTCCGGGCCCTCGCTGTGGCACTGGCCAACGAGTGAAGATCGAAGGGCGAGCTCGCGGTTGGGTGTTGTCTGCATCGGGCATGCTGCTCGTGAGCACCGACTCATTCTTCATTCGATGGAGCGAAGAGGACAGCTGGACGATCGCATTCTGGGTGTCGTTCTTCTCCCTCATTCTCTATACGGGCATTGGCCTTGGGATGAAGGAACCCGGACCGGTCCGGGCGTTTCGGTCTGCCGGTCTGCCGCTTGTTGTTATCGCGGTAGGCGCGTCCCTAAGTCAGCTGATGTTCGTCACCGCGGTAACCCGCACCTCGGTAGCCAACGTTGTTGTCATGGTGGCGGCCACTCCGATTCTCGCGGCCCTTGTCGGGAAGGCGTTCTTTGGCGAATCGACCTCGCCTCGAGTGTGGCGAGCGATTGCGATCACATTCTCGGGGGTGATGGTGATCGTTGCCCGATCCGTCGGCGAGCCGACCCTCGACGGCGACCTGCTCGCCCTTGGAGCGGTCACTGCGTTCGCCATCAACATGAATATTTGGCGGCGCTGGCCCGAAATGAGCCGGGTGGTCGGACTCGGGACCGCGGCTGTTCTGGTGATGATCGTGAGTGCGTCGTTTGGCGTGAACTATTCGCTCGACGGCCGTGCCCTCTTCGCTGTGATCGGCATGGGATTGATCTTCAACCCGATGGGTCGGTTGCTCCACACGCACGCACCCCGTTTCGCGCCGGCGGGCGAGGTTGCGATGTTCACGCCGGTTGAGACCGTTGCGGCCACGATCTGGGCCTGGATCGGATTCTCCGAGGCGCCGGAGAGTTGGACCGTGGTTGGCGGAGTGATCGTGATTGCGGGGATGCTGTATGGCACGCTCGGAAGGAATACACATGCCGACACTGCGGCCGTTTGAACCAAGTGACACCGACACCTGCTATTCGATCTGTTTGCTGACCGCCGATAATGGTGGCGACGCCACGGAGCTACACGCCGACCCGCGGATTGTGGGAGAAGTGTGGGTCGCTCCCTATCTCACCCGGCATCCCGAGTGTGCGTTCGTTGTCGAAGACGAAGAAGGCGTCGGCGGCTATGTCGTGGGTGCGCCGTTCACCGATGACTACGACGACTGGGCCGACCAAGAGTGGTTCGTGCCCCTCCGTGAGAAATATCCGCTCGGCTCGTTTCCCGACGACACCGCCGACGGCGTGTGTGTGAACCTGATGCACAACCCGCTGCGGATGCCGGCCGAGACAGTGGCGGCGTACCCCGCTCACCTCCATATCGATCTGCTCCCGCGGTTGCAGGGCGGCGGGTTTGGTCGGCAGCTGATGGATGCGCTGTTCGCGAGCTGCCGGGCCGCCGGATCGCCGGCGATCCATCTCGGATGTTCTCCCGCGAATACGAACGCCATCGCGTTCTACCAACACCTCGGATTTGAAGACCTCATGGGTGGATTCCTTTGGGGCCGATCGACGGAGCCCCTTGCATGAATACAGCCGCAGACATGAACGTTGTGCCGCTGCGAGTTGGAGTGCTCTACCCAAGAGAATGGAACGGCGACTTCGACGCCGATCTCGACCATTTGCGAGCGATCGACCCTCGGGTTGAGGTGCTCGCCGTGTCCTACTCGGAGCCAGGGGAGTCTCGGTCTGGCCGCGGGGTACCTCCGTACGACCACCTCCGTGACCTTGCGCCCGAACTCACGGCTGAACACCTCAGTGTCTTCGGTCAGATCGATTGCTGTATTGCGATAGATCTGCCGTTTGATGTCCGCACGATCGCGCCAAACCTCCGGTGGGTGCAGGGTGTCGGTGCCGGAATCGCTCAGCTGTGGTCGGCCGGCCTCGAAGACGCCGGGATTCGCCTCACCAACGGGTCGGGCGTGACCTCTACCGCGATAGCCGAGTTCGTGATGGCGCGGATCTTAGGGGAGTTCAAGCAGGTGAGGCTGCTCGACGAACGCCAGGAGCAGGCTCGCTGGGAGCCGGTGTTCGGCCAAGAGATCGCCGGGAAGACTCTCGGGCTGATCGGCCTGGGGCCGATCAACGAGGCCGTCGCGGTGCGGGCGCGAGCGTTCGGGCTGCGAGTTGTGGCCCTCCGCCGTAGCGGAGCCCCGTCGAACCTGGTCGACGATGTTGTCGGACCCGACGCGCTTCATGAACTGTTGGGCCAGTCCGACATCGTGGTTGCCGCCGTTCCTGAGTCACCGGAAACCGAAGGAATGATGGGCGCGGCCGCCTTCGCGGCAATGCGAACCGGAGCGATGTTTGTCAACGTTGGGCGTGGCACGCTGGTGGACGAAGATGCGCTGGTCGACACGCTGGAGGCCAAACATTTACGAGCCGCCGCCATTGACGTGACACGTATCGAGCCGCTCGACCCAGCGTCACGGCTTTGGACTGCGCCCAATCTCTATATCTCGGCGCACTGCTCCACCGATCCCACCAGCCTTTTCCGGAACTTGCACCGGCTCTTCGAAGACAACGTGCGCCGTTTTCTCGATGGAGAACCACTGCGCAACGAGGTACGGCCCTAGCCCCGCCCGCCCTCGAGCTTTTTCGTGAGGTGACTCTCCCACATACTCGAGATGCTTGATGACCTTGTGACGACCGGGTCGCGCGCAACGAACGACGACCCCGGGGCCTTCTACTCCGCACTCGCTGAACAAGTAGTGGATGAGTGAAAACGGGGGACTGGTCCTACTCCGGCACCGGTTCGACGTTGGCGATATGAATGATCGCATCGCCTCGGTTGACAAGAGGGTGATCGGTGCATCCGATGACGATGCCATCGGAGGGAGCGCGGACCTTCCCCAGCTGCTTTCCGAATGGGTCGCGGATGATGGCGATGTCGTCGCCCGCGCTGATCGCGTCACCAAGCCCGGCCGACATCTGCACGATTCCGCTCCTTGTGGCGCGGAGCCATCGGGTCGACCGCGACAGCTGGGTGGGAGCGGCAGGAGAGGGCTGATGGCTGACCATCTGGAGATGGCTGAGCACGCGGAGCACTCCCTGTGTGCCCATCTCGATTGCGGCTTTGTCGAAGCGCAGCGCTTCGCCCGCCTCATACAGCAGAACGGTTGCGCCAGCTTCTGTAGCCGCATGCCGCAGCGAACCGTCGCGGGTGCGTGCGTGAATGGAGACTGGTGCCCCAAAGACCTGGGCGAGCTCAAGAGTGGTCGGGTCATCGAGGTCGGCCCGAATTTGCGGGAGATTCGATCGATGGTCGGAGCCGGTGTGGAGGTCGATCCCGATGTCGCATCGTCGGACGATCTCGCTCATCATCAGAAAGGCCACTTGAGACGCAAGGCTTCCCCGCGCTGACCCAGGGAAGCTGCGGTTGAGGTCGCGCCGGTCGGGGAAATACCGATCGCCGGTGTTGAAACCGTGCACGTTCACGATTGGCACAGCGATCAGGGTGCCGTTCAGCGTTTTCGCATCGATCGATTCGAGGACGCGACGCACAATCTCAACGCCACCGATTTCGTCACCGTGAATCGCCGCGTTGATCCAAACCGTGGGGCCGTCGCTCGCTCCGTGCAGGACAATGACCGGCAGCGCTACTGGTGTTCCTGACATCAAGCGAGCGATAGGAATCTCGATTTGTGTGCGGCGGCCAGACTTCGCCTCCTGGCCGTTGATCAGAAAGGGAGCTCGCATAGGCATCAGGGTGCTTCGAGCTCGGTCGGAATCGGCTCGTCCGGGAGGGGCTGGAGATTGGGGCGGGCGCGGCGGCGGCGGCGTTCGGGTACGAGGTTTCGCATGTTGTCGAGGCGGCCGAAGCAGAGCAGTCGGTCGTCGACGAGGAGTTCTCGGTCATCTCGCGGGTTGGGGATCATGGTGGTGCCGCGGTGCAGTGTGAGGACGGTGATGTCGAGGTCGCGTAGTTCGCCGACGGTCGGGTTCTGTTTGAGGAGGTCGGCGCCTTCGCTGATCGCGATTTCGGCGACACCGTAGCTGGCGGATACACCAAGGCGCTGGCGGACGTCGACCTCAGGGAACGCGACCTGGTTGGCGATGTAATCGACGATCGCGCCGGCGATGTCGAGTCCGGTTGCTCCCTCGATTCCTTCAAGGCCGGGCGAGGAGTTGACTTCCATGACCATCGGGCCGAGATCGGATTCGAGCATGTCGACGCCGGCAACGCGTAGCCCCATGATTTGGGCGGCAGAGACCGCGGTTGCTTTGGCTTCGTCGCTGAGCTCAACCATTTCGGTGGATCCGCCGCGGTGCACGTTTGAGCGGAACTCGTCGCCTTGTGCGGTGCGTCGCATCGCCGCGACGACTCGGTCACCAATGACGAAAGCGCGGAGGTCCTTGCCGCGGCTTTCCGCGATGAAACGTTGGATCAGCACGTTTTGTTTGGTGCTTTGCAACGTCTCGATGACCGCTTCGGCGACCTTTGTGTCGGGCGCGAGGATCACACCGATTCCTTGGGTGCCTTCCAAAAGTTTGATCACGACTGGTGCGCCGCCGACGCGTTCGATCGCGGGCAATACATCGGCCCGGTCACGAGCGAATGTCGTGGCCGGGATCTGCACGCCATGACGAGAGAGAATCTGGATTGATCGGAGCTTGTCGCGCGAGTTCGCGATGCCGTTCGATGTCGATGGCGTGTAGGTGTCCATTTGTTCGAACTGGCGAACCACGGCGAGCCCGAAGAACGTGATCGAAGCGCCGATACGCGGAAGGATCGCGTCGTAGTCGGCGAGCGGCTTGCCTCGATACTGAAGATCGGGCTCATCGCCGGCGAGATCAATAGCGAAACGAAGCGTGTCGAACACCTTCGCTTTGTGGCCGCGCTCAAGCGCCGACGCGACGAGTCGCTGCGTGCTGTACGAGCGTGGGGCACGCGAGAGAATGGCAAGTTTCATGGTTTGGCTCCGAGGGTGAAGGATCGGCCCGAATCGACGAGGAATCGGCGCCGAATTGCGGCCCTCCCGAGCAGCATCCGAAAACCCATCTCGTCTCGCGACGTGAGGGTGATATCGATGTCGAACGTCTGATCGCCGAGTGTGATCGGCGTGCGGATTACTGGGCGACGCTCGCTATGGCCAGAGGATGAGCGCACGTCTCGAAATCCAGTGACAGGAACCTCGACGCGTTGCGCCTCAGCGGCTGACCGTTGGACGGGGTGGACGACGAAGCTGGCCGTTGCCTGGCCGCCGGACTTATGGATGCGGAGGTCGAAGGCATGGAGCGACGAGGTTCGTGCGCCCGTGTCGATCTTGGCTTTGGTCGGAGTGGGGCTGAGTGATTCAAGGATCGCCCATTCCCGCCACCCGATAATTGGACGAGGGGTAGTGAGTCGATTAGTCATCGGTTTCGGCAACTTCTTCAATCAGTTGGTCTTGTTCTTCTTCGGCCTGGCGGTGCGCTTGATCGCCGAGGCGCCTGCGGTGGCGGTGGTCGAGATCTTCGAGATGGTCGAGCCGGCCATAGGCGATAACGGTGTCACCAACGTGAATCGTAGTCATGCCTGTGGGCGCGCTGTGGAAGTGGCCGTTGGAACGACGGAGGCTCGAGACGACCACGCGTTCGTCGGTAGCCCACGCTCGGAGAGCGGTCGCAAGGTGGGCCAGTCGTCCTCCTTGGCCGCGAGTTCGATGATGCCGGAACTATGTGAGAGGCGAAGAAGTCGGGCCAAGTCGCGTGTTTCCAGCGTGGTCCAGCGAGTGATGGTCCAGCCAGTCATACGGCTCAGGCGCCGATTGAGTGCGTACGAACGGGTCAGGAGAACGAGAAAGATGAGGCTGCTCGCCAGGATGATGCTTCGCTGGACGGCTTGGCCGCCCTCGGCGTTGACGAAGCCGAGAAGCATCGATGTGACGCCGGCGTTGTCGACGGTCATGAGCCAGAGGATGATGTGGCGATGACGAGGAGCGAAAGGACGGCAATCACGACGCGGCGGCTTCTGGTTCGAGATTGTTGAGACCGCGAACCACAAAGTCGAGCAGCGCGGCGAAGCTGCCGTCGGTGTCTTGAGGACTGGTGAACGCGTTATTCGCTTCGAGCGTGACGAACCCGTGGATCGCGCTCCGTACCACCCTTGCGGTATGGACGGCAGCGTCTCCCTCAAGGTCGTAGGTCTCGAGGATGCGAGCCAGAACATCGAGAATCGAGGTCTGTGGTTCCGACGCACTCCCAGTTCCTGTCGGAGGAATTATGGTGCTGGCGTACTGGCCGGGGTGGGTGGTGGCGAAGGCGCGGTAGGCCGTTGCGACAGCCCGGACCGCCTGTTCGCCAGATCGTCCGACAGCCGCATCGCGCAGCGCGCTTGCGAGATTCTCGGTGGATCGGAGCGAGACAGCCTCCTTGAGCCCGTCGAGACCTTCGACATGGTTGTAAAGCGCGGATGCCTGTACGCCGAGTTCCTCGGCGACGCGGTTCAGCGCGAGGTCATGCAGGCCCTCGGTGTCGACGAGGGCGACAGCTTGGTCGACCACCCGGCCTGCATCGATTCGTTGTTTCGCCATGAATGCACCATAACAAAAATATACGTAAAGTCACTAGATAGTATTTAGGTTCACGATAAAGTGAAGATACTTCACCAAATGGTGAATAATGCTCTCTCTGAGAGAAGAGGAAAGCGAAAGAATATGACCGGTACAGAAGTCAATGGGTCAAACGTGAAGACCCTGATAACGCGAGCACAGACGCTCCGGGCGTCCGTCGTTGAACGCGTGTCAGGCGTCGCGGAATCAGGAAAGCTGCGAATCGCCGACCGGCGTAGTGCCCCGAAACGAGACCAGTTGCTCCGCGATCTCGGCGCGCTCCATCTCGCCGCCGCCGGCGGCGTGGATCTCGACGAGCCGGAAGCGGATCGACTCATTGGCGAGATCACAATGATCGACGCTGGCCCTGCGGACGAGGACGACGACAATGCGTAACGCCAAGGTTCGGATTCTGGCTGCCGTCGGCGCGCTGACAAGCGTGATCTTCTTCTGGAAGCGGCGCGGCCCGTCGTCGACTTCGGACTCCGACGATCAAATTTAGCCACGTCCATGCGCCGTCTGATCGAACATGCCGCGTTCGCACATCGTTCCTATGGCGATGTATGCCACATCTTCTTCCACCATGGCGGCGCAGTGCTCGGCAAAGCGACCAATGCGGCGTCGCTCCGGTCAGTCCGCCTTGTTGAGGCCGGGGATCAAACAATTCCCGGCTTCGACAGCGCGGAAGCTCTCGACCTGAAGCTCGGACCGATTACTCAAGACAAGAATCACGCGTCCATGGAGTTTTCTTGGGACGCGAACGAAACAAAGCGATTACTCGCCAACGTCTATGGCCGCCTCGATCTGCGTCCGCTCGTCAAGATGGGACCGTCGGCGATGACGGAGATCGTTCTCCGTGCCGAGTACACGCCGAGTGCCGTGAGTCGTCGATCTCCGGAGGCCGTCCTGTTCGGTCGTCGGGTGGTAAAAGCTGCGCTGCACCGGTTCTTGGACGATGTCGTCTCCGGGCTCGACGACTATGAGGAAAGCCTGCTCGGCTGAGTCTCACGACATCACAGAGTGCGGACGGGGGGACTTGAACCCCCACACCCTTCCGGGCACCAGGACCTAAACCTGGCGTGTCTGCCAATTCCACCACGTCCGCGTAACACGTGTGTGGGACTGAGCGTATCTGTGCCGCCAGTGAAGGGACCCGGGGCGGTACCCTTCGCTCTATGACTCAGCAGCCGGAGAATTCCGCACCCATGATGGCCGCCAGCATGCTGGCAAATCCGCAGGCCGACATCTATCACCGCCTGCTCCAGGACCGCATTATTGTCCTCGGTACCGACGTCAACGATGAGATTGCCAACTACATCACTGCCCAGCTCCTCTACCTTGAGGGCCAAGACAGCGAGAAGACAATCTGGCTCTACATCAACTCGCCCGGTGGCTCCGTCACTGCGGGTATGGCTATCTACGACACGATGCAGTTCGTTGAGCCCGAGGTGGGCACGATCTGTATGGGACTCGGCGCTTCGATGGGTCAGTTCCTGCTGTGCGCCGGTGCGCCTGGCAAGCGCTACGCCCTGCCCCACGCCCGCATCATGATGCACCAGCCCCTCGGCGGCGTGCAGGGCCAGGCCACCGACATTGCAATCCAGGCCGAGCAGATGGCCTATACGAAGCGTCTCCTCCAGGAGCGCATCGCGCTCCACACCGGTCAGACCTACGAGCAGATCGAGGCCGACTCCGACCGCGATCGTTGGTTCACCGCTGAAGAGGCCAAGGCCTACGGCATCATCGACCACGTCATCGTCAAGCGCGGCGAGATGCTCTGATCCTCTTCGGAGGTCAGTACAACCGAGAAGATCGGCGACCTACGCGTCGCCGCGTTCGACCAGCTGTCCATATTCCTCGATGCTGATCGTCTCGCCGAGCTCTTGTAGTCGCGTCTGGTCGGCGGGTCGAAGGAACGGCTGCAGGTCTTCGATCTTCTTCCACGCAGGGATCGGCGCTTCGCCGTTCTCGTCGGGCACGTAGCGAGACGCGTCGACGCGCTGGTGTTTCACGATGTAGCGCGGGCAGTTGATGAACGACTCGGTGACCGTTGCTCGCACGATCAGCTGAGCACCCGGGAATTCGTTGATCATTGGGTCGTCGGCGCTGACTACCGCATCGGCGTGAACGCGGACTCGGTTCGGCACTTCGAAGTCGATAAATAGCAGCCCGATCTTGGCCGTCGCCGCGATGTTGCCCATGGAGAGGAACATGCCGTTGCCGTCGTAGCTCGGGAACACCATCGTCTTGTTGTCGACCACCCGGACGAAACCTTTCGGGCCGCCCTTGTGCGACACCGTTGGTTGTCCGTCGGCTCGCAGCGAGGACAGGAAGAAGAACTCTCGGCTTTCGATGAAGGTAATTGCTTCATCGTTCAGCTCGGGTTGGATGATCGAGAACTCCATCGCGACGGCAAGGTCGCGACTTTCGAACTGCTGTTGCAGCTCTATGTGGTTCGCGTCGTAGAAGCTCATGCTCGGGCAGCTTCGGCGAGTGACTTCAGCTCGGTGATGCCCGCAGCCTTGTCGTCGTACTTGAACAGCGCCGAGCCGCTCACGAAGACATTGGCGCCGGCGGCCGCACACTCGCCGATTGTGGTGGCGGAGATGCCGCCGTCGATCTCGATGTCGATCTCGTTGCCGCTGGCGTCGACCATTGCCTTGAGCTCGGCGATCTTGTCGAGAAGGGGGATGTACTTCTGCCCACCGAAGCCAGGGTTGACCGTCATGACGAGGATGTGGTCGGTGACCTCGAGGACATGCTGGATCGTGCTCGCCGGCGTGTGCGGGTTGAGAACGACACCGCTACGGGCACCCAGCTTCTGGATGTTATCGAGGCTGCGATGCAGGTGGGTGCAAGCCTCGGCGTGGACCATGACGGTCTGGCAGCCGGCCTCGATAAAGAGTGGAGCGATCTCGTCGGCCTTCATCACCATCAGGTGAGCTTCGAAGTGAATCGTGAGGTGGCTGCGGATGGACTTGACCACATCGGGTCCCACCGTGATGTTGGGCACAAAAACGCCATCCATCACGTCCCAATGGATGCGATCGGCTCCCGCCTTCTCGAGATCCACGCACTCTTCGCCCAGTCGGGCGAAGTCGGCGGGAAGGATGGATGGGGCGATCTCTATAGGGCGGCTCACGGGAGCGACACTAATCGCGCCCGCCGCCCGCGCGAGGCGTATCTCGGCATAGCGCCGCTACCGTTCTTCCCATGGAACTACACGTCTCCGCAACCGCGCGAGATGGCGCTGGTGTGGCCCGGGCCGAAGACGGCCGAATTGTCTTTGTTGAAGGCGCGCTCGCGGGTGAAACCGTCAGTGTCGAGATGATCAAAGTCGACAAGCGCTGGTCTCGCGCCCGCGTTGTTCGCGTCCTCGATGCATCACCCGAGCGGGTGCCGATTCCATGCACGCACCAGATCGAAGGCTGCGGCGGTTGCGACCTCTTGCACGTCGCGGCTGATGCGCAGCTGCGCATGAAGTCGTCGATGGTGGTCGACCAGCTCGTACGAGCCGAGGTCGAGGCGCCCGACGCCGCGCTTCGTTCGCTCGATAACGATCAGGGCCGCACCACGGTGCGCGCCGCGATCGTGGATGGCCGCGCCGGCTACCGCATCCGAGGGTCGCACGACATCGTCGTCCCCGAGGTCTGTGAAGCGGTCGATCCAATCGCCGAACAGCTCCTCATCGACGGACGCTTCGGCGACGCCAAGGAAGTCACAATTCGAGTCGGCAATCGCACCGGCGAACGCCTCGTGATGGTTGAAGGCAGCACCTTTGGTATCGAGCTTCCCGACGATGTTCTGATCGTTGGCACCGACGAACTGGCCAAGGGCAAACGAGCCTGGATTCATGAAGAAGCGGGCGGGCGCCGCTGGCGAGTCTCCGCCCGTTCGTTCTTCCAGAACCGCCCCGCGGGCGTCGACGCTCTCGTCGAAGAAGTCGGCGGCATGGTCGAGGAGTACGGCACCGACGGCCCCCTGGTCGATGCCTATGCCGGCATCGGCATCTTCGCTGGCACGGTCGGCGTTGGTCGCTCGGTATACGCCATCGAACGCGGCAAGGATTCAAGCGCCGACGCTCGGGTGAACTTGGAAGAAGGCGATGTCAAGATCATCAAGTCTTCCGTCGAACGCTGGCGAGCCACCCCGGCGGCAGTCGTGATCGCCGACCCGGCTCGTGAAGGTCTCGGCAAGGACGGCGTGAATACGCTCCTGCGGGCCGAACCCGATCTCTTCGTGCTGGTGAGCTGCGATCCCTCAGCGTTCGCAAAGGACGCCGCTCGCCTCATCGCTGGCGGCATGTCGCTCGCCCGGATGACCGTGGTCGACATGTTCCCCGGCACCTCCCACGTCGAAACCGTCGGCGCTTTCGTCCGCTAGTCCCGGTCGGCTCTCCGACAGCTCGCACGGAAAAGTCGCTTCTGGGGGACCGGGCGACGCGCACGCGAAGGCCGTGGCCAAAGGACACAAGAGCTACGCCAAATCCTTCAAGAAATAGTCCTTTTCTGTTCGGTTAGCCGAGCAGCAGCGCCGGGTCGCCCCGGCACACGTTTTCGACCAGCCACTCGCCGGTGAGGTCGTTCCTGTTCTCAGCCTCGTTGGCGAAGACGGCACCCTGGATCTGGGCGCAAACCACACACAGCTCTGCGTCGAGAGGGATTTCGAATCCTCGCAGCGCAGCAATCCATGGACCGAGGGTGGTGTCGCCACCCGGGCCGACGATCGACTGGATTCGCCATCGCGTATCTCGGCGGGGGCATTGAACACCACACTGGTGTCGTCATAGAAAAGCAGGAGCGACTCGACGCCAACGGGGGAGAGGAAGCGGTCGCCCTCGGAATAGGCGTAGGCGAAGAGGAATGGCTGTTGGGCGTCCGGGTGTAAGAGTGCGAGGAACGTATGCCAATCGTCCTTGTCGAACGCGGCGGAGAGGCTTTCAACCGTCTCTGTGGGGGTCGACATCGGGAGTCGGTCCACTAGGGTCGAACGATTCTCGAGCGGGGTCGAGGCTGCGACGCCTGGGCGCGAGAGAGGGGCCGCGTCCGGATCTCCGCCTTCAACGAGGAGTTGATGTAGCCGCCAGGTGTCGTCTTGCACCTGGACCATCACGGCATCGACGGGTTCGCCAGTGGCATCGAGAGTGCCTCGAAGTACGGCCCCGTTTTCGTCAACACTCACTCGTTCGATACCCAGAATGCCTCCAATCAGGTCGACCGGAAGGCCGCCTTGCTGAGCGGCGTACGTGAGAATGAACTCAGCCTTGGCGATGTTGAGCTTCGTGTTCGGCCTGAGCGATTCGAGATCGGTCAGGACGGCATCGATGAAGCGCGGTGCGATGAGGCCCCCAAGGATCGGGGATGTAGCGCTGAGTTCGACGGCCTGGAGGTGGGCTGGGTCAAGAATCAGTGCCGCATTGCGCATGTCTTCGGCCTCCAGTCGCTCGGTGAACGTGCGGAGAGCCGCTTCGGGGGTTGCCAGGTTCAGTTGGTTCAGCGGTAGAACCGCGTAGGCCGACCATGGCAAGGGGGCCACGCAAGTTGTCATTAGTTGGTGGTCTGACCACGATCTTGTCGGCAAACCGCAGTGTCATCGGTCCCGCTGGAGGTCGGCGGACTCCGGGTCGGCCAGGGTGACTGTGCGGCTCGGGTCGTCGGTATTCGTGAGCGGTCGCGAGATATCGACTCGCAAAATGTCGGTGAGCAAACCTGTTCGCAATCGTCGCCGCATCTCCCCGGCATCGTCGGAAATCGTGTCGGTGACAAATCCAATCTTCTCGACACTTGTGGCCAACTGTTGTTCGCTCCCGGCCGCGATTACATGGAGACCATGCTCGATATTGCGGCGAGCGTCCTGCTCGTCCAGCATCGCCGGAATTAGCGCTCGGAGGTCCTAGAAGGCCGGGGATCCCCCGTCGGGAGACCACTATCGTGGCCGACACTCTCCAGCCGTTCGATGATCACCGCGGCATCCGAGCCGGCTTCGCCTTCGCCGGACACGACGAGATCGGCGTGATCTCTGTAGGGCTGCACGAACCGGTCGTGCATGGGAGCGACAAATTCCGCGAATTGGCGGCGAACGTCGTCGGCGTCGCGTCCGCGTTCGCGCATGTCCCGCTGGATTCGTCGCTCCAAACGAACGTCCTCGGCCACGTCGATGAACACCGCGTAGTCGAGTAGCTCGTGGATGCCAGGGAAGCTGAAGAGCAGAATGCCCTCGACCAGCACAATCTCGCGCGCTTCAACCGGAATCGTGGCGCCGGTTCGGGTGTGGCTGGCGAAGTCGTATTCGGGCACTTCGATGTCTCGGCCTTGGCGAAGGTCGGTGAGGTGCTGGGCGAACAGTTCGTTGTCGAGCGAGTCTGGGTGGTCGTAGTTGACCCGCATTCGCTCTTCCATCGTGAGGTGGGAGAGATCGCGGTAGTAGGCGTCGAACGCCAACGCCGAGACGCGGTCCGGGCCGAGTCGACGAATCAGTTCGACGGC
The DNA here is from genome assembly GCA_047639555.1 of Candidatus Aldehydirespiratoraceae bacterium. Lineage (GTDB taxonomy): Bacteria > Actinomycetota > Acidimicrobiia > Acidimicrobiales > Aldehydirespiratoraceae > JAJRXC01. The sequence continues at coordinate 18,667 of JBLIOE010000017.1, forward strand.
GAGTGTTGTCTTTCCGGCGCCTGAGCCACCACAGATCCCGATCAGCGTTGCCACGGCCGCACACCGTACCGGCTGGAATTCCGTGCGAGGATCTCGGCCATGAGCGGATCTGAGCTGACCCGACACGAAATGACCCGCACGCGGGTCCCGTCGTCGACGACTTGCGACTTTTCGCAGCCCTGCGGGCGTGCTCCTGGGGCGCCGATTCTTGTCTGGCCTCCCGGCGACTACGGACCCGGCCACTTCGTGCCGCGTGAACGGCCCGCCTTTGAAACCTGCTGGTCAGAGGGGTCGTTGGCGCCGACGTCGATCGTGATGGCGCACTCCACGAGGGCGGTCTGGCTCGACGGTTGGCTCGGCCGAGACCGATGACCCGCACAGCCGCCCAGCGCGCCGAGATCGCGCCCTTCTACGTGATGGAAGTGATGCGCGCCGCGGAGCTACGAGCCGCGGCGGGCGAAGAGGTGCTCCATCTCGAGGTTGGTCAACCATCGACGCCCGCGCCTCGTGGAGTGATCGAGGCGGCGCACCGAGCGCTCGACGAAGACGTGCTCGGCTACAGCACGGCCGCGGGCATTGAGCCACTTCGCCGGCGGGTCGCAGCCCACTACGACGATTGGTACGGCGTGTCGGTTGATCCCGACGCGGTGATGCTCACCGTTGGCGCATCGGGCGCGTTTGTTGCCGCGTTTATGGCCGCGTTTGATCCCGGCGATCGGGTCGTCGTCCCCACTCCCGGCTACCCGTGTTATCGAAATGCGCTCGAGCTCCTCGGTTGTGAGGTCGTGTCACTTTCGACGTCGGCCGACACTCGGTTCCAGCCGACGGTCGAACAGCTCTCCGCCCTGGGCCCCATCAATGGTCTCGTGTTGAGCTCGCCATCCAACCCCACCGGCACGATGCTTGATGCCGCCCAGATGCAGGCCATCGTCGAGTGGTGCCGAGCCAACGATGTCTGGTTCGTTTCGGACGAGATCTATCACGGCATCACGTTTGGCGAAGCCGCACCGACGGCCCTCCAGTTCGACGCCGATGCGATCGTCGTGAACAGCTTCTCGAAGTACTTCTCGATGACGGGCTGGCGGCTTGGTTGGCTCATCGCTCCACTGGCACTACGAACTGCGATCACTCGGATCGGGCAGAACGCCACCATCGCGGCGCCCACCCTCAGCCAGCTCGGAGCGTTGGCTGCCTTTGACTGTCACGACGACTGTGAAGCCAACATCGCTCGTTACGCCCGCAACCGCGCCGTGCTGCTCGAAGGGTTGCCGGCGGCCGGGCTGGATCGGCTCGCGCCGGCTGATGGTGCGTTCTACATTTGGGCACAAACCGATCATCTGGCCGACGACTCACAAGAGTTGTGCGCTCGCTGGCTCGACGAACTCGGCATTGCTGCCACCCCGGGAATCGACTTCGATCCAGCGGAAGGACACCGGTTCGTGCGATTCTCGTTCGCCGGATCCGAGACCGATGTGGCCGAAGCGGTCACCCGCCTGAGAGATTGGACCCCATGAGTTACGACGCAGCGAACCTTGAGACCCTCACCGTTGAGATGGACGGACATGTCGCGTGGGTCACGCTCAATCGACCCGACGCCTACAACGCGTTCAGCCCCACCATGCAGCGTGAGCTGCGGGCCACGTGGAAAGCGTTTCGCCGTGACGACGAAGTGCGGGCGATCGTTCTTACCGCCGCCGGCGAGAAGGCCTTCTGCGTTGGCATCGATCGCAACGAGGGTGAGTTCACGGCGCTCGACGGGACCGACTCGCTCTACGGCACGTCGAACAACTTTATGTACGACGACCCGGGTGACGACCTCGGACCGAAAGCGTGTGATCTCTGGAAGCCCGTGATCTGCGCGGTCAACGGGATGGCGGCCGGTGGCGCGTTCTACATGCTCGCCGAGGCCGACATCATTATCTCGGCCGATCACGCCACGTTCTTCGACCCCCATGTCACCTACGGCATGGCGGCGGTTTATGAGCCGATCAAGATGTTGCAGCGGATGCCGCTGGGTGAAGTGCTGCGAATGTCGCTGCTCGGCAACTACGAACGGATGACGGCCGAGACTGCCCACCGAATCGGAATGGTGAGCGAAGTTTGCTCATCGGCCGATCTGCACGAACGGGCCAAGTGGGTCGCCGACGCGATCGCCGCCCAGCCGCCAGTGGCCGTGCAGGCGACGATGCGAGCGATTTGGGCCGCCAACGACATGGGTCGGCTCAACGCGCTCGCGATGGCGCCCGCCATTCTCACCACCGGCTTCGACCGAGCGGGCATGGAAGCGGGCACCGAGTCGTTTAACTCCGGCGCTCGGATCGAGTCGCGTAAGCGCTGACTCAGAGCAGGCTCACGGCGACGGCGAGCAGCGAGCCCACCAGGGTCAAGATGAGGACGGCTGCTACAACGCGGATCGTTTGACGCGTGCGCTCGCGGTGCTGGTTCTCCGCGACGGCGTCTATGGGGATCCAGCGCTGCACGATTTCCGCGGCGGTGGCGGCCTCTTCGTTGCGGACGAGGAGTCGGTGCGGCTGGAGAGCGGTGAGCCCCGACGTTTGGCCCGCATTGTCCATCATGAGCGCTTCTACTCGCAGGCCAGCGTGTTCACATTCCGCCACGATGGCGTCGGCCTCGAAGCGGTCAAACCCGAGCACGAACTCGGTGAGGTCTGCATCGGAGAGTGGTGCCGCCATCTTCCGACGATAGCCGAGAGTGTTCTGGCGCGAGTCTCGGCTTAGGCGCCGAGGCGAATACGAGCGGCGACGCTCATATCGAGCAGTCGCTGCGGGATGGCGACGCCGTTAACTTCAACGCTGCCAGTCGCAACAGCCGCGCCACCACCAGAATCTTCGCTGCCGGCGTCCGCAGTGGCGGCGTCTTCGGCGGCGGCCGCGGCCTCGGTGGCCTCGCGATCGCGCTGTACGAGGAAGCGGTCGTAGTCCTTGGCCTTCACCAGGCTGCCGTGATCGATGTGCCCGATCGACTCGCCGTCGGTGAAGCGCACCCAGTAGCGGATCCACGTGAAACCGTTGGCAACGGCCACCTTGCCGCTGCTGCCCGCGGGGTAGCCGGGGATGTCGTCGACAAGGCGAACCTTGGTGCCCCGCGTGAACGCGGTGCCCTGGATTTCGGCGGTGGAGGCAGCGGCTTTCGGCACGAGGAGAAAATGTAGCGCTTGTGTCTGGTGTCCGACGACATGAGCGACTACATCCTGGCTCCCCTGACCGGCTGGTACTAACGTCGCGTCGGAAACCGGCGGACCAATGGGAGTCTTGAAATGAACACACAGCGAAAAATTCGAAGCGGATGGCGGGTACTGGTTGCGGTGATCGCCGCTGTCGCCCTCCTGTCGACAGCGTGCGGCGACGACAGTGAATCCGAAACACTCGATGTCGAAAACGAGACTGACTCGACTGACAGCGGGGCCACGGTCAACGCATGCCCCGAGGACGGGTGCACGATCGCAATTACGGCGGCGGAAGCTAGTGACGGCGAACTCTCGTTGACTTGGGACGCGAACTTCGCCCCCGAGCTCGCCCGGAACCACATCCACGTCTACTGGGACAATTTTGAGCCTGCGCAGGTCAGCGGAGACGCCGAGGCTCGTGGTGTAGAACAAGGCGATTGGGTGCCGACCGACGTGAGTCCCACGTTCGTGACCGAGGGTGCCGTATCGCTGGCCGAACGTGGCGACTCCACAACGGTGTGCGTCACTGCGGCCGACGGGGAGCACGCCGTGCTCGACGAGGCACTCGAGCAGTGCTTCGATGTCAGTGCTTCGTTGCCATCGTGATCGGCTAGCGAGCGGCGCCTTGCAGGTGAACAGGTGAACGCGTCACGTTTGCCCGATCGCCTCGGGCGGTTCGAAATTCAGTCGTCGCTGGGATCAGGAGCGTTCGCGCGCGTGGTGCGCGCCTATGACCCCCAGCTCTCGTCGAGCGTCGCGATTAAAATCCTTGCGGACCAGTGGAGCGACGACGACGACGCGCGTGCGCGATTTCTCGACGAGGCTCGCCATCTCAGGAGGGTGCGAAGTCCAGCCGTAGTCGCCGTGCACGATATCGGCGAGATGGATGACGGGCGTCCGTACTTCGTCATGGAGCTCGCCGATCGCGGATCGCTCGAAGAACGCCTGCGGCAGCAAGTCGGCCCCTACGTCGACATGGACAACGGGGGAGGACTCGGGCGGCTGATCGAAGGCCTCGGTGTGGGCATGTCGGCCATTCACGGTGCGGGCCTTGTGCACCGCGACCTGAACCCGCGCAACTTGCTACTGCGATCGCTCGAAGGAGAATCGACGAGGTCCGACTCTGTCATCGCGGCGGACAAAGCGACGACGATCGGCGAACCGATCGTGCGAGCTGACGAACGACTGGTGATCGCCGATCTCGGTCTGGCCAAGGACGTCGTCGCCAGCCGGGAGGTCAGCGTCGTAGGCGGCTCGTTTGGCTATCAGTCGCCCGAACAGTTGGTGGCCGACGGGGAACTGGGGCCATGGGCCGATGTCTACGCCTCGTCGGCCCTCCTTTGGCGGGTCCTTACGGGCGAATTGCCGCCCGGAGTCGGCGACTTCGAGGCTCGACGTCAGGAACTGCCCCCGGAGTGGCGCCCCCTTCTGCGGCGCGGACTTGAGCCTGACCACACGCGGCGACACGCGAGCATCGAAGCGTGGGCGGACGAAGCCCTTGCAGTGATCGGCCGGGACCCGCTTTCACTCGCCACAGAGCGCAGTCGGCCGAGCAATGCGACACCGGCCGGCCACCGTGCCCGTATGGAAGAGTGCCCCTATCGGGGCTTGGCGTCGTACGAAGCGGAACACGCCGCCACGTTCTTCGGTCGCGAGGCGTTGAGTTCAGCGGCGATCGATCGATTGCGCAACGAACGCGTCCTTGCGGTCCTCGGCGCATCGGGGAGCGGAAAGTCCTCAGTCGTTCGCGCCGGCATTATCCCCGGTTTGCAGGCTGGAGAGCTCGCGGGAAGTGAACGATGGCCCGTGGTGCTTATGACCCCCGGGGGCGATCCGGTGGCGGAGATGCGCTATCAACTGCGCCGCGCGGCCGACGCGGCGGGTGTCGACGCAGGAATTGGAAGCGACGCTCGCCAGGGCGACGACCCCAACTATGAGTGGCGCCGAATTACCGACGCGATCACCGACGTCACGACAGGGCTCGTCATTTGCATCGATCAGTTCGAGGAGATCTTCACGCACGACCCCGACGGGTCGACCGGAGAACGTTTCCTTCGAGCGTTGGCGGCGATAATCGACCCGGCCACGAGCCGCGTCCGGTTCGTCCTTGCGATGCGAGCCGACTTCTACGGTGAGGCAGCCCGCCATGCGTGGTTGGCGAAGGTCCTTGGTGAGAACCAGATTCTGGTTGGACCGATGGAGTCTGCCCAGTTGCGGCGGGCGATCACCGGTCCCGCCGAGCGGGCCGGCCTCGAGATTGAAGACGGTCTCGTAGACGTCATCGTTGCGGAGATGGGTCGCGACGCCGGATCTCTGCCGCTGCTCGGCCACGCGCTGGTCGAGACCTGGCAGCGGCGACGAGGAAAACAACTCACGATCGCCGGGTTTCGAGACGCGGGCGGAGTTGCCGGAGCGATCGCCCAGACCGCGGAAACAGTGTTCACCGAATCTCTCAGCGCCGATGAACGCCCGGTGGCACGAGACCTGATGTTGCGAATGGTGTCGGCCCGTCACGGTGCGGCGCATACGCGGCGCAAAATTTCTCTCGCCGAAGTAGCCGATGAGAACGATCACGTGGCGACGTCTGTGGTCGATCAACTCATCGATGCTCGACTCCTCACCGCGGACGAGACCACTCTGCAGATCGCGCACGAGGCACTCATCGTCGAATGGCCGAGGTTGCGGCAGTGGATCGACGAGAGCATCGATGATCTCCGGTTGCGTAGTCACCTTTCGCGCTCGGCCGCAGAATGGGGCGACCTCGGCGAAGATCCGGCTTTGCTGTATCGAGGCACGCCGCTCTCTGGAGCGGAGGAGTGGGCGGCGCGCTCACCGGGCCATCTTGGGCCGACGGAACGGGCGTTCCTCGCGGCATCGACCGCTGCCGCGGTCACGGAGAACGAGCGGCTGGAGCGTGACGCTCGACGACATCGCCGGGCTCGGGCGCTCGCGATCGCAGCCGTTGTCGGGGTTTTCGTTGTCGGCATCATCGCGTGGGCTGGCATTCAGCGGACCCGGTCGATCGAACGGAGCAACGCAGCTGACGCCCGGGTGTTGGAGAACCTTGGATTGGTCGCCCGACTCACCGCCGAGACTGACCCCCTGGTGGGTTTGGCCCTCGGAATCGAAGCACGAACACTCACGGGTGCCAGCAACCCTGATGCTTGGCTTGCCGTCGTTCGAGCGCGGCAGGCGCTGGCCAACAGCGGTCTCGTGGAGACGGGTTCGGTGGAGGTAGGGGACGGGCTCTCTGTTGCCCTCTCGCCCGACGGCACGCGGGCTGCGGTGGGCAGCCGGTCCGGCGACCTGGCCCTCGTTGAGCTCAACGAGCGTGCTGTCATCTCGATGACCGACGCCCACGATGTCGGTATTCCTTCAGTCGATTTCCGTCCGGATGGAGCGGCCCTGGCGACCGCGGGCTTCGATCGTGTCGTCCGGATATGGGCGGTAAGTGATGAAGGTTTGTCAGAAACGCCATCGCAGGAGATCGTTCTCGACTCGATCGTGTGGGATGTCGCATGGTCGCCGGATGGGCGGCAGTTGGCGACCGCGAGCGAGGATGGTCTCGTTCGGCTTTGGGATCCGGTGACCGGCGCCCCAATCGGCGATCCGCTGGTGGACTCAATCGACATGCTCACGGTCGAGTTCGACCCATCCGGAACGCTTCTGGTTGCGTCGAACGGTGAGGGGTTCGTGTGGGGATTCTCGCTGCCCAGCGGCGTCGAGGCATTCGCGCCGATTCGAGCTCACCAAAGCGACGTTTGGGAGCTGGTGTTCTCGCCTGATGGCGCGGAGTTCGCGACGAGCAGTAGCGATGGAACGGTGCGGCTCTTCCGTTCAGCCGATGGGACCGAGCTGTCGCAGCCGTTCATCGATGAGAGCGGGGCGCCAGTCGCGCCTCTCCTCCAAGGTGTGCAGTTCGCTCCTGACGGCCGAAACCTCATCGCCGGTTCGGCGCACGGCGAGGTGTTGTGGTGGGGCCGCGACGCGGAGTCGATCATTGCGAGCGACGGACCCCCCGGCGGTCTCGAGATTCTCGGTTCCGGAATCGCCGGCGATCTGCTTGTGACGCTCGGCGTCGATCAGGCCGTGCGTGAATGGCGGGTCGGGGCGGCGATCGGCCTTGGGTTGGTGCTGGCGGACGATATGAGCGCGTTCTCGGTAGCGATCGCGCCGGATCGCTCGTTTGTGGCGACGACAGACGGTGTCGGCAACCTTCGATTACACGACCCCATGTCTGGTGAGGAGCGTTCATCGGTGTCGGTGAGCGATCTTGCTGCTGCCGCCGTCGTTGTTTCTCCAGATTCGTCAACAATTGCGGTCGGAACCAATGACGGCGAGGTGGTATTCGTCGATGCTCAAGTCTCGTCAGTGGAGTCGATTTCCGCTCACACCGGTCGGGTCCGGGCATTGGCTTTTCATCCCACAGACTCGGTGCTCGCGACCGGTGGTAGCGATGGTGTCGTGCGCATCTGGGATCTCGACCGGGGGGTCGTCACGGCCGAGTTCGGGTCGTATGGCTTTGACGGCGTTGAGGATCTCAATTGGGACAGCGACGGTCAACGGCTGGCGGTCGCCGGCTTCAATCAGGTCGACGTATGGGGCGCCGACGGTTCGCACATCGCCGGGCCCGCCGTCTCGGGTGATGCCGTTTATGCCGTGGCCTTCTCCGCCGACGGCGAGCGGATCGCGATCGGTGGCGCCGAGCAAGCGGTGCGGGTGTTGTCGGCTGACCTGAACGACGTCGTTGCTGGACCTTTCGCGACGCCACCGGGAGGTACCCAGGGTGTTGCGTTCCTCGATGTTGACACCGTGTTGCTTGTCATCGCCTCTAACGGCACCGTTCGCCTGTGGGACCTGGGTTCGGGAACCTCGATCGGTCCGCCGCTTCCCGGGCCGTGGTCCGGGGTCCGCGATGTGTCCGTGCTGGCGGACGGTCCGCTCTTCGCGACAACAAGCGAGGAAGGCAACGCCTGGCTCTGGCACATGCTCGATCGGGAGCGGGCCTGCGACATCGTGCGCGGTGTGGTGGTGTCGGCGCAACCGATCTATTTGGGCGAGAATGGAACGCTGACGGCATGCGAGGATAGCGAGTGACTGAGCAGACCCCCTTGTGGGCGACTGACACGCCGCTGATCGTGATCGACGGTCCTGGGCGGACGACGATCCGGCTTCTTCTCACTGATGCTCTCGAATTCGGCCGGTCCGGTCCGGGAATACTCTTCGACGATCCTGCGGTTTCGCGCCGCCATCTCGAACTCCGACCGAGTGGTTCCGCCGTGCTTGCCCGAGACCTTGGCAGCGCAAACGGCACGACGATCGATGGGGTGTCCCTGGAGGAGACGCAGGAGCTACTTCCGGGCCAGGTGCTCCGTTTGGGCGACATCACGATTCGACTCGATGGGTCTCGGATGTTCTCACGTGAAGGGGCAAAGGAGCTGTCGGGGACTTCAGCGACGCCGATGACCGCGATCGAGCGGGTCGCTGATTTGGTTGTGAACCGTGGCACCGCCGCGAATGGGGTTCCGCTGGGCGGTCATACCCGCACAATTGTCTTCAGCGATATCGAGGGTTCGACCGATCTCGCCGTGGCTCTCGGCGATATTGCATGGTTCGATCTCCTCTCGGTGCACAACGAGATCCTCCGGTCGTGCCTTCCCGCGCACGATGGCACTGAGGTGAAGTCGCAAGGAGATGGCTTCATGCTCACATTCCCGAGTGCACGTCGAGCGGTGGCCTACATGGTGGAGATGCAACGGCGCCTCCACGACGACGAACGGATGCAGTCAAACGGGCTAAGTGTCCGAATCGGTGCCCACACTGGCGAGTCGGTCGAAGACAACGATGGTGACCTCTTTGGCCAGGCGGTCATCGCTGCCGCTCGCGTCGGCGCAGCCGCGAACGGCGGCGAGATTCTCGTCTCGTCGCTGGTTCGTGAGATCGTCAAGTCGTGGGATGAAGTTGTGTTCGGCGAATCGCGTAGCGAGGTTCTCAAGGGTCTTGGTGGAGAGTGGACGTTGCACCCCGTCCTTTGGAGAGATCAGGAGCCTGCCCAATGACGTACGTCGAGATCGATCGCACCAACCCGGCGATCCCCATCGTGACCTTGAACCGACCCGACCGCCGAAACGCGCTCTCGCCCGACCTGGTGACCAATGGAATTGCCGCGTTTCGAGAGCTACATCGCGACCGAGAGGCGCGGGCGATCGTCCTGACGGGGGCGGGCAAGAGCTTCTGCGCGGGTGCCGACCTGAAGGGTGACAGCGGGCGACCGCCTGACTCTGAGGGGCGAGGCCCGGTCGGCACGGTGTATCGAGGCCAGGAACATATCGTCGACTTCATGATGGCCGTCCACGAGTGCGACAAACCCGTGATCGCTGCAATCCACGGCGCAGCGGTCGGCGGGGGACTGGCGCTCTCGCTCGCGAGCGACCTGCGGGTGGCCGATACAACGGCCTACTTCGGTTCGGTCTTCATCAACGTCGGTCTGACGTCGTGCGACATCGGCACGAGCTACTTCCTTCCACGACTCGTGGGCAGCGGTCATGCGATGGACATGATGATCACTGGTCGGCACGTGGCGGCCGAAGAGGCGGATCGTATGGGTCTGCTGAACCGGTTGGTGCCGGAGGGGACACATCTTGAGGTGGCAAAGGAGTTCGCCGCTCAAATCGCGAAGAACAACGAGTACGGGGTCTGGCTGACGAAGCGCGGACTGTGGTCCAACATCGACGCCCCGTCGATCCGTCATGCGGTGGAGCTTGAGAACCGGCAGCAGGTACTCGGGACGTTTACCGGCAATATGAAAGAAGCGATGCAGGCCTTCGGCGAGCGTCGAGAGCCCGACTGGGGTCCGATGTGAGGTCGCGGTAGCATCTTCCTAGGAAGACACTCGCCCCGGAGCAAGGGTCAAGGAGTATGCGATGACACCTGAAGATCTCGACTACAAGCCGTTCGACGCCGACAACCACTACTACGAGGCGCTCGACGCATTCACCCGCCACGTGCCTGCCGAGATGCAGCGCCGCGTCGTGCAGTGGGTGGAGCAGGGCGGCCGGAAGTACCATCTGGTCGGCGGACAGATCAGCAACGCGGTGGTGAACCCCACGTGGGATCCCGTCGCAATGCCGGGAGCGCTGCACGAGTACTTCAAGGGCAACCCCGACGGTCGCAGTCCGCTCGAGATGCTCAAGGACCGCGAGCCGCTGCCCGCCTACTACATGAATAACGACGCTCGGGTGGAGCGCATTGGTGAGCAGGGTCTGCAGAAGGTGTGGCTCTTCCCGACACTCGGTGTGCTCTACGAGGAGCTCATCAAGGACGACGTCGAGGCGTGCGCCACGATGATGTCGGCGTTTAACCAGTGGCTTCTCGAAGACTGGGGATACGCCTACCGAGACACGATTTTCGGTGCGCCCTACATCTGCCTCGGCGATGTTGATGCGGCGGCCGCGGAAATCGACAAGGTTGTTGCCGCCGACGCTCGCGTGGTCGTGATGCGGCCAGCCGCCGTGGTCACCCCCACCGGCATCAAGTCGCCGTTCGATCCGCACTTCGACCCGTTCTGGGCCCGCGTCAACGAGGCGGGAATCACCGTGGTCGTCCATGCGGGCGACTCCGGATACTCAACGCAGGGATACGCCGACAACAAGTTCTCTGCCGCGGGCATCAGTAAGGGCAGCTATGGCGGCCCGAGCGTTGGCAGTTTCTCGATCGAACGAGCCGCTCAGGACTGGCTCATCCAGGCGATCTTCCAGAAGATCTTCGACCGGTTCCCGAACCTGCGTTTCGCTTCCGTGGAGAACGGTTCCGACTTCCTCGGCCCAATGTTTCGCAAGTTCGACCAGACCGCCAAGAAGAGCTTCGGCTGGTTCACGGATCACCCCATCGAGACATTCAAGGCCAACGTCTGGATGAACCCGTTCTGGGAAGACGACGTCAACGAGATCGCCGAACTCATGGGCCCCGACCATGTGATCTTCGGCTCCGACTGGCCCCACATCGAAGGCCTGCCGAAGCCACTCGACTACCTCGTTGAACTCAAGGAGTTCGACGCAGCGGATCAGAAGAAGATCCTCCTCGACAACGCCACCTTCTTAAACACGCCGCAGCCGATCTAGCGCGTCTGCTTCACTGTGGTTGTGCCCCGCAACCACGACCACGATCCTGACAATGGGTCGACGTCTCGCGACCTAGCGGTAGCCGCTGGCGCGAACTCGGTGCTGCTGGTGGTGCAGGTCATCGGAGCCTTCGCCTTCGGCTCACTCGCACTGCTGGCTGACTCGGTCCATCAGGCCTCCGATGTTGTCTCGCTGCTCTTGGCGGTCGGTATTGCGGTGCTGATCGCTCGGCCGTCGTCGAGCCGTTACACGTTCGGTTTCCGGCGGGCCGACGCGCTCGGTGGCCTGGCCCACGCGGTGCTCCTCGGGGCTGGCGCTGTCTTTGTCATCTTCGAGGCGTATCGACGATTCGATGGTGATCATCATGTCGACGGTATGGGGGTCGCCATTCTGGCCGCCGTTGGCCTCCTCATCAACGGGCTGAGCGCCCGCTGGCTTCATGCCGGGCATGGCCACTCGCTCAACGTCGAGGGTGCCGTGTTGCACCTGGTCGCCGATGCGCTTGGGTCACTCGTGGTGCTCCTCGGCGGTCTGATCATCGTCTTCACCGATGCCGGCTGGGTCGACCCCGCGGCTTCGCTCGTTGTGACGGCGCTGATCATTTGGTCGGCCTGGAGATTGGCTCGGGTCTCCCTGCAAGTCTTGCTCGATGGGGTCCCTCCGGGAGTAGACCTCGAGGCGCTGCGGGCGCTGATGGTCGCCGACCCGATGGTCACCGATGCTCATCATCTGCATGTGCGAACCCTGGATGGGGCGACGCTGAGCCTTACCGGTCACGTGCAGATAGAGACCGACCAGCTCCACGATGCGCAGCAGGTCACGCACCGTCTCACCGAAGTGCTGGCGGGGGAGGGCATTGCCCATGTCACCCTGCAAGCCGAGTGTCACCCGTGCAACGAGCCGGATTGTTGATGACAATCGGAGTCCGAACTGGTACACCAGTGTCCGTGAGGCACAACAAACAATGCGTTCTCGTTGCCCTCAGCCTCGCTTTGCTGCTGTCGTCCTGCAAGGAAGGCGTATGGACCGGGGATCAACAGGACACTTCGGTCGCGGTCTTTGGCGATTCGTTGGTCTACTCCAGCGAGGCCGACGACTTCAACGCCCCGAACACGTATGTCACAGACGATCTCGTTGCGCTTGGCAGCTACGCGTACGTCACCGCGTGGATTGGTGCATCGGTCGCGTATTCCTACGCCAATCTATGGAATCTACCGAGCCGAAATGGCGTTGTTCCGGACGTGCTTGTCCTCGCCTTGGGCACGAATGACATGCGTGTGAATCCCGTCACCGGCCTCCCGTACGCGACTGTCGAAGACGCACGTCTGGTGCTGCAGGCTTGGCTGGCCGAGGTGCCGGACGCGTGTGTCCGTCTCGTTGGTGTGGCGGAGTCAATCACGACCTGGGGTCTCGATGTCACCGGGCCTGGCTGGAACGCCATGTTGTCCGAGGAGGCTGCGCTATTTGGAAACGCCGCCTACGTGCCATGGGAGCCGCTCGCGGCTTGGACGGCGAACGGCACCAGCCCGCACCTCGCGGAGGACGGCGAAGATGCGTATCGGGCGCTCATTGTGTCGGCCGCGGCTGGCTGTCTGAGCTCGGCGTCTTGATCGAATTGGCCGAGAAGTGAACGACCGCTAACTTCTTGGTAGTGTTTGCTCTATGAGCACTCCCATGCCGACCGCAGAACAAGTCCGCGCCGATCTCGAGACGTGGCTCGACGAGAACTGGGACGAAAGTCTCACCGTCGAAGAGTGGTGGGCCCGTCTGGCCCCCACCGGTTACGCCCACCCGACACTGCCGGAGAACGCACAGGGCAAGGGTTGGGGCCGAGACCTCGCCGCCGTCGTCAACACCACGATGGCCGAGCGCATGGTCATGGGCGCTCCGTCGTCCGGTCTGGGCTGGATGCTCGCCGCTCCGACGATCGCCGCGCACGCCACCCAAGAGCAGATCGATCAGTACATCCCGCCGATCCTCACCGGCCAGGTCGGCTGGTGCCAGCTCTTCTCCGAGCCGGGTGCCGGCTCCGATCTCGCTGGCCTCGGTTGTAAGGCCGAGAAGGACGGCGACGAATGGGTCATCACCGGCCAGAAGGTGTGGACCTCCGGCGGCCAGGTCGCCGACATGGGCATGCTTATCGCTCGCACCGACCCCGATGCTCCAAAGCACAAGGGCATCAGCTACTTCGCTTTCGACATGCACCAGCCGGGTGTCACCGTGCGGCCGCTCACCGAGATGACGGGCCGAGCGCTCTTCAACGAGGTGTTCATCGACGAAGCCCGCGTGCTCGACGTCGACATGATCGGCGGCCTCAACAACGGATGGGCCGTTGCCAACTCAACACTGATGTTCGAACGGTCGTCGCTTGGTTCTGCGGGCAAGAAGCCGCAGACCGCCACTCCTGGCAAACTCGGGAAGGCCCTGCAGCGTCCGGTCACCGACTTTGCGAATCGCGAGCGCTCCGAGGGCGGCGTGCCTTCGGTCGGCCCTGGCCTCTGGCAGCGACTCGTGGAGATCGCCACCGACTCCGGCCGCATCAACGATCCGGTCTTGCGCCAAGACCTGATCAAGCTCTACTCGCTGATCGAGATCAACCGTCTGGGCACACTCCGGGCCAAGGATCCGAACCAGCGCACTGGGGCCGAGCCCAACATTGGCAAGCTCCACATGTCCGAGATGTTTCGCCAGTTCCGTGAGGTCGGCCTGTCCGTCCTCGGATCCGCCGGCATGTTGTCGGGCAACAGCGAGCCCATCACCAACGGGGCAATCTCCGAACTGGCGCTGTTCTCGCCCGGTCCGTCGATCTACGGCGGCACCGACGAAATCCAGCGCAACATCGTTGGCGAACGAATTCTTGGTCTGCCCCGCGAACCGGGTCACGACAAGAACATGGCCTTCAAGGACATGGCGAAGAACTAGGCCCGGCCGCGAACCGCTGGGGACGTGGTTGACTTGTCCTCATGACCGAGAGCGCGAATTCTGACCGTGGCGCTGATGTGTCCCGAGTGATCTTCAGCAAACTGAATCGCTTCGTGAAGCCACTCGTGAAGGCGGGCCTTGGGTCGCCGTTGCCCATCGGGCTCGGCGCCGTGGTGCTTGAAAGCACTGGTCGTAAGAGCGGGCTTCCTCGGGAGGTGCCCGTCGTGGGCCTTCGTCTCGGGAAGCGCGTCCTGGTGTCGACCGTGCGCAGCGGATCACAGTGGGTGAAGAATCTGGAGGCCGACGACGCTGCGGCTGTCTGGTACAGCGGTCGTCGCCATGATGCGAAGGCGTCGGTCCAACGAGGCCCGCTCAACGTGGTCACGCTCGACGTCGCCGACTGAGGGTGACTCGCCAGGGCCGCGCCGCGAGGCAAACTCTGGGGATGGAATCGGCAGCCGAGCGGGATCAGATCGTTCAGATCTCGGCCGACGGCGCGCCACTTGATCCGCTCACCCATGGTGGGAAGGCGTGCGGCTTGCAGGAGCTGATGCGTCTCGGCCTGCGCGTTCCGCCCGCTGTTATCGTGCCGATGGAGCCGGCGGCGGAGATCGCGGCGGGCGTCGAGACGGGTGTTGTCACTCGCGAGTTTTCCGAATTGGCGGATGCCGTCGACGAGATGACGGTGGGCTGGAAATGCGACGAAGGACGGCTTGCCGTGCGTTCCGGTGCCGCGATCTCGCTCCCCGGCGCGTTCCAGACCTTGCTGGATGTGCTGCCGGTCGTTGTGCCCGAGGCCGTTGCGGCGGTGGTTGCGTCGACGCGGGGACTGCGAGCGGAGACGATCGTCCGGGCCATGGGCGTCGACGAGGTTCCGCCGACGGCGGTCATCGTGCAGCGCCAGGTTGACACCACCCTCGATGACTATTCCGGCGCCGGAGTGGCGACCAGCCGAGACCCGGTCACGGGTGCCGACGGCATGTGCGGTTCGATCGCTTGGCGTTGCCGCGGCGATGCGGTGATGGCCGGGACGATTGCCGTTGACCCCGTGACGTCGATCGACAGCCGTTGCCCAGACGTGGCGGAGCAGCTGCGGGCGGACACGGCCCGGCTCGAAGAGGAGCTCGGTTCGCCTATTGAGGTCGAGTTCGCGATCGAGTCAGGAGAGCTCTGGTACCTCCAGCTGCGCACATTTGGTCTGGCCGATGCCGCTCCGAGTGGTGGCGCCGAGGCCACTACCGCAGGAACCAAGGTGGTCGGCCAGGGACGACCGGCGAGCGCGGGGGTAGCAACCGGCGAGCTCCACGTCGATCCCGATGATGCGCTCGACGCGATCGAGGCCGGTCGGCCCGTGGTGATCGCGCTCGAAACCAGTTCGCCTGGCCATGTCACGGTGATGGTTCGGGCTTCCGGTGTCTTGACCGTGCTGGGAAGCCCGGAGAGCCATGCCGCCGTGGTCACGAGGGGTGCGTCAGTCCCCGCGATTGTTGCGGTGCAAGGCCTTTCGATCGACGAGCACGGCATCTCCCTCGGAGAACACATCGTCCGCGTCGGCGAACAGCTGACCGTTGATGGCACTCGCGGTGTTGTGCTGGCGGCCGACTCGTGAGTCCGAAGGTGGTCGGGATTCAGCTCGCCCGTGCGACCCGAATGGGCATGCGGTCAGTCGACACCGCAGAGATCGAAACTGCGGCCGGGCTCGTTGGCGACCGCTACCACGAGTCGAAACATCGTCAGCTCAGCGTGCAATCGCTGAGCGAACTGGCCGAAGCGGAAGCGGATTTCGGCCAACCCATCGACCCGCTGTTGACGCGGCGCAATATCACGATCGATGTCGGTGAGATTCCGCTCAAACCTGGACACCGCTGGCGTCTCGGTTCGGTCGAGTTGGAAGTCGTCCGCATGGCCGCGCCGTGCAAGATGCTCGACATGGAGATCGGCGACGGCGCCCGCACCGTGCTGCGTCATCGAGCCGGCGTCATCTGCCGCGTCATCGACGGCGGCACCTTGACGATCGGCGACCCCGTCGACCTCGGCCCTCTTCCCAGCTAGGGAGCAGCGAGCGAGGGCAGCACAGCTCGGCAGGCGTCGTGGATGACCTTGGCCATGGCGGCCGGTCCGGTGGCATCAAGATCGCGACTGAAGACTTCCGCCGCCACGAAGGGCGCACTGCCGATGTGGTCGAGGGCTTCCCAGATCGATGCGTAGTCAACGGCTCCGCTCCCGGGCGCGCGCCGCGCGGTCATCGCCTCGTTCTCAACCTGATCAAGCGGCATCTCGGCCGCGGCCGAAGGGTCACACAGCTGGACATAGGCCACCCGGTCGCCGGGAACGGACCGGAGCAGGTCGAGATCCGGGCCACCAGGCTGGCGGACCCAATGGAAGGTATCGAGCAACACGGTGGCATTGAGCTGACCGGTTTCGATGCACATTTCGTTGGCCGCGGCGAAGGTGGGCACACCAGTCCATGGCAAGAATTCGAGGGCGATCAACATGTCGGCCGCTTCGGCCTGCGCGGCGATTGAGGCGAGGCCCTCGATGGCCGCGCCGCGGTCCTCGATAGGCCCGAGGCAGGCCGCCCCCACGATGTGGGCGCCCAGGTCGGTGCCTGTCGAGATCAGCGCTTCGATCTCTGCGTTGAGCGCGTCGCTCGGTCCGGTGGTCCAACCGATCGATGCCTCCACCGCCTCGACGGTGAGGTCGGAGTCCTTCACGTACGCCGCGGCACCGTCGCCAGCAAACATCACGTGGAATGCCCAGAGGCTCACAGCGTCGAAGCCAGCTTCCTGGGTGGCATCGAGGTAGGCCCGGAACTTGTCGCCGTCGATTGCCATTGGATCGGTGAGAAGCGTGGAAGGACAGTTACCCAGCGAGGTGATTTCCATGGCCGGAGTTTGACCAACGTGAAGTGCGCCCGCCAATCCTGCCAAACTGCAGATTCCGCCGTCCGAGAACAGGGAGTTCGGTTGACTGACAAAGTGCAGCTCGAGATTGATGGCGGTGTCGCCACGATCACGAATAACAACATCGACAAGCACAACGCGTTCGACGACGAGATGGACGCTCGCCTCTTCGAGATCTTCGATGAGCTCATAGCGACGCCGTCGGTGCGGGCCGTGGTTTGGCGCGGTGAAGGCAAGAGTTGGTCGTCGGGTCGCGATGTCGCGGCGATCGGAAACAACGTCACCGAATTCACCCATCACGAGCTCATGTCTCGCGGGCACAAGGGCATCCAGAAGATCTGGGAGCTCGAAGCGCCGATTATCGTTGCGATTCAGGGCTGGGCAATCGGAGGCTCGTTCCAGCGGGCACTCATGTGCGACATCCGGATCGCCGCGGAGGGCGCCCGTTTCATGCTTCCCGAAGTGGGCCACGGCGTGATTCCGGATACCGGGGGGATGGGCGTGCTCTACGAGATGTGTGGCCACGGCCTCGTGAGCGACATGGTGCTGACTGGGCGCCGCCTGTCGGCCGAAGAAGCACTGCAGCACGGCATCGTGAGCCGGATCGTTGCCCCCGAGGAGCTCGATGCAACGGCGCGCGAAATGGCCGAGAAGATCGCGGCCTCGCCGGCGGTCACCGTGAAGCTGGCCCGGCGAGTGATCAGCCATCTCAGCCGGCCCGAGATTCGATCCTCGATGGAGGACGAATTGATCTACCAAACCTTCCTCAATAAGTCCGAAGACTTCGCCGAGTTCAAGGCCGCCCGGGCCGAAGAACGCGAGCCGAACTATCGGGGATCGTGATGGGCCTTCCGGATCCTCCGGCGCTGGGCGCCTCCGCCCTTCCGGCCGGCACGTACGATGGTGTCTGTGTGTTCATCACCGGCGCCGGTACCGGCCTGGGCAAAGGCATCGCCCAGGAATTCGCGCGGCTGGGCGCGTCACTCGTCATCGCGAGTCGCAAGCCCGAACATCTCGACGCGGGCCGAGCCGCGATGGACGAGCTCGGCGCACCGGTCGTGACTGTCGAGTGCGATATTCGTGAGCCCGACAGCATCGCCGCGGCATTCGACGCAGCGGAAGCAGCCTTCGGCCTGCCGCAGGTTCTGGTGAACAACGCGGCAGCCAACTTCCCGGTGCCGGCCGAAGATATGTCACCGAATGCGTGGCGCACAGTGGTGGACATCACCCTCAATGGCACGTTCTTTGTTGCCCGCGAGTTCGGCCGTCGCCATCTCGGCGCCGACACCCCGGGCAGCATCATCAACATCGGCGCCTCCTACGCATGGACGGGCGGCCCTGGTTTTGCGCACAGCGCGGCGGCGAAGGCGGGCGTGAAGAACATGGTCGAGAGCCTGGCGGTCGAGTGGGGGCCCTACGGGATCCAGGTGAACGGGCTCGTGCCCGGGCTCATTCCCCACGAAGACATGACGGCGGACATCCAAGCGAACCTCTCGCGGGCCGATCCGGAGAAGGATGCGCTGCAACCCGCGATGCGGGTTGGCACTCGCCGCGAGTTCGGGTGGGCCGCCACGTTCCTGGCCAGCCCGTATGCACAATTCATCACGGGCCACACGCTCGTGGTCGACGGTGCGAACTGGCAGCGCCGGTCGATGACGAACCCAACAGTTGTGCCGATCCGGGATCAGATGAACAAGGGCCCGTTCGAGCTCTAGCCAGCCCGTGCGTCGTTTTGGTTGAGAGCGTTCGTCAACTTCCGTCCCGGTAGCGTGCCGGAATGGAACTCCTCCATGTGTTGCTGTTGCTCGGTGGTGGCCTCGTCGCCGGCATTATCAATGCCATGGCGGGTGGAGGTTCGCTCCTCACCGTTCCGCTCTTGGTTTTTGCCGGCGTGCCGGGCAACGCGGCCAATGGCTCGAACCGGGTTGGCGTGCTGGCGAGCTCGCTGACTGCGGCCAGCACGTTCCGTCGCCTCGGTGTTGCCGGCCTCGGCGGTATCGGCCGCGTGCTCGGCCCTTCCGCGGCTGGTGCGCTGCTCGGCTCGATCGTTGTCTCCCAGTTAGCCGACGAAACGTTCGAGCAGATCTTTGGTTTCGTGATGATCCCGATCCTGTTGCTCTCGCTTCGGAAACCCGATGTTGCGGCGATGGCGGATCGTCCCCAATGGCCCACCTGGCTCACCACGATCGTGTTCTTCGGGATTGGCATCTATGGCGGCGCCTTTCAGGCCGGCGTCGGCCTCATGATGATCGTGGCGCTGTCGCGGGCCGGTGTTGATCTCGTGATCGCGAACAACATCAAGGTCATCGTCACCTTCGTCTTCACGGTCTTTGCGCTACCAGTGTTTATTCTCAACGGCGATGTTGACTGGGCCCCCGCTCTGGTCCTTGCGGTTGGCCTGGCCACCGGCAGCGCGATCGGCGCTCAGATCACCGTGGCGGGCGGTGAGAAGGTCATCAGGCCGGTTCTGATTGTGGCCGTCATCATCTTCGCCGGGCGTCTCGTCGGCTTGTATGGGTGACATGACCAGCGCGTTTCCCACCGAGTTCGCCCGCAGCCTGCCGAAGGCCGAACTGCACGTGCACCTCGAGGGGAGCGTCGGCCCCGCCACGATGCTCCGCCTGGCCGAACGCCACGGTGTCACTCCTCCGGCCGTCGATGAGGACGGCATCAGCGAATGGCTGCAATTCGATGGCTTCCCGAGCTTTCTCGAGCGCTACTTCTGGGTCTGCAGCTTGCTGCGTACGGCCGACGATTTCACCGACATCGCCTACAGCTATCTACAAAACGCGCACGAGCAAGGTGTGGTCCATGTGGAGTTCCACGTGTCATCGAGCTACCACATCGTCGAGAGCGGAGCGGACTGGGCACAGGTTCTGGCTGGCGTGGTCGCAGGGTGCGAGCGGGCGGAATCGGACTTTGGGATCTCGTCGCTGCTGATCCCGGATCTGTCACCGCATCTGGGTGCCGCTGCTGCCCACCAGGCGCTCGACGTCGTGCTCGCGCTGCTTCACCCGCGCGTGGTGGCGATTGGGATGGGCGGTCCGGCTGACAATTGGCCGACCGAAGACTTTCAATCGGCTTTTGTTCGGGCCCGAGAGGCCGGACTCCACACGATCAGCCACGCCGGCGAACACGGCCCGGCGTGGGAGGTGCGCCACGCCCTCGAAGAGTTTGGCGCCGAGCGAATTCAGCACGGCATCGGCGCGATGCAAGACCCCGACGTGGTGCAGATGCTGGTTGACCAGGGTGTCGCCTGTGATGTGTGCCCGGGGAGCAACGTGGCGCTTGCCGCCATTGAGTCAATGGACGACCATCCGCTGGCGGCCATGCTCGATGCGGGAATCACCGTCACCCTGGGATCCGACGACCCGCCGCTCTTCGGCACGACTCTTCTCGCGGAATACGAACACGCCTGGAACCTCGCCGATCTCGACGAGGACGGCTTGCGCCAGCTAGCCATCAACTCGCTGGTCGAGAGCTTCGCCTCCACCGAGGCCATCGAGGCCTGGTTGGCCCTCTAGCGGCCACGATCCCTGGCCGATGCCCCCGTCCGCTCCTAGTGTGCCTGCGTGTCACGCACGCGGGGAGCCGTCCTTGTCTTACTCACCGGGGTGGTGTTCAGCTTTGGTGCCGTGCCGTTCCGGGCTACGGACGACATCGGCGCCTGGGAATACCTGGTCAGCCGAGCGGTAGGCGCTCTCGTCGTCACGATCCCGGTGTTTGTCTTTCAGAATCGCGGTCGGGTTCGAGACGAAATCCGGGCCATTTCAATGCCGCATCTCGGTGCCGGCGTGATCATCGGCTTGATGTTCTGCTCGTTCATCGTGGCCCTGTCGGAAACCACCGCGGCCTTCATTCTGTTCTTCCAGGCGCTCTCACCGGTTGCTGCTGCGATCTGCTCGTGGTTCCTGCTGCGTGAACGAATGAGCCGGGATGCTTGGTTGGCGACGGTCGGAGCGATCGTCGGCGTGGGCGTGATCATTAGTGGGGGAGTGGGCAGCGCCGCGGTCTGGGTGATCCCGATTGTTATCTTCATCCCGATCGGCTTCGGGTTCTACACAACGATGATCCGCATGGGCGACGACATCGACCCGTCTGTGCCTGTGATCGTGGCCGGAATCACCGCGCTTGGCCTGTCGCTCGGAGCGACCGTCATCAATGGCGGTTTCCACGCCAACTCGCACGACCATCTGCTCGCCTTGTTCGCCGGGATCTTCCTGCTCGGTTTGCCGCTGCCCTTGTTCAACTGGGCGAACCGGGCAGTGCCAGCTCCGGATGCCACCCTGCTGCTGATGTCCGAGGTGGTGTTGGCACCCGTGTGGGTGTGGATCTTCTACGAAGAGAATCCGTCCAGCTCTACTCTGACGGGCGGTGCCGTCATCCTCGCTTCGGTGGTGTGGCTCACCCTGCGCAGCGCCCAAGGTGCTCGGCGACTTCGCACGAGCCGGGGTTAGGCCGAGGCGGCTTCCTCCGCGAGGGCGACGATGCCTTCCGCACAACGCTGCATGTTGGTGCGGTGCACGTTCTGTCGATCCCGGATGATGTCGGTTTCTCGCTCGGGTTCCGAGTCGATGTTCCAGGTCAGTCCGGAAGACCCGGGTCCGAACCGCATCGCGAATCGCAGACGAGTGCCGCCGGCGAGAGGGACGAGTTCGAGGCGCCACTGGGTACCCGGCTCGTCGGCGTCGAGTCGCTGCACCTTCCAACCGAATTCGCGATTCGGTCGGTAGGCCACGCACACGCTGGATGTCTCCCACTCACCGAACCCTTCGATGGCGTTGCGGCCGGCGAAACGGGTTCCCTCGCCTGGCTCGTCGTCCCAGGAGGCACCCTGAAACTCGTCGCTCCATCGGGCCAGCAGGTCCGGATCGGAAACGAACGGCCACAAGTCTTTGGGGGTCGCCTTGGTCTCCACCTCGACGGTAACGCCGGGCCCAGCCGCAAAGGTGACGGGGCCGTCGGCGTTGGCCGCCATGGTGTCGCCCCACCGGTCGACGTATGTGATCTCGCGGGCGGAGATTCGTGGTGCAGCCTTGAACTCGGTGCCGACCGTGTAGGCCACCGGGAGAAGCACTATCTGGGTGATCCCCTCCGGCATCCCGATCAGGTCGCGGATCTCGGCTGCCTTTCCCAGATGGACGGTGGTCCACGCGCTCCCCAGACCGCGGGCTCGGAGGGCCAGGCAGAAGCTCCAGGCCCCCTGGATGACCGAGTCGAAGAGGCCCGGCCGGCCGCTGTTGTCGTGTTCGCCCCAGATGCCAACCATGACGATTGCCGGCATGTGTTCGAGGTTCTCGGCGAGGTGGGCCGCCGATGCGAGCACCTTCTCGTTGTGGTGACCCGTGCCTTGGACACCCTTGTAGCTGGCGATGATCCACTCGCCGCCGGCTTCGAGGTAGAGATCGGCGAGCGCCTTCTTCTGTTCGGCGTCGCGGATGACCATCCACCGGCGGGTGGACTGGTTGCCGCCGGTCGGTGATTGCTCGGCGAGGTCTATGCAGTCGTAGATGACCTGATCCTCGACGGGGCGGTCGAGGTCCAGGCGCTTCCGCACGGCCCGAGTGGTCGACAACACGTGGTCAACGGCGGCGGTGAGGTCCGGAGTGATTTCCATAGAAGGGATCATGGCGCGCGAAGCTGCAGGCATGCGAAGACTAGATGGACGAGTAGCAGTGATCACCGGCGCGGCCGGAGGCATCGGATGGGCGACCGCCAAACGGTTTGTGGCCGAGGGCGCCACCGTGGTCGGCCTCGATATCGACGAAGAACGCGGCGCCGAGATGGTCAACGACGTGGGCCCCGACTCAGTGACGTTCGAACGAGTCGACGTGAAATCCCCGGAGCAAGTGCGTTCGGCGATCGATCGATGTGTCGAGGTGCACGGACGGATCGACGTGTTGTTTAACAACGCGGCGACCTCCACCGGTGGCTACGTCGCCGACCTCGATCTCGACGGCTTCAACGACAGCATGCAGCTCATGCTCAACGGCCCGTTGCACGGTATGCAGGCCGCGATCCCACACATGATCGCGCAAGGGGTTGGGTCGATCATCAACACGTCATCGGTCTATGGCCTAGTCGCGGGGGCTGCGAACGCGCCCTACTGCTCGGCGAAGGCCGCGCTGATCAACCTGACCCGTGTCACTGCGGTCGAATACGGGCGCAAGGGCATCCGCTGCAACGCGATCTGCCCGGGTGTTGTGGAAACGCCAATGTTCGAGGCGGTTCTCGGCATTGGATTGAAGACGCGAGAAGCGGTGGCCGACATGCATGCGATCGGCCGCACCATTCGACCCGAGGAAGTGGCGGACCTTGCGCTCTTCCTGGCGTCGGATGAATCCACCGCGATTACCGGCCAGGCCATTCAGATCGATGGTGGTCTTCTGCTGCAGACCGATTTAACCGGCGTACCCCCGGTCCGATGAGCGAGAATGGCTGCATGACAGATATCGCCGCCGCTACCCACCTCACCGCCGACCAGCTGCTGGCGCTGGAGCCAGAGCTGCGGGCTTCGCCGGCTGAGGGAACGCTGGAGCTCATCGTGCAGCGCCCAGGCGTAGACGAACGGGTGGTGCTCGCCGAAGCGGAACTGAACTCCGAGGAGGGTCTGGCGGGGGACACCTGGAACCAGCGGGGCTCGAAGCGCACCGAAGACGGCACCTCCCACCCCGACATGCAACTCAACATCATGAACTCGCGCGTCCTCGCGGCCATCGCCGGATCGTCCGAGCGCATGTCGCTCGCTGGCGATCAGCTCATCGTTGATATGGACCTCAGTGACGCCAACCTGCCCGCGTGGACCAAGCTAACGATCGGCGATGCCGTGATCGAGGTGACCGATCAGCCCCACACCGGTTGTGCGAAGTTCAGCGCCCGTTTCGGCACCGCGGCCCACCGGTTTGTGAACAGCGAAGTCGGCACCGAACTCCACCTGCGCGGCATCAACGCTCGCGTGGTCACCGCCGGCACAATCCGCCAGGGCGACACCATTCGTAAGGTCAGCTCGAACAGCTGAGCATGCTGCACCCGGCGCGGGTACGAGCCCAATCTGGTCGCTTTTCGGCGAAGCGTTCGTTGCCGGGCTGCTCGTCGTAGGGGTTACGAAGCACGTCGAGGAGTTCGGTGATCATCTTGTGATTTCCCGTCTCGGCTTCGTCGATAGCCAGCTGGGCGAGGTAGTTGCGCAGCACATATTTCGGGTTTATCTGGTTCATGGCTTCACGTCGGGCATCGTCGGATCGACCGTTGCGCGCGATCCGGGCCGAGTAGTCGCGGAGCCAGCCCACGGTTGCTTCGCGATGGTCGCCGGCGAGTTGTTCGGGCACGTAGTACGCGTCGAGCAGTGGAGCGAGAAGGACGTCGGCGTCGTGATGTCCGGCGGGCACGTCGGCGAGTCCTCGGAAGAACAGCGTCATGTCGGTTTCGGCGACCGGGAGCAGCTCGGACAGGCGTTCGATGAGTGCACTGTCCGTCGCCGGGTCGAAGTCGTCGAGGCCAAGCTTTGCGGCCATCATCTCGGGCCAGCGCACGTTGAAGCGTTCGACGAATCCCTCGAGGCCCGCCTGCAGCGGTTCGGCGTCGTCGATGAGTGGATACAGCGAGTTTGCCAGCTGGGTGACGTTCCATTGTGAGATCGCCGGTTGGGCACCGAAGCGATAACGCTTCATCTGGTTGTCGGTCGTGTTTGGGGTCCAGCCCGGGTCGTAGTCTTCGAGCCAGCCGTAGGGGCCGTAGTCGATCGTGAGACCATGAATCGACATGTTGTCGGTGTTCATCACACCGTGCACGAAACCGACGCGCTGCCAGTGGATGGCCATGTCGACGGTTCGTCGGGCGATCTCCGCGAACCACTCGGCGTAGACCTCGGGCGACGGTTCGCCCAGTTCCGGGAAGTGGGTGCGGATCGTGTAGTCGGCGAGGCGGCGCAAGTTGTCGGTGTCTTGGCGCCAGGAGAAGAGCTCGAAGTTGCCGAACCGGATGAACGACGGGGCGACCCGACAGACGACGGCGCCGGGCTCCAGCGCGGGACGGCCGTCGTAGAACATGTCGCGCATCACCTTGTCGCCGGTGAGCGTAAGGCTCAGTGCGCGCGTGGTGGGCACACCGAGGTGGTGCATTGCCTCGCTGCACAGAAACTCACGAACCGAGCTTCGGAGTACGGCCAAGCCATCGGCGGTACGGGAGTAGGGCGTTGGTCCGGCGCCCTTGAGCTGCAGGGTCTGGCGGCCGCCGCCAGAGGTGACAACTTCGCCGAGGGTGATGGCTCGACCGTCGCCGAGCTGGCCCGCGAAGTTGCCGAACTGATGGCCGGCATAGGGCATGGCGTAGGTGTCCATACCCGGCAACACCTCGTTGCCGCTGAACACCCGGGTGAAGGCCTCGGACTCGACATCATCGATATCGAGGGACGCCGCAACCTCGGGCGAGTGGGCGATGAGCGACGGCGATTCCGTCGGGGTTGGCGCGACTCGCGAGAAGGCTGCTCCGGAGACTTGTCTCGGCCGATTCTCGGTGGACGGATCGGCGGGCAGTTCGTTGGTGAACGTGTTGTCGAACGTCAACTGGTCGAGCCTCATAACGGCCAGCCTACGGAGTCGTTACCTCGAGGGTTGAGCCTGGTGCCAGGCTAGGCCCAGAGCGTGGGTCCGTGAGAGGCTCGCGTCATGCCAAGAATGAACCTTGAAGGAAGCTCCTCGATCGTCACCGGTGGCGCGTCAGGAATCGGCGAGGCCAGCGCCCGCCAGCTCGCCGAAGCCGGATCGCGTGTTGTTATCGCCGACCTAAACGAAGAGAAGGGCCAAGCCGTTGCCTCCGAACTCGGCGGTCTTTTCGTGAAGTGTGATGTGAGCAACACCGACGACGCTGATGCCGCCGTTGCCGCCGCTTCTGAGATGGGCCCACTGCGGGCGCTCGTGAACTCGGCCGGTCTTGGCTACGCCGGGCGGACGATCGATCGCAACAACGTGCCCCTCGATCTCGACAAGTTCAGCTTCGTCATCAAGGTCAACCTCATTGGTTCGTTCAACATGCTGAGCCGTTCGGCCGCCGCTATGGCACAGACCGAGCCGCTCGACGACGACGGCGCCCGCGGGGCAATTGTCAACATGGCGTCCGCTGCTGCCTTCGACGGGCAGATCGGTCAGTGCGCCTACTCGGCGTCGAAGGGCGGAGTTGTCGGCATGACGTTGCCGATCGCTCGCGACCTGAGCGCCGTTGGCGTGCGAGTCAACACCATCGCCCCCGGCCTCATCGACACGCCGATCTATGGCGAAGGCGAAGGCTCCGAGGCGTTCAAGGCCCACCTCGGCTCTTCGGTGCTGTTCCCGAAGCGTCTCGGCACGGGCGAAGAACTCGCTTTCTGTGTCATGGAGTGCATCACCAATCCGTACCTGAATGGCGAAACTATCCGTCTCGACGGCGGCATTCGTATGCCGCCGAAGTAGGAGCATCCAATGACTGAGCAAGCAATGACTGACACAATTCTCACCGAACGCCGCGACCGGGTTCTCATCATCACGATGAACCGCCCCGAGGCGAAGAACGCGATCAACGGCGACCTCGCTACGGGCCTGTGGGCCGCGATCGAAGAACTGAATACCGACCCGAGTCTCACGGCGGGCGTGCTCACCGGCGCGGGCGGCGCATTCTGCTCGGGTATGGACCTGAAGGCGTTCGCCAAGGGCGAAGACATCGGGCCGATCACCGAGTTCTTCCAGGCCGGAGCCGAGAAGCCGCTCATCGCCGCGATCGAAGGCTTCGCACTGGCGGGTGGACTCGAGATTGCGCTGTCGTGTGATCTGTTGGTCGCCGCCAAGGGCGCTCGCCTCGGAATCCCCGAGGTGAAGGTTGGCCTGTTCGCTGCCGGCGCAGGCTTGATGCGTCTTCCGAGCCGGGTCGGCTACGGCAAGGCAATGGAGATGGCCGTGACCGGCGATCCCATCAGTGCCGAAGATGGCCATGCGTATGGTTTGATCTCGCGTCTGGCGGATCCGGGCACTGCGGTCGACGTGGCCATCGAGTTGGCCGAGCGCATCGCGAAGAACGCACCGCTTGGGGTTGCCGCGTCGAAGCAGATTATCCGAGCGACCCAAGGGGCGACGGAGGAAGAGCTGTTTGCGTTTCAGAGCAGCATGTACGGCAAGGTGTTCGGGTCGAACGACGCCAAAGAAGGCCCGGCCGCGTTCGCGCAGAAGCGTGACCCGGAGTGGACGGGTACCTGAAGGAGCGGTCTAGTTGAGGGAGAGGCGCGGGTTACGCGGGCGGCCTTTGCCGCCGTAGCTCTCTCGGTACGAACCCGGCTCGTCGTTGGCGCCGCCGATGCCGTTGTAAGTCTTGTAGCCGAGCAGGTCTTGGAGCTTCTCAGGGAACTCCCGCACCTCTTCGAGGGGAATCGACCGGAACCAGTTGGTGTACGGCCGCACCCAGCCGGCGTGGTACGAGACCTGCATTCCAAGGCGCCATTCGTCGGACGGATTGTCGGCCGCGCCATGGAACAGTGCGTGATCGAATACGAGCACAGTGCCGGGCTCCATCTCGGGCTGAATGATCTGGGCGAGCTGTTCGGGGGTTTGGCTGAAGAGCAGGTCGAGCGGTTCGGTCTGGCTGCCGGGAAGCACGCGGGTGCCGCCGGTCTTGGGCCCGAACGGGGTGACGACCCACATGGCGGTGCAGCCAATCGGTGACGCGTGCGGTCGCGGTACGGGCACGAGCGCGTCGTCGGGATGGAGCGGCTGAATGTTGCCGCTCTTCGGTTTCAGGTCGATGCCGGAGAAGGTGGAGAGCAAGAAGTCGGCTCCGAGCGCGCCCTCGACAACCTCGGTGACTCGAGGGTCGATGGGGACATCCCAGAACATCGAGTCGATCCGCAGGAGTCCGGCCGTGCGGAAGAACGAGCTGTCTTCTTCGGTCTCGTCTGGTTCGAGTGGACGAAGCGTGGACGATTCGATTTCGCGAATTCGGTCTCGGTAGGCGGCCGCTTGATCAGCGTCGAACACGTCCGGCAGGATCGTGTAGCCGTTGGTGCGGATTTCATCGACGTGCGCCTCGGCGACGGGATCAAGAGCCGTATTGGTTGTATCGAGCATGAGGAGGTCCTCTCTTTGTGTGGGTAGAGCTAACCAGTTTCTGACGGTGCCGTCACGCTGATGTAGGGCAGAAGCTCTCGCAGACCACCCTCTACGCCAACGGCCGGGTCGAACACGCCGAGGCCCATGCCGTCGTTGGCATCGAGTTTGCCGGGCGAGATGCTGTTGAACGGCTGGCCCGGCAGTTCGAACGAACCAAGGTCGTAGGCGGCCGCTTCAAAGGTGGTGGGATCGAGCCCCGCCCCGGCGCCTTCAGCGATCGCGCTGAACATCTGAAGGAGGCGACAGGCCGGCAGGAGCACGCTGGCCCACTGGGGTTCGCCCGGAACTACCTGGTTACTCGGAATGACGATGATCTCCGGATTCGCGGAAGCGAAGACTTCGAGGCAGTCCTGGGTGGAGTCCATGGCCCATGCGTCGTCGGAGCTGAGCAGGGTCGGGCCGTAGGCGCCCTCGTAGACCTCGGGTGAGCGTTCGTCGAACCCGCCGATCCCCGCCAGGAAACTTCCGGAGTCGACGGTCACGATGCGTCCGTCGAAGCCTGCTTCACGAACAAGTGGAAGCCCCAGCGCAATCGAGGACTGCACGATGAGCAGGGTGTCGATGTCTTCGGTGTGGAGCTTCTCGGTGAACAGGGCGATCTGCGATTCCAGAGCGAGTTCGTCGCCGCCCGACGCAGTGGTGGTGAATTCGAGGTCGAGCGTGAGCCCGAGATCGGCCAGCGTGGGCAGCACAATGTCGACCGTGAGCCCGGTGTGTTCGCGTCCGTCATCGAGCAGACCGAGCCGACCGTCGAGGAGGCCTTCGCGCTCGTACAGTTCGAGCAGCGCGGCGTAGCGCCGATCTTGTGACCACTCGGTGGTGATCCAGGGCGCTTTTGCTCGTTCGAGAAGTTCCGGGCGATGGGTGCCGCCGACAACAATCGTCTCCTGGCTTTCGATGAAGCAGGGAATTCCTTCGATGGCTGGGCCGGCCAGGCTCCCGACGACGGCGAAGACCTCATGGTCTTGGGTGAGCCGAAGGCACATCTCCTCCATGGAGGTGGACAGCACCGGGTTGTACTGATCGAACACCATCTCAATTTGGCGGCCGCCGACCCCACCCGACGAGTTGATGTCGTCGATGACGGTCTGCCACACCAGTGGGATGTCGCCATAGTTGATGTCGACCAGACCCATCTCTCGGAGCTCTTCGAGGTCTGACCACACAACACCAATCGTGATCGTGTCGGCGGTGACGCCGCGATACGAATCGGGCAACGGAGCCGAAGTGTCGGGTGTGGCGTCGGTTGCCGAGGTGGTGGTGGAAC
Source organism: Candidatus Aldehydirespiratoraceae bacterium (assembly GCA_047639555.1). Lineage (GTDB taxonomy): Bacteria > Actinomycetota > Acidimicrobiia > Acidimicrobiales > Aldehydirespiratoraceae > JAJRXC01. Next base: position 48,195 of record JBLIOE010000017.1, read on the forward strand.
TCGCGACGTCAGCTGTGGGCGTCGAATCCGACGTGGCGCATGCCGCGGTGAGGGAGGCGACTGCCAACAACACCGGGACCCAACGGAGGCGCCTCATGCAACGAGCATGACTCGGATCTGCCACCAGTGAAAGCGCGACGGGAACTAGCGTGACTTCTATGCAGGCGGCAACAACCCATCCGATCTCACGATTTCGACAGGCGAGGCGAGGTGGGTGGCTGCCCGCGGCAGTCGTGATCGCGCTATTGGCGGCAGCCTGTAGCGACGACGGTGGCGGGGCTGCAGACACAACAACAACGTCGACTTCCACAACGTTGGCGTCCACCACAAGCTCGACGACCACCTCGTCCTTCCCCTCCACCACCACGTCCGCCAGCAGCACGACCTCCACAACCACGACGGCGCCCCAGCCGGTCGCCGACACCGTCTTTGCCGTCATCGACGGCATGGTGGCGGGCGAGTGGGACGGCACCGCCTGGGTCAACACAAAGGGAGACGGTCCGCTGCCGGAAATCGAAGGCGCCGCGCTCCGAACCGTCGACGGTTCGCCGGCGGAAGTAGCGGCTGCTCCGGTGCAGGTCTGCTTCCCAGAATCTGGTCAGAGCTTGATCGACATTGACGAGACCCCCGGCCTCCGGGTCAGCGGCAGTCATGTGCTCCAGCCTCGCGATGTCGAGGAGATCGGTGCGGCAGCCGAACACACTGAAGCGGTGCGAGCGGTGCTCGATTCTCGGGGCGTAGCCGCCGATGTTCCGGTCGTCATCTCCCGTGTCCTCCGGTTCGACGTCGAGGGCGATGGCGTCGATGAGGTGCTTATCGAAGCGAACAATGTGCCTGAGTTCGTCTACGAGACGAGCACCGGTCACTACTCGGTGCTTATTCTCCGTCGTGTGCTCGACGATGAGGTTGTCGAGAACTTCACGCTCCACGCCGACGTCGCCGACACCGAGACGGGCGGCATCTATATGTTGCGCTTCGATCTCGTCGACCCGGCCGACGTGAACGGCGACAACGTCTTCGAGCTCGCCGCGGCGTGGTCGTACTACGAAGGTGGCGGCGTGAGCCTCTTCAGCCTCGACCAAGTACCGGAGGAGTTGCTCCTCGCGGGCTGTGGGCTCTAGCGCCGCACTAGAGCGTCGACGGTCGAAGTTCGGCTCCCAAGAGTCGCATAATCGTGGGCGCCCAGAACGTGGCGTGCGGTCGCACCTGGCGGATCGAGTCGGCGAGACCAGACACTGCCGCGTGTCCTCCGGCTACAACGGCCACTTGCCGGTCGCAGCGGGGGCTGCCGTGGGAGCCGTGCAGTTCGTCGAGCCAGGGCCCGAAGACGACGCCGGGTTCACCCCACACGAGGGTGTTGCGATCATCGATCTCGGTGGCGCCCTCAATATCGGGCAGCGCCAGAAGTGTTGCCAACGGAGGACCGTCCATCACCAGAGCGGCGGTGCCTTCACATTCGACCATGCCGGGAAGTCCATCGGCTTCGAGCATTGCTTGGACATCGACCCCATGGCGAGTGACGAGTTCTTGATCGTGGTCGCTGACAACGATGACGATCGTGTCGTCCCATCGATCTTGTAATCGTTCGATCAGCTCGCCGAGCGCGGCATCGGTGGCCTTCGCCGACTTCGCCAAGCCCTCGCTGCCGGGGCCGTGGAGGTGGGCGGCGGTGTCGGGTTCGTTGAAGTGGACTACCGCAAGATCGGCGGAGAGTGCGTCGACCTCGTCGAGGGCATCGAGCACCGCCTGGTTGGCGGCGTAGCGAAACTCGTCGAGCTCGACATCGGGCCGCCTGCCGCCTGGTGGCCAGTGCTGATCGGCTTCGAACCCACCCATGACCCCAACGAGGTGGTGGTCGCCGACAACGATCGACGATCGCAACCCAGCGCGACGAGCGGCGGTGAAGATGGTGTCGCCCTTCGGGCCGACTTCCGACGAGCGGACCCACGCAGTTCCGTCCCACACCCGATTCACGAGAATGCCGTGTTCGGCCGGAACCGCGCCGGTCACAAACGATGCGTGGTTGGGATAGGTGGCGGTGCTGAGCACAGCCTGGCCGCCCGCGGGGTTACTCCCGCCCTGGTCGGCGAGTCGCGCCAAGTGGGGTGTGTGCTCGGCCCCAACGAGGTCGAGGGGGAGCGCGTCGATGACGACGAAGACGACGCGGGTCATATCGTTCGCATTGGTGCAATCACTTGCTCGGCGAATCGCTCGATCGGTTCGGTGTCGGACGGGTTGCCGAAGTCGAGCACGAAGTGACTGACTCCGACGGCCACCTGCTTCTGGAGGAGCTCGACCCACTGGGCCGAGTCTTCATCGGTTTCGGGAAGCGGCCGCTCGTTGGTGGTGGCGATCACGATCGACTCAGGGTCTCGGCCAGCTGCCTCCGCGGCGCGGTGGACGATGCCCTTCTTGCGATTCCAGTCGTCCTTGTTGCCGGCGAAGCCGTGCCAGATATCAGCCTGGCGACCGGCCAGGGGAAGGCCGATCTGTTCGCCGTTAGCGCCGATGCAGATTGGCGGCACGACGTCAGGCCGCGGGGGAGCAGAGGCACCGTCTATTTGGTAATGGACGCCCTGATAACTGGGCTCGTCCTCGGTCCACATGAGGCGACAGATCTCGATCACTTCTTCGAGCTGAGCAAACCGCACGGCGGGTCGGGGAAAGTCGTAGCCGTACGCCTCGTACTCGTCGCCGCGCCAACCGGCGCCGATCCCGAGCGTGAAGCGCCCACCGCTGAAGACCTGGAGCGTGGCGGCCATCTTGGCGGTGAGCGCCGGCGGTCGATAGCCGTGCCCGAGCACGTGGTGGCACAACTCGACATTGTCGAACTTCGCCGCGATCCAGGTGAGCGTGGTCCACGCCTCGACGAACGGATCCGTCTTCTTGTCGAACCCGTAGAAGTGGTCGGCAATCCACACCGAATCGAAGTACTGCGTGGCCGTCGGAAGGATGTCACGACACTGATCGACCACGATCGGTCGATGGTCGCTCCACTGATTACCGATACACGGCGAGAGCCATCCGAATTTGAGGGGATGTGTCATCCCCAATGTTTAGTCGGTGATGTTTAGAAGGCAAGGCCGAGTCGGGATCACTCCTCGTAGCGGCGAGCACGCGCTTTCTTGCCACGGATGCTCGTTGCGAGGATCGCGTCGATGGTGCTGTCGACGGACGCTTCGGGCACACCAACCACCGAGTAGCTGTCGGAGATACGGATGGGACCGATGTCTCGGCCGGTCAACTCGGTCTCGTTGGCGATCGCTCCCACGAGGTCGCCGGGCCGTATGCCGGCCTTTCGCCCGAGACCTACGTAGATGAGGCTTGTGCCCGGACCAACGTTGCCCTTCGGGCGAGCCTGTGGCTTCGTGAACTTGCTGCCGGGCCCGTAATTCTCTTCCTTGCGGTTCTTCTTCTTGGGCCGCTCTTCCGAGACATCGGGGATCTCGCGCTCGTCGGTGGTGGCGCCACGGGCCTGGTGGAACATTTTGATCGCGGCCAGGGCGATGTTGCGGTCGCTGTCTTCCCCGGCCAAGCCGTGGAGTACCCCGTTGTAGTCGTCGAGATCGTCGTCGCTGAGCGCTTCGCGAATGGCCTCGATCGTGACTTCGAGGTGGTGGGCCCGAAGGTCCGCCACCGTTGGGACCTTGGCGATTTCGATTTTCTGCTTCGTGAGCCGCTCGATGTTGCCGAGCAGTCGTTTCTGCTTCGGTTCGACAAGGGTGATTGCCACACCTTCGCGACCGGCCCGACCGACACGACCGATGCGGTGGACATAGCTTTCTGAGGCGGCCGGCACGTCGTAGTTGACGACGTGGGTGAGCGTGTCGACATCGAGGCCGCGGGCGGCGACGTCGGTGGCCACGAGCAGTTCGGCGGTACCGTCGCGGAGACGACCCATCACTCGGTCACGTTGGTGCTGGTCCATGCCACCGTGCAACGCCTCGGCGCTATAGCCGCGGCCGTTCATGGTGGTGGTGAGATCGTCGACCTCTCGGCGGGTGCGGCAGAACACGATGGCTGAGGTGGGGCCTTCGACGTCGAGGATGCGACCGAGCGCCGAAGCCTTGTGCGAGCGGGGTACGACATAGGCGGTCTGGCGGACCAGCGTTTTGCCGGCCGGAGTGTTGCCAGCGCCGATACGAATACGAACCGGATCACGCTGGTACTTCTTCGTGATTGCCTCGATGCGAGGCGGCATCGTGGCGGAGAACATCACGGTCTGACGATCGGCCGGGGTCTTCTCGAGGATGGTCTCGATGTCTTCGGTGAAGCCCATGTCGAGCATCTCGTCGGCCTCGTCGAGGACGACGGTGGAGATGTTGTCGAGCTTCAGCGAGCCACGGCGAATGTGGTCGATCGCTCGACCCGGGGTGGCCACAACAACATGGACGCCACGATCAAGAGCTTGGAGCTGGCGCACGATCGGTTGACCGCCATAGATCGGCACAACCTTGACACCCTGCTTAGCGCCGTACTTGAACACGGCCTCGCTGACCTGTACCGCGAGCTCGCGGGTGGGTACGACGATAAGAGCAGAGGGTTTGGCTTTGGCGCCCGGTTCGATGTTGTTGAGTAAGGGGAGCGCGAACGCCGCGGTCTTGCCGGTGCCGGTGGCGGCTTGGCCGACCAGGTCGGCGCCGGACAGAAGAAGAGGAATGGTCTCGCGCTGAATCGGCGTCGGCTCTTCGTAGCCAAGGTCGTTGGTGGTCTTCACCAGCTCGGCGCGGAGCCCAAGCGCTGCGAAGCCAGTCAGTTCCTCCGGCTCTTCAACGGTTTCGGGCTCCTCGGCGGCTTCGGGCTCGCCGGTTTCGGCCTCTTCCGCAACGATGGCGGCTTCGGGCTCCACAACGGCTTCGGGCTCGGTGTCTGCTTCTTCCGCAACAACGGCGGGCGCTTCAGGAGCGGCGGTCTCTTCGGTTTCTTCGCCGGGCGTGTCGTCGCCGCCAAAGAGTGTGGGCGTATCGTCGCCCTCAGAGTGATTGGTCATTCGGTACTACTTCCCTGGTGACGAGAGGTATCCCGTCGAACTGAACCAGTCTACGGTCGTCATCGGCGCACGCGGATAGGGTCCTTGGCGTGACCGCACTCCGAGGCCTCGCCGGTGGAATGGCCCGCAACTCCGCCACCATCTGGAAGGCCGTTGCCCAGGCCGTCGACCCGCCCGAAACGAAGGCTGAGAACGCGACCAAACCCGGCTCTACGACAGCCGAGAGTCCCGCGGGTGGGACCACGGCAGAACCGGGTCAAATGATGGTCCCGATCGACACCTGGACGCGCATCCTCGAACAGGTCGGCAACGTCCACGAGTCCGGCCAACAGCTGGCCGATGCCAAAGAGCGCGCCGCTCGGGCGGAGACCGAGAACGAGTTCCTGAAGGAACAGCTACGAGATCTGAAGTCGCAGAAGAAAACGCCACGTCGCCCGGCGGCTCCGGCCACACCGGCGGCGGTTTCAAAACCGGCGCCCGTCGACGAGATGCCTTCCACGCCTCGAGCACAAGCAGTCGAGCGCCTTACCCGAGCCCGCAAGCGGGCCAGCCGCTGGCTCAGCCCGGAATAGCCGGCTCGGCGCTCAGCGCCATCAGTTCTTCTGCTACGAGCCGCGTGATGTCACGCTGCGGACCGAGACGCCATTCGCGCCACGGAAGCCAGTCGTACCACTTCGCCAACTCGGTGAAGTCGAGCTTGGCGACGATGAGATCTTCGTCTTCGCCCGCCTGCGCGAGCACGACTCCGAAGCCGGGAAACTCTGGTCCGCCAATCACACTGCCGCCGGCCCAGGTGGAGCCACCGTGGGAGTTGCCGATCCGATTCGCGGAAGCAGCAAAGACGAGATTTTCCTGCGCCCGGATCAGTGTGGCGTCTTCGAGATTCTCTTTCGCCCGGGGCAAGTCCGACCGGCCGGTGGGGTTCACCAACAGCCGGGCGCCCTTGAGGGCGAGGACTCGACATAGCTCTGGGTTGTTGTAGAAGTCGTAGCAGATTGAGATTCCGATCGGCCCGAGGTCGGTCTCGAACACCGGCAACTCGGAGCCAGGCGTGAATCGGTCGGTCTCCAGCGGAATGCCGAGGTGGAGCTTCCGGTAGGTGCCGATGAGCCCCCTCGGGCTAACGATGTTGGCCGAGTTGTAGATCGTGCCGGCGTCGAGGACATCTCGCTCTTCGAAGCCGTAGATCACATGGATGCCGTGCTCGGCGGCTGCGCTGGCGATGGTGCCGCAGCTGGGACCGTTGGCCAGTTCGGCCTGGCCGAGATGCCAGTCACACGGAGCGTGCGCCGCTGAGCAGTCGTCGCAGCCACCCCAGGTATTCAGAGCCAGTTCCGGGAAGATCACAAGGTCAGCGCCAGCATTTGCCGCGTCGGCGATGACCATCGTCATTTTGGTTGCCGTGGCGGCCTTGTCCCGAGGCAGGGCTTCAAAGTTGGAGCAGGCGACCGTGATCGCAGTCGGACCTAGGGCAGGATCGTCAGGACGCATTCGGACAGTGTCGCATTCCACTCCAAAACGAAGAAATCCCGGGCCTGACCGAGTGGTCATGACCTGGGATCTCCGGAAGTGCACCCCCTGGGAATTGAACCCAGAACCTGCGGATTAAGAGTCCGATGCTCTACCAATTGAGCTAGAGGTGCATGTATTACTTCGAAAAGAATTCTATGGGTGAACGAGGGGATTCGAACCCCCGGCCTCCTGGACCACAACCAGGCGCTCTAACCAACTGAGCTACGCCCACCACGCTGACCCGAAGGTCAGGCGAAGCCGGAGTGTATCGGGATCGACTGCCCGAGGTCTACCTTGTTTCGATGCCGCGATCGGCGAGAGCGCGAGAGCATCTACAATCGTGGATTATGTCCTTTCGTTCACGGTTCTCCCGCAAGAAAAAGGCCGTTCGGAGCTTGGGCGACACCGGCGACCTGGCCGGCGAGCTTGACGCGAAGCGCGGCAACAACATCAATGTCGTGGATTCCCCCGGAAACTTCCCGCCGAATCGAGACGCCATCAAAAACCTGTCGGCCGCAGCACGAGACGCTCGGTACGTCGATCGGACGAGCGAAGACAACCTAATTACCGACCTGAAGGACTATCGGGCGACGTGACGAGCGCCGCTGCGCATACCCTGTTGCTGCCCCCGTAGCTCAACTGGATAGAGCAGCGAGCTTCTACCTCGCAGGTTGCAGGTTCGAGTCCTGTCGGGGGTGCTCCTGTTGTAGAGAACACGTCGGTCTCTGCTGGACGCCTAAGGTCGAGGCGTGGACCGCCCGGAAACGCTTTACATCGATTCGGGCGGCACCTCCATCGCGTATCAGCAATTCGGTGACGGGATCGAACCGCTTCTGGCCGTCGGCGCCCAGCTGAACCACATCGAGACGATGTGGGAGGTCCCGGTGATGGCGCGCCACATGCGCCAACTGGGTTCATTCGCTCGGATCACGTTCTTCGACCGTCGCGGCATCGGGCAGTCCGATCGACCGGCACCGGACCCGCCGACGACCATCGAAGATCATGTGGCTGATATCGGGGCGCTCGTCGACGAAATCGGAGCTGGGCCGGTCAAGATCTTTGCGAGCGCGGAAGGCTGTGCTCCGGCGATTGCGTTCGCGGCGCAGCATCCACACAAGGTCTCGCAACTGATGCTCTACGCGGCAACCGCTCGACTGAGCCAGGCCGATGACTATCCGATCGGGATCCCGGCCGAGTTCTTGCAGGTCGACTTCAGCAGCTGGGGCGACGCTGCGTCGCCGCAGAGCATCGACATCATCACGCCGAGCATGGTCGATGATCCCGAATGGCGCTCGACGTATGCTCGGATGCAGAGATTGTCGGGAAGTCCCAAGTCGGCTCAACGGTTCTGGGAGCTCACCAGCACTTTCGACGTCCGTGAGAGCGTGCCGCTGGTTCGATGTCCGGTCCTACTTGTGCACATCGCCGGCGACCTTCTCTATCCGCTTTCGCACAGCCGTTGGCTCGTCGAGCGAATTCCGGATGCGCAGCTCGTGGAGTTGGAGGGGGACGACCACTTCTACTTCCACGAGAACGCCGATGCGGTTGCCGAAGCCATCGAACAGTTCTTGGTGGGGACGAGCCGAGCGGGGTCCTACGGCCAAGAACTCGCAACTATTCTCTTCGTTGACCTTGTCGACTCGACGCCGACAGCCACGCGATTGGGGACGAGAGCGTGGCGGGAGAAGCTCGACCTCATCAACCAGAGTTTGTCGGCAGAAGTAGAGCGTCATTCTGGGCGGATCGTGAAGGACCTCGGCGACGGCCTCCTTGCGTGTTTCTCTATTCCGAGCGGTGCGATCGACTTCGCCGACGATGCCCATCGGGTCGCCGCTCGGCACGAAGTCGAACTACGCGTGGGGATCCATATCGGCGAGGTCGAGCGCCGAGGCGACGACGTGATCGGCCCGGCAGTGAATGTCGCCGCACGCATTCAGAGCGCAGCTCGGCCAACGCAGACCCTCGTGAGTCGAGGCGTTCGAGAGGCGCTCGTCGGCGGCCGTCGAGAGATCTCGCCGGCTGGCGACTACGAGCTCAAGGGGTTCGATGAGAGCTGGCCGCTCTATCAACCGATGTAGCTCCCCGGGTTTCGCGCCGCGGAGTCGAGCTGAGGTCTCGCACCCGCGTGAATTGGTGAGTCGCCGAGAAGCGATTTGCTCGCCAGAGAGCGCAGCAGCGCCGCCTATTGGGCTTCCTGAGTAGGCGCCGCGGGTCCAGTTTCTTCACAGTATTTCTTCAACTGATTGGCCTGTTCCTTGAAGCCCTGGTCGGTATGCCTGAATGGCATCAGTGGTTTGAGCGGACCCCAGAATTTCTCATAGGTCGTGTACATGGTGGCATTACCGTTGTCGGTGGGCTTCAGCTGATGATGCCGTTCAGACCGCATGAGACCAATGGAGGCAGTTCGGGAGGCGAACTGGTGCACCCATTCCGCTTGCCCAATTTCACGCTCAGCCGAATTGGACTCCCAATGGACTGGAGGTCGCCGTCGACCGCGAATATGAACTCGTTCCAGATTGGGTACGAATCGCCATCCAGCAGCACGGACCAGACGTGGCGGATCGGACTGTCGATCCGGACTTCTGCCGCGGGTGGGTAGTGCGAGGAACTCATGACATGGATCCGCACCTGTTGTCTGTGCAACTCAAGAGCATGAGACGAGGCTAGAGGCCCCCGCTGCGTGACGTAAGCAGTGCTGCGACACTCTTTCGGCCCGGGGTGCTGCTGTTGCAGAGAACAGAACGTTCTCCTTTATCAGAGAGCTGATCAGCTCCCTCGCAGGACCCGGCGCGTAGAACGCTGCGGTTCCCTGAACTGGCGTGTTCGCGTCAGGATTGGAATCGAGGCGCGAGGCTCGCGATGGCCGGCGGCGGTGCATCTTTCGATGGTCCAGCGTTGCGAAGGGCTTGCACGATCTCCCGTCCGATCAGGACGATGAAGAATTGCAGGACACTGAGCCCGGCGATGGTCGCCCCGCCAGCAGTGCCGTGATGGAAACTCACGACCAACCCTGCGACGACGGCCACCGCGCCGAGCCCAATGGAGGTCATCATGATGATCGGGACACGATGTACGAGCAGTGATGCGGTGGCCGGCGGGCCGACCAGCAAACCGAACACCAGCAAGGTGCCGATGGCCTGGAAGCTGGCCACAATGCTCAACGCCAACAAGGCCAACAACGCGGTCTGTGCGAGGCGGGGTCGCATGCCGAGTGTTTGTGCTTTGGCCCGGTTGAATGTGAGCGCAAGGAATGGTCGGTACAACACAACGGTGATCACCGCGACTACGGCCGTGGCGACAAGCTGGGTACGGATGTCGGCGACGGTCACTCCGAGAACGTCGCCGAACAACAGCGCGGTCACCTCGGTCGAAAACGACCGGGACTGCGACACGATCACGATCCCCAAAGAGAGCATCCCAACGAACAGCAGGCCGATCGCGGTGTCTTCGCGAACCAGGGTGCGGGTAGACACGACGCTCACGAGCCCGCTCATCACCAACGATGCGATGAGCGCGCCGACAATCGGACTGAACCCCCACATGACAGCGAGCGCGATACCAGGAATCACGCCGTGAGCGAGTGCGTCGCCAAGAAAGGCGAGGCCGCGCAGCACGACCCACGTGCCGACGAGCGACGTTGCGATCGCCGCGATGAGGCTGCCGATGAGGGCCCGCTGCATAAAGGCCGGCTCGAAGGCCTCGAAGATGTATTCCATCGCCGTACTTCGTAATCAGTCGGAGAGCGCTTCGGTGATGCGCTCCGCGTTGGTGCGAACCATGTCGAGATACGTGGCTCCGTCGGAGTCGTCGGGTCCGAGCGATTCGGAGTACAGCTCGACCACGCTGATCTCGCCGACTTCGTCAGCAAGCGTGGATGCAAGCTCGCCCGACGAAGACGTGTCGGCAAAGATCGCGGGCACGTCTTCGTGTTCGATCAACTCGGCCAGCTCAACGAGTGCCCGAGCGTTGGTGCCGTCGACGGTGGAGCCACTCGGAATGATGGTGCCGGCGACTTCGAACCCGTATCGATCAGCGAAGTAGCCGAAGACTGCATGGTTGGTTATGAGTACTCGTCGATCTGGCGGGATCGCCATCAGAAGCGTCTCGACTTCGGCATCGAGTGTCTCGAGCCGTGCAATGTAGGACGCGGCGTTGGCCTCCAACGCGCTGACGTCCACGTCATCGACGTTGGCGATCAGAAACGCAACGATCCCGTCTGCAGCGAGCGCCATCCGGGCGGGGTCGGTGAAGAAGTGCGGATCAACACCCTCGTGATCATGCTCATCGCTGTGCTCATTCTTGTCGTCGTCTTCGTGCTCGTCGTCTTCGTGCTCGTCCTCTTCGTGTTCGTCGTGACTACCGCTGTCGAATGTGATGGTTTCCACAGTGCTGATGGCTTCGAAGATGGGCACTCCGTCGCTCTCGGCCGACTCGATCACGTCGAGAAGGCCTTCTTCGAATCCGGCGCCATTCACGATGAGGCCCTCAGCTGCCCCGATCTGAGCGACCTGTTGTGCCGAAGCCTGGAACTCGTGGGGATCTGACCCGACCGGCATGATTGTAAGGACCCGCAACTCGTCACCAACGAGGTTCTGAACAACACCACCCAGGATGTTGGTGGTCACTACGACCGTTGGTCGATCAGCGCCGAGGGCGCTCCCGGAAGAGCCCTCGTCGTTGCCGCAGCCGGTAAACACAACGACTGCGCTGGTCAGCACGGCGGCCAGAACACTGCAAGAGGAACGCATCATCCATCCAATCTGATAGTGAGACTCACTACCATTAGTTACCTTAGGAGCCGAGCGAAGAAGAACACAACATAGAATGAGAATCATTTTCATATCTGTTCCAACTACGCTTGCTTGGTGACTCCTGCAATCACCGCCGAGAACCTCGAGGTCTGCTTTGGCGACACGGTCGCTCTGTCCGGCGTTGACCTGACCGTGCCCGCCGGGTCGTCTCTGGCAGTCATTGGCCCTAACGGCTCGGGCAAGTCGACACTGCTCGGCGCCCTCGCTGGCACGATCGAACCCTCCGCCGGTTTCACCCAGGTCGCCGGCCTGCCTCCGGCACTGGTTCTGCAGGCAACCGATGTGGACAAGAGCCTCCCCATCACCGTCCGCGACACGGTCTCGTTGGCTCGTTACGCCACGCTCGGGTTGTTCCGCCGCTTTCGACGGGCGGACCGCGACGCCGTCGACCGCGCGCTCGCCCGGATGGCGATCGAGGACCTCGCTCCTCGCCAACTCCACGACCTGTCCGGTGGCCAGCGACAGCGCGTGCTCGTGGCGCAGGGCCTGGCCCAGGAGTCCGACGTACTCCTGCTCGACGAGCCAGTGAACGGACTCGACCTCGTCTCACGCTCGATCATCCTCGACCTCATCGACGAGATAGTCGCCTCCGGGCGCTCAGTCGTCATGACCACCCACAGCCTCGACGACGCCCGCCGCTGCCAACAGGTCCTCCTACTCGACACAACTCCGATAGCAGTCGGGCCGCCCACCGCGGTACTCACCGAAGAACATCTCCGACAAGGCTTCAGCGGACAGTTCATGCGCGTCGGTGACAAAGTGACCCTCGATGAACCACACCACGCCCACTGAGATACGCGTAGCCGCTCCGATTCTCAGCCATTCTCATTCCGAGGTAGCGTGAAACTTATGACCGATGACGAAGTCGACGACGAGGCCGCCGCCCTCCTCCAACGGGCCAACCAGCGCTACACCAGCGGTCGCCGACGCCTCGTTGCCGCCCTGCAAGCCGGCGACGGGCCCCTCACCATCACCCAGATCGTCGCCGCCGACGACTCATTGCCGCAGTCCACCATTTACCGCAACTTGACCATTCTTGAAGAGGCCGACATCGTCACCCGCATCGTGACCAGCGACGACTTCGCCCGCTACGAACTCGCCGAGCACCTGACCGAACATCACCACCACCTCATCTGCTCAAACTGCGGAGACGTCACCGACTTCTCCCTCGACACCCGCACCGAAAACAACCTCGATAGGGCTCTCCATCGCGCAGCCAGTCAGGCCGGCTTCAACGCCGCTGCTCACCGACTCGACCTCCTCGGCACCTGCGCCAGGTGCAGCTGAGCAGCAGGAGCGCGACAGAAGGCTGTAGCACCGGATACTCCCTACCACGGCGGCAATGAAGGATTGGGCCGAGATTCCGGCATCCACAGCTCACGGCTGTGCCAACCGGTGGACCTCGCCCGCAATATCGGGGTTCGCATAGTGCGCGGCCAGGGGTGCTCTTGCCCGGTACTAACGTCGGTCGATATGGCAGCCGCAGGTTTTGTGCACGAGATCGATATTGCTGTTGCTCGGCCGCGGCTCCACGACTTCTTGTGCGATCTTGAGAATTTCACGGCCTTACATCCGCTGATCGAGTCGATCACAGAGATCGCTCCGACCGCTGAGTTGCCGAACGCTCGGCGCTATCGAGTGGTGGATCGCGTGCCGATCGGGCCAGGCCGCATGAAAGCGGTTTACACCGCGACGCTCGATCCGGTGTCGCTCCATGAGGTCCGCGGCTATGCCTGGCAGAAACCGGGCATCCGCTTGCTAACGGCTTACGAAATTGCGGACACCAACACCGGCGTGCACCTGACGGAACGAGTGAGTGTCCATGCGCCGTGGGTTCTGCGTCGTTTTGTGTCCGGGCAGGCCGAGGCGTCTCACCTGGAGACGATGAAGAAGATAAAGGTGCTGCTCGAGCAGCCGGCTACTCCCGTGTGACGGAACAGATTGCCGCGACTTGTATGCGTCGGCTCGATCAGAGGATGCCGTCGACTCGCTGAGCCCGGCTGGCCCGCTTCGTGCCGTACATCGCCTCGTCGGCCGCGGCGAGCAACCGCTTCAGCGACGCAGCGCGCCGTGGGGCAGCCACCACGCCGACGCTGGCCCGCACAGGGATGGTGCGGCCGTTGACCTCGATCTCGTGGTTGCATGCCCCTTCGAGAACCGCGACCAGACGGGACGTGTCGTCGGTGCCGTCCGTGAACAGTACTGCGAACTCGTCGCCGCCGACGCGGGTGACGAACGCTCCATCGCCGACTGCTCGCTTCAGCCGCGAAGCGACCGACTGCAGCACGAGGTCGCCAACCGCATGCCCCTGGGTGTCGTTCACGGTTTTGAAGTCGTCGAGGTCGACGAGGGCCAGAGCGATGGCGTCGTCGTTGGGGGACGCGAGGGCAAACTGAACCTTCTCGATAAGGAGCTTGCGGTTGCCAACCCCGGTCAGTTCGTCGTGGCGAGATTCGTGGGCGAGGCGGTGCATCAGAACCTCCCGGTCTTCGTGGGCGAGGCGCGAGGCGTCGCTCGACCGGCCGACGATGGTGACCGCAAAGGCAACGGCGAGCGTGACGACGACAGTGCGGTCGACGAAGCCGCTGTCGCCCTGGGCGATCCCGGCCGCGAAGACTCCCGAGACCGTTGCGAGGCCATAGAGCGGAGCGAAACGGGTACCAAGCCACGAGACAAAGGCGGTGCAGAGGGCGACCGTCGTGACCGCGGTCATCTCGTAGTAGAACTCGCTGACCGCGCCGAGAGCGGAGACCCAGATAATGATGCCGAGCAGCAGGAACCCGGGCATGCGCTCGGTGCGGGCGGCGATGTGCATGCCGAGTCGGATCAGGAACCCGCCGCTGACGTAGGCCCCCACAGTCACGGCCGTGACCGCCTGGGTCTGCGACACGATGGTGAGGAACGGGACGATCCCGACGGCCCAGAGCGCAATCGCGCTCACGAAGACCCGGCGAAGGAAGCGGCGGTCATCGAGGCCCGCCACCGGTGCAGCGGTGCGACCGAGGAGCGCGAGACGGGAGCGCCAGTCAGGAGCGGTCTCGTACGTCGGTGCGGTAGCGGCGGTTGTTCCCACGTTGAGAGGATCGTGAAGTTTTGGGGCTTTCTGAACGGAGCTCGTCCGGTTGGACCACGAGTTAGGGCCGTATGACCCAGGCCACTAGGCGACTTTTGTGAGTTCGCCGGATACTGAGAGAGCGTCGTTGTACGTTTCGCATGAATTCTCGCGGCGGTGCGTCGAGTTCGGCGCGCAAGGCAGCGATGAATGAGCTCGGAGACGCGTAGCCGACCCGAAGCGCCACGGAGGTCACACTGTCGCCGTCAGCAAGCATGGCGACCGCGGAGAGGATGCAGGCTCTCCGTCGCCACTGCCCGAGACTCATCCGGGTCTCGGACCGGCGGCAACCCCGCTCTCGCGATGGAGTACGACTCCTCGGCCGAATAGCCCGGCATCGAATCCGCGAGGCTTACTCGGTCGTCACCCGGAGGCGTGGTTCACCGACGAAGTGCACGCCAGGTCGTTCTCGGTCCTGTTACTCGTGGTAAGTCGCTCGCTCGACGAACTCGCGGGCGAGCTGGTCGCGTCAGATCTTGAGCGGGAGCCGGTACGGCCGCAGCGACTGGGCCATCATGGGTCGGTGAACTCCGAAGGTAGCTCTGCAACTCCCGCCGATTGGGCGGCGTCCGTCTATCGGTTGGCCGGGATCGAGGCGCCGACCATCGACCACGGCGAGATCGCCGAGCGAACGGGGGTTGACCCGGAGCGGAGCCGTCGCTGGTGGCGAGCGCTCGGTTTCGCGGAGATCGCTGACGATGAGATCGCGTTTCGCGAAGCCGACGTCGAGGTTGTGAGTCAGCTCGGCAGTCTGGTTGACTCCGGAGCGGTCGACGATGCCGACATCCTCCGCCTCGCCCGGCTGATGAGCACTTCGTTCTCTCGCCTCGTCGATGCCCAACTGGATGTGCTCAACCTCGAAGGCAACGGCGAGGTTGCCCCGATGGGCGGCCAGAATCGACTGGCGGAGTTAGCCGATGCTGACATCGATGTCTTCGGCTTGATGGAGAAGACAATGGCCTATGTCTGGCGGCGCCATCTCCTCGGCGCGATCGGTCATCGACTCTCCGTCGACCGGACCGCGCTGGGTCAAGCAGTTGCCTTCGCCGATCTGTCGGGTTTCTCGCAGCTGAGCAAATCGGCGAGCGCCGAGGAACTCACCCGGGTGATTGAGACGTTCGAGGCGGCCGCGTTCGATGTGGTGTCGCTTCACGACGGCCGGGTGGTCAAGCTGATTGGCGACGAGGCGATGTTCGTTGTCGACACCTTCGACGTGGCGCTTTCCGCCGCGTTGGAGCTCATCGAACGCCTCGCGGCGGAAGAGGGGATCCCGCCGGTGCACTGCGGAATCGCGTTCGGGCCGACGGTCACCGTTGGCGGCGACGTGTTCGGCACGACTGTTAACTTGGCCAGCCGACTCACCTCGGTCGCCCGGGGCGGCAGCGTCGCCGTGCCGAGAGAGGGTGCGGAATACTTGCTCGACCGAGAGGATCTCGACGTTCGCAAGATCCGCCGGTCCTATGACCTGAAGGGCATCGGTCGAACGTCGATTCTCGCGGTCCGACCAACCACCGCCGAGGCGGTCTCGGCGCACTAGCCAGCGAGGTTCCCGAAGCGATGCAACGTCGTGCTGATCGCCTGCTCGCGGACATAGTGCAAGAACTCGACGCGGCCGACGGGAATGACTGGGCTATCGGCAACGTCCACCGCAGCGGCGTTGGCTGCGATCCGGAGCCGCTCTCCGATTGGCTCGCCGACCACGCGCATTCGTTCCACGCCGATCTCGCCGAGACGGTCCGCTAGATCAGGCTCGGATTCTCGTGACGCGTGGGACTCGATCATCAGGACGCCGGCGATCTTCGCGGCTTTCGCCGCCAGGTAGAGCGATCGTTCGTCTGCATCTTTCTGGACCCGTATGAGCACTCGGGTGAGCGGGCGGTAGCGGAAAACATTCGCTTCGCAGAAGAGGTCGGTTGGGTCGTGCGTCGCGCTGAAGTGAGTAGCCCACTCGGTCGCGTAGTCGTCATCGACGTCAGGGTCGGCGGACCAGCTGCCGAGCTGGGCGACGTAGTTCGGGCCGCCGGCCTTGGCCCCGGGACCAACCGACGACCGCTTCCATCCACCGAACGGCTGTCGCTGCACAACCGCACCGGTGATCGCCCGGTTTACGTAGCCGTTGCCGACCTCGACACGCTCAGTCCAGGAATCGATCTCGGCCGGATCGAGTGAGTGGATGCCGCCCGTCAGACCAAACGCGCTCGAATTCTGAATAGCAATTGCTTCATCGAGATCTCTTGCGTGGACCAGCCCGAGCACCGGCCCGAAGCACTCCGTGGAGTGGAACCACGATCCGATAGTCACCCCATCGCGGACGCCGGGCGACCACAAGGTCTTCCCCGCGAGCTCGTACTGCTGCGGCTTCACAACCCACGATTCGCCGTCGTCGAGCTGGCTGAGTCCTCGAGCCAAACGGTCGTTGACATCTCCGGTCAGGGGGCCCATCGTCGTTTGAATTGCCGTCGAAGGACCGACATCGATGCTGGACACCGCATCGATGATCTGGCGACGGAACCGAGGTGAGTCGTACACATCCCCGACGAGTATCGCCAGGCTGGCGGCCGAACACTTCTGCCCGCTATGGCCAAACGCGGACAGCACGAGGTCGGCCACCGCGAGATCAATATCGGCATTCGGCGTGATGATCAGAGCGTTCTTGCCGCTGGTCTCCGCGAACATTCGCAGGTCGGGCTGCCATGAGCGGAACAGGTCTGCTGTCTCCGAACCGCCGGTGAGGATCACCGCGTTGACTGAGGTAATGAGGTGCCGTCCAACTTCGTTTTCGGGAACCGGCATGAACCGCAGCACCTGCTGCGGAACACCAGCGGCCCAACAAGCTTCGGCGACGATCTCGGCGCAACGAGGAGTTTCCGGCGCAGGTTTGAGCAGTACTGCGTTGCCGGCCGCCAGGCTCGACAGGACTCCGCCCGCCGGGATGGCGACCGGGAAATTCCATGGCGGCACGACCGCCACGACTCCCAACGGTGTGAAACGAGCAGCGAGTGCGTCGAGGGCGATTGCTGCGTCGCCATAGTAGCGAGCGAAGTCGATCGCCTCGGCAACCTCCCCGTCGGCCTCGACGAATGTTTTGTTTGCCTCATGCACCATGGTCGTGATGAGTTCCCCACGGCGAACAGCCAACTGGTCGGCGACACGGTGCAGGATCGCTTGACGCTCCGCGAGAGGAAGCTGGCCCCAGCTGACCTGTGCGTCTTGGGCGCTGAGCAGTGCCTCGTCGACCTCGCGAATCGTGGTGAGGTCGGCGGTTCGCCTCGATGCAGGGATGTCCGCCATCACCCGCGAGATCCACTCTTGGTTCGCGGCGAGGGTGGGGTCGGTTTCGGGCTCGTTGCGAAACGGCGTACCAATCCGGTATGCGGACGTCGGCGGGGCCTGGCGGTCCTGAGTTCGGCGAGGCGATGACTCGACGTCGTTGCGTTGGGCCAGTGAGGTTCGGAAGATCTGTTCCTGAGCAGCAAACGCTGACGAACCGGGCTCGAGGTTGAACAGGTGCCGCAGGAAGTTGTCTTGCGATGCCGTTTCTTCGAGTCGGCGAAACAGATAGCTAATCGATACGTCGAAGTCGGCGGCGGCGACGGCCGGTGTATACAACAGCATCGGACTCGCGGTCGGACCAATTTCGGTTGTTTGTCGAACCGCGAGGGCCTGTGCGGGCGCCATTCCCTGCAGCATCTCGAACTGGATCCGATGACTCACGCCTCGGTCCGTAGCGAGGAGATGGGCCCACGCAACGTCGAAGAGGTTGTGGCTCGCCACACCAAGACGCACACCGCGCATACGAGATGGCGTGAGCAGCCATTCCAGGCATCGTTTGTAGTTGGCGTCGGCCTCAATCTTTGACGCGTACGGTGCCTGGGCCCAGCCATGTATTGCGGCATCGACGCGTTCCATGGCCAGGTTGGCACCTTTCACGAGGCGCACCTTCACCTCGCCCCCGTTCATGGCATGTCGGTCGTTCGCCCACTCGACGAGCTGTTGCAACGCGTCGAAAGAATCCGGCAAGTAGGCCTGGAGAACGATGCCGGCGTCAACCCCAAGAAGGTGCGGTTCGCTCAACACGCTCATAAACGCCCGCAGCGTCAGGTCGAGGTCGTGATACTCCTCCATGTCGAAGTTGATGAACGTGGGAGTGCTGGCATCCGCAGCGGTCTCGACCAGCAAGCGAAGCCTCTCCGTCACCCGGCGCAAGCTGTCTTCATGGGCGAAGTAGTTGAGCTGAGAGGCAATGGCCGAGATCTTGACCGACACGTAGTCGATGTCTGGTTGGTCGACGAGGTCGAGGAGTTCGTCGAGGCGACGCTCGGCTTCGCGCTCGCCCAACACGGCTTCCCCCAGCAGGTTGATATTCAGCGCAAATCCGGCTTCTCGGTTGCGGCGCAGGTGCATCGCGAGCTTCTCTCGTTCCGCCGGAGCGACGAGGTGTCCAACAATGGAGCGCATGCGCCGGCGAGCGAGCGGCACCACGATGGCCGGCAGTATCCGGGCGAGGCGCGCTCCAGCCCGGAGCAGGACACGGTCGATCGACGACAGAAACTGCGGCAGTGTGCGTTCTTGCACGATTGCCCAAAGCTGTTGGGCCGCGACTCGGTCGTCGTCGGGTCGAACAACTCGGTCCACGAACTGCATGACAAACCCGACACCATCGGGATCGGTAACGATCCCCTCCAACTGGTTCATGGTTTGTTGCGTTTGCCGTGTCTCGTGGAGCTGTGCCTCTTGTAGCCAGCGGCCCACGAGGGCCACGGCATCGTCAGCCAGATCATCTGTAGTCACTCCTCTAGCGTGGCGGAACGCGGAGGAGAGGTCTTGTACGATGCCGACTGGAATGGCGACCGAATCCACCAAACCCTTGTTCGCGTGTCAGCCCGAGCTGGTTGCGCTGTACGAAACGCTGATCGATGTGATGTTCTGCGCCAAGGACCGTGATGGCACGTACGTCGAGGTGAACTCGGCCTTTGTTCGCCGAACCGGAAAGACATCCAAGCGAGATGTCATCGGTGCCCTTGCCCATGAGTTGTTCATTGACGAGCTGGCCGAGCGCTACGAAGAGCAAGACGGTGAGGTCTTCGCGACCGGCAAGCCACTGCACGATCAACTTGAGGTAATTCGCCGCACCAATGGTGAGCTCGGTTGGTACCTGACTACCAAACTGCCGGTGCGTTCTCAAGACTCCGGCGCCGTGGTCGGGCTTGTGTCGCTGAGCCGAGATCTTCGGCGGCCGAGCTCAGAAACCATCACCTTCGACGGGCTTCAAGCAGTCGTCGACCATGTGCGGGCTCACATCGACTCGCCCGTCCGGTTGAGCGACCTCGCGGCCATCGCCGACTGCACCGAAACCCAACTCGAGCGCCGAATGCGAAAGGTGTTCGGTGTTACTCCGACGCAATACGTCGTCCGGGTACGAGTCGAAACGGCAGCCGCCATGCTGCGGGACACGAGCGAGCCGATCGCGTCAATCGCGACGCGCTGCGGGTTCTACGACCAGCCGGACTTCACACGGCGCTTCGCTCGACTCACGAACGAAACCCCCGCCCAATTCCGAGCGGCGGCACTCTCGAACGTTCCGCCATCGAGCGCTGGTAGGAAGTGAGCACGAAGACCGGGGGAGATCGGGGACACGCATGAGCAACGACGTCGCAAGTCTGGGGGTCAACGAGGTGTTGGCAGTTGCCAGTGAACGTACTGGTGGTCTGGAGGATCTCGGCGATGGGCCGTTCGTTGAGCCACTCGGTCGGCTGGTCGATTCACTCGCCCGCGACGGCCAACTCAACGACATCGGTCGGCTGATCTCGAACGAACGGATGTTGCTCCACACCGTCAACCGGCTGGGTTACACCCGCGATCGTGCCACGATTTCAAACATCGCCGAGCAGAAGATTGTGCGTCCGGTTTTTATCATCGGCATGCCCCGCACCGGCACCACGATCCTGCACGACATCTTGGCGCAGGACCCCGACAGTCGGGCTCCGCTCACGTGGGAGGTGATGTTCCCGTCGCCTCCGCCCCAGACAGACACATTCGAGACGGACCCCCGAATCGCCATGTGTGAGGCAACCTTCCCGGGCCGTGATCTGCAGCTTCCTGGCTTCGATGCCATTCACCCGATGGGCGCGCAGCTGACACAGGAGTGTGTGGTGTTGATGGGGGAGTCGATGTGCACACCGTTGTTCCACAACCAGTTTCGAGTGCCCACGTATGAGGATTGGGTGGACCACGAAGCCGATTGGGCCGAGGTCTACAAGGTGCATCATCGCCAGCTCCAGCATTTCCAGTCGGGCCACGCCCGTGATCGCATGGTGCTGAAGACCGGTGCGCACCTGTGGGGCCTCGAACACCTGCTGGAGACCTACCCCGATGCCCGGATCGTCTTCACCCATCGTGACCCGGTGAAGTCGATGACCTCGTATGCGAGCCTGACAACGATCGTTCGCCGAGTCGGCAGCGACAGTGTGGATCCCGTCGAAGTCGCCGATGACTGGACGGCGCGTCTGCGGCGGGTCCTGATGCATGGCATCGATGTTCGCACCGCCAAGGAGTATCCCGACGCCGTGTTCTACGACATGTTTTTCCCGGACTTCATCACCAACCAGTTCGGGGTCGTCGAGAAGATCTACGAGGCGTTTGGTCTGCCGATGACCGAGGCGGCGGCGACCGGAATGCAAACGTTCATCGACGACAACCCGCCGGGGAAACACGGCATCCATCGCTACTCGCCCGAGGAGTTTGGTGTCGATCCGGATCGCGTCCGGTCGGAGTTCGCCGCCTACATCGACCACTTTGATCTCCGCCCCGAGGAAGCACGATGACTGACGCGACAGGAACGATGCGGGCTTGGCGGGTGCACGAATACGGCGATCCACTCGAGGTGCTGCAACTCGACATCGTCCCGATTCCTGTGCCCGAGCCGAGCGAAGTTCTGGTCCGAGTGCAAGCGATCCCGTTCAACCTCAACGATCTCGAGCGCATCACCGGCGGCAACATGATGGCCCCGCCGGAGTTCCCGTATAGCCCCGGCATGGAAGTGATGGGGGTTGTCGACGCTTGCGGCGAAGGCGCCGAGAAGTGGCTCGGACGCAGAGTCGTCGCCACCACAAAGCGGGCCCACGGCGGGTTCGCCGAACAGGCGATTTGCACGACCGGTGCGCTGTTCGACATGCCCGACGACATTGAACTACCGGGCGCCGCCGCGCTCTACTTCCCTTTCCATCTCGCGTGGCTCGGCCTCTTCGACCGGGCCAAGCTGGTCGACGGCGAAACGGTGCTTGTCCATGCCGCGGCCGGAGGCGCCGGCTCGGCTGCTGTCCAGCTCGCGAAGCATCGAGGGGCGCGGGTCTTCGCGACCGCTGGTTCCGACGAGAAAGTCCAGCTGTGCCGCGACCTGGGGGCCGACGTCGCCATCAACTACAACACCGAGGACTTCGAGGCCGTCGTGCTGGCCGAGACAAACAACCGAGGTGTCGATGTCGTTTTCGACAACGTCGGCGAGGCGGTGTGGGACGCATCGATCAAATGCACGGCCTACAACGGTCGTTATGTGATGAACGGATTCTCATCGAACAAGACCGTCGCCGATGAACCGTTCGTGGTTCCGCGCCGTCTGGCGATGTCCAACATCTCGCTCTGCGGCGTGCTGCTCAACTATGCCGACGACGACACGATCGGCTTCCTCAAATCGGCCATGGGGTGGAACGTCGCGCCCACCTCGCTGGGGGCGCAGATCACCGCCGAGATCGTCGACTTGGTTCGATCCGGAGCCGTGCGGCCAGTGGTCGGCGCAGTCGGCGCTTTCGAAGATATCCCCGCTCTGATCGACGCCATGGCAAGACGGCAGTCCACGGGCCGCACCATCATCACGCTCTGAAGAGCGACCCGACTTCGGGCGGCGGATCAGACTCCTGCGCAGAGTGACGCCAGACTCACAGCTCGCTACAAAACGTCCCCGCGGAGACGCCTTTTGGGATTGCGGCTGACTAGGACCGGAGCGTTCGCCGGGGAGTCTGAGGATCCGGTTCTTCAGGAGTAACACAACGCGGATCCTGGCCGAGCAGGACGTGGCCCGCGCTCCCGTGTTCGACGTACGGCGAGGCGCCAGGGCCGTGGGCATCTCTCAGGCTGGTGCCCAGCTTCGGCTTAAGGGGTTCGTATCGATGGCGCGGAGCAGCGGGACGAACGAGTTGGCGAAAGAACGATCGAACGGACATGAGCGAACTGTAGATGTCGATGGTTCGACGAGAACCGGAACTGACGCTGCTTTCATGTACGAGCGCGCGGTATTGATCGCTAACGCGGTAGGAGTGCGGCAATCTTTTCGAGAAGGCGGGAGAGTTCGATGGGCTTCGTGTCGAAGTCGTCGCAGCCGGCCGCGAGTGCCCGTTCCTTGTCGCCGGCCATCGAATGGGCGGTAAGAGCGAGGACGGGAATTCTGAGCGTTTCTTCATCAGCCTTGAGTTCAGCGGTGGCGTCCCACCCACTGAGCACCGGAAGGCTCATGTCCATCAAGATGAGGTCGGGTTGCTCTTCTCGCGCCATCGAGACGCCTTGTGCTCCATCGACGGCAATCAAGACCTCATGCCCTCGCTTGGTCAGCCGCCTCGACAGCATGTCTCGATTGAGTTCGTTGTCTTCCACCAGAAGTAGTCGCGCCATTATTCGCTCCGTTCGGCCGTGCGTGGCACAACCCGCCGGACCTCCTGTAGGAGGTCTTCCATTGTGTAGTCCGTCTTCGTGAAGACTTGTTCGACTCCGCCTCCGAGCCGATTTCGTTCGGCCGCGGTGAGGTCCATCGACGTGATGACGATCACGGGGATCGACCGCCAGTCATCTCGGTGATGCAGGGCGGAAACGAATTCGAATCCGTCCATCTCCGGCATCATCAAGTCGAGAAGGATGAG
>JBLIOE010000018.1:0-70117 GCA_047639555.1 Candidatus Aldehydirespiratoraceae bacterium
GGTATGGCCACCGGACTCGACGGTTACCCCTTCGGCGAGATGACCTACCGTTACGAGTACAAGGCGGATGTCGGCGCCAACTGGAAGCTCTTCATCGACGCCTTCGCCGAGTTCTACCATGCGCCGATTTTGCACATGCGCCAGTCCGTCGCCGACGAGGCGCAGAAGCTGGCTGGCGTCGGATTCGAAGCGTTGCACTACGAGATCTTCGAACCGGTCGCCCACAGTGTGGTCTCATCGTGGGGTGGCATGGCGCCGCCGTCCGACCCCGGCATGGTGAAGCCGATTGAAAACGTGTTGCGGTCGGGCCTCTTCGGACCGTGGGACAAACCCGCCGATATTGATTTGTCGAACCTGCCGCCTGGCCTCAACCCCGCCAACCATCGGGCCTGGGGAACCGACTCGTTCCAGATCTATCCCAACATGGTCATTCTGATCTGGGAGCCCGGCTGGTATCTGACCTACCACTACTGGCCCACGTCGGTGAATAGCCACCGCTTCGAAGCGAACCTCTACTTCGCCGAACCGAAGAATCTCGCCGAGCGGATCAGTCAAGAGCTTGCGGCGGTGACGTTCAAGGAATTCTCACTCCAAGACGGCAACACGCTTGAAGCCACGCAAACAATGATTGAGTCTGCGGTCGTGCGAGAGTTCCCGTTGTGTGACCAGGAGATCTTGGTCCGCAACCTGCATCACGCGGTGCGAGAAGACGTCAATGCCTATCGAGCCGAACGTGACGTCGCCGTCACGGTCGGGAACTGAGGAGAGAAGAGTGACCGACACATTGCTCCCACCCGAGTTCGCTGATCTCGAGGTCTGGTCCGATTGGATTCTCGCCACCGAGGGGGAGCGCTACGCCAAACGGCTTGGCTCGACGATGGCGGAGATGCAGGCGTTCTACGACGCCGCGTTTCCCCGGCTCGAAGCAATCATGGACCACGCCCGCACCGTGCCCCTGGGTGTTGCACCCGTCGGCGATGCCGACCGCAATCTGGCTCATCTCGCCTTCTCTTTGGTGACGGCATCGTTCCCCGTCGAAGCGTGGAAGCAGCCGCATGTGCCCGACAGCGGAGCGGCCGACATTCCGCTCGTGCTCGAGCCGGGGTTCTGACCGCGATGGCTATCACTGTTCTACGGGCCGACCGGATGGTCGATGTTGTCACCGGCGAAGTCCAAAGCCCCGGTGTCGTCGTGGTCGAAGACGACAAGATCATTGGTGTCGGCTCCGATGCCGCGCCCGCCGATGCGACCGTCATCGAACTCGGTGACCGCACGCTCTTGCCGGGGCTCATGGACATGGAGCTCAACTTCTTCATGGGTGGTCCCGGCGATCGCGGTGCCCGCACGTCAGTTGTCGAGACGCCGATCGATCGGTCGTTTCGGGCCGTCGTGAATGCGAAGACCACGCTGCTGGCCGGGTTCACCACCGTGCGCAACCTGGGCTTGTTCATCCCGACCGGTGGGCACCTGCTCGATGTTTCGCTCGGCCGGGCGATCGAACGGGGCTACGTAGTTGGTCCTCGAATCGTGCCCGCCGGCCATGCCATCTGTCCGACCGGTGGTCATCTCGAACCCACGGTGTTCGTGGGCTTGGCCCACGGGATCATGCCGCTCACGGTAGAAGAAGGCGTGGCTAACGGAGTCGACGAAGTCCGCAAGGCAGTCCGCCATCAGCTGAAGTTCGGGGCCAAGGTCATAAAGATCTGCGCGTCGGGTGGCGTGATGTCTCACACGGGGCCGGCCGGTGCTCAGCAGTACTCCGACGAGGAACTTGCGGTCGCCGCGGACGAGGCTCATCGGGCCGGTATCAAGGTTGCCGCGCACGCACATGGTGACGCCGGCATCCGGGCCGCGATCAACGCGGGCATCGATTGCATCGAGCACGGTTCGCTGATGACCGAAGACACTCTTGCCCTAGCGAAGGAGCGGGGCACGTTCCTCGTGGCCACGACCTACCTGGCCGACGGAATGGACGTTTCCCATGCCGCTCCTGAGCTGCAGGCGAAGGCGGCCGAAGTCTTCCCGCAGGCCCGAAAAACGATTTCGCGAGCACTCGAACTTGGGATCAAGGTGTGCTGTGGCACCGACGCTCCCGCCATCCCTCACGGGCAGAACGCCAAAGAACTCATCGCTCTTACCGAGCGCGGTGCGAGCCCGCTGCGGGCGCTGCAGACGGCCACGATCACCTCGGCCGAACTCGTTGATGCGCACGATCGTGGGCGTCTCGAACCCGGCCTCCTGGCCGACATCATTGCCGTACCTGGCAATCCGCTCGAAGACATCAGCGTCACTGAGCAGGTCGACTTCGTCATGCTCGGCGGTGTGATTCACGCCCAGCCCGAATGAGCCGCCGCCGCGCCGTGTCCGAGCGGTACCGTGGCCGGCATGGCTGACGACGCTGCCGCCGAAGTATCTCCACTGCGCGACCAGGCGGTTTCGCGCTCACTTGACGGGGCCCGAGTCCGGGCGGAGGAACGTGTCCAACGGTTCCTCGACGCCGCCACCGAACTCATCCTCGAAAAGGGCGGTCTCGACTTCACGGTCCAGGACGTCGTCGAGCGGTCGACCCAATCTCTGCGGAGCTTCTACCAATTCTTCGACGGTAAGCAGCATCTCCTGCTAGCGGTTTATGAGGACGCGATTCGCTCGGCCGCTGAAGAGCTCGAGAGGACTCTTTGTGACATCGACGATCCGCTCGAGCGTCTGCACACCGCCATCGTCACCATCTTCGTTTGGAGCCTGCAGCAACCGACGGTCTCGTCGCCGTCGCCCCACCTCACGGTTCGTTCGATGGCCGCGTTTGTCTTCGAGCTGATGACCACTGATCGGGCGGCCGTAGTTGGAGCGACCGCACCGCTCTTCGCTCAGGTCCAGTCGGCCATCGAGGCCGCGGCTGAGGCCGGAGCGGTCGAGATCGACCACCCCCGCAGTACCGCCGCATTCGTACTTCAGACCACACTCTTTAACGCCTTCGGTGCTGCGGCGAACGCCAACGCTGTTGATCGCAAAGTCCAGGCTGAATCAGTCTGGAACCTCCTCTTCAACGGCATCGCCAAGCGCTGAATCGTTCGAGGGTCGGTCGGGCTACGGCCGAATCGGGTCGTGTTCTTTGCCGTGATCCATGCTGCCGTTGCGTCGTAGAAACGTCGTAGTGCGGCGGGCGAAGCGCCAGCCGCTCTCGGTGCGGGTATAGAGGTCGTCGTACCAGGCCAGCCGCATGTCGTGGGTGCGTTGGTCGATGAAGATGTAGTGCTGTGAACCCGTGCCGAGGTCGCCGTCGATATCGATCAAAGGTGGATTGACGATCAGTTGGCCGCGTGGCGCAGCGGTGAGCAGAGCCGGGAATTCTTCCATCGAATAGTCGGTATTGAACGCGTGATAGATCGCGTCGGGAAGGAACAATGCGACGAGGTCGTCGATCTCGTGGCGACTGAGGTGCTGGGCGTATCGAGTGGTGAGATCCTGGATGGCGAGTTGATCGTCGATCGTGGCGGCCATAGGTGCTCCTCAGCAGGTCAGGCGGGCGAGAACTACGGTAGTCGAATCAGTAGAGCGGCATTCTCGCTCGCTCGGTGCCCCAGTGTGGTTAGTGAGGACAGTGAGGATGTCGACATGAGTGTTGCCCCCAGTTTTGGTTCGATGACGTACCGGGACCCGGTTGGGCTGCATACGTTCCTCGAGGAGGCGGCGGACCACCGACCGGAGGCGACGGCGCTACGGGCCGGCGATGAACAGTGGACGTTCGCCGAGCTTGATGCCATGGCGAACTCGGCCGCGGCATTCCTCGCCGGTCGTGGAATTGGTGTTGGCGATCGCGTCGCGATGATGGCCGGGAATCGACCCGAGTTCGTGATGATGGTGTTCGGTGTGCTGAAGCTGGGTGCGGCCGTTGTGATGGTGAGCCCTTCGTGGAAACAGGCCGAAGTCGGCCACGCGTTCTCGCTCACCTCTCCGGCCCTCGTTGTCTGCGACGGTGAGACGCCCGACGTGCTCGACGGACTGATCGCCAATGATGCGATTGTGCATCTTGATCGCGACGGGGTGCACGCTGATCTCGTCGCCAGTCCCGCGGTTCGCCCGCAGACGGTCACTGACTGGGCTAATCGAGAAGCCGTGCTCGTCTTTAGTTCCGGCACGACGGGAATGCCAAAGGCCGTTCGTCACCTTCACGGTTCATTGGAGGTCGGTACCGCTCACTGGGTGTCGGCCTTGGGCCTTGGTCCCGACGATCGCATCCAGGTCGCGACCCCTCCATTTCATATTCTGGGGCTCCTCAACCTGCTCGCCGCGGCGGCGGCCGGGGCCTCCGTTCGACTCCATCCGAGGTTCGACCTCGACGCGCTGCTCCAACACATTGAGGCCGACGGCATCACGCTTGAGATGGCGGTCGCCCCGATCGCGTTAGCGATGGCCAACCATCCCGACCTCGAGCGGTACGATCTTTCGTCGCTGCGCTACATCATGTGGGGCGCCACGCCGGTTACCGAGAGTGTTGCCCGCCGAGTGACCGAACGCACCGGCATCGAGTTTCTCCCGGCGTACGGGGCCAGCGAGGTGCCGGTCATCACTGCGAATCACGTGGGGCATCCCGACAGCTGGCGGCTCGACTCGGCCGGGTTGCTGCTTCACGACGTCGAGATGCGGGTGATCGACCTCGAAACCGGCGAGCTGGTTTCTCCCGGGGCAACCGGGGAGATCCAGCTAAAGAGTCCATCGATGATGGCGGGGTACCTGCCCGAGGAGGCGAACGTCGATGCGTTTGACGATGGCTGGTATCGCACTGGTGACGTCGGCTGGGTGGAAGCCGATGGGTGGCTGCACCTCACCGACCGGGTGAAGGAGATGATCAAGGTCAAAGGTTTCCAGGTTGCTCCCGCGGAGGTGGAAGCGGTTCTGCACGGTCATCCTGACGTGGCCGACTGCGCGGTGTTCGGTGTGGCCGACGAGGCATCGGGCGAACTGGTGGTTGGCGCGGTGCAGCTCCGGGCCGACGCAACCGCCACGGCGGGCGATCTGCAAACGGTGGTCGCCGAGCAGCTCGCGTCGTACAAGAAACTCAGCGCGCTGCATGTGGTCGACGAGATTCCGCGCTTGCCATCAGGAAAGGTGCTCCGCCGCGTCTTACGCGATCGGTTCACGGGCAACTAGTCCGGCAAAACGTCAAGCACTCGGGCTGTGGTGATCGCGCTTGGCGAAGAGGACTCGAGGGTCCTTTGTGGCGAACCCGGCCCGCGCCTCGGGACTCACCTGCACAATGCCTTCGTAGTTTCCGACCGGCACGGTGTGGGTGACGACCGGACCCTCGTTGATGCGATGAACCTGGAACGCAGGCGGCTCGAGTACGAAGAGCGAGTCGACCGACGGGTTCTCGGCGAGGTCGAGCGTTGTCTGCTGGGCGGTCGAGGGGCAGATGTTTGCGAGCACCCCGCCGACGACCGATTGGATCGACCGATGGACATGGCCGCTCACCACGAGCTGCACGTTGTCATGCTCGCTGAGAAGGGCGACAAGGTCATCGGCCCACGCGGCTCCTTCGGCATCCAGAAAGGCAATTCCGGTGTTGAACGGCGGGTGGTGGATCGCCACCAGGGTGGGTCGTTCGGGTTGCTCCGCCAATCGCGCTCGCAGCCAGGCCAGACGCTCCCCGCAGAACTCGGCCAGGTGGTGCACATCGTTGGTTGAATCGAGAAGGATCAACCGGACGTCGTAGTCCTCCACGCAATACTGCAGCCATCCGCCGGGGAGCGGGGCCGGAAAGTCGAGGTGTTCGACCATGACCGCTCGGTCATCGTGATTTCCGATCACGAAGTGGACCGGCATCTCGATCGCCTCGACGAGGCGAACGAACTCCTCGTATTCTTCGTCGTTCCCCTGGTCGGCGAGATCTCCGGTGATGAGAACACAATCGGGTCGGGGGGACAACGCGTTGAGGTGTTCGATCGCGGCGCCGAGCCGTGCGTTTGAGTCAACGGCGCCGCCACACGTCCCCACGCCAGGCGCGCTGACATGGGTATCGGTGATCTGGGCAATGAGCATTGCTGTCCTTGGAGAAGTAGCGAGCAGGTCAGTCGGGGTGGTCAGTCTGGGTAGACGACGGACAACGTAGAGGTTGTAGGCAGTGACTGGCAGGTAAGGATCCAGCCTTCGGCGAGTTCGTCGGGGGTGAGCACGTCGTTCACGCGCATTCGTACGTCGCCTTCTCGAAGCTCCGCGATGCAGGTGGCGCAATTGCCGGCCTGGCACGAGAAGGGCGGATTGAGTCCGCCGCGCCGCGCGGCCTCGAGGATGGTTTCGCCGACGTGATGTTCGAGTTCGTGCACTCGACCGCTCAAGGTGAGCGTGATGGAGCCGGGTTCGTCGTCCGTCGAGGGTGACGCATCTGGTTCTGCGGCGGTCGCATTCACGAAACGTTCGGTGCGTACGAGTGCGGGATCATGACCGAGTTCGCCGAGCGTCTGCTCAACCAGGTCCATGAACGGCGTCGGGCCACAGATGTAGACGGCAACGTTGAGATCGTCGCCTAGGAAGTTCGCGACCTCGTCGGCGGTGAGAAACCCACCGACATCATCGTGATGATGGGAAACGGTGAAGCGGTCGGCGGCGGCCTTCGCCAGCGCATCGAGCTCGGGGCCGAGGATCACCGAAGCGGCGTCCCGATTGGCGAACAGCAACTGGACCGAGCGGTCGGTCGCCGCCAGCGCCGTCTTCGTGATCGACGCGATCGGGGTGATCCCACTCCCGCCCGCGAAGGCGACGATTGGCCGATTGTCGTCGTCATCGAGACAGAACACGCCGGCCGGAGGCGTGGCGAGAATCGTGTCGCCGGCCACCAGTGAATTGTTGATGTGATTTGAGACCACACCGTCGATCACCCGCTTGACCGTGGTCCGGAAGGGCTCGTCGACATCAGGTGAGCTCGACATCGAGTAGCACCGCAGCTGGGTGATGCCGTCGACCTCTGCCTTGAAAGTGCAGTACTGGCCCGCTCGGTAGGCGAACGCGTCGCGCTCGTCCTCTGGGATGTTGAAAACATACGACCGGGCGTCGTGAGTCTCGTCAATCACCTCGACAACGCGCAGCGGAACAAACCGTGGCCCGGGAGTAGTTGACACAGGTGCTCGATTCGGCTCGCCGGATACCTGGCAACATAGACAGGCGATGAGAATGACATTATCGTGCGAGATCTTCTGATTGCGTAGACCCGTGGAGTAGATCGCCCATGAACGCCAGCGGTGACCAGTCTCGCCTGACCATCATCTCGGCCGACACCCATGCGGGTGCCGATATCGAGGGCTACCGGCCGTATCTCCCAGCGCAATGGGCGGACGACTTCACCGACTGGGCCGCGGGTTTCGAGTCGGCATGGCTCGATAGCGATGATGATGACTACTTCTTGAACTACGACAGCGAGCGGCGTCTCGCCGCGCTCGAAGACGACGGCATTTCGGCCGAGGTGGTCTTTCCCAACACCACTCCACCGTTCTTCACCGGCGGATCGCTGGCCGGCACCCTGGCCACAACGCCAGAAGCGCACGCCCGCCAATGGGCTGGACTACAAGCCCACAATCGATGGCTCATCGATTTCTGCGCGGCGGTGCCTGGTCGCCGCAAGGGAGTCATCCAGCTGCTGCCAACCGATGTCAACGACGCCGTGTCGGAAGTGCGATGGGCCGCGGGCCGTCCAGAAATCTGCGGTGTACTTCTCGCGTCGGTGCCACCCAATACAGTCGCCCCGCTCTACTCGTCCGACTACGACCCACTGTGGGCTGCGTGTGTTGACGCCGAACTCCCGGTGGTCACTCATGCGGGAAGTGGGGCACCATCACTTCCCGATCACCCAGCCACCATGCCGGTGCTTGTCTACGAATACGCATTCTGGAGCCACCGCACTATCTGGCATCTGGTCTTCGGCGGCGTCTTCGAACGCTTCCCGGACCTCCAACTTGTCATCACCGAGCAGGGCGGCTCGAAATGGTTGGGTGCCCTGGCCCGCGGCCTCGACACGAAACTCGACACGCTGGTCGACCCGAAGAAGCAGACCGTGAAGTTCGACCGTTCGGAGCTCGAGCAGCGCGGACTGCGGCCAAGTGAACTAATCGCTCGAAATTGCTGGCTGGGCGCGAGCTTCATGCAGCCCCACGATGTGCCGCATCGCCACGAGCTCGCGCTCGACCACATCATGTGGGGATCGGATTTCCCGCACAACGAGGGCACCACGCCGTATACCCGAGAAGCCTTACGCGCCGCGTTCAGCGATGTGCCCATGGACGAGGTCCGTTCGATGGTCGGCGGCGCGGCTGCTGGTCTCTACGGCTTCGACCTTGCCGCACTCGCTCCCGTGGCTGACCGAGTGGGTCCGACCGTCGAGGAGATCTCGACGCCGCTCGACGAGGTTCCCGCCGACGCGACGTCGTATGCGTTCTTGCCGGAGTACCTGGCGACGTACTGACCGGGTACGAACGAGTTAGAGCTGGACGAGACGCGGAAGCATTCGGTCGGCAATGAGCTGTCGTCCGATGTGCGCCGTGAGCGCCGCAGTCGTGCCGTAGAGGCCGTCGAGTTCGATTGCAGTAAAGAGGTAACGATGAAAATCGTGATCTCGGGTGAACCCGATTCCGGCGAGAACCTGCTGACAGTGGCGACCGGCATCGAGTGCCGCCCGGCCGGCGATGATGCGAGCCAGGTCTACTGACATCGGGTCGTCGGGCCGGATGGCGGCGAGGGCGTCTCCGGCCGACTCAACGGCAACGTGCGTCTCGGCAAGTTTGTGGCGCACCGCCTGGAACGCCCCGATGGGGCGGCCGAATTGGATTCGTTCAGCGGCATGAGCGCGGGCGAGTTCGAGCATTCCGGCGGCCAGACCATGGAGCTGGTGGGCGAGGGCGCGTCGCGCCGCTCTCGTTGCCGCGGCGATCGCCTCGTCCGCGATCGCGATCGGCGACACTTCGGATGCTGTGCGGTCGATGGTGGCCTCAGCCCAGAATCCTGCGGCGCCGCGGTCTGCGAGTTCTATCGCCGTGGCCTGAACCAGCGAGATTTCACGCCCCGTCACGACGTGCGCCGGTTCGACTCCCTCGAAGCGAGGTCCGAAAGTAACGGACAGCGAGTTGGCATCGCCGGCCGAACCAGGGGAGAGGTCTCCC
This sequence comes from Candidatus Aldehydirespiratoraceae bacterium, assembly GCA_047639555.1. Lineage (GTDB taxonomy): Bacteria > Actinomycetota > Acidimicrobiia > Acidimicrobiales > Aldehydirespiratoraceae > JAJRXC01. Next base: position 9,144 of record JBLIOE010000018.1, read on the forward strand.
CATTTTGGGTGGGCGACGATGGCGCCGGCATCGAGGCCCAACGCTGACCCGACGACGTCATCGAGCAGGCCGGATCTCGCCGCGGCGCGGCCCAACTGGCCGAAGACGACCCCAACCGCATCGTCGGGTTCGGCGGCGAGCATGTCGCCCCAACCAATGGCATCGAGGGCGGCATCGTTCGCGGCGGCGGAACGGTCAGCGGAGATGACACTCGCCACCGTTGCCCGGAGAAGATCGAGGTCGACGGCGTCCATTATTTCTGACCCATTATTCGTCGCCCAGATCAAGGAGGCGACGGGCGATGATGTTGCGCTGGATCTCGCCGGTGCCGCCGTAGATCGAGGCCGCCCGCGAGTAGAGGTACTCGTCACGGAATCGGAGGTCGTCGTCGGTGCGAGGGAGGGCCAGACGTTCGGGCGTGAGGGTGCGGGCGAGGTCGAAGATCTTCTGCTCGGTGGTCGCAACAAGAACTTTGTCGACGCTTGTCTCTGCCCCGAGTGGTTCACCGTCGTCGAAACGGCGGACCGTCGACCGAGAACGGCAGCGCAAGGCGTGGAGCTGGGCAAACGCCTCGCCGACCAACGCCGCGCTGTGGTCGTTGTCGGGTGCGCCCGCCACGATTTCTTCGAGTCGCGCCTGCATGAAGGCCGTGCGATGCCAGAACGCCGTCGAACGCTCGAACGGCAGCAGTGCCATGGCCACGGCCCATCCGCCGTCGACCTCGCCCACTCGCCGCGAGTCGGGGATGACCACATCGTCGAAGAAGACTTCGGCAAACTCGTCGGAGCCGCTCATGATCGCCAGCGGCCGAACATCTATGCCGGGCGTGTCCATATCGATGAAGAACGCCGTAATACCCCGGTGGCGAGATTCAGGCGTGCCGGTCCGGGTGAGAACGAGGCAGCGATCGGAGAATTGGGAGAGCGACGTCCATACCTTCTGACCCTTGATGACCCAGTCGTCGCCGTGGCGGCGGGCTCGACACGACAGCGACGCCAAGTCGGACCCCGTCGAGGGCTCAGAGAATCCCTGACACCACATCTCGGCGCCGGAAAGCAGTCGGGGCACGAACTCGGCCGCAAGCTCGGGCGAGGCGAACTCTATGAGTGTGGGTGCGAGCGTTTCCGTCATCGAGAAGAAACCCGACACCACGAGGTCTCGCTCAACAACTTCTTCGCCGAGGACCGCACGCAGCGCGGCGGGGCCGCCTTTGCCGCCGACGGCCTCGGGCCAACCCCAACCCATGAAGCCGGCATCCCACAGCAGCGACTTCACTCGGCTGAGCTGCGTCATCTGCTCCGGGAGTGAGCCCGCCCCGGTATAAGGCGGGGCGATGTCGTCGCGGTTTTGATCGAGCCAGCCCACGAGGTCGGCGCGGAAGCGCTCGACGCTTGGCGGGGTGGTGGTGCTCATCCGAGTGAGGCGGCCAACTCGGCCGCCGTCGCGGCCTGATCGAGCACGATCTGTCCGAAGTACTCGTGGGTTGGGTTCGTCGACTCGCCTTTCATGAAGCGAGCGTAGGACGGCTCCAGCACTGCGGCCATCTTCCATCGAGCGAGGACGAGCGTGTAGGGCAAGTCGTCGGTGGGTCGACCGCTTACCTTGCTCCACTCTTCGGCCAGGTCATCGCGGTCGGGCATGCCGTTGTAGTCCGCATACCCTCGCTGCACTCGATCTTCGTCGGCGTTGGGCCACCCCATCAGGACCCAGGCCAGGTCGATGAGTGGATCGCCGACCGTGCCCATCTCCCAGTCGATGATCGCCGCGAGCCGTGCCGGCGCGCCGTGGCGAAACATCACGTTGGCGAACTGATAGTCGCCGTGCATGATGCCCGGCTCGAAGTGCGCCGGCTGGTTGTGCCGCAGCCAATCGGCTGTTTCATCGAACCCGGGAATGTCGCGGAAACGATGTTTGTCGAGATGGGACGACCATCGGTCGGCTTGGCGTTCGTGGTACCCCTCGGGGCGGCCGAGGCCTTCCAGGCCGAGGGCCTTCCAGTCGACGCGAGCGAGTTTGCCGATGCCGCGAACTAACTCGTAGGCGAGTTCGGGTCGAGCATCCATATCGGAGGCAAACGGCTCCGGCCAGGCTCGGGTCTGCATCACCGAGAAGCCATCCACGAGCTCACTCATGTAGAACCAGGCGCCCGCGATCGAGGCATCGTCGCAGGCCCCGAAGACTCGGGGATGGGGGACATCGGTGTGGCCGAGGGCCTCGAGAATCCGGAACTCGCGCATCATCGTGGAGTTGCGCTCGGCCGCCCACTCGGCCGGCGGTCGTCGCATCACTAATTGCTGTTCACCGCGATCAACTTGCAGGATGAGGTTCGACGCGCCGCCCTGCATGACCGTGAGCGTGGGTAGTTCTCCCTCGCCGTCGATGTGTCGTGCATCCATCCAGCGGGCCAACGCCGAGACGTCGATTCCGTCGAGCGCGGCGGTGTCTTCGGCGTCAGAAGTCATCGAGCGGAAACATAGTTCTCACTATAGAAGATTGCGACTTCCGTAGATGACCTGTGTGAGTTACGCTTCACTCGTCAACTTCCAGGGGGACACATTGACCATGAAAACTCATCGCAGGACTTCATCGATTGTGCTGGCGATTCTCGCCGCACTGGCCATGCTCGCCGCAGGATGTGGCGACGACGGCGGCACCACGTCGGAGACGACAACAACCACCACAGAAGCGCCACCGGAAGAAACACCGGACGAGACGCCTGATGAGACACCCGAGGAAGAGGAGCCAGAAGAACCGGTCGAGCCCGAGGTTGTGCTCACGGCCTCGGCGACGGGTGTCACAGCGGAGGCCATCACGATCGGTGTGCCATGGGTCGACGTGACTGCGATCGGCTGGGAGCCGAGTCACGAAGCCGAGGTGATCTGGAGTGTGGCCGCCGACACGATCAACGCCGCTGGCGGTGTGTTCGGACGCAACATCGAACTCGTCATGATCGGCGTTGACCCAACCGAACCAGCTGCGCAGGACGAGGCGTGCGTGAGGTTCACCGAGGACGAAGAAGTCTTTGCTGTCATGGGCGTGATTCGCAACCTGATACCGCTCTGCTATACCGAACAGCACTCGACGATTGTGATCAATACCTTCATCACGCCGCCTGAGGTGTTTGAACGTTCGCTCGCCCCGATGATCGGCATCTTGCCGCTTTCCGAGCGTGCAATTGAGGCGCAACTCGCCACCTTGCTCGAGTCGGGCTACCTCGATGGAGCGAAGATCGCCCTCTCCGCCCAGCCGAACACGCTGGCGCTGGCCGACACCATGAAGGCGATTCTCGAAGAGGCGGGGCTCGAGGTCGTGTCCGTCACTTCATTCGATGCGCCGTCAAGCGATGTCACCGCCATCAATGACGAACTCGACGTCTCGGTCGAACGCTGGCGAGCGGATGGAGCGACGGCCGTCATTGCCGTTCCCGGTGCCGCGGTACCGACCACCGGCGCCTTGTCTCGCAACGGATGGGACGGTCTCTACGTGATGACCGACGCCACGGGCACCGATGTCGGGCTCCTCGACGGCGTGGGCTATGGCAGTGAGGCACTCGAGGGTTCCGTCGCAATTGTTGCGCCGGATGAGGCTGACCTCTACGACGCGGACCAGGCCGGAGTGAAGGAGTGCGTCGACACGTTCGAGAACGCATTCGATGACGACCTTCCCGTCGAGCTCCGACCGGAAGATGCGACGACCGGTGTCGTCGGACTGATCGTGCGATCGTGCCTGGGTCTCGAGCTGTTCAAGCAGATCGCAGAGACCGCGGGCGTCGATCTCACGAACGACTCGTTCGAAGCTGGAATCGATGGGCTCGGTGATGTGACAATCACCGGCGTGCTCGCCGGCTCGCTCGGCCCCGGGAAGCGGGATCTTGTTGACGCTGGTGCCGGCATCTACACCTACGACCCCGAGACCAGACGCTTCTCGCTTTCCTGAGCGGCGAGCCCCTCGGCTCTACTCACAAACGCGATACCTGCGCAGCGGCTGTTTGTCAGTCGCTGCGCAGGGCGTCTCGCAAGACCTCGTCGACCGGCGGCGGCTGCGCTCCGGGTGTCGTGATGTGGACTGCGTCGATCGCGCCGGTCCACGGGAACGGCGGTGTGTAGCCCGTCGTCACCGGCAAACCGGCGTCCGCGCCGATACGAAGGCCGGTTCCGCCGTTCTGCCAGCTGTTGGGCATGCCCCGTGGAAGCTCGACGCCCGCTACCGCCTCGCCGTCGATCATGAGCTCGAACGTGGTCGGTGCGCCGTAGCGGATCCCGATCGATTGCACGGCCAGTTGAACTTGATGGGGACTGGTCACACAGAACTCGTCGCCGGAGAGGCTCACCGCGGCGGTGGCGTGGCCATCGACGACATACAGAGCGAGTCCGCTGTTCCAATCGCCGAGCGACACAAGCACACCCTCTGGTCCGTTGGGTCCGGACTCGACGTCGACCCGAAGGTCGAAGCCGAAGAGCATCAACGGGAGCGCATCGTCGGGCACCCGCGACCCGCCGGGAAAGTACCGAGCCGATGGCGGCGCCGGGTAGGCCGGACGAGTGACAGCGGGAAGACGACCCAGGAACGAGTCGTCGAGCGGCAGCACCTGGTTCGCCTGGGCTTCTGCCCACCAGAGATCGACGAGCGCCTGAAGGCGTTTGGGCTCGTCTTCGGCTCGGTCCTCTGTTTCGGCGAAGTCGCTCGCGACGTGGAAGAGCTGCCATTGATCGGTTGCGAAGTCGCGCGAGCCCTCGAGTAGTTCGCGCTCGTCGCGATGGACGTCGAGGACGTGATCGGTGGTGGCTCGCCATCCATCGTGGTAGATCGATCGTGACCCGAGCATCTCGAAGTACTGCGTGTCTCGTGGCGCAGGTGCGGCGGCATCGGCCAGACACTCAGAGAGGCTGGCGCCGTCGATTGGTTTCTGGTCCACGCCATCGACGGCTGCGGGCGCAGTGATGCCGCACGCATCGAGGATTGTGGGCGCAAGGTCGATCGCGTGACAGAACGCGTCGGCAACGGCACCCGCCTCGGCATCGATGCCGTCGGGCCAGTGCACAATCAGAGGAGTGCGGGTACCGCCGAGCCAGGCGTAACGCTTCCACAAACGAAATGGGGTGTTGCCGGCCCACGCCCAACCCCAGGCGTAGTGGTTGTAGCTCTTTGGTCCGCCCAGATCGGCGAGGGACTCCACCATCTCGTCGACCGATTCCGGGAGGTCCTTGGTGAAGCGGTGCTCGTTGGCGCTGCCCACGGCGCCACCTTCGGCACTGGCGCCGTTGTCGCTCATCACGACGATCACGGTGTTGTCGAGCTGGCCCAGTTTGTCGATGAAGTCGATCACCCGCCCGATCTGCTCGTCGGCATGAGTGAGGTACGCCGCGTAGATCTCGTGCATTCGGGAGAAGAGCGTGCGCGACTGGTCGTCGAGTGACTCCCACGACGGCACCCAACTTGGGCGGGGTGGCAGCTCCGCATCGTCGGGCACCACTCCAATGGCTTTCTGTCGGTCGAACGTTCGCGCCCGCCAGGCGTCCCAGCCATCGTCGTAGCGGCCCGAATATTGCTCGGCCCATTCTGGGCGGATGTGGTGCGGCGCATGGGTTGCGATGTCGCCGTAGTAGAGGAAGAACGGCTTCTCCGGTGCTGCCTGCTTTTGGTCCTGCACGAAGCGAATGGCCTGGTCAGCAAGGTCATCACACAGGTGGTAGCCCTCGTCATAGGTGCGAGGGGGGTCAATGAACGTGTGGCCGCTCACCAGGTTTGGGGTGAAGCAGTTGGCGCCGCCATGGAGGAACCCGTAGTAGTGCTCAAACCCCTGACCGGACGGCCAGTGATCGAACGGTCCGGCCACGGTGCGTTCGCCTCGAGGTGTGAGGTGCCACTTTCCGACGGCCATGGTCGACCAGCCGGCGTCCTTCAGAATGCGGGGGAGGCCAGCTGCACTTTTGGGGATCCGGGCGGTGTAGCCGGGGAAACCTAAGGAGATGTCGGCCAACATCCCCATGCCGACCGCATGGTGGTTGCGGCCCGTGAGGAGTGACGCTCGGGTGGGGGAGCACAGCGCCGTCACATGGAAGTTGTTGAAACGAAGACCAGCGGCGGCGAGACGATCCAGGTTGGGTGTCTCGATGTCGCTGCCGAAACAACCGAGCTGACCGAACCCGGTGTCGTCGAGCACGATCACAACGACGTTCGGCGCGCCGGCGGGCGCAGTGGGGAGTGCTTCAGGATCCCCGATCGCCGACGCCAGCGTGTTGCCGGGTTGGTCGATCGGGTCGTGAATCACGAGCCGTACTTCCGAAAATCCCAGCTCGTGATCTTTTCGGGGGTGACCCGGAGCCAGGCGTGGCCGCCGTCGTACGGGAACTCGTCGCGCTCCATGTATTTGCGAGCGAAGGCGAGCTCGGGCGCAGTCAGGGTGTCGTTCGGCTCCCCCGTGCGCGGCACCTCGCCGACAGCCTCGACGAGTCCTTCGATTGTCACACCGCGGAGCTCGCCGAATCCTTCGCCGCCGTCAACGATGATGTTGACGCGGGGATCTCGGATTACGTCGGTGAAGCGTTGGCTCTTCACGACCGAGTTGATCCAGACGGAAGCGCCGTCCCAGACGAACCAGAGCGCGCTGGTGTGCGGGCGCCCGTCGTGGCCGAGCGTGGCCATGCGGCACATCTTCTCCTCGGTGAGGAACGTATTGCGTTCGTCGGGTGACATCGCAATACGGCGCCCTCGGCGCTGTGCTCGTAGTTCATCTTCCATTCGTTGGCCCTCAGTTCGTTCTCGTGTGAGAATACTATTCTCACACAGCGAGAGTGCCCCTTCTGTTGGGCCTCGGAAGGTTGCATCATGGCCGTCGCGGCTGCGGATCTGATTCTGATCAGTGTCGATGACCACATCATCGAACCACCCGATCTCTTCGACGGACACCTGCCCGCTCGCTACAAGGACATCGCGCCCCGGATTGTTCGCCGCAGTGACGGGGCCGACGTTTGGCGATTCGGCGAGGTCGAAGTCCCCAATGTCGCCTTGAACGCCGTTGCCGGTCGGCCCAAAGAGGAATACGGCGTCGAGCCACAATCCCTCGATGAGATCCGGCCGGGCACCTGGCAGGTCGACGAGCGCATCAAAGATATGAACGCCGGTGGCCTCCTCGCCTCCATGAACTTCCCGTCGTTCCCCGGTTTCGCGGCGCGGCTCTTCGCGGTTGATGACGAGGAGTTCGGTCTCGCCCTGGTGCAGGCCTACAACGACTGGCATATCGACGAATGGTGTGGCGCCCATCCGGGTCGGTTCATTCCAATGGCACTGCCCGTGATCTGGGATGCCGAGAAGTGCGCGGCCGAGGTTCGCCGCAACGCCGCGAAGGGATGTCACTCACTCACGTTTACCGAGAACCCCGCCGCGCTTGGGTATCCGAGTTTTCATAGCGACTTCTGGGATCCGCTCTGGACTGCGTGTTCCGACACCGCCACGGTCGTGTCGATTCATCTCGGTTCGTCCGGACAGCTCACCTTCCCGGCCCCCGACTCACCCCCCGATGTGATGATCACGTTGCAGCCGATGAACATTCAGTCGGCGGCGGCCGACATCTTGTGGTCTCGGGTGCTGAAGAACTTCCCGGACTTGCGAGTTGCGCTGAGTGAAGGCGGCACCGGCTGGGTGCCCTACTTCCTCGAGCGCGTCGACCGCACGTACGACATGCACCACCTCTGGACCGGTCAGGACTTTGGTGACCAGGTGCCCTCCGACCGCTTTCGGCAGCACTTCCTCACGTGCTTCATCTCCGACCCCACGGGGGTTCGCCTGCGCCACGAGATCGGGATCGACAACATGGCCTGGGAGTGTGATTACCCGCACTCAGACTCGATGTGGCCGGATGCCCCGGAGGTGCTCGCGGAGCTCTTTACCGAGGAGAACGTGTCCGCATCCGACGTGGCGAAGATGACACACGAAAACGCGATGCGTTGGTACAACTTCGACCCGTTCGTTCATGTGCCTCGTGAAGCCGCCACCGTCGGTGCCCTTCGGGAACTTGCGGCGGGCCACGACGTGTCGATTCAATCCCGCTCGACTCGCGAAAAGCTCACGGCCGAGCAGGTGCAGGCGCGCTGGGCGAATATGGGATCGGGCTCCGCCGGCACCGGCGCCCAGAAAGTATCTGACTAGCCAGCGCTCACACGCCGGGTGGAACCACTCGGATGTCGGTGATGCGGGTGTTCGATCGGAGCACGGTGCACACGGCTTCAGCCACATCCTCAGGCTGCTGGATTTGTGGTTCCTCGGCGAGGTAGCCGCCCGCGTTCCACTGCGCGTGGAGCCGCATCGCGAGGTCCATGTCCCAGCCGGTGTCGGTGTCGGTGAACGTTGGTCCGACGATTACCCGTGTGGCTCCAACATCGGGGTTCTCGTGATTCCAGCCGGCAACGAGGCTGTCCAGCGCTGCTTTGCTCGCCGCATAGACAACCATTCCCGGCCAGGGCCGCTCGGGTGCGTTCGATGAGATGAAGACGATCCGCCCGCCGGACGCTTTCAGATGCGGGGAGGCAGCGCGTGATACCGCGGCCGCGCCGAAGAAGTTCACGTCGAAGACGCGCTGCCATTCGCTTGCGTCGGTCTCGTCGATGAGCCCGATGGGGAAGATGCCGGCGACGTAGATGACGGCATCAAGACCGCCCAATGCTTCGGCTGCGGCATCGACGGTGGCCATGGCCGCAGCGGGGTCGGCGACGTCGCACGGCAGCGCGACGCAGCCTTCGAGGCCGCCGACGATTTCGTCGAGAATCTCGCCTCGGCGTGCGGTGAACGCGACTCGAGCACCGTCAGCCGCAGCGGCGAGGCCCGTTGCTTTCCCGATTCCGGCGGATGCGCCGACAACAAGGATTCGTTTCCCATCGAGCGATTCAGTCATGTATGGCCCTTAGTGTTTGGCGAAATTCGGGTGTTCGGCGAAATTCGACCCGACAGTAGTAGGAGAATGCCGTGTTCGCGTGAGGAGTATGGTGTTTTCATGTCTGAGCTGACGGGGAAGATCGCGCTGGTGACGGGTGCAGCATCGGGTATCGGCGCCGCGTGCGCCGAGCGTTATGCCCGCGAGGGTGCCACGGTCATCGCGACTGATATCGCCGACGATGTCGAAGGCATGGTCGTGCTCGACGTCAGTGATTCGATCGCTTGGGCCGACCTCGCGACGGCGATCACGGCCGAACATGGTCGCCTCGACCTGGTCCACCTCAATGCCGGAATCCGGGTCGGCAAAAGTGATGTCGGGTCGCTCGCCGATGATGACTATCTGCGGGTAATTTCCGTCAACCAGCACGGCGTTCTCTACGGCTTGCGGGCCACCTTGCCACTCCTCGAAAAGCAAGGCGGGTCGGTCCTTGTCACCGCGTCGCGAGCATCGCTCGGCCCGCTGCCGAACGATCTGCCGTACGTGATGTCGAAACATGCCGTCACGGGCTTGGTGCGCAGTGTGGCCGCCGACCTCGAAACCCGTGGTGTCTCGATCAATGCGCTCTGTCCCGCCACCGTGGATACGGGCTTCATTGCCGGAGCCGGTCGAGCTCAGCTCGAGAGAGCGGGTATCGCGGTCATGGATGCCGATGAGGTCGCCGACGGAGCGATGCAGATTCTCTCGGGCGCGACAACCGGCCAGTGCTTCGTGCAGTTGCCGGGGGCGCGGCCGGAAGTATTTGAGTTTGCGCCGGTGCCTGGGCGCTAACGCCAGCGAGTGAGCAGGAGGACACCGCCGGGGTGCCCTCCGCCGGTAGAGACGAGCGAAACCTCGGGATGGCCGGGAACCTGGTGGTCGCCACCCGCATCCCGCAGCTGCACGATGGCCTCGTGGATCAGACCAAAGCCATTGAGCCGCCCCTCGCTGAGCTGGCCACCGCTCGTGTTGAGCGGAAGTTCGCCGTCGAGAGAAATGCGTTGGCCTCCCTCGACGAACGGCCCACCTTCGCCAATTTCACAGAAGCCGAGGGCCTCGAGCCATGACAGGCAGTTGAAGGTGAACCCGTCGTAGAGCTGGGCCACATCAACGTCGGCCGGTTTGAGATCGGTGCGAGTCCACACATGGGCTGCCGGTCCGGCAACCATTGGCTCGTGAACCATCGTCCCCTGGTCCCACGAGAACCGTTCGCTCATCGCAGTGCCGACGGCCTCAAGACGCACGGGAGGCTGACGAAGGTCGGGCACGGTGTCGACGTGGGAAACAATGACCGCGACGACTCCATCACAGGGAACGTCGCAGTCGTAGAGGCCGAACGGCGTGCTCACAAGACGGGCCGACAGGTAGTCATCCATCGTCAATGGATCGCGGTAGATCGCGTCGGGGTTGCGGGCCGCGTTGGCGCGAGCGTTGAGCGCGAGTGCGCCGAGTTGTTCGCGCGTCGTGCCGAAGGTCTCCATGTGGTTCGTCGCCTGCATGGCGATCCAGTTGGCCGGTGACATCGCGCCAAACGGGGAGTGCCATTGGCTACGCCCGGTCTGACGTCCACCACCGCCGGGCGGCGGAATTGCACCCTCGGCCATGAGCTTGCGGTGGCTGCCTTCCCACTGGGCCCGGATCGAGAGCACGTGGCGGCACAACCCGCCGGACACCGCGAGCGCAGCATCGATGATCGGGCCGGCGTGGCCCATGGTCTCGGGCGAAGCGGTGAACCACGTGGGTTGGAGTCCGAGGAGTTCGGTGAGGGTCTCGATGCCTCCAACGGAGTAGCCCATCGGCGGGCCCGCGAGTGGGCCGGGAGCGGTGGACAGGCCGTCGATATCGGCCAAGGTGAGCCCGGCGTCGGCGAGCGCGGCGTCGACGGCGTCTCGCACCAAAGCAAGCGGATCACGGTCGACGCGTCGACCCACGGCGGACTTTCCGATGCCGGACAGGACAACATCGTGTTCGAATCGGTCGCTCATTGGGAATCCTTGACGGGCCGAAAGAGCGGGATCCAGACGTCGTCGTCTTGTTGGAACACCACGTCGACATCCATGCCAACGAAGAGCTGCTCGTGGTCGACGTCGACAATGTTGGTCGTGAGGCGGACGCCCTCGTCTTCGGCCATCGCAACAACGGCGATCACATATGGCGGTGGGAATGCCGGGTGCCAGGGCTGGTGGTTGATCGTCCAGCCGAGCACCTTGGCCCGGCCCGAAACGGTGTCGGGGGCGAGGTCGGTTGCACCGCACAAGCGACAGGCGGGCTGTGGCGGATGCGCCCACGCCCGACATTCCCGGCACCGCAGGAAGCGCAAGCGTCCGTCGCTTCCGGAGGTCCAGAAGAATCGGTTCACGTCACTGAGGAGTGGAAGCGGTCGCATGGCCGTCACGCGTGCACCATAGCCGCGCACGGCGGTGCGGTTGTATTTGACGTCGACGTCAGTTTAGGTTTGTCACGGGTTCGAGTGGATCCATGCAGGGAGGCATCGTGCGCCGATTGATCACGTCTGACTGCCACATTGCGGCGCCGTACTCGGTGCTCGACGAATTGCCCGAGTCGTATCGCCAGTACTTTCCGCGCATTGAGCGGCGGTCCGATGGCGATGTGCTTGTTGGTCCGACTGGGGACGCCATGACGGGCGCCGCGTCGGCCCCGGAATCCAGAGTTGTTGGCGACAGCGCCGTGCGGGAAGCAGTCGGCGCCTGTGACGAAGCGCAACCGAGCTTCGAACCGTCTGAGGTGCTTGCGGAATTGGAGCGAGATGGGGTCTCCGGCGCGGTGCTCATCGGCCGGATCGCGGTCAACTACGACACCATGCCCATAGACGCCGACATCGCCTACTGCCAGGTGGTCAACGACTGGACGGCCGAGCACTGGGGTCCATACCTCGATCGAGTGGCGCCCGGCATCGTGCTGCCGTACCGAGATGTTGACGCCTGTGTGAAAGAGCTCGAGCGAGGCGCGGCCATGGGCCTTCGGCCCGCACTCATGCCCGACGCGATCGGGGAGAAGCCGTACCACCTCGACGAGTGGGAGCCTCTGTGGGAGGCGGCGGACTCGCTGAACATTCCGATCACGATGCACGTTGGTGGCACGCGCCTGCCCAAGGCCGCCTACGGGAACTTCAAGCCGTTCGCCGGGCTTGCGTATGTCGGTTGGTACAACCAGTGCGTTGGCATGGGCGAGACCCTGGGCTGGTTGGCGTTCACCGGCGTGTTCGAGCGCTACCCGAACCTCCACGTGATCATGACGGAGGGTTACGCCGGCTGGCTTGGGTTCGCCATGCAGTTCTGGGATCACCACTTCACCGATACCCGGTTCGGTCAGATGGAGATGAACACTGGCGCGTGGGCACCCAAGATCGAAGCCCCGCCGAGCTATTACCTCAAGCGCCAAGCCCACGCGACGTTCATGTGGGATCCAATGGCCATCGCCAACCGCGAGATCACCGGCACCGATTGCCTGCTGTGGGGTAACGACTACCCGCACCGCGAGGGATCGTTCCCGTATTCACACGAGTGGATCGACAAGCAGTTCGCTGGAGTTCCGGAGCATGAGATCGAGGCGATGACGAGCGGCAACGCGGAGCGTCTCTTCGGAATTACGGCGGGCTGAGGCCCGATCCGCCCATGGCTCTCAATCTCCAGACACTTCTGTCTCCTCTGGCGAAGCCGTTTCTCCGCCGCTCAAAAGCAATGCGAGGCTCACAGTTCGAGTTCTTGCCTGCCGTGCCCGGCCGCGTCGTTTTTCTCGGCGACAGCATTACGGAGGGCGGATGCTGGGACGAATGGTTCGCCGACCTCCCCACGTGTAATCGAGGGATCAACGGCGACACCGTTGCCGGCGTTTCCGCCCGGCTCGCTTCGGCGCTGAATGAACCTCAGGCCGTCTCGCTTCTCATCGGCACCAACGATCTTGGTGGTATGGGGGAAACACGTGACGTCGACCGGATCGCCGAGCAAGCTCGCGAGCTGATTCTGGCGCTGCGACAAGAGGCGCCCGCGGCGACCCTGCTCGTCAACAGCGTGATGCCGAGAGTGGCGTCGATGGCTTCGACAATCGGTCGCCTCAATGAGCACTATTCCGAGGCGGCAGTGGAGGTACACGCCACGTTCGTCGACCTCTGGCCCGCGCTGGCTGCGGCCGACGGTTCGTTGCGCGACGAATTCACCGCTGACCATCTGCACCTCAATGGACCCGGCTATGGCGCGTGGGTTGAGGTGCTTCGGCCCCTTCTGGCACCCAACGCTTTCGACAGTCCGGATGAATTTGGGGCAAAAGATTGACATTGACACCGATGTCGAAACAGACTGGCCAAAGACCTTTGGGGGGACTATGAAAACCTGGACACGAGTCTTGGCTGTACTGATTGCCGGAGCGCTACTTGCCGCGAGTTGCGGGAGTTCCGATGACGACCCGGTGGCCGCTGACCCGCCCGACGACAGCGTTGTCGCCGAAACCGAGCCCGATCCTGAACCTGAGCCCGATGCTGAACCTGAGCCCGAGGTAGATCCTGGCCCGGTGTCGGTCGATCAGCGCGGGGTAACGGACGAAACCATTGCCCTCGGCGTCGCCGTTCTTGAGTTCCCCGAGGTTCTCGGGCTCGACTGGGGCAACCAGCAGGAGATCTGGGAAATCATTCTCCAGGATGTCAACGACAACGGAGGAGTCCACGGTCGCCAGATCGTTCCGACGTACGCGAACTACAGCCCGATCGATCCCGGCACGGCCGACGCGGCGTGCGTCGAACTCACCGAAGACGCGGAGATCTTTGCCGTACTCGGCGGATTTACCGGACTCGTCACCGACGCCAACCTTTGTTTCGCCAATTCCGGTGTTGCGCAATTTGGTGTCTCGCCCGAACCCGACGTTGCCCCTGATGTGCCGTGGATAGCCGTGGAGGCATCGGAAGAACGGCGAATGGTTCTTTGGGCGAACTATCTCATTGAGGAAGGGGTCCTCGACGGGAAGAAGTTTGCCGTCGCGGGCTTCTCACCACGAGAGTCCGACATCAAAGAAAATCTGCTGCCGGTGCTGGCCGACGCTGGCCTTGAGCCCTCTGGTGAGTTCTACACAACCTTCACGGGCAGCGACGAGGTTGCGCTCGACGCCGAGATGGCGATCTGGGCGGAGCGAATGAACGCCGACGGGATCGAGCACGTCTTCCTGGTCGACGACGGAATCGGCCTCGTCGGAGACCTCATCGATGGTGGATATACAGGCGCCGCATCGAGCGATTGGACATTGGACCTGGCAAATGAAGAAGCCACCAATGGGGTTGATCTCACTGGCGTTCAGAGCATGTCGCCGATCAGCGATGCGGTTGCGTGGGAGACACCGAGGGTGCAGGAATGCCGCGATATTGTCGAAGCGGCCCGCCCAGACCTCTCGCCGATCGCGGCGCCGGGTACTACGACGACTGCGGATGTGCAGTGGGAGCGCACCGTCCTGTGGGTGTGCCGATATGTCGACCTCTTCGTCGTAACGATGGAGACCGCTACGGCCCCGACGCATGAGGCAATTCTCGAAGCAGTGACCACCCAGATGTCCTCATTCTCGGTCGCCGAATTCGAGTTCGCCAGCTTCGGGCCCGGCAAGTTCGATGCCAACGACGGCTTCCAACCCGTCGAATGGGACACGAACGCCGGCCTCGTCGGTCAGTGGGTGCCGATCACGGAACTCCGCAACCTCGGCTGATCGGAGCGCTGCTCGTATGGGGGACAATCGAGTCGAACGCGACATCCGGCTGACCACGGCCGACGGTGCCGTGCTCTCGACCGACGTCCATCATCCGAGCGGCACCGGGCCGTTTCCGACGGTCATGCAGCGCACCTGCTACGGCAAGGCATTGATGTCGGAGCATCTCGGCGTAGGTCAACTGGTCGACGCCGGCTATCGGGTCGTCTTTCAAGACTGTCGCGGCTCGGGTGAGTCGACCGGCGATGCGGACTGGTTCGCGGAAGCCGCCGACGGACGATTCGCGGCTGACTGGATCGCGGAGCAGAACTGGTTCGACGGCAATCTCGGAACGTTCGGCTACAGCTATATGGGGTTCACCCAGTACGCGTTGGCGAGCACTCGCCCGCCGTATCTCAAGGCGATGTCGATCGGCCTCGTCGGTGCCGACCGGGCCGCGGCCTGGTTCCCGGGTGGCGGATTCGCGCTTGACATCGCGATCCCGTGGGCAGTCATTCGTTCCCTGGGCCCGAGCGATGCCATGAGTGCGGAGCAAACGGCGCGCACCAACGCGGCGATGACGCACCTCCCGCTCAAAGACGCCGACCATATGGCGCTCGGCCAAACGCTCGACCTCTATCAGCAGTGGATGCGTCACCCGTCGGGTGACGATCCTCACTGGCGAGGGCTCAACGGAAGCGACGTTCTTTCCTCGGGGATTCCCACCCTGCTGATGGACGGTTGGTTCGATTATCAGATCGACGAGCTGCTCGCCGACCGTGACGAACTCGCCCGAAACGGCACGCCACATCGTCTCGTGGTCGGCCCGTGGACCCACCCGGCGATCGACAACAACATCGCCATCGAGGAAACGATCGCCTGGTTCGACGTTCACCTGAAGGGTCAAGGGGCGCAACGAGGCGCCGCCCGGATCTTCACACTGCCCGACGGCGGCTTCCGCGAGTTCGACGATTGGCCACTACCGACCGAGCCGCTGCGGCTCTTCTTGCACGAGGGCGGATCGCTGTCGACGGCTTCCGCATCTACCTCCGGTCCAACCGAGTTTGTCTACGACCCGGCCGATCCCACGCCGTCGTTCGGCGGTCGGGGCATGTTGATTGGCGGAGCCGAGGACAACCGCGAACTCGAGGCGCGCGTCGACGTGCTCACCTTCACGGGCGAGCCGCAGGAGGAAGACATCGAGATCTCGGGCGCCGCCGACCTCGAGTTGTTTGTCACCTCCGACGTTGAACACTTCGATGTCTTCGCCCGGTTGTGCGACGTTGGCGCCGACGGTCGTTCGATCAACATCTCGGACAAGATCACGCGGATCGATCCCAGGAATGCGACGAGAACGACAGAGGGAGCGTTCTGCGTGCGCATTCAACTCTCTGCCGTCGCGGCGGTCATCGCCAGCGGCCACCGCCTACGGCTGCAGGTGTCCGGCGGGGCCTTCCCGGTCTACGCCCGCAACACCTGTAGCGGCGAGACGCTGGCCGACGCGCAGACCATCGTGGTTGGGCACCATCATGTCCATCACAGTCCCGCTCGACCGTCGTCGATCGTTCTCCCTATGGTCAGTTCATGACATCGCTCGACGGAACGCCGTCGGACCAACTCCTCGACGTGCTCGCCACTGGGAAGACGGACGTGCGGCATGCGTTCATCTCGCTCTCGGCCCGAGAGCCCGACGGCCGCGACGCAGAATACATCGAGTGGCACTCTCTCGACCACCGGCCGGAGCAGTACCGGCTGGCGGAGCTGCGTGACTCGCTGCGCCTGGTCTCGACACCCGAGTGCCGCGCCGCCCGGGCCGCCAACGTCGACCAGTACGACGCCGTCGACCACGTGATGACCTATCTGTTCAGCGATCTCGACGGGCTTCCACAGTTCAGTGCGCTCGGCGCCGCCCTCAACGCCGGTGGGCGCATGCCGTTGCGCCTTCCCTCGGCCGGATTCATGACCGCAGATCTCGAGGGCAAAGTGGCCGCACCGGAGGCCGTGGCCGGGGCCGACGTTGTGCCATGGCGCCCCGCAACCGGCGTGTACCTGATGATCGAAAACGGCCACGCCCCGGCCGGTGCACTCGCCGAGGTTTCCGGAGTTGCCGGGGTGTGGTGGTATCGCGGTGCGCTCGCGCCGGCCCCGTTCTCGACCGATGCTCGAGCGTTACAGATCACGTACTGCTATCTCGATGGGGATCCCGTGGAGGTGGCTGAACGGCTTCGTCCTGTCGTGGCCGAGCGTTGGGGCTCTGGCGAGATCAGCGGCCTCCTCGCTGCTCCATTTCACGCAATCGTGCCCTTTGACTGGAGTCGATACCTGCCATGAGCGATGCCCCGCTTCCTTCGGCTCCGGACTCGACTCGCATCGTTGTGCCGTCTCGCGAGATTCCCGTCCCCGCGCACCTGAGTGCGGAGGCCCAGACGGTGCTCTCCATGAGTCTCTTCGAGAGTACGCCCTATCCAGCGCTCGACGATCATGCGGCGTGGACGGAAATGATCACGGCGCGGGATGCAATGTTGCTCCCGATGTTTGAGGCGATGGGCTCGGGGGTTGTCGCCGAGGTCGATGAGATCGATATCGATGGTGTCGCCGTTCACGTGATCACGCCGGAGGAGACAGAGAATGACGAGCAGGTGGTGCTCGATTTCCACGGAGGTGCCCTGATTCTCGGTGGCGGAGCGTGCTCGCGGGCCAGCGGGATGATTCGGGCCGGCGCCCTTCGGTCTCGCATCTGGAGTGTCGACTATCGCATGCCCCCCGATCACCCGTACCCAACGCCGCTCGACGACTGCGTTGCCGCGTACCGGTCGCTCCTCGAGCAGTGCCGTCCCGAGGACATCGTCGTCAGCGGCGGTTCGGCCGGCGCCAATCTTGCCGGGGCGCTTGTGCTGCGGGCTCGGGACGAGGGGCTGCCACTTCCCGGATCGCTCGTGCTGATGACCCCGGAGTTGGATCTCACGGAGTCCGGCGACACGTTCCACACGAACCTCGGCATCGACGCGTTTCTCACGCCACTGATGCCCGTCAATCTTCTGTATGCGGACGGGCACGATCTGTCTCACCCGTATCTGTCGCCCTTGTTGGGCGACTTCGAGAGGGGCTTTCCGCCGACATTTCTTTCGAGCGGCACGCGAGACCTTTTCCTGTCTAACGCGGTGCGGATGCACCAAGCGCTGCGAGCGGCGGAAGTTCACACGGAGCTCCACATCCTCGAGGGCGCCCCCCACGGCGGCTTCATGGGAAGTGCTCCAGAGGATCGTGAACTGAACCGCCAGACCCGCCGCTTCATTTCAGAAGCCGCGTCAACCAAACGATGACCGTCGCCGTAATCACCGGTGGAGCATCCGGCTTTGGGCTTGCACTCGGTGACCGCTGCGCGGCGCGGGGCATGGACGTCGTGTCGCCCCAGGACGCGGCCCTGGCTAGACCGCCTTGCCGTCGATGAGCGCTTCAAGGATTCCAAAAGAGTCATGGTCCTCGCACGCAGCGGCGGCCCGCTCCACGCCAACCCGGCAGACCTCGGGGTCCTGGGCCCGCTTGCCGGCCTCCGGCGCCGCCACCGCCGATGTGTAGAACTCGGTGAACCCGGCGCGGTAGAGCGCCCAGAGCCAGTCGAAATCGACACCAATGCCCGCCGCTTCGAGCCGCTCGGCATAGCGCTCGACCAACCGTCGCTCGACCGTTCGCCGCACGTTGATGTTGAGCGACGACGACGTGAAGTAGGCCACATCACGGATGCCGGCACCGGCGCGGGCGACCTGCCAGTCGATGAAGCCGGGGTCGTCGCCCTCGAAGAAGATCCTGCCCTGGCGCTTGACTGCGTCGGGGACGATGTCGGCCGCCTGCCCCTTCATGTTCCCGAGAAAGCGTTTCCGGATGATGTCGCCGAGGAAGTTGGCCGCGGCAGAGCGGCCCGTCATGGAGCGGAGATCAGTGGCGAAGCGGTCAGTGCCCCAGAACGCCGCGTGCTGGTCCGCCATCGCGTCGATCACGGCTTCCGCCTGGGTTGCGGTGGCGGGATCTCGAATGTCACGGAAGAGGGCCGTATCGGCGAGATCTTCGAGGATGATCACGTTGCGCCCACGACGAGTGTCGATCATCGCGGCGTGGCAGCGGGGGAGACGCACCGGCACGTGGTTACCGAGCGCTTGATAGAAGAAGACTTCATTCGCTCCGAGATCGAAGACCTGCATCATCATCCGTTGCAGATAGTTCGTCGGCGTGAGCTTGAGAAACAGGTGACTCGGGACGTCGACGTCGGGCTCCGATTCGACCGCAATGCGGGCCCGAGCCGCGGTGCCCGAGTCCTCCGAGACAACGCTCACCGAAGAAATCGCACTACTCGGGAGACCGAGGACATCTGCCAGCCAGCGCGGCGTTACCCCGCTCGACTCCAGTGGCACCGATGAGCCGCCGGGAGCGAATCGCTCCATGCTCGTGCGAGCAACTTCGCGGGCGACGATCGCGAGCCCTTGTGTCGCGAGCAGGGGAGAAGGCCCTAAGTCAGCGTGCGCCAAGTCGGTCGACAAGCAAGCCGAGCGAGTCGAGATCGTCGATTGCTGCTGTGGTCCGCACCATCGCTTTGTGGGCGATCTCGAAGGGCTGCCAACGCGAACCGACGGAAGCGGTCGCAGTGCAACCACTCCACGAGTAGATCGAGAACAGCCGGTATTGCTCCCACGCGGCGGTGGTATCGAAGTCGACGCCGCGCTCGGCCAAGCCGGCGCAGTAGCGGGCGATGAGCGCCTGTTCGTTCTCCCGGCGCAGCTCCGTGGGAATCGAGTTGGTCAGGAAGTAGGCAATGTCTCTCATGCCCGGAAGGGCCGATGTGACAGCCCAGTCGTAAAGCCCGAGTCGGCCGTCGGCATCGATGAACATGTTGCCGATGTGGGTGTCGCCGTGGACGAGTGTGCGCACACCCTCCCGGTAGAGGCCGTTGACGTCGCCGAACCGGGCCATACAGAACTCGCTGAGCTCGCGAAACGCAGGCGGTAGTTCGTCGGCGAACTGGTCGACTGCGGATTGCATAAACCCGAGCGCTTGGGTGACGACCTTGTCGCCTTGTTTGTTGTTGCGCATTCCCGCTGGCGCCTTGAGCCACGACAGGTCGCTGTTCCAGTAGGCGGCGTGCAACACGGCGAGTTCGTCCATCACCGCATGGGCGGTGTCGAGTACGTCGTCGTCCTCAGCACTCGTGAAGCGGCAACCGCTGGCGTCGAGATCTTCGAGCACCATGATGAAGGTGTTGTCATCCGCGTTGTAGTCCGAATGCCACACCTTGGGGATCCGCACGGGGAGGTCGTCGCCGGCTTGCGCGTAGAGTCGTGACTCACTCACGCCCATTCCCACCATTGCCACGAACTCTCGCTGCTCCGGAGTGAACGGTTGGAGCTTGAGAAAGACAGTTTCGGGCACGTCGGCCGTCGAGGTCAGGCGTACTTTTGCCCGTCCCGTTGTGCCCGTGTGTGCGTCGATCACTTCGGCGCCAGTGATCTCGGCCTCAAGGACCTCGCTGAACCATTCGGGCGTGAGTTCCTCTGCGTCGTTCGGGATCGTGGTCATGCGCGATGATAACCTTGATATTGACGTCGCTGTCAATAGTTGATCCGGCGTAGCCAGGGGACAATAACGATGAGCGAATCCGTCGAGAACGCTGTCTACCGAGATGCGGCTCGGCCGGTCGGCGAGCGCGTCGAAGATCTCCTCGGTCGTATGACCATGGACGAGAAGGTCGCCCAACTCACCGGCATTCTCCCGTTCGATCTGCTCGGTCCGGCCGACCTCATCTCCGCATTGAGCGCAATCCAAGGCTTCCTCGTGGACGAGACGAGATTGGGAATCCCCGACATCGTTCGCCGGCAGATGCGGGCGCTGGGACTTCACCAAGCCTGTTCGTCGAATCTCGACATCGCCCGCGATGCTCGGTGGGGGCGTGTGCAGGAGACCTACGGCGAGGATCCGTATCTCGCCTCGGCGATCGGCGTCGCCTTCGTTCGTGGACTTCAGGGTGACGGTCGTGCGCACGGCGTCCTCGCCACCGCGAAGCACTGGCTCGGCTACGGGATGGCGGAGGGCGGGCGCAACATTTGCACCGTGCAGGCCAGCGAGCGAGACCTGCTCGAAGTGCAGGCCCGACCATTTGGAGCGGCGATCGACGAGGCCGGTCTCGAGTCGGTGATGTGTGCGTACTCCGACGTGAACGGCGAGCCAGTCGCGGCGTCACGTCGACTCCTCACCGACATGCTTCGCGGCGTGCTCGGCTTCGACGGGTTGACCGTCGCCGACTACGGCGCGGTCAACGCGTTGGCGACGAGACAGCAGACCGCACTCGATGCCGCCGACGCCGGTGTCCAGGCTCTCGCGGCCGGCCTCGACGTCGAGCTTCCTGGATCGCTTTGTTACACCGCCGGCGTCGCTGAGGCGGTGCGCGATGGCCGCCTCGACGCGGCCGTAGTGGACGAAAGCCTGCGCCGGGTGCTCGACGCGAAGTTCCGGCTTGGACTGTTCGAGAATCCGAATGGCGATGTGGAAGCGTTCGCCGCGACCGTCGCCCCGGAGTCGATCGGGACGGCGCAGGCGATTGCCCGCCGTCTCGCGACCCGCTCGACCGTGCTCTTGGCGAATCCCGATGGCGTGCTGCCGCTGCGCCGTGACCTCTCGCGCGTTGCGGTGATCGGCCCGAACGCTGCCTCGATCAGGAACCTCTTCGGCGGATATTCGGCGCCATTGGCGGTTGAGATGATGACGAGCGGCGACATGGGTCTCCCCGCGCCCGTTCAGGGCGGCGAGGTTGCCGACGACGTGATGGCCCCCGTCGCGGCTGAGGAGGCAGAGGACACGGAGACACCGAAGGACACGGGCGCCGACTTCGGCTTCGTTCGACGGATCTCGACCCGGCCTTCGGAGCCGGCCGAGGCCGCGATCGAAGACATCTGGGGCCACGTCCCGACCGTGCTCGCGTCAATCGAGGCGACAGTGTCCGCTGACACCGAGGTGGCCTACGCCCTCGGCTGTCATGTTCATGACCCCTCGACCGAGGGCATCCCGGAAGCCGTTGCGACGGCGACAGGCGCCGATATCGCGACCCTTGTGCTGGGTGACAAAACCGGCTTGGTGGCCGATGCGGTGGTCGGCGAGACCCGCGACCGCACGACGCTCGAACTCGCCGGGGCCCAGCGTCCGCTCCTCGAGGCAGTATGCGCGACCGGTGTGCCCGTGGTCGTGGTCCTGCTGGGCTCGCAGCCGGTGCCCGTATACGCCGGCCCGGGTGGGCCCGCCGCAGTCATCAACGCGTACCAACCCGGGTCTGTCGGCGGCGTGGCGATCGCCGACGTCCTCTTCGGCATCGCGAACCCTTCGGGCCGCACACCGATCACCACGCCGCCGACCGCCGGTCAGTGCCCGCTGTTCCATGGCCACAAGAACGGCAGCGAGCCGGGCACCTATACCGACATTGAGGACAGCGGGCCGGCGTATCCCTTCGGCCACGGACTGAGCTACACCACGTTCGAGTATCGCTCCCTTACCGTCGATGCCGCGGAAGTCCCCGCAAACGGAGCTGTTGCCGTCGATGTCCAACTGGCGAATACGGGGGGCCGCTTTGGTGAGGAAGTGGTGCAGCTGTACGCGGCGATCACCCGCCGTGGAGTCACGCGGCCAATTCGCGAGCTGGTGGGCTTTGCCCGCGTCGCCCTCGAACCGGGCGCGGCTGCGACGGTGACGTTCGCGCTTCGTCCCGAGATCCTCGCCTACTACGACGTCGACATGAATCTGGTCATGACACCCGGCGAGATCGAACTCATGGCCGGCCCGTCGTCCGCAGAGCTCCCACTGGCAACCACGGTGATTGTGACCGGCGATGCCGTGAGCCTGGGGTCGCGGGGGGTTTCATCTCACTACCAGCTCGGTTGTGTACCGCTAACAGGAGGAATGTCATGCCCGTCTCAAAACTCTCGGACCTTCCGGCTGGTGGTGGTGGTCGTTGGCCCCTCTGCGGGCAGGGCGGGTTCCGCTCCGTGCAGTGGGGTGACCTCGAGATCGGCTACACCGTTCTCAACTCGTCGACGAGTTCCGAAGGACAGTACGAAGGCATGCCCGGCGGGCTCTGCAACTGTCCGCACTACGGCTACGTCTTCGCCGGGACCGTCCGTTGCGTCTACCCCGAGAGTGATATGGCCGACGAAGTCGCCGGGCCAGGCGAGGTCTACTTTTTCCGCCCTGGTCACTACCTCATGTACGAGCAGGAGCACAGCGAAGTGCTCGAACTGAATCCGGCCGACGCGCTGCAATATCTGATGGACCACATCGAGCAGTCGATCAGCGGTTCACGCTCTCGGAAGTCCGAGGAGTTGGCGGCCGATAAGGCCGCGAAGGATCTCTGATGAGCCGCCGGAGATCGTGAGCGCCCGACTCCACAGGAAGTTGTGGCGCCAGCGATCGGCGACCGCCGTTCCCGTTGCATCGATCGAGGCGGACGACGAAATGATCTCGAGCGCCAACTCGCACAGATAGACGTTGGTCTCGCTGTAGGCCAGCTTTGCCACTGGCCCATCGCTGGCGTGCTCCTCGTCGATCAGGATCCGCTGGACCGTGTCGTGCACGATCAGCTTCACCTCCTCCACCCGGGCTCGGGCGGTAGCGAGTTTCAACTGGACGTCTTCGTGGCTTGCCACTGTCGTTTCGTCGAGCAGTCGTGCCGAGCGCGCCAACGCCACGAGGTCATCGAAGAGTCGCTCTAGCTGGATCGCGTTCGCGCCGACGAAGGCCCGTTCCGAGGCGAGACCGGAAGTCACGACCTTCCAGCCGCTGTTGACCTCACCAAGTATGTGCTCGGGTCCGACCCGCACCTCATCGAGGAAGACCTCGCAGAACTCTTCGTGTCCGGTCATCTCCCGGATCGGGCGCACGTCAATTCCGGGGAGATCCATCGGGATCGCAAAGGCCGTGATTCCCGCATGACGGTCGACGGCCGGATCGGTGCGGGCGAGAAGCGTCGCCATATCGGCCCACTGAGCGTCGGTGCTCCAAGTCTTCTGGCCGTTCACGATGAAGCCGTCGCCGTCCGGATCGGCACGCGTGCGCAATGAAGCGAGATCGCTGCCAGCGTCGGGTTCACTGAAGAGCTGACACCAGATGTGGTCGGCGTTGCGAATCTTCGGGAGGAACTCGGCCTTCTGCGCGTCGGTGCCGAACGCGATGAGGGTGTGGGCAGCGAGCATGACCTGATCGAGGGGTCGGTACGCGTCGCCGAGGATGAGCTCTTCCATGAGCACGAGGTCGAAGACGGCGGGGTGGTCGGGTTGCCCGCCCCATTCCTCGGGCCACCCCGCGCCGAGGTAGCCCGCCGTGTACAACGCGCGGAGCCAAACCCGAATGGTCGCTTCCTCGGCCGCGTCCTTCGGCGCCCGAACACCCTCGGCCGCCATTGGATGGGCGTTGTTGGTGATGAAGGCGCGCACCTCCGTCCGATAGTGGTCGATGTCAGACGTCATCGGCCCACCCCTCGAGTTGGGCGAGTCGGCTCGCGGCGGCGCGTGGGTTTCCGACGAGTCGCGCGTTCTGGTGAGCCCGGCGTTCGAAGAGGTGCAGGCCGTGTTCCCAGGTAAAGCCGATCCCGCCGGTGAGTTGGACGAGATCATGCAGGAGGTGGGTGGCACCCTGCGCCACGCTCAGCTGTGCGACGGCGACCATGCGGGTGGCATCGTCGTCGCCCGCGGCGAGAAGCCGGGCCGCCTCGTTGACGGTGAGTGCCATACCGCGTGCGTGTACAGCGTGATCGGCGAGTCGGTGCTGCACTGCTTGGAACCCGCCGATCGGCCGTCCAAAGGCTTGTCGTTCGCGCGCGTAGTCGACCGTGCGCTCGAGCATGCGCTCAATTCCGCCCACGGTGTCGGCGGCCAAAAGGAGCCCGAAGAGGTCCGGGGCAAAACCGATGGGCCCGAGGTCGATCCCCTTGTCGGCATCGACCGTCACCTCGCCGCATGAGCGGCTGACGTCAAACGTCGCGAGTTCCTTTGCTCGCCAGGCCGCGCGGTGAGGAAAGAGGAGAAGGCGGTCGTTGGGCAGGTGCGCGATCACGAGAGCATCGGCATGGCCGGCGCCGACGACGAGGCGGGCCATACCCTCTGTGCCACAGGATCCGAATGCAACGAGCCTGTTCCCGTTGAGGAGGCCGGCGAGAATTTCGGCTGCCTCGGGTCCATCGGCGCCACCAAGAGCGAGGGCGCTCGTGGCGAGTCCGGCAAACGGAACCCCGTGGAGGGCTCGGCCGAACTCCTTTGCGGTCGCGGCCGCAGCCGGGACGTGCAGTCCGAAGCCGCCGCGGTCTTCCGGGACACAGAACGCGGTGACGCCGAGAGCTGCGATCGCCGCCCATCCGTCGGGCCACTCGGTTGAGAAGACCGGCGTGTCGTTGCCATCCACGGTGCCGAGCATTCCCCGGAGGGCCTCGCAGAGTTGGCGGACATCGTCGTCGAGTGTGGGAGTTGGAGCCGCCGGAGACATCTCCACTAAAGTAACATTGATGTCGAAAATGATTCTGCGCCAATGGTCGTGATTCCGATTGCGGAAGGTCTCTTCGAAGAAGTTGATGGCCTCGCTGCCCTCATTGGTGGGCGATGTCAAGAATGCGACACGGTCTCGTTCCCGTTGGCTCCCGGATGTCCGCGGTGCTCGTCGGCGAATGTGGCGAGCATGCCCCTTGCCCGACGCGGGACGCTGTGGACCTGGACGTCGCAAGAATTCCGGCCCATTACGCCGCCGTATACCGGCCCCGGTGACGCGAGTGACTTCGAGCCGTATTTCGTCGGCTATGTCGAACTTCCGGGCGAGGTGCGGGTTGAGGCTCGACTTTCCGGCTTCGACGGCCGCACTCCGACCATCGGCGAAGAAGTAGAGCTGGTGATCCTCCCGTTCAACGAAACCATCGAAGGTGACCAGGTTGTGAGCTACGCGTTCACGCCGGTCGCCGAAGGAGCCTCGACATGACCGACGTTGCGATCATCGGCACCGGACGGACACCGTTTGGGCGATTCCCGGGTCAATCCGCAATCGAACTTGGTGCCCAAGCCGTGCGAGCATCGCTCACCGACGCGGGCCTGCAATGGCGAGATATCCAGTTCGCGTTCGCCGGCAGCTACGAGGTCGACAACCCCGACGCGGTGGTCAACTTGCTCGGGCTCACCGGGATCCCCTTCACCGACGTCTACAACGGATGCGCAACAGCGGCGAGCGCCCTCGCGCTCACCGCGCAGACGATCCGTCTCGGTGAATACGACATCGGCATCGCGATGGGGATGGACAAACACCAGCCCGGTGCGTTCTCCGCCGATCCGGTCCAGTACAGCTTGCCGAGTTGGTATGGCGAACTTGGGTTGTTCCTCACGCCGAAGTTCTTCGCGATGAAGATGCAGCGCTACATGCACGACTACGGCATCAGCCCGGCCACGCTCGCTCGGGTGGCCGCGAAGAACTATCGCAACGGCTCGCGCACGCCTGAGGCGTTTCGGCGTTCTCCGATGAGTGAGGAAGACATCCTCGGATCACGCATGGTGAACAACCCCCTCACGCAGTACATGTTCTGCAGCCCCGACGAGGGCGCCGCCGCGGTGGTCATGTGTAGAGCAGACATTGCCCACAAGTTCACCGATACGCCCATCTATCTCCGGGCCTCGGAGGTGCGGACGCGTCGACTCGGCGCGTTCGAAGTCCACAGCCCGTCCGTGCCGATCGAGCGAGTTTCGGCTCCAACGGTCGATGCGTCGCTCGCCGCTTACGAAAAGGCCGGCCTCGGTCCCGAGGACGTCGATGTCGCCCAACTTCAGGACACCGACGCCGGTGCGGAGATCATCCACATGGCGGAGAACGGCTTCTGCGTCGACGGCGAACAAGAGCAGTTGCTGGCGGACGGGGCGACGGAGATCGACGGCTCACTCCCGATCAATACTGATGGCGGGCTGATCGCCAACGGCGAACCAATCGGCGCTTCGGGCCTTCGCCAGATCCACGAGCTCGTGCTCCAGCTGCGGGGCAGGGCCGGCGACCGACAGGTGTCCGGCGCTCCAAAGGTCGGCTACGCCCAGCTCTATGGTGCACCTGGCACCGCTGGCGTGAGCATCGTCTCGCGCTGAAGAGGAGACAGAGATGACTGAAGAGA
Organism: Candidatus Aldehydirespiratoraceae bacterium; assembly: GCA_047639555.1. Classification (GTDB taxonomy): domain Bacteria; phylum Actinomycetota; class Acidimicrobiia; order Acidimicrobiales; family Aldehydirespiratoraceae; genus JAJRXC01. Next base: position 35,894 of record JBLIOE010000018.1, read on the forward strand.
CTGCGGTAGGCGTTGTGTTGGTCGAGGCCGACGGGCCCGTGCGAATTGTGCGGCTGAATCGTCCGGAGGCGTTGAACGCGGCCAACGACGAACTCCACTCGCGGCTCGCGTCCATCTGGAGCGAGCTTGCGGCCGACGACGAGTGTCGCGCGGTCGTGCTCACCGGCAACGGACGGGCCTTCTGCGCGGGCGGTGACATGGGCGTGCTTTCTCGAATGCACGAGGACGAGGCGTTTCGAACCCACATGCTCGATGAGGGCGCCGAGATCGTCCAGGGCATGGTGCATTTCCCCATGCCGGTGATCGCCGCGGTCAACGGACCGGCGGTCGGGCTCGGTTGCAGCCTCACCGGCCTGAGCGACCTCGTACTGATCGAGGAGAGTGCCTACCTCGCCGATCCTCACGTCTCCGTCGGACTCGTTGCGGGTGACGGCGGGGCCATTACTTGGCCGCTTCTTATGAGTCTCGTGAAGGTGAAGGAGTATCTCTTCACCGGCGATCGCATCCCGGCCGACGTTGCGGTTGACGTCGGGCTCGCCAATCGGGTGGTTCCGGACGGTACGAGCGTGGCCGAAGCGGTGGCGCTCGCACATCGTTTGGCGGCGCAGCCGCGCCAGGCGCTGCAAGACACCAAGCGGGCCGTAAACAAACACCTGGAACGAGCCGTTGCTGAGGTGCTCGAGTTCGCCTTGGCCGCCGAGGCGGTGAGCTCAGCAAGTGAAGAACACGCGGCGATCGTAGCTCGTATGAGTTCTCGCGGATGAACGAAAACGCCGCCGACGAGCAGGCGATTGCGCGGCTTCTCGCGGAGTACACCACCCGCCTCGACCGTGGCGAAGAAGAGGCGTGGCTCGCCCTCTTTGCTCCGGATGGTGAGTTCCACGTTTACGGGCGCGTTTTTCGCGGCGTCGACGAACTCAGCGGGATGACGCGTGGTGCTCCCGGCGGACTCCACCTCTCGGGTACACCGGTGGTGGTGGTCGACGGCGAGCGGGCGACGGCACGCCAGTCCTTCTATTTCGTGGATCAAGACAGCCGCGCGGCTCGGATTGGGTTCTACGACGATGACCTCGTTCAGTTGGCAGGGGAGTGGCGTATTCAGGTACGTCGGTCCAGCTTTCTCAACCCGGGCGGAGCATCGGATCGTCCCGCGGAAGATCCCGTTGCCGGGGTTACGCGATTGCTCACGGCGTACGGTTCGTTTCTCGATCGCGGCGATCACGACGCGTGGTTGGCGCTATTTGTTGAACCGGCCGCCCTCTCTATTGGCGACGGCGCGGCGCTCGAGACTTCAGAGGCCCGGCGGCACTACGCAGAGAGCGCTCCCCAGGGCGTCCACATCGCCAACCCACCGCTCGTGACCCACAAGGACGACACCGCAACGAGTGTGCAGACATTTGTGTTCTGGGATGCCACCGGTGGTGTCGGCATGCCCGGTTGGTTCGACGATGAGCTTCGGCTCGACCGCGGGTATTGGAAGTTCGCTCGACGAGCGGTCACGTTCCAATAGTTGGCGTCTACTTCCCGGCGGTTTCGTCGAGGCCGATGGCGTTGGCCCACAAAAGCGTGACCTGATCGGCGGCGACATCGAAGTCGTAGTCGGCCCACTTCTCGACGAACCAGAGTTCGGCGAACCGGCCGATCATCGAACCGAGCGCGACCGCGGCGATAGCGGGATCGACCGCCGCGTCGGCAACACCTTGTTCTTGGAGGCGACGGATGGCCGATTCGGCCCGCTCGGCGAAGTGTTTCTGGCGCTGGATCCTCGCCGCGTTGACCTGCTCGTCGTAGCGAGAGACTTCCTCGATGACGCCCATGATCGGGCCGTTTTCCTTGTAGCGCTGGAGGTAACGCCGATTGGCCCGGCGGATGCGTTCAAGCTCGGGTTGGTCGCTGGAAAAGGGCGGCTCGGGGTTGGCGTCGGGTGCGGTCAGTAGTGCTTCTTGCGCTTCGGCTACCTCGCGGAAAATCTGTTCCTTTGATTCGAAGTAGTGATAGAAGGATCCGTGCGAAAGGCTGGCTCGCTCCGCGATGTCGGAGATACGAGCATCGAGGAATCCGGTGATCTCAAACTCCTCTTGGGCAGCCTCCAGGAGGCGAGCTCGAGTCGCGGCACCCTTGCGTGATCGCGGCGTTGTCGCTGTTGGTTCGGCCGTGGGCTTCAGAGGCACGTCGTACTCGCTCTCGCGTTGACAGTCGGTTCTGACTTCGACGTCATTGTAGAAGCGAGACGCCGTCGACGGTCTTATTGTTCGGTGAGTAGCAATGACGCCGGGTAGCCGGGATGTTGACGGGTCTCGCGGAGCGCCGCACCAAGCTCTCGGGTGAGCGCTGAGGTGCTGCCGAGCAGGGCATCGAGCGCCATTACCCGACTGTGGAAATGATGGTGGTCGAATTCGGTGGTGAAGCCGATGCCACCCAACACCTGCAACGAACGCTCGCACGCTCGCCGTCCGTTTCGTCCGGCCAATGCCTTGACGACGGCTCCGAAGTCCGTCGGGAGGTTGGCGCCGAGTCTGACGGCATGGCCGGTGGCCGACTCCAGCGCGACCACGTCGGTCTTTGCCCAGGCGAGAAGGTGACGAACCGCCTGAAATCCGCCGATGGCTTGACCGAATTGTTCTCGTTGGCCGGCGTAATCCACCGCGAGTTCGAGCGCTTGTTCGGCGGCACCGAGAATCTCGAGCGCCAGAGCGATCCGGCCGATGAAGGTGCTGCGGACACGGGCGGGAGCGGCGACCGATTCATCGATTGTCGCGGTGAACGCGCTGAGGTCGACGTTCACCTCATGCAGCCGGAGCTGGCCGGGGATATCCACCCGCTGGAGCTCGACCTGCTCAACCTCGAGGATCATGGCGCCCTGGCCAGGTTGGTCGATGAGCACGGCTCGATCGGCTTGGTCGCCGACGAGCACCCAAACATCGCCACGGGTCTTGGACGTCCGCCGCACCGCGCTGAGCACGGAGGCCGCGGGCCGGTGCGTGTCTTCGAGATAGGGCTGCGCAAGGAGGCCACCGAGAGCAGCCGAACTTCCGAGTGCGCCGCCCTGCGCTCGGAATACGGCAAAGGCAGCGGGTCGGAGTTCCGGGTCGTGCAGGTGGGGCAAGAGGTCCCACCAGCCAAGCGCGTCGAGCGCGGCGTCGCCTTCGGACGAGGCGAACGCCTGGCGGGCGACGCCGAGGAACTCCGCCGTTGTGTCCTCTCGCGTGGCGCTCACGGCAGCCGCAGCGTCTGTTTAGCAATGGTTTCGAGCTGCATTTGCTGGGAGCCGCCGTAGACCGTCACGATTCGAGAGAACAGATATTCCTGCCGACGCATGGCGATCCCGGGATCTTGCACCCCGATCGCCAGGTCGTCGTCGATTTCGTAGCGCCAGCCGTTGACCGAGCGTTCGGCCTCGCAGAGCAAGAGCTTCGTGAAGGCCGCTTTTGGACCGAGGGGGTTCTCTGCGGCGTGGGCGTGGAGACCGTCGTGGGCAGTGGCGGTGACGGCGGCGAGGTCGAGTAGGGCATCTCCGAGCTGGGCGTCGCTGTCTGGCCCCCCGTGCTCTGCGCCTTCGAGCAGCTGGGGGTAAAGGAAGCAGTGGCGGAACCAGGCGAACGTGCCGCGTTCGTGGCTCAGGATGTGCATTGCCACTTTCCAACCGCCGTCGAGATCGCCGACGATGTGGTCGTCCGGGACGAAGGCATCATCGAATGTCACTTCGGCGAGCTCATCGGTGCCATTCGCCTGTTCGATTGCCCGTACTTCGACGCCCGGAGCCTGAAGGTCGACAATGAATGCGGTCAGCCCGCGATGGCGTGACTCTGTTGTGCCGGTGCGGGCGAGCACGAGGCACCAACGGGCGTAGCTGGCCCAGCTTGTCCAGATCTTGCGGCCGCGGATCTGGAATCCGCCGTCGGTGGGCCGCGCTTGGGTACGGAGACTGGCGAGGTCAGATCCCGCATCGGGTTCGGAGAATCCCTGGCACCACAGCTCTCGGCCGGAGATGAATTCGGGAAGCGCTTGGGTGACGAACGCGGGAGGACCCATAGCCACCAGGGCTGGTGCCAGGATTTCGGTGTGCTCGAACAGCGCCATTCCCGGCACACGGTGACGGCTGAGCGCTTCCCAGAATGCGCCGCGATGCAGAATCGATCCACCAAGTCCCCCGTACTCGTGCGGCCATCCGTACCGCGACCAGCCCGCGTCGTAGAGCGTTTCCATCATGTGAGACATCGCCGCGACCCGGTCGGCGTAGCGCGGCAGCGGGTTCGCCGCGGCCGTGACGGACGTTGGCGCATCGTCGAGCCACGCGTCGAACGCTTCGGCGTAGGCCTTCACCTGAAGGAGTGGGTCGGAGTCGACAGTTTCTGATGGTGACATCAATATCAAGAATACGGGCAAATATGCAGTAGTCGCAAAGACGCGTACCGTCTCACTTCACTGAGCCGTGGCGTTCGATGACCAGGGTTCCCGCGCACAATCCCATTCGCCCGGCCTCATCGAAGAGATCGGCCGACTTGAAACCGGTACCGACCGGCTGTGCGACACAATCGGACCGGAGGCCAATCCATCGGCCCACGGGCTCCCGAGCGAAGTGGATCGTGAGGTCGGCATTGCGAAACGACCACGTGTCGTACGGGAGCTGGCGAACAACAGCGTTGCTCGCGTAGTCGGCGGCGACCGCCGCTAACTCCGTGCCTTTCAGCTCGGTTCCCTCGACCACCGGAATACCCATGCTGATCCAGTCGTGCGTGCGTCGATCACTCTCCAACCGGACCCGATCGAGAATCAGGGCATTGCTGTCGAACGAATCCCACCCGACGAATTCGGCGGCGGAGTAGTTCGGTTCGGTGAGCGCGGGGGCCGTCGCTGGGTCAAAGGGGTTCTCATGAGCGAGCGCCCGCGGTGGGAGCTCGAGATCGTCGCGGCGCACGATCACGCTTGTTGCGGTCGCGACCTCGCGCCCTTCGGCGGTGAGCACTGCGGTGGCCCGCTGCACCCGCCGTGCGCCGGTCGCCTCGGAGACCTGCAATTCCAGGGGCGCCATGGGGACGGGTGCCAGGATCTCCACGGTGACGCGCGCGAGAGTGCCTTCTGCCGGGGTGAGCTGTCCGGTGAAGAGGGCCGCAATAGGTGCTCCATGGACGAGCGTGCGGTCCCACGGGCCAACCGCGGCTTGCGTGGGCATGAAGCGACGAGCGCGGTCGTGAGCGAAGAGCGCGGTGGCGCTTGAGTTCGGGGGAGCCATGGGAGCAGAGTAGCGCCGTCTAAATATCGACGTCGAAGTCAGATTGTGGCATCGTCGCGTCATGAACGAACCAGCCGTGGGTTGGCAGCCGCAGCCGCGGCCGCCGTGGGTGACGAAGTTGAACCTCATCGGCGAGAATCGCGGCTCACCGGCGAATTTCATCGCGCTCGACGAAGCATCTGTGTTGGAAGCAGCGCAGGACGCGACCGGCCTTTCGGACTTCGGCGGCGACGAGTGGCGTGAACCGTTTGGACTGCTCGTCAGCGACCTCGACGAGGTTGCCGAGCTGACACTGGCCGGTCGGATCATGGCTCGGTCCGAGCTGATCCGGTCACTCATGGTGCGACTCGAAATGGCAGAGGTCGAACGTCAGCATCCGGAGATTCTTGAGCAGTTGGTCGAACAGCCGATCTTCATCACCGGCATGGGAAGAACGGGGACCTCAATCCTCTTCGAGCTCCTCGCCGAGGACCCCGCGCTGCGGGCACCAATGGCCTGGGAACTGCGTTACCCATCGCCGCCGCCGCAGCGGGCAACCCGAGACACCGATCCTCGGATTGCCAAAGCCGCCGCCGACACCGGAATGTGGACAGAAATCACACCGGAGTTTCTGGCGATCCACGAGACGCACCCCGACGGTCCCGACGAAGACTCGTCCGGCCAGATCCACGAGTTCGCGTCGCCGGTGTGGACGGCGACACATCGCGTGCCCAACTACGAGGCGTGGCTTCAGGGCAGCGGGATGACCCAAGCCTTCCGCTTTCATCGGCGCCTTCTGCAGCATCTGCAATGGAGGGATCCCGGCCAGTGGATTCTGAAGGCGCCCGCGCATCTTTCGTGTTTGCCGAGTCTCTTCGCGGAGTATCCCGATGCCCGGGTGATCCACACACACCGTGATCCGCTGAAGGTCTTGGCGTCCACCGCGAACATGTTGGCAACGCTGCGCTGGCAGCGATCGGATCGTGTCGACCATGAGGAGATCGCCCAAACCATCGGTTTCGGGTATCCAGTCCTGCTCGACATGGTCATCGAGCAGCGCGACTCGGGCGAGGTTCCCGGCGACCGATTCGTCGACGTGCGCTTCGCCGATCTGATGGCCGATCACCTGGCCACGATCCGAACCCTCTACGGGAAACTCGGGCTGGAACTCAGCGAAGAAGCGGCCAGCCGAATGGCGCACTACATCGAATCCCGCCCCAAGGGCCGCCACGGCGTGGCGAGTTACCGCTTCGAGCACATGGGAATTGATCTCGAGAGCACCCGGGAAATGTTTGCGGGCTACATGGCGCGATTCGACGTTCCCGAGGAGGAGCTGTGAGTAACGAAACCGAGTCAGTCGACGCCGCGTGGGTCGACTTCGCCGCCCGACTCGCCGCGGCCGGTGCGAGTATCACTGGTCCAGAGTTTCCGAGCGACGCTCGAATGCGAGCGGAGGGCTACCGCTACGTCGCCCGGCTCACCGCGCTCGCGCTACAGCTCTATCTGGAGTTTGGCGACGCTGACCGTCCGTCGTTCTTTCGGTACGGGGGCAACACCACGCCGTTCGGCGCGACGAACTGCGACAACCAGTACCTGCGGGCGTTCGTCGATCCGGCCGGCGTCTACCGCGTTTCCGGCGATGTCAGCGGACTCAAAGAGCTGCTCTTCTCCGTGCAAGACGGCGAGATGGTCCTCGGGAAGACCGACGTCCTGGCCGAAGTTTCTCTCGCCGACCTCGAGATCGGCGACGACGGCACAATCGAGTTGATGCTCGGTGGGCCTGAGCAGAGCGAAAACTGGGTGCCGCTCGGCGCCGATGCCGTTTACCTCAACGTTCGTCAGTTCATCGCGGACTGGGAGCGAGATCCGATCGCCACACTGCACATCGAACGCATCGATGATCAGGCGGCAACGGATGCGGCGACTGTCACGCCCGCCGACGTCTCCGTCGCCCTCGACCGGGCCGCGACGTGGATCGAAGCCAGCGTGCCGTTCTGGAACCAATATTCCGACGGGATGCGAGCGGGACTGCCAGTGAATCAGCTGTCGCCACCGAACCGGCCGGTTGGCGGCGCGGTCAACATGCTTCATGGCGGAGCCCGGTGGTCGCTCGAACCAGAGCAGGCGCTGATCGTCGAATTCGACGAGGTTGCCGCCAAGTACTGGTCGATCCAGACCTACATGCTCGGGTGGCTCCAGCCCCTAGATTTTGCTCGCCGGGTGACCAGCCAGAACGACGCCCAAGTCCACCGCGACGACGATGGCAAGATTCGGCTTGTCCTGGCCCACGAGGATCCCGGCGTGCAGAACTGGCTCGACACGTCGGGCCTCTCCGATGGTCTGGTGTCGTACCGCTGGATCAATCCTTCGAGTGAGGCCGGGCCGATATCGACGGTTGTCGACCTGTCGTCAGTCCGAGACCACCTGCCCGAGACCACCCCGGTGTTCACGACCACGGACCGGCAGACCCAGATCACCGCCCGGGTGCGTGGCGTTGACCGCCGCTTCCACCGCTAACCACCGACTCCCGATCCGAAAGCACACCATGGGCTACTCCGCCGCCGACGAACGCTTCACTCACCAGCTCCCGCGCCCATTCGACGAGTTGCACCATCCCGATGGCAGCTGGTCCGACCGGTGCTACTTCTTTGTGCACGCGCCCGACGGTTCGCTGCTCGTGACGAGTGGCTACGGGAACAACCCCAACCAGGGTCGCTCGAACGCATACGGCAAAGTGGCACTCGGCGACGGGCGCCATTGGGATCTCACGGCTGGACGCCGCATCAGCGCGTCGGACCAACATGAGCTCGCCACTGGGCCGATGAAGTGGACCTGCCTCGAGCCGTTGAAACGGTGGCGAATCGAGCTGGGACCCAACGAATCCGGGATCGAGTGGGACATGGAATATGTGCCCCGCGCCCCGATGTGGGAACTCCTTCCGATGCACGTCGAGGTCGACGGCCGCACCCTCGTCGACATGTACCACATGAAGGAATCGGGGCTCTACAGCGGTTGGGTGCAGATCGATGGCGAGCGGATCTCGCTCGACGGATTCCCCGGCGGTCGCGATCGCACCTTCGGCGTCCGCGTCGCCGACGAGCTGGATTTCTGGCTCTGGCTTGACATCGGCTTCGAGGACCGGTCCTTTCAGGCTTGGGTCATCGAGTCACACGACGGAACGGTGCAGTACGTCGACGGAGGCATCACCCATGTCGACGGCACCCTGTCCAAGCGGTTTGTGAAGATCGACCACGAGATGGAGTTCGACGGCGATCGGAAACGACCGACGAAAACGAAGATGGTCTTTACTGATGAGGATGGCGTCGAGTACCGCGTCACGGGCGAAGCGCCCTTCCCGCACGTCAACGTCTACTACGGCCAACCGTTGGAGAAGATGACCGTCGAGCGTCCCGAGAACGGTGGATACCTCGTGCACTATCCCTGGGACAGCACCAATCGCGAGGACCTCGTCGCGGTCGAGGAACGGGCCATGTCGATCGATCAGTTGATGCACTTCGAGTGTGATGGCATGGCCGGCCACGGCATCTTCGAGATCCTCAGCGGGGGCGCGGGCCCGGCGAAGTATCCGAACTGGCCGGTTATGGATATGACCGCATTCCGGCAGAAGCCCGGCGGCGAATAGGGCCGCAAGCTCGACCTTCGGCGTCAGCCCTGCATGTAGGACCCGGCGTCGACTGGGATCGACTGTCCGGTGATGGTGCGGCTTTCATCGCTGGCGAGAAACAGGGCCAGGTTGGTCACGTCGTCGGTGGTCGAAATGTCGCGCAGGGCGACGTTGCGCAGCAACCGCGCCCGATGCGATTCGTAGTCGACGCCCTGCTCTTCGGCCGTACGGCGGACCCAGTTCTGCCAGAGCTCGGTGTCGATGGCGCCGGGCACAACGCAGTTGCAACGAATGCCGTATTCGCCGACGTCGAGCGCCACCGCTTTGGTGAGCGCACGGAGCGAGGCTTTGGCCGTGACGTAGTGGCTCTTGCGGGCCATCCCCGCGTAGGAGGCGGTGGACGAAAAGTTGAGGATCACGCCGGCGCGGCGCTCAAGCATCGATTGGCGGAGGACTTCCCGGGTGCAAAGCATCGCCGCCGTGACATCGATCGCGATCGTGTCATTCCAGTTCTCCAGGGTCTGCTCCCAGATGGGCATGTCGGTGCCGGGGGCCGCAGCGTTGTTGCACATCACGTCGACGTGACCGAACTCCTCGACGGCTCGGGCAACCATCGCAATGACATCGTCCTCGACGGTCACGTCGGCTCGCATGGCGATCGCGCCGTCACCGGCAGCCGCGGCGGCTTTCTCCACCAGTTCCTCGCGACGCGCGGCGAGCAGAACCTTCGCTCCCTCGGCCACGAAGCGGGCGGCCATCACGGGGCCGAGCCCGGAGCTCGCGCCGGTGATGATGGCGACCTTGCCCGCGAGACGACCGCTCATGTCGGGCCCTCGGGGAACAATTCAGTGAGTGCCGCGCCGAACAGTTCGCTGCCGACCCCGGACTCGTCGAGCAGCCGGTTGATTCGACGACGCACCCGCCAGGCGGATCCCGATCGCTCGAGGTCCCAGCGCACCGCGCTGACCCGCCACAAGTAATAGCGGCGTTCTTCACGGCGCATGATCAGGGAGTAGTTGACCGCAGTGGCGTCGTCGTCGCCAACATCGATCAGCAATGGTCCGCCGAAGTGGGCAACGCCCTCGGCCATAAGGCGTTGGTGACCGTCGCTTTGCAACATCGCGTCTACGGAACCAGCACCCTGGAACGGGTCCTGGTTCGCATCCCAGTCGTACTCGCCGTCTTCGAGCCAGAGGTCGGCGGCAAATCCCGACCTTCCAGCGTCGGCGGCCGGGCCGTAGGACATGAGGAGCCGCTGGATCGCCGATTCGTCCTCGAGCCGACGAACCCGCGCTTCGAGGTCTGACTCACCCATTGCTGTCTCCCATTGCGGTGTGAAGGTTGGCGAGCGCTTCCAGCTTCTCGAGGTAGTCGCTCCGCGCCTCGTGGCGAAATGTTGCGTAGGTAATCGTCGCGCCGCAGGCGGCGGTTTCGGCGAGAATCTCCTGAGTCTGGTCCGGCTCGTCGATGGGATCCACGCGTTTGACCGCAGGAAGAATCACCTCGAATCCCTGTGGCACGTCGATCTTCGCCAACCATTCTTTGGCCTCGGTCGCTCGCACGGCGAAGGGGTTCCAGCCGTCGCCGAGTGTCACCGCTCGGCGCAACGACCGCCGCGTGCGGCCGCCGACCCAGATGGGCACGTGCGCTTGTACTGCGGTGGGGTCGATGACGAAGCCGCTGAAGTCGTAGTGCTCGCCGTGGTACTCGGGCTCGCGTTGTGAGAGCGAGGCGCGCAGGGCGCGCAGGGCGTCGTCCCCGCGACTCCCGCGGTCGTCAAACGGGGCGCCAATCAAGTCGAACTCGGCTTCCAGACTGCCGACACCGACGCCCAGGGTCAGCCGACCCCCGCTCACGACATCGAGCGTGCCGTAGCGCTTCGCGATCTCCAGCGGGTGGTGGTAGCCGAGAACGAGGACGTGGGTCGCGAAGCGAATCTGCGTCGTGCGAGCGGCGAGATAACCGAACGTGGCGAGCGGATCCCAATAGCGGGCGCCCCGCCGTTCGAGTTCGGTGGCCGGAAGCCCAATGTGTTCGCTGCAGGTGAGGTGGTGGTAACCGAGCCGGTCGGCGGCCTCGGCCACCGTGGCGAGGTCATCGATCGTCCCGTGGTCTTCCCAGGCGGCGTGGGTGCCTGGGTTCAGCGTCACGATCGGGGATGCCAGGGCAAGTCTCATAGGGCCCTCCCGAGCCAAGCAGCGATACGTTCGATGCTTTGTGTCGCTTCGGTGAGACCAGGTTCGTTGAGATCGCCGGTGCCTGGCTCGTGCTCGCAGGTGACATCCACGCCGGCCGCGGCGAGATCCGCGGCGTAGGCCTCGCCGGATGCTCGCAGCACGTCGGTGTCGGAGTTGAGGATGTAGATCGGCGGCTGTCCGCTCACGTCACCGACCCCGGGGAAGGCGTACGGGTCCTCGAAGACCTCCTCGGTCCCGGCGTAGTTCAGCTGCATCCAGCGGAAGATTCGATCGGACATCGCCGCCCGGATCGCCTTGGTTGCCGCCGTCAGCTCGTCAACCATCTCGGGGAGTTCGGCGTGCAGTGTCGGGTACACGAGCACGACCGACGCGGGAGGCTGGCCTTCGCCGTCGCGGAGTCGTTTGGCCACGCCTGCCGCGAGTGAAGCCCCGGCGCTGGCGCCGCCCAGGTGGAGTGCGCCCGCGGCGGTCAGCTCCTCGGCGTGCTCCACGGCCCATTGCCAAGCCGCGAGCACCTCATCGAATGGCACGGGGAAGTGCACGTCGCCGAGACACTTCTGGTAGTCGACGGACAGCACGCCAAACCCGCGGGCGGCGAGCATCAAGCTCACCCAGTGAGCCTCCGGCATATCGAGGTCGCCGGCCGCGAAGCCGCCGCCGTGGACCCACACGAACGCGCCACGACTTGGCTCGGTGGGGTGCCGGTAGAGCCGCGTGGGGACATCGCCGTGAGGTCCAGGAATCGCGATGTCGCGGGTCTTGATCGCGGCGAGCACTGGGTCGTTCATGTAGGTCGAGGGATCGGGGCCTGGCGGCATCATGGCGGCGAGCCCGGCCGGTCCCATCGATTCGAGCGTGGCGAACATCGCCTCCATGTCGGGTGCATAGCGCAGCCCGGGGCCGAAACCGAACGTGGGCTCCGCCGTATCGAACGGCACGTCGCTGCGGCTCTCGACGACGGCGTCCATCGAGCGAGGCAAGTCGAACGGCAGGTTGCCCTCGGGTTCGACCTCGCCAAACAACACTTCGACGAGCGCCCGGTCGGCGATTCCGTAGTTGGCGACGATGGCTGCCGCCTCCTTGACCAGGGGCTCGATCACAGCCGGTCGTTCGATGTAGATGTCGATCACGGTGGGAACTGTTCGGCAAATTGCGAGCAATCGCTCGACCTCGTCGGCGAGGAACTCCAGCGAGCCGCCGTGGAACATGTCGGCGATGCCACCGCCGCCTCGTGGCACCCACGGCGTCTTCAATCGGATGATGGCCACCTCAGCGTCGGCCGGACCGTCAACGACGACGCCGTACCCCTCGAGCGCCTCGTTGGCGGCGTTTCCCTCCGCGAAACCTTCGGCGTAGACCGCGATGCCCGATGACAGCGGCAAAGTGACCGAGTCGTTGACCAGAACCGTGACCGCTCGTTGCTGCGCTCGCCGGCCGGCCGCGTGGTGTGAGGGGCGCTCGAGCACGGTCGTCGCCTGGTCCTCGTCGACGAACCTCTGATCGAAGAGCCCGAGTGCGAACTTCTCCCGCAGTAACCGGCGAGCCGACTCGTCGACCCGGGTCTCGGCCACGCGTCCGCTCTGCACCAGGCGCACGAGTCGATCGACACAGTGCTCACCGCCGAACTGGTCGATGCCCGCATCAAGCAGTTTCACCATCCGCTCGTCCTCATCGAGATGCTCGACGCCCCACGCTTTCGCGCGGCCGAGGTCACCCATTTCGGGCGCCTTGTCGGTGATGAGGCCCCAGTCGGTGCAGACGATTCCCTCGAAGCCGAGCTGTTCGCGGAGCAGTCCGGTGATGATCGATCGGCTGAAACTGAAGCCCACCTCTTCGTGTTCGGTGCCGATGGGCATGCCGTAGTACGGCATCATCTGCGACGTTCCAGCTTGGATTGCGGCCCGGAACGGTTCGAGGTGGTAGTCGAAATGGTCGCCGGAGTAGACCTGCTCCCTGCCCCACGGGAAGTGCGGATCGTCGCCGTCGAGCTGCGGACCGCCGCCCGGGAAGTGCTTGGTCATCGTCGCAACAGAGTTCGGGCCGAGCGTCTCGGTCTGGAACCCCTCGACATACGCAGCGACGAGGCGGGTTGTCGGTGAAGTGGTTGCGGGGGTCGGTCGACAACGTGACCGGAATCGCCAGTGGATGGGTCGCTGCGATCCGCTGCATCTCGTTGTGCCACGCCGCGAAGGATCGTCCGTCAGGCGTCGATCCAAGAATGTTGAAGTGTCGCAACCCGGCCTCGGTGATCATCTTGCGAGGCGCTTCGACCGGGAACATTGGGTCTTCGGCATCGAGGTCGCCGGCAAACACCAGCATGTGAAACAACATCCCGGCTTTGTCCTCCAGCGTCATCCGTTCGAGGAGGTCGTCCACCCGCTGGTCGACGTCGAGCTGGTCGTCTTGGTACGGGTGGGTCATGTCGGGGTGAAGTTGATGCGAATTTGGTCGTAGGCCCGGGCAAACGTGGCGGGCAGGATCTGCGGTTCGGTTGGGTCGACGAGCGACCAGTCGGGCATCCGACGGAGTAACTCCTCGAACATCACACGGATCTCCAGCCGGGCGAGGTGGGCGCCGAGGCAGAAATGGGTGCCGAAGCCGAAGGCGACGTGGCGAGTGTGAGTGCGGGCCACGTCGAGCGTGTCGGGGTCGTCGAAGGCTCTTGGGTCGCGGTTGGCGGCGGCGTAGAGCAGGAGAAGTTCGTCGCCCTCCTTGATGTGTTCGCTGTGGAGCTCGTGATCTTCGGTCGCCGTGCGGCTCATATTGAGCACGGGCGACACCCAGCGGATGAACTCATCAACTGCTCCGTCGGTGAAGAGCTCCGGTCGTTCGAGGAGGAGGGCCCGCTGCCCCGGCCGGATGGCGAGATCGTGAATCATCGTGCCGATCACGGTGCGGGTGGTCTCGGCGCCGCCGTTGAGTAGGAGGATCACCTCGTCCATGACGTGTTGCAGGTCCCATCCCTCCTGGTGGATCCACGTTGAGATCAGGTCGTCGCGGGGTTCGGCTTGGCGGGCCATCACGATCGGCACCGTGAGTTCGTAGAAGTTCGTGATCACCGAAACCATGTCGGGATGTGACTCGTACGGCGGCCCGGCCGCGGAAGTCTGCCCGGCGAGATGCATCACCTGCTCGGACCAGCGGCGCACGTCCTCCCACATCTCTGGCGGGTAGCCGAGCAGCTCACCGATCATCATCGCGGGAAGTCGAGAGGCAATGGCTTCGATCGCCTCGCACTCGCCGAGCGGTGTGACGGCGTCGAGGATCTCGGTGACAAGTTCGCGGACGTGGGCCTCGTGGTCGCGCACTCGGCGCGGCGTGAACTGGCGGGCAACGACGTTGCGTTGGGCCTGGTGGTCCGGATCGTCGAGATTGATCATCGAGCGGTCGGCCCGCAGATCAATGTGAGGACGAGACCCGGAGGCCGACGAGTAGCGACCACCGTCCTTTTCTACCGCCACGATGTCGTCGTAGCGAGAGATCACCCACATCTTCTGGACCGGATCCCAGAACGCCGGCGCCTCGTCGCGCAGCCATCGGTACGCGTCCGACGGGTCGACGTAGAAGTCCGGGTCGAGGACGTTTACGGCATCGTTCGTTGCGGTCATGAATAGGCCACCCGGTGGTCGGACTCGGCGGTCAGACCGAGCTCGGGCCACACGCCCGCCACGATGCTCTCCACGATTCCGTAGCCCACAGCGTCGCCCTCACGGACTCGGATCGGCGTGTCACGAAGTTGTCCGAGTTGCGGCAAGAACTCATCGCTCGAACAGTCGTCGATGTACTCGCCGTCGAAGTGCAGCGGACCACGCCACGTTCCGTGCATGTGACCCTTCCACTCGCCGTAGCCGACAACTTTGAGATGGAAGCCAGAGTTATCGAGCGCCTCAATTTCAATGACGCGTTCTTCGCCGGATTCCATCGTCAGGTGCAACTCGCCGCCGCGAACAAAGCGGGTCCGGGGGTCATAGTCGATCAGCGGCTTTGCTTCGAGGACGCGATGCTGGCGGCCATCGGATTCGTTGATGTAGGCGGACGTGTAGTCCCACACGCCCTGGGTGAGATGAATCGCCGTCTCGTAGAACGATCCGTCGGGCCGCTCGAAGAAACACGGCGACCACTTCATTCCGCCGCGGAACTCGGGGCGCTTCTCGCCCTCCGCTCGTGGTTTGCGAGGCGGACGAAGCAAGTCGGGCGGTGCCGCACCGACCGCCTGGCGAACACCCCACGAGTGGTCGCGAAAGCCAAACGAGTTCTCGCGAGTGAACTGATGGGTGGTGCCATCGACAGTGACCTCGCCGGTTGCCCAGCCGCCCTGGTGATAGCGGATGACATCGACGTCGATACGCCCAGTGGTCTTGTTGCGGATGAGGTTGCGATCCTCGAAGAAGGGTTGGGTGACGCCGGTCAGAACGAGATCGAAGGAGATCGGCTGCACGTCGTTTGGCTCGAGGATGAACCGGACCGTCGAGAGCGGATCGATGATCTCGTAGCGAATCGGCCCGATCGACATGTCTTCGGGAGCCGAGTGAAGTTCGCGGCTTCCTCGTACGGTCCATTGTTCGTAGCCCCGGGCCACGCCACCGAAGCCGTCGATGATGCCTCGGTTCTGGTACTTGCCAAGCCCCAGGTTGACCTGCAGCGAGCCGTCGGTCTTCGCCATCGAGGCCCAGATCTTTTCGGTCCACGCGAGATCGGTCTGGGAGATCGTCGCGAAGGTGTCGATTGTCTGGTGGTTGAGACCTTCATCGGCGCCCAACAACTCGCCGATTCCGTCGATTGCCATGAACGCGTTTCCCCCAGTCGGCCTGTCGCTGACCCTAGTTGACGTCGACGTCAGTTTCGAACGGCGGCACTGGTTGGGTGAGATCTCAGTGGACGCCGAGCCGGACGAAGGTGTTGTGGTCTTCGAGCGCGGCACCGATTCGGGGCATGTGAACCAGTACGACTTCGCGGGAGCTAATGCGGGTGATGACCCAGAGGAAGTAGCCCCATGTGAACCCGAGCGTGTATCGGAGCCATGCCTCGTCCCACGCCGGTCGTTCGACGCCGAAGGATTCGAGGTCATCGAGGTAGCCGCGGAGCAGGTCGACCTCGTGGGTGCGGCGGGTGTTGATGTCGAGAACGGTTGAGAGGTGGTAGCTCACGTCGATCGACCAGTGGCCCCGCTGCGCGATCTGCCAGTCGAGCCAGCAAGCTCGCCGGTCGCCGTCGAGGTAGACGTTGCCCGAGTGGGTGTCGGCGTGGATCACGCACGTCGCCGGTACACCGGCCGTGAGATGCATGGCCTGTTGCAGCCGTTCGGCGTCGAGGAACTCGGCCGCGACGTTCGCGCCGCGGCCATCGGCAAGAAGATCTGCGAGCACCGCAGCGGGGAAGAGTTCGGCCATGTTCGAGATTCGTGGTGTGAGCCAGTCGACCGCCCAGCGGTCATCGGCCCAGGTCGCAGCGTGAAGGCGAGCGAGCTCTCGCAGCGTGTCTCGGCATGTGTCGATGGCGTAGGGCTCATGAGCGCTGAGGAATCGTCCGCCGTCGGCCACGACGTCGTCCATGATCACGATTCCCCGCCCGCTCGATGCCTCGATGCCGGTGTAATAGACGCGGGGCGAGCGAACCCCGACCGTCGAGACCAGCTCGCGATACGCGAGCGCCTCGGTGAGCAGTGTCTCGGTGCCGCTGGCATCGAAGTGGCCTTTGACGCAGTACGTGCGGGTTCGGCGGGTGCCGTCGGTGCCCTCCACCACGACAACGAATCGCACCTTGTGGGCGAGCGTCTGCGAGTGATCAGTGCGGTTGACGTCGACGATTCGTTCGTTGTCGCCGACATCATCGAGGGCTGCGCCAAGCCATGTCGGCGAGAGCACATCGTCGAGATCGAGCGGGGCCGGGTCCTCGGCGGGCGTCACGACGCGAACCTTTCCACGTTCCGCCGTCGCCATGCAAGGAGGCTCCCTTCTTCGGTAGAACGCCGCTCTACTCCTGTGCTAGCAATCGGGAATGTCTACGGATGTCACGGACCCTGTCTTCGAAGGTGTGAAGGTCGTTGAGCTGGCGCAATGGGTTTTCGTGCCGGTGGCCGGTGCGATCCTGGCTGATTGGGGCGCCGACGTCATTCGTATTGAGAAGCTCGAGGGTGATCCCTACCGGGGCCTCGCATCGCAGGGGATCGGTACCGACCGCGGCGGGATCAACCTGTCGATGGCGCTCGCGAATCGCGGCAAACGGTCGATCGCCGTCGATCTCCATAGTCCGGAAGGTCGAGCGGTGCTCGACGAACTCCTCGAGTCGGCCGACGTCTTCCTCACCAACCTGCGGCCCGGAGCGCTCGATCGGCTTGGTCTCGACGCCGATGCGGTCCGGGAGCGATTCCCTCGGCTGATCTACGCCCGAGGCAACGGCTTCGGCGCCCGCGGGCCCGATGCAGACCAACCCGGATACGACTCCTCGGCCTTCTTCGCCCGGGGTGGACTCGCCCACGTGCTGACGCCGCCCGAGCGGGACTATCCAATCAACCAGCGCGGGGCCATGGGCGACCGCAACGGCGCGATGGCGTTGGCCTTCGGCATCGCCGGCGCGCTCCTGCGCCAACATCGCACCGGTCGCGGCTCCGTGGTCGACGTCTCGCTCCTCGCGACCGCGATGTGGACGCTGTCATCGGATCTGCTTGCTGCGCTCAACGGCGGCGAGGTGCATCGCTCCGAGGGCCGCGGGATCTTTGTGAACCCGTTGGTGGGGGCGTATCGAACCAAGGACGGCCGCCACGTCCAGCTCGTGTTCCTCCAGTCCGACCGGTACTGGCCAGATCTCTGCCGAGTCCTCGGCCGCGAGGATCTCATCGACGATGCCCGCTTTGTTGACCTCGCGGCTCGGGGTGAGAACCGGGAGGCGTGCGCGGCGGAGCTCGACATCGAATTTGGTTCGCGGACACTTGAGGAATGTAAGGCACTGCTCGGTCAGCTCGACGCGCCGTGGGCGCCGGTGCAATCGATCGAAGAACTTATCGTCGACCCGCAGGTTATTGCCAACGACTACGTAGGCGAGGTGCAGATCGAGGGTGGCGAGTCGTACCGCCTGCCCGCCGTGCCCGTGCAGTTCGACGAACACGGTCCGGTCCTGCGACGAGCGCCTGAACACGGTGAACACACCGAGGCGATCCTGCTCGAACTCGGTCACGATTGGGACCAGATCGTCGAGCTCAAAACCGCCGGAGTGATCCCGTAGTGTCGGCCCGCCCGCTGCCGGTCCCCGACGAACAGTCGGCCCCGTTTTGGGCCGCTGCGGCCGATCACATCCTCATGGTCGCCCAATGCAGCGAGTGTTCCGTGCTCTCCCTCCCGCCCACCGCCACCTGCGGGCACTGCGGAAGCGCGGACCCAGCGTTCTCATTCGTTCCGGTGTCAGGCACCGGAGCGGTGCGCTCCTGGACGGTGGTGCGCCAGGCCTTCCTGCCTGGATTCGATGACGACCTTCCCTTCCTGCTTGTCGACGTCGAGCTCGACGCTCAAGCGGACTTCCGACTCATCGGGCGTTTGCTCGATGGCGTCGAGCCCTCACCCACGCTCGGCGAACCCGTCGAGATCGCGTGGGAAGACCTCGCGCCCGACATCGCGATCCCGGCCTTTCGGCGGGTGCCATGAGCACCCGGACCGCCGGCGGACGGCAGGTGGCGATCGTGGGATACGCCCACAGCGACATCGTCCGCAACGCCGATCAAACCCTCGGAGAACTCGCGGGCCAGACGGCTCGCCAGGCAATTGCCGATGCCGGGCTCACGGTTGATCAGATCGATGGCTTCGTGGGCTCCGCCCTGTTTCCGACCTCCGGGAGTCACGAGATTGAAGACGGCGTCAGCACGGTGTCGCCGTCGTGGCTGGCTCAACACTTAGGGGCGATGCCTCGGTACACCGAAGGTTTCACCGGCATGGGCCAGCTCCCCGGAAGCGTGGGCCTCGCCGTGCACGCCATCACGACGGGCGAAGCGGACTACGTCTTAATGCACCGGGCACTGCACAACCCGCCCGGGCGTTACCACGGGAACACGATGGACCGAGTGAGTGGCATGCAGCAATGGACGGCGCCGCAGGGCTACTTCGGGCCGCTCGCAATGATCGCCCTGCCGACCAACGAGTACCTCCAACGTTTCGGTGCCCGCCGCGAGTCGTTGGCGGAGATCGCGGTCGAGGCTCGGAAGAACGGGTCTCGGATTCCGTGGTCGTTTTGGCACGACCGCCCGCTCACCACCGAGGACTATCTCGAATCACCGACACTGTTCGATCCGATCTGTCGGTTCGACTGCGACATTCCCGTCGACGGTGTCGCCACCTTCGTGTTCACGTCGGCCGAGCGCGCAAAGGACCTGCCGAACCAGCCCGTCTATGTCGCAGGCTTCGGAATGGGTGCGCCCACCCGACCCCGCCTGCCATTGCATTGGCCCCTCGACGACATCATGGACGGCGGCCGGGAAACGGCGACTCGGCTGTGGGCCGATGCCGGAATCGGTCCCGCCGAGATCGATCTTCCGCAGGTCTACGACGGCTTTTCGCCGTTCGTCTGGTTCTGGTTGGAAGCGCTCGGGCTCTGCCCGCCTGGTGAAGCGCACCGATTCATCGCTGATGGCGGGATCGACAGCGACCGTCCCGGTTCGCTGCCCGCCCTGTCGAGCGGCGGAGCGATCGGCAACGGTCGAATGCACGGCGTGCCGCAGATGCTCGAGTGTTATCTGCAGCTCGCGGGTCGGGCCGGCGACCGGCAACGCCAAGCCGAGGTCGCGGTTGCCTGCCATGCGTCACCGCACCTTGGTGGGGTTGTGGCCTACAGCTCGCAACAACTTGGCAAGAGCATTGTTCTGTGATTAGGTAGAACTGGGTTCTACCTAATCGTTTTGAAGCCAGGGGATCGATGAGCGTCATTTCCGAAGACCGGACATTCGTGGCGGGAACGTGGGTCACCGGCGACGACGTCGTGGCGGTTGAGAACCCGGCCGACGAGACGGTGATCGCGAGCATCACGGCCACACCGCTGGCCGAAGTCGAACGAGCAATTCTTGAAGCCCGGCGATCGTTCGACTCTGGCGTATGGGCGGATCGGTCGGTCGATGACCGGGCGGCAGTCCTTCATGCATTCCTCGACTACCTCGATGGTGCGGGTGACGAACTTGTGCCAACGATGGTGGCCGAGGCGGGGCAGCCCACGTATTTCGCCGAGTCGACGCAACTCCGCACCGGCGTGCGCCTTGGCCGCGACACGATCGACCTGTATCGATCGATGTCCCATGAAGAATCCAATCCCGTTCCGCTCGACGAATTGGTGCAAGCGGGTGTATCGCTCAGCGTTCGCCGTTACGAACCGGTCGGCGTGGTCACCGCGATCACGCCCTATAACGCAGCGCTGCTCATGGGCTTACAGAAGCTCATCCCGGCACTGATGGCCGGGTGTTCGGTGATTCTGCGGCCGAGTCCGTTGACGCCAGTGTCGTCACTTGCGTTCGGTGCTGCGGCCGAGGCGGCCGGACTGCCTGCGGGCGTGTTGAGTGTCGTGGTCGAGGGTGGTTCGGCTGGCGCCGAGATGCTGACCACTCACCCGGGCGTCGACATGGTGTCGTTCACCGGATCGACCGCGGTGGGTAAGCAGATCCTGGCCCAGGCCGCTCCCACTGTGAAACTCGTCGCCCTCGAACTCGGCGGCAAGTCAGCTCAGATCTACCTTCCCGACGCAATCGATCACGTCGCTCGCGGCGCGGCGATGGTGATCGCGATGACATCAGGCCAGGCGTGCGTCGCCGCCACCCGAATGCTGGTTCCCGAAGACCGCAAGGCCGAAGTGCTTGCGATGGTCGGCGGCACCTACGCGTCGCTTACAATCGGCGCACCGACCGAACCAACCACGATGATCGGTCCTGTCATCAGTGCGGCGCAGCGGGAGCGATGCGAACGCTTCGTTGCGCTGGCCCAAGAACACGGCGGCGTGGTCACCCACGGCGGCGGTCGCCCGGAAGCCATGACCTCGGGCTACTACTTCGAGCCCACGGTGCTTGACCTTGGAGACAACGCGAACCCCGCGGCCCAAGAAGAGATCTTCGGACCGGTGCTCTCGGTGATCGGCTACCGAGATCTCGACCACGCCGTCGAGATCGCGAACGACAGCGTCTACGGATTGTCGGGCCAGGTCTATAGCGCCGACGTTGGCGCTGGGGTCAACGTGGCCCGCCGTCTGCGCACTGGCGCGGTCACGGTGAACAGCGGCATCTTCACTGCCTACGCGCCGAGCGGCGGCTACAAACAAAGCGGCCTCGGCCGCGAGCGCGGGCCCGATGGGATCCGCGCGTTCCAAGAAGTGAAACACATCGCAGTCGGGGAACTTCCCCGATGACGAGCACAGACAACAAAGAGAAGGAAGCACCCCATGGGAGCTGACAAGAACCTCGACTGGCTGATCTCGGTCGATGACCACATTCTCGAACCGCCAAACCTTTGGCTCGACCGGGTGGCGGCGAAAGACCGAGACCGAGCTCCACATATGGAGACGCGCAAGGGCCTCGAGGGCTGGGTGTATGACGACAAGTTCATGCCGAGTTCGGGTCTGAGCGCCGTTGTTGGCAAGACGAAAGAGGAGTTCAGCCCCGAACCCCTTGCCTACTCGGAAATGCGGCCCGGCTGTTACGACGCCAAGGCTCGTATCGAGGACATGAACCAGGCGGGCGTGCTGGCTTCGCTGTGTTTCCCGACCCTGCCGCGGTTCTGCGGCCAGCTCTTCATGGAGGCGAGCGACCGAGAATTCGGGTTTGAGTGTCTTCAGCACTACAACAACTGGCTCGTCGAAGAGTGGTGTGGCGCCGCGCCTGGTCGCTATATCCCGCTGATGTTGATCCCCATGTGGGACCCGACGTTGGCCGCCAAGGAGATGGAACGAATGGCGGCGATGGGTGTCACCGCGTTTGCGTTCTCGGAGAATCCGGCGCCGCTCGGCCTGCCGACCATCCACGACAAAGACCGCTACTGGGATCCAGTCATGGCCGCGGCCAACGACCTGGAGATGGTGCTGTGTATGCACGTGGGGTCGTCGTCGACGCTTCCTCAGATCTCGCCCGACGCGCCGTTCATGGCCAACCTCACGTGGGGTGCGTCTCGGACGTCTGGCACAATGCTGGCCTGGCTCTTCAGCGGCATGTTCCTCCGGTTCCCGAAGCTCAAGATAGCGCTGTCCGAAGGCGAGATCGGATGGATCCCGTACTTCCTGGAGCGGGCCGAGCAGGTGCTCGACAAGCAGCGCCATTGGGTCATGAAGGGGCAGACGTTCGGCGACCACGCAGCTACCGATGTGAACCTCGACGAACTCGACATTCGGGCGTCGTTTCGAGATCACGTCTTCGGGTGTTTCATCCACGATGACCACGGAATCGCGAGCATCGATGAGATCGGCGAAGACAACATCATGTGCGAGACCGACTATCCACATTCCGACTCCACTTGGCCCGACTGCATCGGTACCGTCCAGCGACAGATCCAGCACCTCGATCCCGATGTGCAATACAAGTTGCTCCGTGGCAACGCTGAGCGGCTCTACCGCTTCACCCCGGCCGAACCGCCCGTGCTGACGGGAGGGTGACGTGACCGCTTGGACTGTTGAGATCGACCGCGATCGCTGCATCGGCAGTGGCCAGTGCCTCGTGTACGCGCCCGGCACGTTCGCCCACGACGAAGAGACAAAAGCGGTCGTCGACTCGGCCTCGACCGAGGACCTCGCCATGATTCAGAACGCAGTCGAAGCCTGCCCCACGCGCGCCCTTGAACTGACGACGGACGGAGCCTGAGATGATGCTCAACGGAAAAAGCGCCATCATCACCGGATCGGGATCTGGCGTCGGTCGCACATCGGCGCTCCGCTTCGCCGAGGAGGGGGCGCGAGTTCTCTGCGCCGACATCAATGCGGAGGGAGCGGCCGAGACCGTTGCCCAGATCGAAGCAGCCGGCGGCACCGCCGTCGCGATTACCACTGACGTCGCTCAGGAGGCTGAGGTCGAGGCAATGATCGCGGCGGCGGTCGAACACTTTGGTCGCCTCGACATCTTGTTCAACAACGTCGGTATCCCGACCCCACGCCTTGGTGCACTGCTCGAAGAACACACGGCGGAGGACTTCTTCCGCCTCACGGCCGTCAACCTTGGTGGTGTCTTCTTCGGTTGTAAACACGCCGTGCTCCAATTTAAGAAGCAGGGCGACGGCGGCGTGATCCTCAACACCGGATCCGTCGCGGGACTGGTCGGCTGGGGTGGCACCGTCTACGGCGCCACGAAGGGCGGCGTGCACCAGATCACGAAGGCGGTCGCCATCGAGGCCGCACCCTTCGGGATCCGGTCCAACGCAATCTGTCCGGCCGGAATGCCCCGCACGGGCTTCATGGCTGCGGGCGGGATGGAACTGCCCGAGGAAGCACTCGACGCGGTCGTTGCCTCCCTCGCGGCGGACCACCCGCTGGGCCGAGTGGTCTCGGCCGAAGACTGCGCCGAGGCCGCCGTGTTTCTGTGTTCGGACAAGGCACACAACATCACCGGCGTACTCATGCCGGTCGACGGAGGGTATGTCGCTCGATGACGGTTCACGAAGACATCGCGAAGCTCGATCGAGACCGGCTTCGCACCCTGTTCGATCTGCGCAACAGCTCCAATCTTTATGCCGGCGGCGATTACGAGGACGACCCTTACGTTGCGTGGAACGCGTTGCGGGCGGCCGCCCCGGTTCACGAAGGGACGCTCCACTCGCTGACCGGGATCGACAGCGATCTGATGTTCCACGGCCTTCCGTATCCGGAGAGCCCACATTTCACGGCGTTCACCCACGCCGCACTCGACGACGCTTACCGCAACGAAGAGGTGTTCTCATCGTCTGCGAACGCAGTCGACCCGAAGGGCGAAGCCAGCATCGAGTCGAGCATGCTCTCGATGGGCGGGGCGCAACATCGGCGCTACCGCGCCCTCGTACAGCCTTCATTCGTGCCGGCTAGGGCGCAATGGTGGATCAACAACTGGATCGAAGATCTCGCGCAAGCCCTGGTCGACGGCATCGTTTCGGAAGGCCGAGCCGAACTCAACGTCGACTTCTGCGCCCCGATTCCGGTGATGACAATCACGGGCAGCTTCGGAATCTCCGTCGAGGACGCGCTCGACGTGCGGGCCTCGATGACCGATCCGATGAAGGTCATCGAGATGCTGATCCCGATCATCGAAGCTCGGCGAGCCGAGCCAGCCGACGACTTGATCAGTGTGCTCGTCGAAGCCGAGATCACCGACGAGGAGGGCGTGGCGCACCGCCTCACCGATGCCGAGATCTACTCCTTCGCGTTTCTTCTCCTCGCCGCCGGCTCGGGCACGACATGGAAACAGATGGGCATCACGCTGGCGGCTCTGCTCGCGCGCCCCGACGTTCTCGCCGCCGTTCGTGAGGACCGCACGCTCGTAAAGGCGGCAATCGAAGAGGGTTTGCGCTGGATGCCGACCGATCCGATGTTCTCCCGGTGGGTCACCCAGGACATCGACTTCCACGGAACCCACATCCCGAAGGGCGCGGTGTTGCACCTCTGCCTCGGCGCGGCGAATCGTGATCCCGCCCGCTGGGAAGATCGCCCCGATGAGTTCGACATCTACCGCCCGATGAAACCCGCGATGGGCTTCGGTGGTGGGGCCCATATCTGCCTGGGCATGCACGTTGCCCGCGCCGAAATGACGTCGGGCATCAATGCGCTGCTCGACCGACTGCCGAATCTTCGGCTTGACCCCGATGCGGCGCCGCCCCGGCCCGTCGGTTTCTACGAGCGGGGCGTGATGGAGATCCCAGTGATATTCCGATGAGCGAAGATCCCGACTACACCCCACCCGACCTGACGCTGGTCGGCGAAACCCACGTGGCCGCCTACCGCGTGACGGGCGGCGAGACCGGCTACCTGTGGAATGGCGTTCCTACGCTGCTGCTCACAGTGACTGGTCGTCAGAGCGGCCAACCGCGGACGTCTGCGTTGATCTTCGGTCAGGACGGCGATGATTTTCTCGTCGTCGCCTCGATGGGTGGTGCCCCGATGCACCCCCAGTGGTATAAGAACTTGCTGGCCACGCCGTCGGCCGAGATCCAGGTGAAAGCCGAGGTCACGCCGGTCGTCGCCCGGACCGCCACCGCCGACGAGAAGCCACGGCTTTGGGAGATTGTGCGTGAAGTCTGGCCAAACTACGACACATATCAGGAACGAACTGAGCGAGAGATTCCGGTTGTTATCCTCTCGCCCTCATGAGTGTTTCCTGGACTGATCGAGCGGCGGATCGTTCGCCGCGGGTACAGCGGTCGCGGGTGCGGAGCATCGAGCAGGCTCGCGTCATCGTTGATGCGGCGCTTCGGCTCATCGCGTCCGGCGCCGAAGAGTTCACGACGCAGGAGTTGATCAACGAAGCCGGCGTCGCTCTGCAGACCTTCTACCGGTACTTCGCCGGCAAGGATGAACTCCTCCTCGCCGTCCTCGAAGACCTGATCGGCGCCGCCACCGACGGCTTCAACGATCGGGCCAGTGGACTCACGGATCCGGTCGCTCGACTGGAACTCCATCTGACCTCGGTGGTCGAGACCCTGGCAACGGGTGACGACGGTAGGGCGGGGGCGCGGTTCGTGGCGTCGGAGCACTGGCGCCTCGCCAAGCTTTTCCCCGATGAGCTCGCGGTCGCCACTCAACCCTTCACTGACCTACTGGCGTCCGAGGTTCGGGCCGGCTGCGATGCGGGCGTCTTCCGCTCTCTCGACCCGGATCGTGACGCCTGGTTGATGGCGCAGATGGTGTTGTCGGTGCACCACCACTACTCGTTCGCGACGAGCAACGACCCGTCGATTGCCGCCGATCTCCGCCGGTTCTGTCTCTCGGCGGTGGGTGTGGACGTCAGTTCGACGGGGGCGTGAGCAGCCCGTCTCGGAGCTGTTGGCGTAGTCGGAATTTCTGGATCTTCCCCGTTGGCGTCCTCGGGAAGTCGGCGACCTCGTAGATCGATTCTGGCCACTTCTGTTTGGCGAGTCCGACGTCGGTCAGATGGGCGCGAACCTCGTCGAGTGTCGGAACGGTCGTCCCGGGCAAGAGCCGAAGCACTGCCGCGGCGCGTTCGCCCAGACGCTCGTCGGGTTGAGCAACGACCGCAGCCTCAGCCACCCCCGCCAGTCGCAGCAGCTGCTCTTCGACCTCTTGGGCGCTTATGTTCTCGCCGCCTCGGATGATCACATCGGAGATGCGGTCGGTGATGGAGAGATAGCCGTCGGCGTCGAGCTCACCGACATCGCCGGTTCGGTACCAGCCCTCGTCGTCGATCAATTCGGTCGTCAGGGTTTGGTCGGTATAGCCGAGGAACAGATCGGGACCTCGGCTGAAGATCTGGCCTTCGTCGTCGAGGCGGATCTCAACGCCGGGAAGAACGCAGCCGTCGGTGTGGAGGCGCTTCGCCTCGGCGTCGTTGATCGAGCACCCCGTGATCGACGGCTGTTCGGTGCTGCCGTAGGAGCGGTAGACGAGGATGCCGAGCGCGGTCAGCCGCTCGGTCACCGCAGAAGGAACGGTCGAGCCGCCCATTCCGGCGGTGGGCATGAGTGCGAGGTGTTCGTCGGTGAAGTCGGGGTGATCAAGGAGGCTGGTGACGAAGAACGTGGCGCCGCCGCCCATGCTCAAACCTTCGTCGAGCATCGTGCGAAGAACGAAAGCGGGATTCCACACGTCGACAAGGTGGATCGGCTGGTCCTTGAGGAGCGCGATGAGGAAGGCGTTGAGCATCCCCATGAAGTGACCGACGGGCGCACCGACGATGGCGGGCATCTCGGGGGCTCCGCTCATCGCGCCAAGCTGGCGGCCTTCGAAGCCGAGCGTGCGGTGGGTGTGGATCACGCCTTTTGGGTTACTGGTCGTGCCGGAGGTGAAACCGATGACGGCGGGGGAGTCGGGATCGACCCGCAGCGGCGCATCGATCGGCGCCTCAGTGAGTAAGTCTTCGAAGGGGTGGGCGCCTGCGGGGACGGTCTGGCCGTCGTCGGCCACGACGAACCAACGGTCGAGCTGTTCGTCGGTGAGAATGCCCGTGTAGTTCGCGACGTAGTCGATCTGGCCGAATGCGGCCGGAGTCACGATCACCGCCGGTTGCACGTCGTCAATGACGTAGGCGACTTCCTTGGCGCCATAGAAATGTACAACCGGCACCATGACGGCACCGAGGTAGGCCGCACCCCAGAAGACGATCGCTGCCTCGACGGAGTTAGGTAGCTGCGACATGACGACGTCGCCCGGCCCGAGACCACGAGCCTGCAGTGTGGCGGCGAAGGCGCGGGCGGCGCGGTCGACCTCGCCAAATGTGCCGCGCCAGGGGCGGGTTTCGGAATGGACGGCGAAGGTGGCGTCGCTCAGTTTCTCGATGGCGCCGGCGACGATGTCACCGATCGTCTCGTCGTTCCACCAGCCCTCGGCGCGGTATTTCGCCGCCAGGTCCGGCGGCATTGTCCGCAGATTCCATCGGTCAGCGCGCTCGTTCACCGGTCCCCTTCGGCCTTCTCGCCACGATTGCGGCGCATCTGCCCGGACACTACAGTCCAATTTCGATGTCGATGTCAATAAGTCTCCAAACATGGTTAGCCGAGCAGGTTCCCGAGGCCGATGAGGTCACGGTCGAGGGCCTCGACAAGGTTGAAATGGGCCATTCAGCAGAGATGTTCACGTTGACGATGGTGACTATCATCGGCGGCATTGAGCAACGCGACGACATCGTGGTCCGCCTCCGGCCGCCTGAGCCCGGTTTACTGGAGCCCTACGACTTGCAGCGCCAATTCGAGGTGATGCAGGGGCTCGAAGGCACCGATGTGCGCGCGCCGCGTGCGTTGTGGATCGAGCCGACCGGCGATGTCTTAGGTCGTCCCTTCCTCGTGATGAACCGCCTCGATGGCGAGGTCTGGGAACAAAACGAGATTCCGGCCGAGGTCGAGGCGGAACCGGGCCGGATCCGGCGCATGTGCGAAGACATGGTCGATCAATACGCCGCGATCCACCTCGTCGACCTTGAGGCCACCGGGCTCAGCTCCCTCGGCGACGGAGGGAACTACGTCACTCGCGAACTCGCCCATTGGGAGTCCGAGATGAAACGGGTCCAACGTGGGCCCGTGCCGGCGATGGAGCGCCTTCTCGTCGAGCTTCGACGCCAGCAGCCAGACCCGTCGCCCCGCATCACGCTCGTCCACGGCGATCCGAAGCCGGGCAACGTCGGCTTCGTCGGCGATGAGGTCTCCGCCGTCTTTGACTGGGAGCTTTCAACCCTCGGTGACCCACTCACTGACGTGGGATACCTCGAGCTGATGTGGGCAATGCCCGTCGGCATCAGTAGCCGCCCCGACTCGCTCACCGTCGACGAGTTCATTGCCCGCTATGAGGAACGCACTGGCTTCACGGCCGAGCACCGGGAGTGGTACTTCGCCATGCAGGTGTTCAAGGTGTGCGCCATTCAACTCATTGGATCGATGCTGTTCGACGCTGGACACAACGACGACCCGCGCTCCGTCGGAATGGCGATGGGTATCGAACTTATGGCCCCGATGGGTTTGGCCGCGCTGGGCGTGGACGAGCCCGTCGAGATGGGTGCGATCTACCCGCGCGAAGAGCGCATGGCGACCCTCCGCTAAACAGATGCTTGTTTAGACAGTCGCGAATTTAGACAGTGACCTCGACGTTCATGAGGCGGGCGAGGTTGCCGCCCATGAGCTTGTGCTGGAGTTCGGGCGCGAGGTGGGTGAGCTCGTTGGCGAAGCTTCGTGGGTCGCCGAGTCCCTCCGGGTGCGGATAGTCGGACCCGAACAGGATGCGGTCTTCGCCGAGTAGTTCCGCGAGAGCGCCGAGGTCCTCTTCCCAGAACGGGCTGATGTGGATGTTGCGCTTTACCTGGTCGACCGGGTTCTCAACGAACGCCTGGGGCTGCTTTTTCCAGAGTTCGGCCATCTTGGTGAGGAGCGGCTCGACCCACGATGCGCCGTTCTCGATCACGGC
The DNA here is from genome assembly GCA_047639555.1 of Candidatus Aldehydirespiratoraceae bacterium. Taxonomy (GTDB): domain Bacteria; phylum Actinomycetota; class Acidimicrobiia; order Acidimicrobiales; family Aldehydirespiratoraceae; genus JAJRXC01. The sequence continues at coordinate 64,962 of JBLIOE010000018.1, forward strand.
GATCTTCAGTGCCGGGAACCGTGACAGCGTGCCGTGACACACGAGTGATGCGACCGTGTCTTCGATCGGCCGCCACATTGAGAAGGTGCGGAACGGATTGGGCTGGAAGGGAAGGAACTCGCCGCTCTGCCCCGTCCAGTCGTTGGTGTAGCGGTCGTAGCCGCTGTCGGACGAGTGGAGTGCGACGAGAATGTCGTGCTCGACAACGCGCTCCCAGAACGGGTCGAACTCGGGCAGGCCCATCGAGCGGGAACCCTTGAACCCCGGGACGGGAGCCGGTCGGATCAGGACGACTTTTGCGCCCCGCTCTACGACCCAGTCGAGCTCTTCGATGGCCTTCTCAACGATCGGCAGTGTGATGACGGGAGTGGAGAAGATACGGCCCTCGTAGTCGAACTTCCAGGTCTCGTACATCCACTCGTTGAGCGCGTGGATTACGGCGTGTGTGATGTCGGGGAAGTCGCGCATGCGCTCCTCGAGGAGGCTGGCGAGAGTGGGGAACATCAGCGTGTGTTCGAGGCCCTGCTCGTCCATCAGTTCGAGACGCGCGGCCGGACCCCGCATTGCATCCGTGCAGGGAATCGGTTTCCCGTAGAGCTCCCGCATGCTCTTCCCGTCGCCGTTGCCCTTGCGGTAGTAGTCCTCCAATGCGCCCGGTCGGGCCACGATGTCGAACGTGGGGTTCGGGATGTATTCGGTGATCTGTCCGTTCACCGCGATCTTGGTCCGGCCGTCGACCTCGACGTAGCGGATGACGTTCTTGTACTCGGCGGGGAGAAACTTGGTGAATGCCTCTGGCGTCTCGTACATATGGTTGTCGGCGTCAAAGATGGGGACGTACATCGCGGCGGCCTTTCGAGCGGGTCGAGGTGTGCTCAGACAAGGCTAACGTAGCTGTTTTGACAGCGACGTCGAAATCGATAGTGTCCTCGCCAAGAGGTATGTGCGAAGAGGTATGAGCGAAGAGGTATGAGATGACCGAACGAGCCCAGATCTTCGACTTCGATAACCACTACTACGAAGCCACTGACGCGTTTACCCGTTTTCAAGACAAGTCCATGCGTAGCCGCGGTGTGCGGTGGGCTGAGATCGACGGACGGCAGCGAATGCTTGTCGGCGGCACGCTCAACGCATACATCGCCAACCCCACCTTCGACCCTGTCGCAAAACCAGGGTCGCTGTGGGATTGGTACCGCGGCAATCCCGCGCAGGAGACCATCGTCGAAGCGTTTGGGGAACTCGAGCCGATCCGGCCGGAGTATCGCGACCGCGACGCTCGTCTTTCGGTGATGGACGAGCAGGACATCACGGCAACGCTGCTGTTCCCGACGCTCGGCGTGGGTGTTGAAGAGGCACTCCGTCACGACCCCGAAGCGGCGGCTGCGGCCTTTCATTCGTTCAATCGCTGGCTCGACGAGGACTGGGGATACAACTACGCACAGCGGATATTTGCCGTGCCCTATATTCAGATGCTCGATCCGGCGGCGGCCGTTGAAGAGCTGCGAACCGTCCTCGATCGCGGCGCAGCCGTCGTCAACGTACGCAACGCGCCGGTGCCCGCGCCGGGCGGGTATCGGTCGCCCTTCGACGCGGTCTACGACCCATTCTGGGGGCTCGCCGCGGAGTCCGGCGTGGTTGTCGCCAATCATGCGGGCAACGACGGCTACGACGCACTTGTTCAGATGTGGGAACCTAGCCAGGCGGAAAGTTCGCTGTTTCGTTCCCCGCTTCGTGGTGTGGTGACAAAGTCTCGGGCCGTCAGCGATTTCTACGCCGCCGCGGTCTGTCACCGGATCTTCGAACGGTTCCCAGCGCTGCGAATGGCGAGCGTCGAGAACGGCGCATCCTGGATCCCTGAGCTGCTCCACCGGCTCGCCGATGCGGCCAACCGCAACCCGGGCTACTTCGCTGATCATCCCAGCGAGGTCTTTGCTCGACACGTGTGGGTCACGCCGTTCTGGGAGGACAACATCGCTGACCTCGTGCAGCACTTCCCGGTCGGGCGGCTTCTGCTTGGATCCGATTGGCCGCACGCCGAGGGCACACGTGAGCCCTACGACTTCGTCACCGACTCGCTCGCCGGCCTGCCGGAAGATCAGGTGCAGCGTATCGCCCACGACAATGCCGTCGAGTTGCTTGGAATGACCGGCGGCGCGGCCGGGTGAGCGAGCCGGTGGATGCCGGTAGCTTTCGAGCCGAGGTCGCAGCATGGTTCGCTGAGACTGCCCCAGTGAAGGGGAGTGCCGAGGATTTCTCGGCGGTCCACATCGTCTCCGCGATGACTGACGAGGACTTTCGCCGGCGCGAGGCGCGGGCGATGGAGGTCACCCGGGCCTGGCAACGGACGCTCCACGCCGGAGGCTGGGCCGGCCGATCGTGGCCGCAGGAGTTTGGCGGCGGCGGTCAACCAGAGTGGCAAGCGCACGCCATTGCGGACGAGCAAACCCGCTACGGCGTGTCGACGAAGATGCTTGCGATCGCGCTGGAGATGGTGCCTCCCGTGCTGTTGGAACACGGCACCGTGGAACAATGTCGGGCCCACCTCCCCGTGATCGTGCGGGGCGACGAAGCGTGGTGCCAGCTGCTCTCCGAACCGGACGCGGGCTCCGACCTCACCAATGTGCGAGCACTAGCAACGTCGGCGTCGGATGGATGGAGGGTGACGGGTCAGAAAGTCTGGACCTCTGGAGCGGTCAGTGCCGACTATGCGCTGCTTCTCGCTCGAACCGATCGCTCGAAACCGGGTCGTGATGGCCTCAGCTGCTTTGCGCTCGATATGCGCCAACCCGGAGTGAGGGTCCGGCCGTTGCGTCAAATGTCGGGCGGCTACCACTTCAACGAAGTGTTCCTGGATGACGCCGTCGTGCCCGAGTCGGCGTTGATCGGAACCTTGGGCGGCGGATTCGCGGTGCTCCGTACCATGTTGAGTAGTGAGCGGGCCGCGATCGGCGGCGGCACCAGCGCTCGGTCAGCGGCCCAGCTCCGCACCATGGCCAAGGAAGTAGGCCGCGCCGCGGAACCGATCGTCCGCCAGGACCTGGTCCGTGCCCACACGCGGGAGTGGCTCCTCGACATGGTGATGTCGCGAGCAGCATCGATCCCGGCCGGCGGTCCGATCATCAAGCTGCTCTACTCCGAGCACGCCCGCCTCTCGGCCGACGCTGCGCTGGAGATTCTCGGCGCGTCGGCTCTCATCGCTGAGCATCCAATGTCGGAACCGTGGCTCGATCGTTTCCTCTTTGCTCCGGGTCTTCGACTCGGGGGTGGCACCGACGAGATCCAGCGGAACACAATCGCGGAGCGAGGCCTCGGCCTGCCACGCGAGCCGCGCTCGGTCTAGTCGAGCAAAGGGTCGATCGATTCTCGATCTTCGCTCGTGAGCAACCGCAGCGCGTCGTTCCTCGTTGGCCGCCACACGACACCATCGATGCGCCAGGCGTCACGCCGCAACTGCTTCTTGTTGATCTTCATACTCGAGAGCTTGGGCAGCTCGTCGTCGACGCGGATGAACGAGGGAACCCACTTCGGCCCGAGATCACTTTGGGCGCCCAGGAACTCATCGAACTCCGCGGGTTCAAAGGTTGCGTCGCCGCGCAACTCGAGCGCCACCATGACCCGGTCGCCGACGGGATCGTCGGGGACGGCATAGACGGCAACAGAGCGAACGGCGGGATGACGGCCGATGATCGCCTCGACCGGCGCCGCCGCGAAATTCTCGCCGTCAACGCGGAGCCACTCATTTGAGCGACCGGCGAAGAAGAGCCAACCCTCGTCGTCGCGATAGGCGAGGTCGCCCGACCAGTACGCGCCGCCCCGGAACCGCTCCTGGGTTGCGGCTTCGTTCTTGTAGTACCCCTCGAACCCTGATGTCGGTTGGGTCTCGACCAGCTCGCCGGTGGCTGCTTCGAGGTTCGTCACTCGTCCGTCGGCGTCGAAGATCGCTCGGGGACATTCGGTGCTGGTTTCCGGGTCGAGCACCTTCACGCTGTCGTTGGCGATTCCAAGGGCACCTGAGGGCATCGACGGGTCTCGACGCACGATGATCACGCCCTCGGTCGAGCCGTAGCTGTCTCTGACGTGGCAGTCGAAGCGGCGGGCAAACTCGCGGATGTCGGACTCCGAGGCCTCGTTGCCGATCGCGAGACGGAGCGGCACCGTGGCGTCGTCTGCCGTGTCGGGCGCGGAGAGGATGTAGTTCAGAACCTTGCCGGTGTAGGTCAGAAAGGTCACGCCGTGTTTGCGGATATCGGGCACCGTGGCCGAGGTCGAGAACTTCTTGCGAATCGCCACGGGCACACCGGCGTGAACGGCAGAAGCCCACGCCGTGAAGAGGGAGGCGGCGTGGAAGAACGGGAGCGGGGCGTAGATCACGTCATCGGTTGTGAGCTCGGCGATGGTCGCGACATGCATTCCGGTCCGGGCGATACGGCCCTGAGTGCAGCGAACGGCTTTCGGCATGCCGGTCGACCCGGAGGTGAAGATCAGGGCGAACAGCTCGTCCTCGTCGGGGGCAGCTCGATCAGTCGAGAGCGGAGTGGCGGCATCGAGGCGGGCCCTATACGACGGCGAATCGACAACAAGGACCTGATCCGGGGACACCTTGTGCGGCGCATCGTCGAGCAGTCCCGCGAGTTCGTGATCGGTGACAATCACTTGGCAGTCGGTGTGGTCGATGAGTTGAGCGAGTTGTTCACCGCGATAGGTGGCATTGATGCCAACGATCACGGCCCCCGACAGGGCCCCCGCGGTGAGCCAGAAGAGATAGTCGGGCACGTTGTCCAGGAGAACGCCGACGTGGGGCGGTCGCTCCGGGTCGAGCAGTTCGTGAAGCAGTCCGGCGCGACGACGGCCCTCGTCGACGAGTTCGCGATAGCTCCAGCGAGCATCTTCGTAGAGCAGGGCCGCGTGGTCATCGTCGGCTCGCGACGCCAGCAGCGCACCGAATCCAGCCATGTGTGTTCTCCTCCACGACTCGAATCATCCGAGTCACCGATGATATTGACGTCGATGTCGGAATCATGCAACTCTACCGTCTCATGAGCCATGAGCCAGAGATCTTCTGCGAGGGTTTGGACTTTGGCGAGGGGCCGCGATGGCACAACGGCCGGCTGTGGGTGTCGGATTTCTTCCGCCACGAGATCCTCTCGTTCACGCCC
>JBLIOE010000019.1:0-69809 GCA_047639555.1 Candidatus Aldehydirespiratoraceae bacterium
GGGGATCGGGGGGAGCGCGTTCACTGTGTTGTCGTCACAACGATTGATCGCTCGCCGCATCTCACCGATCGTCCGCTCGTAGAACAGGATGAAGTCGTCGACCGAGATGTGCATTTCGGCAGCGTAGATGCCGTCAGTCGAAGGCCGACGGGGGTGGCCACTGGATAGACAACGCCTCACGGACTTCAGCGGGGATCTCGAGACCGGCGTTGTCGGTGCCGATCGGGGCCCGGGCCAGGACCCAGGTTTCGCCGTTCTCCTGGAAGTACTCGCTGAAGATTACATCGCCAGTGATCGTGGCAGTCTCGGAGCGATCGGCATGGCCGCGGATGAGCCGTGTTTCCGACGGTTGCCCATCGCAGTCGAGCTCGTGCCAGTTGCCGGACGGACCCTCGCTCAGCAGCGCATCGGGCCCGAAGCTGTAGTCGATCGCGTCGAGGAACTGGCCGAGCGTGGCCCCGGTTCCCGTCGTGCTCTCATTGAACGGGTGAATGTGAAGCAACCCGTCACCATGGGTGTGAATGCCATCCGGGTCGAATTCGTTGAGGATCGTGGGCCAGACCTCCCCACATTCGATGATCGCGAATCCGATGTGCCAATGATCCTGCAACGAGGGGCCAGTGCCGGCCGTCGCGATCGAGGTGACTGGCCGTAAGGCGGCGAGAAACTCATCCAGCCGACCCTCGCTGACTCCGGAACCGGCGAAGACGAGATGGACTGCGTTGTCGTCTGCCCACGCGACGGTGTTCTGATGTTGATAGGCCGTGTGTCCGAGGACCGTTCGGGTGACATAGGGCGGGGACACATCAAGGTTGAAAAATGCGGATGCATCGGGTGGAACATCGAAGAAGTTCGTCACAAACGAGAATTCCATGTCGCCGTCCGGCGGTGCAACAACAAGCAAAGAGCGATCGGTGATGAGTCGAGTATCGAGAACAACCTCCCATCCCGCGGGTGACGCGGCGGTTGCATCGCTGAGTAGCGAGGTCGCTAGCAAGCTCTCGACGAGCGTCTGCGGATCGTGTTGGCCGTCGAGGGTGACCGAGCCGCGGTGGGAGGGATGCCGCCACAACACACCTTTCCGAAAGTCGACACCATCGAAAAATATGCGGTCGTCCCATTCCACAACACTTGGGACTTCCTCGCCCTCCGCGTATTCAGAAACCCCGAGGTTTGCGAGGTTTCCGGTTTCAATGTGGCGGAGTTTGAGCTGGGTGAAATCGGATTGAAGTTCTTCGGCTGGCCGCACGCTGATATCCCAGTCGTCGAGACCGACGGGGTAAACGCTGAGCCTCACGCCTTCCGGGGCCTCGATCGTCGGAATCGTGGCGGGAGTGGTCGTCGTTGTCGACGACGCGCTGGTGTCCGGCTCGACCTGGACGTCGATACCGGCGTCGTCTTCGGTGCCTGATTGGGCGACGACGACACCGATGCCGAGGATCAACCCGAACGCCGCTGTGCCGAGCAGGGCGGTCCGACGCCGGGCCGCTCGTCGTCCGAGAGCCCAAAGCTCATCGGTGTTTGGAGGCGAGGGTGTGGCGGTGGCTTCGTGAAGCTGGTTGCGGAAGTCGTTCATGTTCGAACCTCCAGAAGGTCGTTGGGTTCATCGGGGAATTGTGTATCGAGATCGTCGATGTGGAGTCCGGCGTGGCGGAGGGCGGCGATGGCGTTGCGGGTGCGTGTCTTGACTGTCCCAACCGGGATGCCGAGGGCGAGAGCGGTGTCGTCGACGCTCGCATCAGCGAAGTAGCGAAGGACGATCACTGCTCGTTGATCGCCGGGCAGTGACGCGACCGCCGCGCGGGTGGCGATGACGTCGGCGGACGCCGGGGGTTGCGGCTCGACGGCCCCTGCTCGCAGCCGCGCTTCTGCTCGACGCCGCGACCCCCGTTTGCGAAACCGCGACCGAGCGAGATTCATCGCAACTTTCTGGGCCCAGGCGCCGGGACGATCGTGGTTCGAAACCTTCGCCCAGTCGCGGCAGACGCGGACGAAGGTCTCCTGGGTCAGCTCTTCGGCGAGGGCTGGTTCGCCGGTGAAAAGAACGAGGACGCCGAAGACTCTGGGGTATTCGGTGCGACAAAACGATTCGAGTGCGAGAGGAGCGACCGTGCGACTCCCCGAGTTGTCGACCATCGTTCGCCCTTGCATCGCCGTCGAGTCTTGATCCATCAGAACACTTCTCATCACCCATACAGACGCATGAACGTCCCGCGGGGTTTTTGTTCGCCGTAGGGTGACGAGTATGAGCACGCCAGTTGGTCCTTACACACCCATCGTCCGGGCGGGCGATGTTCTCTTCACGTCTGGTCAGATCGGGATCAATAACGGTGCGATTGTCGAAGGCGGCGTCGAGTCCGAGCTTCGTCAGGTGTTCGTGAACCTGCGCGGCGTGTTGCAGTCGGCCGGCGCGGGTCTGGGCGATGTCGTGAAGACCACGGTCTTTCTCGTCGACATGGCTGATTACGCAAAGATGAATGAGATCTACGTCGAAGAGTTCGGTGACCATCGTCCCGCTCGCTCAGCCGTGGCTGTCGCTCAGCTTCCGCTTGGTGCCCAGATCGAAATCGAAGCGATCGCCAGCATCTAGCGCTGGGGTAGCTGGCAGCCCGACGGGTCTGGCAGACTGACCGCTATGGAAATCGGTGCGGTCATCATGGTTATTGCGCTTCTCATCGTGATGCCTGTGGGTGTCTTGATGAGCATGACCGGTCTCGCCGGCGCGCTCGGCGCACTGATCGGTCGCGATCGTGACCTCGACAACGTCACCGAAGACGGCGAGCCCAACGAATACCTGGCGCTCTCCAACTCCAACCCCTACGAGGGTTAAACAGGCTCGACTGAGCTGGTGCAGCCGGAGTAGACGTACCAGTCCGACCGGCCGCCGGCCATACCAAACCCCGACTTAAGTAGTTCTACGGCTAGCCGTAGGTCAGTCGTGGGCCCAACGCGATCGCCCAAACGAGTAGCCCACTGAGCGGATCGTTTGGATGAGGTTGGCGTGTTCTTCGCCGAGCTTCGCCCGCAGGCGCCGCACGTGGACGTCGACGGTACGAGCGCCGCCGTAGTAGTCGTAGCCCCACACTCGGTTGAGCAGCGTTTCGCGGGAGAAGACCTTGCCGGGGTGGGCGGCCAGGAACTTCAGAAGCTCGTATTCCATGTAGGTGAGGTCGAGTGGCTTGCCGTCGATGATCGCCTGGTACGTCTCGAGGTTCATGGCGAGCGGGCCGTACTCAATGAGCTCGATTTCGTCGTTGCGGCCGGTGCCGCGGAAGACGTGCTTGAGACGGGCTTCGAATTCGATCGGGTGGAACGGATGGACGCAGAAGTCGTCGAAGAGTTCTTCGCTCGGGTTGAGCTCGATCAGTTGGCCGCCGTTGACGAGCAGAAGGACGGCGTCGACGTTGATGTCGCCGTTCTTGATCGCTCGACAGAAGCGCATCGCCGAGTCCAGATCGGATGCAGCAGTGGCCATCACGATCGCGCCGACCCAACCGTCGGCCGGTTCGTCGCGGCGGGCGGCGTCGATATCGGCCGCGGCCTTCCACGGCCAGGCACCCATATCGAGTGCCTGAGCCAACTCCGGTGGGACGGGTTCGGGGAAGACGAGAAGAGGTTCCATCACGGTTACCAGGTGGGTAGGTAACGCTCCAGTTCGAACGGTGTGACCTGGGATTGGTATTCGTCCCATTCGCTGCGTTTGTTCCGCAAGAACCACTCGAAGATGTGGTCGCCGAGCGCAGAACGAACGAGCTCGGAACCTTCCATGAGGTCGAGCGCCTCATCGAGTGAGCGGGGGAGTGGTTCGATGCCGATCTCTCGGCGCTGGGCGTCGTCGAGATCGAAGAGGTTGACGTTGGTCTCGGGGGGCAACTCGTAGCCCTCGGCGATGCCTCGCATGCCGGCGGCGAGGAGCAGCGAGAACGCGAGGTACGGGTTACACGCCGGATCGGGGGCGCGGTATTCGATGCGGGCGGACTCGGGCTTGCCGACCTTACGGACCGGCAAACGCACGAGGGCCGATCGGTTGTTGCGGGCCCACGCCACGTAGGGCGGCGCCTCGGAGGTTTCGGTGATGCGCTTGTAGCTGTTGACGAGCTGATTCGTGACCGCGGTGATCTCTCGGGCATGACGAAGGACACCGGCGGTGAACTGGCGAGCGGTGGGAGACCACCCGTATGGGTCGTCGCCATCGTGGAACGCGTTTTGTCCGTCCTTGAAGAGCGACAAGTGGGTGTGCATGCCTGAGCCTTGGACCCCGTTGAGCGGCTTCGGCATGAACGTCGCGTAAATATCGCGTTCGAGGGCAACCTTTTTCACGACAAGGCGAAGGGTCATCAGGTTGTCGGCCATGTCGAGCGCGCTGGTGTAACGCAGATCGATCTCGTGCTGGCTCGGCGAGTCTTCATGGAACGAGTACTCGACCGGTATGCCCATTGCTTCGAGCATGTAGATCGTGCGCTTGCGGAGATCGCTCGAAACATCAGACGTGGTGAGGTCGAAATACGACGCCTGGTCCAGGGGCTGCGGCTTGCCGAGGGCGGGGTCGCCGGAGGCGAAGTAGAAGAACTCAACCTCGGGGGCCGCGAAGAATGAGTAACCCTCGGCCTGCGCCTCGTTGAGGTTGCGGCGGAGCACCTGTCGCGGGTCGCCCGCGAATGCCGTCTCGTCCAGGTTCTGAATGTCACAGAACATGCGGGCTGACGGTTCGTCTTCCTTCGCCCATGGCAACAACTCGAAGGTGGTGGCATCGGGACGAGCGAGCACGTCGGATTCGTGGACGCGACTGAAACCATCGATGGCGGTGCCGTCGAACTGCACGCCTTCAGAGAACGCCGTATCGAGTTCGGCGGGGGTGATCGCCACCGACTTCAGTTTCCCCAACACGTCGGTGAACCAGAGGCGGATGAGGCGCACCCCGCGTTCTTCGACCGTGCGAAGTACGTATTCCTGCTCGCGTTCCATGCCGTCTCCTGACGGGTCGACCCGGCATTCGGGTCCCTATAGCTTGCCCTATCGACTGTGGCATGCCCACCGCCAGACATCTCGGGTGGAGGGGTCTCGTTCACACGGCGTTCACAATTGAGCAACCGTTGCGAAACTCCGTATTGGAAAGGTTGCGTCCGGCTCGCGAGAATGAGCCACTTCCAACGACATCCTCAAAGAGGGGACCCCAATGGCCTACCAGGCTGAATACCTGTGGATCGACGGCTCAGTGCCGACTCGTGAGATCCGCGGCAAGACCAAGATCCTTCAGGACGGCGACGTGCCCGGCATTTGGGGCTACGACGGCTCCAGTACCAACCAGGCCACGGGCGACAACTCTGATGTTGTTCTCAACCCGGTGTTCCAGTGCCCCGATCCGATTCGTGGCGGCAACAACATCCTCGTGCTCTGTGAAACGGAGCTCACCGCGGATCGTTCACCGCACCCGACGAACACCCGTGCCCAGGCCCGGGAAGCGTTGGCCAAGTACGCCGACCAGGAGCCGTGGTTCGGTCTTGAGCAGGAGTACACCCTGATCAACCCGTCCACCGGTTGGCCCGCCGGCTTCCCGCCGAACGGCTTCCCCGCTCCGCAGGGTCCCTACTACTGCGGTGTTGGCGCGCTGAAGATCCATGGCCGCGACCTCATTGAGGAGCACACGCAGGCATGCATCGACGCTGGCCTCATGATCTCTGGTACTAACGCTGAGGTCATGCCCGGTCAGTGGGAATTCCAGATCGGCCCGGTCGACACGGTTACCGTTGGCGACCATCTTTGGATCGCCCGTTACCTCCTCTACCGTCTCGCCGAGAACTACGAAGTCGAGGTGAGCATCGAGGCCAAGCCGATGAAGGGCGACTGGAACGGCGCCGGCATGCACACCAACTTCAGCACCAAAGCGATGCGCGAGAGCTACGAGCCGATCATCGCCGCGTGCGAATCCATGGGTGCTGAAGGCGTCGTTGCCCGTCACCTTGTTGGCTACGGCACGGGTATCGAGGAGCGTCTCACCGGCGACCACGAGACCCAGCGTTTCGATCAGTTCAGCTATGGCGTTTCCGACCGCGGTGCGTCCATCCGTATCCCGTGGCAGGTTGCGCAGGATCAGAAGGGCTACATCGAAGATCGTCGCCCCAACGCCAACGCTGATCCCTATGTCGTGGCGACGCTGCTGACGAACACCATCTGCAGCGCACTCGCGTAAGGCGTTTCGTATTCGATAATTGATGCGGGCCCGCCACAGCCAACGTGGCGGGTTCGCATCAATCTCGAGTTTTGGGGCGAGTGGGGCGGAGCACGGGGCGGCTCACCCGTAGGGGCCAGGACCGGGATCAGCACACAGCTGCACGACGGCCTTGCCGGTGTTGGCGCCGGTGAACAGCGAGTTCAGCTGATCGACACACTTCTCCAGGCCGAACGCATGATCGACCTTGTATTCCATCTTCCCGTCGGCCGCCCAGGCCCGCACTTGGTCCCACGCCTCGGGGTAGCGGTCGACATAGGCCAGGCCTTGGAACCCCGCCATCTTTGCCTGCTTGTTGATCAGGTTGAGATAGTTCGACGGCCCCGGTGGGCGACCCTTCTCGTTGTACATCGAGATGGCGCCAATGATCACGACACGGGCACCGATCGCGAGTCGTCGTAGGGCGAGATCAAGGATCGGCCCGCCCACATTGTCGAAGTAGATGTCGAACCCCTTCGGGCGAATCTCCTTGAGGCGAGCGGCCAAGTCGTCGGTGCGTCGATTGAGGCACACCTCCGCTCCGATGGATTCAACCCATCGACACTTCTCGTCGGATCCGGCGATGCCGACGACGGTTGCGCCGAGGTTGCGAGCGACTTGTACCGCGACGGAGCCGGTGGAGCCGGCCGCCGCGGAGATGAGCACCGAATCGCCCTCTTTGATCTCACCGAGATCGGTGAGCCCGAAGTAGGCGGTGGCTGCGGCGGAACCGATCACAGCCATCTGAAAGACCGCGTCGTGTTCGGGGGGAAAGGCGTTGACGATCGGGCTGTCGCCATCGGCAACGATCCAGCTGTTCCAGCCCGGAAGACCACCACCACACCATGAACCGACTGCGATGTCGGGATGGTTGCTCTCGATGACACGGCCCATACCACCGCCCCGGACCGCCTCGCCGATCTTCACGGCGGGCAGATATCCCTCGCCCTCGTCGAGCCACGACCGAGCGGCCGCGTCCATCTGGACGTAGATCATCCGCATCAGTATCTGGCGATCGCCGAGCTCGGGCATTTCGCCTTCCACGAGCTCAACGTCATCGTGGGTAAGCATCCCGTCGGGGCGTTGGCGGAGCACCACCTGTCGATTGATCCGCTGGAGCGGGTCGGGCAGGTCGTCGAGTGTCAGGTCCGGCATGCCCGAGATTGTCGCGCATGCTCCGGGCGCGTGCCTGTTCTCTGGTCGCGCTCCGACGGTCGACGTACAGTTCATGTGATGAGCGAGGAGTTCGGTCTCGATGAGGCCTATGCGGTGGAGACACCGGAGGACAACAAGCGTCTGTACGCCGCTTGGGCCGCCACCTACGACGAGGGCTTCCTTGTGAGCACGGGGTATATCTACGCCCGCGGCGTGGCGGCGATGTTCGCGGCCGACGGGTCTGGGCCGGTTCTCGATATCGGCTGCGGTACTGGCGCCGTCGGCATCGGGCTCGCCGCGCTCAACGTCGGGCCAGTGGACGGTGTCGACATCTCGACCGAGATGGTGGAGGTCGCGAGGTCGAAGCGCCTTGAGGATCAGGTGGTCTATCGAGATCTGTTCGTGGGAGATCTCACGGCCGGTCTCTCAATCCCCGATGGCGCGTACACCGGGGTCGTGAGCGCGGGCACGTTCACCCACGGCCACCTCGGCCCCGAAGTCCTGCCGGAAGTTGTGCGGGTTGGCGCGCCGGGCTGTCGCTTTGCCATCGGCGTGAACGCCCAGCACTACAAGACGCGCGGATTCGCGTCGACTCTCGAAGGTTTGGTTGCCGCTGGGCGAATCACCAACCTCACTTCCGACGACGTGGCGATCTACGAGAACAACACCACCGCGCACGGGCAGGATCGCGCGCTCGTGGTGCGGTTCATCAAACCGTAGGGTCCGCTGCGTCGCGGCCCGTACGATGACCCCATGAGTGACGGTGTGCCTACCCACCTCCGCGTGGCGATCTGCCAGATCAACACCATCGTTGGCGACCTCGACGGCAACGTGGCGCTAGCGCTCGAAGCGCTGGCGGAGGCCGAAGAGGCCGGTGCTGATGTCGCGGTGATGCCGGAGATGACCATCACCGGCTATCCGCCGGAGGACCTCGTACTCAAACCCGGGTTCGTGGCCGACTGTCGGGTCGCGCTCGAAAAGTTCGTGGCCCATACCGGCCGCTGTGCGGTTGTGATCGGGTTTGCCGATGGTGACGATGCGCCGGGCCGAGTGGTGCAAGACGTGGCGGGTGTCGATCACTTCAACGGCGTGTGGAACGCCGTGGCCATCTGTGCGGAGGGTCAGGTCTTCGGCACGTATCACAAACGCCATCTCCCGAATTACGACGTCTTTGATGAGCTGCGTCACTTCCGACCCGGGGCTGAGGCGCTTGCGCTCTACGAGATCGCCGGCGTCCCGGTCGGCGTGACCCTGTGCGAAGACTCCTGGATTCCCGAGGGCCCGGTTACCCAGTTGGCCCGCGGCGGCGCCCGCCTCGTGCTCAACGTGAACGGATCGCCGTTTCGCGAGGGAAAGCAGCAGGTACGCGAAGAAGTCATTGCCGAACGAGTCCGAGAGGCGGGAGTGCCCGTCGTCTACGCCAACCTCGTCGGCGGTCAGGACGAGCTCGTCTTCGACGGCGGATCGTTCGTAATCGCAGGCGACCGCGACGGCACGGCCGTCGTCGCCCGGTGCAACTCGTTTGCCGCCGGCACCGATGTCTTCGATATCGAACTTCCGGCGGTGCAACCAACGATCGATCAGTACCCGATCGTGTCGGTGACCGCGGCGGCCTCTGGCCCTCGGAACCTGATCCCCGCCCCGATGGTGCCGCCGCTCGACGCGCTGGCTGAACGCTGGGAAGCACTCACGCTCGCCACCCGCGACTATGTCCGCAAGTCGGGCTTCGCCAAGGTGTGTCTCGGCATCTCCGGTGGCGTCGATTCCTCGCTCACCGCGGCGATCGCCGTTGATGCGCTTGGGCGCAACAACGTCCACGGCATTCTCCTGCCGTCTCGCTACTCGTCGGACCACTCGCTCGACGATGCGTATGCCCTCGCCAAGAACCTCGGTATCGAGACATCGACCATCCCCATCGAGCCGGCCCACGCCGCACTGGCCGAGATGTTGCTGCCCCACGTGAGCGACGGCGCCATCGAAGTGGGCGACCTCACCGATCAGAACCTGCAAGCGCGGATCCGCGGCGTGGTGTGGATGGCGATGTCCAACGAACACGGCTGGCTCGCGCTCACGGCCGGCAACAAATCCGAGGCCGCGGTGGGTTACTCCACGCTCTACGGCGACACCGCCGGTGCGTTCGCGGTCATCAAGGATGTCTGGAAGCTGTCGGTCTACGAGTTGGGCCGCTGGCGCAACCAGGTTGCAATGATGGAGACCGGTTCCGTGGTCATCCCTGAAGGGGTCCTCACCAAGGCACCTTCAGCCGAACTGCGCCCGGGACAAACCGACGATCAATCGCTGCCGCCTTATGAGGTGCTCGATCCGATCCTGAAGGCGTACATCGAAGAAGACTTCACCGTTGCCGAACTCATCGCGACCGAGGTCGCTGCGCCCGACGTCATCGAACGCATCTGCCGCCTGGTCGATATCGCTGAATTCAAGCGTCGTCAGACCCCGCTGGGTGCCCGTCTTACGAAGAAAGCGTTCGGCCGGGATCGACGCATGCCCATTGTGAACCGCTACCGCGGCTAATTTCGCCTCCGTCCGCAATCATCGTGGTGACGGACCACAAGAATCCGGGTGGGGAGGATTTGTGCACCAAGGCTTAACGGCTGTGCAGACCGCGCAAGTCGTCGGTGGATTGCATTGGGTATCGGCCCGCCTCTTCGAAGTTCTCGGAATGTGGGCGTCCGAAGCAGACCGTCCCGACATTGCCGTCTCGTTGGCGACTTCTTCTCGTCATCTCGGCTGGCATGCGGCTGATCTCGCCGAGCTCATGCCTGATTCTGTATTGCTTGAAGACGACGCGGTCTCGGCGCCCCACGATCCAGGCGTCGTCGCGGCAGTCGACGCGATTCGCGCGATTCCCGGTTCGATCGAGCGTCTTGCCGTGGCCCATCGAGTGCTGCTGCCTCGTATCGCGGCGCGTTGTGTCGCCGTTGACCGAGCGAGCGGGCCCCACAGTGACGCCGCACTTTCGCGGGTCATTTCCTTCCTTCTTGCCGATCTTCGCGGAGACCGTGACGACGGCGAAACGCTCCTCGGCCGACTATTGAGCGACATCGATGTTGTCGAGCGGGCCAATGGGCGCGTTCTGGAAGCGGAATCTCGACTGGTCACGGTTGGAGGCCTTCTCCCCACTCGTATCGAAGATTGAGCGCGGCGGTAGGTCCTTCGACTCAACTCTTGGAATGTCAGCCTCCAGTTCCTTATGATTGGTGTGGAATACGCCGATCATCGGGAGGCACAGCGTGCTTCGAGCGATAGACAGCTCGATACAATACGCGAACCTGTCGGTGGTGGAATCGCCATCGCTCGGTATCGTGCAAACAGCTAGCCGGTATCGACGAGAGGGCAACTCTGTGGCGAAGGAACGTGTCGAACGGGACGAGGAAGACCTGGTTCGGCTGTACCTCACCGATATCGGGCAATACCCCCTTCTGACGAAGGAGGACGAAGTCCGTCTTGCGCAGGAGATCGAGGGCGGCACTGAAGCCCGCACCGAGATGGAGACCACCGACGGTGATCTCACTCCCGCAAAGAAGCGCGAACTGCGCCGTGCCATCCAAAAGGGTGAAGCCGCTGAGCGCACCTTCGTGCAGTCGAACCTGCGTCTCGTGGTTTCGATCGCGAAGAAGTACCAGGCGTCCGGCCTCCCGCTGCTCGACCTGATCCAAGAGGGCAACCTCGGCCTTATGCACGCCGTCGAAAAGTTCGACTGGCGTAAGGGTTTCAAGTTCTCGACGTATGCCACCTGGTGGATTCGTCAGGCGATCACCCGTGGTATCGCCAACACTGGTCGCACAATCCGCCTCCCAGTGCACGCGGGCGACACGCTCGCTCGCCTGCAGAAGGCCCGTGCCCGCCTCGAACTCAAGTACGGCCGTCCCGCCACGCTTTCAGAGTTGGCGATCGAAGTGGAGATGCCCGAAGAGAAGGTCACCGAAGCGCTGCGCTTCGCGGCCGAACCGCTGTCGCTTTCCGAGCCGCTGCGTGAAGACGGCGACGCCGAACTCGGCGACGTGGTCGAAGATCGTGGCGCCGACTCTCCGTTCGAAGTAGCCGCCACTTCGCTGCTGCCCGACGAAATCGCTCGTCTCCTGGCCCCGCTCGATGAGCGTGAACGCGAGATCCTGAAGCTCCGCTTCGGCCTTGATCGTGGTGAACCCCGCACTCTCGAAGAGGTTGGTGAGCACTTCAACCTCACCCGCGAGCGCATTCGTCAGATCGAAGCGCGTGCAATGTCGAAGCTGCGCCACCCGTCAAGCGACACCGGCGCCCGCGACCTCCTCAGCGTCTAGAAATCTGAGAGGCGCTGACGCGTCTTGTATTTGTTGGAAAAGCGTCCCTGCGGGGACGCTTTTCTGCGTTTGGGGATGGATGCCGCTGACTGCTGTCAGACTCCGGGCATGAACACGCTGCGAGTTGTGACGTTGAATGTTGGTTCGTTGTTTGAACCGCACTGGGAGCGTCGGGCCCCTCGGATTGCCCGTGCGCTGGCTGCGCTCGAACCCGATGTGGTGTGTCTGCAGGAGATCGCCGACTCGTCGGGGCGGCCGAACGCGGCGCAGGAGATCGTCGATGCGATCGGTGATCATGGAGGTGATCTGACCAATCTCGTTTACGGCGGCCTGCCGATGGTCGAGGGTCTCTATCCGGACGAACCCGACCTCCAGTTTGGGTCCGCCGTGCTTTCGCGGTTCCCGGTAGAGCTGGTGGCGACCCACGCCTTGCCCGTCGACGGTGAGGGCACTCGCGCTTCCACGATGGGCTGGGAGTTGGTGCATGCCCGCACCGCCGGTCTCGACATTTTCTCGACACATCTGTGCGCGGCGCCGACCGATGCCAACCATCGCCGGGTGCAGGTGCAGGAGATCAATCGACTGATCCAGGAGACTCGCACGGAGGTGGACACCGACGTGTGGTCTCCGGATCGCCCGGAGATGCCCCCGATCCTCTGCGGCGATTTCAACGCCGAGCCCGACAGCGACGAGATCCGCTTCCTATGCGGGTTGACCCCACTGGGCGGCGTCGACACCTTCTACCAGGATTCGTGGAGAGTGGCCGCCGATGGTTCGGTCGGTCACACGAACGACTGGGCAAACCCCTTCGGCGGGAACCTCAATGTCCATCGAAAGCGGATCGACTACGTGTTCGTCGGTGATCCGTTTCTACGGCGAGGAAGCGGTGGCCGAGTAATCGAAGCCCATGTGGTCCTCGACGAGGAGGTCGACGGGGTGCCGCTCAGCGACCATCTCGGAGTGATGGCGCTGATCGCGTGGCCTAACTCGCCGGGATGAGGCAGCTAACTGGTGGGGTGCCGTCGACGCCGAGAAGTTCGAGTTCGATGGGGCCCGCCTGAATCCGCACACGGTCGCCGGGGTTCAATCGCCGAGCGGACGATCGATTGTCGCCCTCGACCACGAAGAGGCGCGCGGCTCGCTCAATGACGATCGTTGTCCCACGCTCGACTTCTTGGCGCCATATTCCGGCCTCGCTCTTGTCCTCACAGGTGCCGTCGCTGGTGTCGCTCGTCGTAAGCGCGAGTGACGCATCGGCGTTCAGCACTGTGAGCGGCGCCGCGTCGATTGGCAGGTCGGGAAGGGCGCCCGCAGCGAGCTCCCGACGCAGCCATGCCACTCGCACCTCTTGGAAGAGCAAGGGTTCGAGGTCACCGGGTGCCTGGTCGAGGTAGGGCGAATGGGCCACGGCCAAGACCAGATCACGATTGCCAGTGGTGAACGGACCGCGATTGCGGAGCTGATCGGCGTTGTCGGGCATGGCGAGCGCAACGACAACAAGCGGCACGAGCACGAACGGCTTACGAAGCGTCCATAGCTTTTGCGCGCCGATAGCGATGATGGGCAAGAGGAGCGCCGCGCAGACGTGCATGTAACGACCGATTCCCGCGGTGCCGGCGATATCCACGCCGAAACCGCTGCGATTGAAACCGGTGAGCGAGGCGAAGGCGATCGCCGCGGTGAGAAGTCCGACTGGAATGGCAAGCGGTCGAATGTTGCCCGACTCACGCCACTTCGCGAATGCGGTCCACATGCCGAGTGCCGCGATGAGCATGAGGATGACTCCGCCAATCGTGCTTTGGCCGATTCCTTCGAACGCTTGGCGAATCATGTGGAAGGCGAACTGTGCAATCCGCCAGGGCTGCGGGTCGGAGTCTTCGGCGCCGCCGTAGGCCATCCACCACAGGCCGAATACGACGGCAGGTGGCACGGTGTGAGCGGCCGCGACTCGCCAGCCGCGATTGAGCAGAACAAAGGCACCAACGCCGACGCTCAGCGCCGGCATGACGGCACTTGTCATCAGCCCAAGGACGGCGATCGACACCCCCAGGGTGTCGCGCCGAGACCAGGCACCCTTGTGGTCGGCAAGGACGAATTGGGCAAGACCAGCAATGACCGAGCCGTTGAGCGTGATCTGGAACGCGAACAAGATGTTGCCCCAGCCAGCTCCAAGGAAGACGAAGGCGACAAGGAGACCGGTTGCGATCCATGCACGGACGCCCGCCCGCCGCATGAGCATGTGCATGAGCCCGGCGATGGTCAGGTGCGAGAGGATCACGAGGATCTGATACGGCACGTATGAATGCAGCCCGAACAGCTCATAGTTCACGCGATAGAGGACCAGCGGGATCGTGACCCAGTGTCCGTTGTGATTCCCGAAGAGCCCGGCGCCGGACGGCAACTTCCGATTGGCGATGAAGGACCATTCGTCACTGCCGAACCATTGGCCGTCACCCCACACCAACAAGATTGGAAACGCGAGAATCAGGAGCGCCAGCGCGGCGTAGACGCCGTTGGTGTCAGCACCGAACCGTGCCTTCATGAGTTGCCCGTTTCGTCGTGGTAGGAGCGCTCGCCAGACTCGGGGAGCTGGTAGTTCTCGCTGAAGATTCGTCGACGGGTGCGCAACATGTCGGCGATCGTCTTGCGGATGTTGGCGACCGATGTGGAGCCGCCGCGCCCAATTTCGCGCGGGAAGGTTTGGATGCCCACCTCGCCGACCGGGTACCCCATCAGCATTGTTTTGATCGTGATCTCGGCGCCGATGAACGGGCTTGTTGCGGTGAGATTGAGCTTGTCGACGACATCCTTTTTGACCAAACGAAGCCCAGTACTGATGTCTCGATAGTCGGTATGGAACAGGCGGCGGAGCACGCGATTGTAGACCCGCGAAATGAACACCCGCATTCCGGAGTAGCGGCGTACGTAACGAAATGTGATGACGAGACCGTAGTGGTTTCGGAGCCGCCAGAGCTTCTTGAGATCGTGGAGGTCGTACTCATCGTCGCCGTCGGTGAAGCAGATCCATGTGTTGTTGCTCGCCGCGAGGCCCGTGCGGACGGCCGCGCCGTAGCCAAGGTTGGTCTCATGGTGAATGGCCGTCACCCGCTCGTTGTTGGCTGCGAGTTCGTCGGCAAGCTCACCCGATCGGTCCGGACTACCGTCGTTGACAATCAGGATTTCGTAGTCGTCGGTGAGGAACTCGCAGACCTGGATGGCCTTGTGCGTCACCCGTTCGATGGTGTGTTCGTCGTTGTAGACGGGGAAGAAAACCGTCAACGAGTCGGGCCGGTCGTCGGAGCGGCGGTGCATGTTCATCAGAAGTCCAACCGGTTGTAGATTTGCGACGGAAGAATTTGCAGGCCCCGAACAATGGGGCTCCAGTAGCGGGGTTCAAAGACGGTGCGAGACCGCCCGCCGAGACCAGAGATCACCCGGGCGGCCACCTTCTTCGGGTCGGCTGGCTTCAGCTTCAGATCGCCCTGAGCGAGCCGTGTGTCGACATACCCCAAGCGGTAGAGGTGCACGGCGGCGCCGCTTCGGCCCAGTCGGTGCTGCATGGATCCGGCGAACGACTCGAGGCCCGCCTTCGCGGCTGCGTAGGCCACGTTGTTACGCCGCGGCGCGCCCGCCGCGATGGACGAAAACAGCACCAGGGTGCCGGCATCGGCCGTCTCGAACTCGATTGCGTAGTGACCGGCGAGCTTCATCACGCCCGTCATGTTGTTCGTCACGAGCGTGCTTGTGGTGGCCCAGTCGGTTGTGCCCTCGTCGATGGCCGAAACGCTGCCGGCCGTAATGATGACCGCGCTTGGGTTGGTCGCGGCTTGAGCGATGAAGTGAGTCAACGAGTTGTCGTCGCTCACATCGACGGCGATTGGCGTGACCGAGCCCGCTCCTGCTTCTACAAGCGGTGCGACGAGAGCATCGAGGTCGTCCTGGTTCCGTGAACCAATCACCAGGTCCCAACCGGCGGCGGCAAGACCTTCGGCAATCGCCAGCCCAACCCCCGCGCTCGCTCCAACAACGATTGCCTTCTTAGACATTGCACTCCTAGACATCGCTCTCCTAGACATCGATCCGCCTTCGTAGTGCGCTGTCAATTCGGCGATGCGGGTCGTGAGCGGCGAGCTCCGCCTTGAAACCTTCGTAGCCGGGGAATACCCGTGCCGAAGTGGCTGCGGTGATTCGGCTGTCCTTCGCGAGGTTCACGGCGCCGCCCATCGTTGCCGCGAGCTGATCGAGCCCGGCGAACAGGGCCAACGTGCGGGCGTTGGCGGGACCATCGAGAGTGAGACACACGCCATCGCCGATGAACCACATGTGCTTGCGGTCGCCACGAAACAGCTTCAGCGATGTGAGCGGAATGGTCGCCTTGGTCGACGCGATCAGAGAGCGGACTTCCTCGACAGCCTCGGACCAGCGATCCCGCGGAATGATCATCTGATATTCGCGGAAACCCGGCCGACCGAAAGCGTGGAAGTAGCCCTCCTTGCCGTTGATCGGAAAGGCCGCATCGAGCACACCCATGGTGCGCGTCGGACGGCGACTCTCGAGCGCGAAATAGGCGCCGTTGACAAGCGAAGTGGTGAGACGAGTCCAGCCAGAGAAGGGAAGTAGACGACCCCGACGTTCGGGTCGCAACACTCGATACCGCTGACCTGACGATGCGGGCGCGTCAACGAATCGCTCCTCGTAAACGACCCCGCGCCCGAAGTGTTTGCCGCGGCGATTGCCGTCGTTCCATGAGTAGACGTGGGATTCGTCGCCCGAACGGTCTTCCATGATCTCGACCGCGTCGACGAGATCTCGCGCCCGATGCGCGGTGCGCGAGATCGCACCGCCTCGAAGTGGTTGTACACGAAGGGTGACATCGACGATCCAACCGGTGAGGCCCATGCCTCCAACGGTGAGCAAGAACAGCTCGGCATTGTCAGACGGGCTACACACGATCTCACCGTGGTCGCGATGTATCAGCGTGAACGACTCGACGTAGTCGACCATCTGTCCGATGTCGTGCTGAGTCTTCCCGTGGGTGTTGAACGCCACACATCCGCCGACTGTGATCTCGGGATGGCCGGGTAGCACGGGAAACCAACGATCGAGCGACACGAGATGACGCACGAGCGCGCCGACCGTGAGACCGGTTTCGACTCGGATGGTGTTGGCTTCGGCGTCAAAGTCGAGGATGCGGTCGAGTCCGCGCATGCTTACGGACGGCGACTTGGGACTGCCGCTCGCAAGGCAGTAGGAGAGCCCGCTGCCGCGAATGGCGAGCTGGTCGTGCGCGTCAACAAGGGCGCGGAGCTGTTTGCGATTCGTAGGTCGATGGACCTCGGACTCGCTGCGCTCCGTGCCATCGAAGCTGATCAGCGTGCTCATCGAAGTCGATGCGAATTAGGCATCAGCAGGCTTCTGGACGACAACGAGAAACTGCTTTCCGAGCACTCGCCACGCCGGTCGGAACTTCAAATACAGGCGAACGAAGAGGCTCGGGGGCGGAGGTTTATCCGCCATCGTGAACGGCAAGAACCGCCCGTAGATGGTCTCGGGGGTGAAGCCGACGAGCTCGGTAACTTCGGCGAGGCTTGCCTCAGTGAGCGGCACGTAGTGATCGAAGAAGTCCCAATACGCACCGCCGACAAACTTGATGTTCGGACCCATGAGTACGAGGCGGCCACCCGGACGGAGGCAGCGATAAGCCTCGTCGAGCGTGCGCCGCACGGCGTCGCGGTCGGGGAGATGCTCGAGGAAATTGCTGCTGAACACCAGGTCGAGGGATGTGTCAGCGAGCGGCCAGGTGGCATCGGCCGCTTGTTCGAACAATGTGACCCCGGCGTCGAGATGGTTGATCGCATCCGGGTTGAGGTCGATTCCGTATCGATTGGCGACGTCGATCTGGTTAATGAACGGCCCCCAGCCGCAGCCGAGATCGAGAACGTCGTTGGCATCGGTGAGATAGCGACCGAACCAGGCGTCGATGAGGACGCGCCAGACTCTCTGGCGCGTCGCGTCCTCCGCCTCGAAGCGGCGGCGGTATTGGTCGTCGAGTTGGTCGCCTGGACTGGACACGAGAAACGACGTTACCGCCCATGGTGCTGAGCGGACAGGGGCGG
Organism: Candidatus Aldehydirespiratoraceae bacterium; assembly: GCA_047639555.1. Taxonomy (GTDB): domain Bacteria; phylum Actinomycetota; class Acidimicrobiia; order Acidimicrobiales; family Aldehydirespiratoraceae; genus JAJRXC01. The sequence goes on from JBLIOE010000019.1 coordinate 17,781, forward strand.
ACGACCCATGGCCACGTTGGGCAACCTATGGCGGAGGTGGACGGGAATCGAACCCGCCGGACAGGGATCACCCATCCCACCCGCTTTGAAGGCGGGGGAGCCCACCAGGCGCTCGGACACCTCCACTGGTGACGTTATCGGGGCGCGGAGACATCCCGGGTTGGTCTGGCTACGGTCAAGACATGTCGAAGAACCGTCTTGTCCTCATCGCTGTTCTGGTTGTCTTGTTGGGCGTGCTCGCCCGCAAGGTCAAGGACGTCTGACCAACACCAGCGAGCGTTAGAACGGCCAGCGCCGTTTCGGTGCCTGCGACCGAAGGCGCCACCAGAACGCCAAACCCGCCGCGAGGCCGAGCCCCAAAGCTCCGGCCCCGACTGTCGCTGGCTTCGGCGCGGCGATCGAACCTTCTCGCAAAGGGCGTGGGTTTTCGAAGGTTCGGATTTCCCAGCCTCGTGCCTCGGCTTCCTTGAGCAGTGCCCGGTCCGGGTTGACGGCCACTGGGTGACCAACCGCTTCGAGCATCGGGAGATCGGTGACGGAGTCGGAATAGGCGAACGATCGGTCCAGCGCCAGGCCATATGTGTCGCGCTCGCGTTCGATGGCTTCCACCTTGTGAATGCCGGCCGAATAGAACTCGACTTCGCCGGTGTAACGACCGTCGGCATCGATACGCGCCCGGGTGGCGATGGCATCGTCGACCCCGAGGTGACGGGCAAGCGGCATCACGATCTCTTCGGGCGAAGCCGAGACGAGGTACACCCGTCGGCCAGCGTCTCGATGCGACTGCATGAGCTCGAGGGCCTCGGCGTAGACCAGCGGATCGATCACATCGCTGAGGGCGTTGTCGACGAGGGCAGAGATCTTGTCCTTCTCCCAGCCAACCGCGATCTTCAATGCGGTCTCTCGCATCTTCTCCATGCGGCCTTCGTCGGCGCCGAGGTAGCGAAAGACGATCTGTCCCCAGAGCGCGCGGGCCACCATCCATCGGTTGAGTAGGCCCGCCTGTTGGAGGCGGGGCCCAAACGCGAGCATGGCGGCTTTCGCGATGACCGTTTTGTCGAGGTCGAAGAAGGCGGCCTCGACGGATTCGGGGGTGGGCGGCGCCATCAGGTGAGCTTAGGGAGGAGACGGAGCGCGAACGTGGCGGCTACAGAAGCTTGGGCCCGACGGCAGGCGCCCCGGGCGAGTCTCTCCGACGATTCCGATATGGCGACACCGCAGGCGCGGAGGTTGGGACTGTCACCGGGCCCGCCTATGGTCGAACCAACGACTTCCCCGTCGAGCAAAAGACTTCCCCGTCGAGTCGATTGTTCCGGGAGTTGTTGTGTTGACCGTGTGTTTCACGCCGAAGGGCGGTGCCGGTGGTTCCGTTGTTGCCGCCGCGCTGGCGTTGCAAGTAGCGGCGAGTGGTCGGCCGTGCCTACTCGTCGACCTGGCCGGTGATCTCGCGGCGGTCCTTGGTGTCGCCGAGGACGACGGCGTCAGCGACTGGATAGCGGCGGCCGATGATGTGCCGATCGATGCGCTGCGAGCGCTTGAGACGCCGGTGGTCGAGCACCTTCGCCTGCTCCCGTACGGCAACGCAGCGGCCGCCGATTGGTCCGAAGACCGACGTCAGCTCGCGATCTCAGTTCTCGCGGCGAGCGCCACCTCCGTGATCGTTGATGCGGGTACAGGCCCGCGCTGGTGGCCGGAACAGGCGACCACTATTGCCGTCGTGCGTTCGTGTTACCTGGGCGTCCGCCGACTCACCGCCGCTGTGCATCCGGCTGATCACATCGTGGTCGTAGAGGAGGCCGGCCGCGTTCTTCGGCGGCGAGACATCGAGGAGGCGATCGGTCGGCCGGCTTTGGCTATTCCGTGGGACCCGGCCGTGGCCCGAGCCGTCGACGCGGGTCTGCTGGCCCATCGTCTTCCACGGTCACTGCGAGGTCTGCGCCCATTGCTCGATCGAGGCGTCGCATGATCGACGAGCAGCTGGTCGCCCGAGTCCATCGCCGGGTGGTGAACGAAGATCGAGTTGATGAGGTGGCCGCAGTTGTGGCGTTGGAGTCACCCTTGTTGTCGTCGACCGATCGCGACCGCGCGGTGCAAGAAGTGGAAGCCCGGCTGCACGGGCTGGGTCCGCTCGAACTGCTCATGGCGGATCCAACGGTCACCGAAATCATGGCCAACGGACCCGGTGTGGTCTGGGTGGAGCGAGCGGGCGCGGTCGAACCGACTGACACCACGCTCGATGCTCGTGAGCTGATGGCGGTGATCGAACGAGCACTGTCGGGGGTCGGTCGCCGTATCGATCCGCTGCGCCCGTGGGTCGACGCTCGGCTGCCGGATGGGAGTCGAGTCAATGTGGTCGCCGGCCCTATCGCCGTCGACGGTCCCTACCTCACGATCCGCCGGTTCGGCTTGGTCAACCCGGAGCTGAGCGACTTCGCCTCGACCGCCGACGAACGGGCGCTCCGCAGCTTCGTCGAACGAGGCGACGCCGTGCTCATCAGCGGCGGAACCGGAGCGGGCAAGACCACCCTGCTGAATGCGCTGGCCGGCTGCCTGGCCCCCGAACTGCGGGTCGTCACGGTTGAAGACGCGGCGGAGCTGGCGATTCCGTTGCCACATGTCGTGCGGATGGAGGGCCGCCCGCCGGGCATTGAAGGCGACGGAGAGGTGTCCACCCGCGATCTGGTTCGTACGGCGCTCCGCATGCGCCCGGATCGGCTGATTGTCGGCGAAGTCCGCGGCCCCGAGGCTTACGACCTTCTTCAGGCAATGCATACGGGGCATCGCGGCGGGATGTCCACCATCCATGCCAACTCACCACAGGACGCGCTTGATCGGCTGAGCACCCTCGTGCTGAGCGCGGGTATGGGCCTCGACCCCGGCGCGGTCGATCGTCAGATCCGTCGCGCCATCGACTGGGTCGTGCAGGTCGAGCGGCAGGCCAGTGGGCGTCGACGGGTGGTTTCCATGCTGGCTGTGGAGGCGATGTGATCACGTGGAGAAAGCCGTCGGCCGGCGCGGCCGTGACGTGGCAGGTCGAACGTCTGCCAATGCTGTTGGACCGCCTGGCCCGCGAGATCCGGGGCGGGGGATCCTTGTTGCAGGCGCTGGCAACGGTCTCGAAGGATGATGTGCTGGCGGGATCGGCGTTGCGGGAGGCAATGCTCCGGGCGGAGCACGGCATGTCGGTAGTTGATGCCCTCGATGGGTGGGCCGAGGCACTGAACCATCGAGACGCAGCCGTCGTTCGAGCCGTACTGGCAACGGGCCACACCGCTGGCGGCGGGCTGGCGAGCGCGCTCACGCGAGCGGCGATCAGCTTGCGCGATCGGGCGGCGGTCGAACGCGAGGTACGGGCGCTGTCGGCCCAGTCCCGCGCCTCGGCGATGGTGCTCACGGCCGCTCCAGTGATGTTCCTGGCGCTCTTTGGTGCGCTCAACCCGGCGGTCTTGGCGACCGCTGCCGGTTCGGGGCTGGGCCGTGTCTGTCTTCTCGGTGGCGCCCTTCTTGATGTCGCCGGTTGGCGCTGGATGATGGTGCTCGAGCGGCGGGTGCTGCGATGAGCGCGGGGATCGCGGTGTTGTGTGTGGCGGGAGCGCTCGCGCTGATGATTCGCCCGTGGTGGGCCCGGCCGCGCATGATTCACGCGCACCCAAGAGCCGCCGTGTCGCGCCCGTCCGGGATCGTGGCGGCGGGGCCGTTGTGGGGCGCGCTCGTGGTCGCCGGCTGGATGGTCCACCCGGTGCTCTCGTTGCTCATTCTGGTCGGCCCCAGCGTTCGTGAGCGGGCGGAACTCCGTCGGGTCTCCGGCGCGAGCGCTCGAGCGATTGTGAGCACACTTCCCGAGGCCATCGACTTGATCGGGCTCGGGGTGGCGGCCGGCCTCGGGCCACGAGAGGCGCTTCTGACCAGTCACCGTTGGCTCCCTCACCCGTTCGCCGACGTGTTCGGCGAAGCGCTAAGACGAGCCGACGCGGGCGAGCCGCTCTCGGATGCGATCGATGTTGTTGCGCCCGCGCTCGGACACGAAGCCCAAGCCTTGTGTGTCGTGCTGAGCGGGGCGGAGCTGGCGGGAGGTGCCCTTGCGGCTGACCTCGTTCGGCTCGGTGATGATGCTCGGCGTGGTCGGCGCAGCGCCGCTGCAGCCCGAGCGCAGCGGCTCCCGGTGCAGATGCTCGCCCCTTTGGTGCTGTGTGTCTTGCCCGCTTTCGGTCTGGTCGCCGTTGTTCCCTTGCTTCTGACCGGCCTCGCCGACTTCGGCCTGTGAACGCTCTTCCCCCGTCGCTTCCCCGCGTGATCAAAGCGAAAGAAGAGAATCCATGAATCAAACAACAATGCTGCGTATGTGGGTGGCCGCGGAGTCCGCGATGCGGACATCGCCACGGCTGCGAAACGACCGCGGCCAAGCCACGGCCGAATATGCCTTGGTCGTGCTCGGCGCGGCGGCGGTGGCAATGCTGCTCATCGCCTGGGCGACCAGCACCGGCAAGGTGTCGACCCTTCTGAACAAGGTGGTCGACTCGGTCGAGGATCGCATCTAGTGATCCGCTCTGCCCGTGGTCAAGCGACGGTCGAGTTCGCCCTCGTTCTTCCGCTTCTCGCGCTCGTCGCGTTGGCGGTTGTTCAGGTTGCGGCGGTCGTCGACGATCGCGTGCAGCTCACCCACGCGGCGCGGGTTGGCGCCCGCGCTGCGTCGGTGGGGGCGACCGATCCTCAGGTCCGGGCCGACGTGGTGGCCGCCACAAGTCTCGACCCGTCGCGTCTCGATGTGCAGATCTCGCGATCGGGCCCGGCCGTCACGGTGACGGTTCGGTATCGCGCGGCAACCGGCACCCCAGTGGTCGGGGTGGTGCTCGCCGACGTGGAACTGAGCTCGACGGCTCGTATGCCCCGCGAGCCGCCGTGAGTTAGGTGGGGCGGAACTGGGCCGAGCGTCGTGTCGAAGCCGGGCGCCCGGTGACTTTGCTGATGATCTGCGCCCGGCATTCTGGGGTCTCTTGGGCTGAACGATTCAGAGACGTCGACCGAAAGGCCTACTCTGGACCCGATCTTGCGGGTTAGCCGCCGAGAATCGCTCGAAGGAGCCGTGAGGCACCGATCTTGTCGAGCGGCTCGTTGCCATTGCCACATTTGGGCGACTGGACACATGACGGGCATCCGGCGACACAGCCGCAGGCATCGATGACATCGGCCGTGGCGCCGAGGTGGCGAGCCCCGGCCTCCCACCCCAGCTCGGCGATACCCGCACCGCCGGGGTAGGCGTCGTACACAAAAATCGTGGGGGCGCCGGTGTCGTCATGGTGGGCGGTGGACACCCCGCCGACATCCCATCGATCACAGATGGTGAACAAGGGGAGCAGGCCGATCGCCGCGTGTTCGGCCGCGTGCAGAGTGCCGGCGATGTCGTCGCTGGCCGCGGCGACAAGGCCCGAATCGACGGTGTACCAAAATGCTCGAGTGACGAGCCGCTGCTCGGGGAGGTCGAGGGTTTCGTTGGTGAGGATTTTTCGGGACCGAGTGTCGCGCAGCTGGTAGCCGGTCACTTGAGTGATCACTTCGACCGAACCGAGATGAAGCGTGGCCGCGCCAACGGTGCGGGTCTCGTCGACCTCAAGGACGCGGATGTCGGTGTTGCTGCGGGCCTGGGTGTAGTCCTTTCCGTCGGCCTCGACAACGCGGGCTTCTCGATCCTCGAGATCGAGGCGGACCACCTCGAAGGCGCGCCCTCGGTGGAGGTAGATCGCGCCGGTGTGGACCGACGAGTAGGCCCGGCTCTCATCGACGGTGCCGATCAGGCGTTGGGTGTCGTGATCAACGATTCGAATTTCGCCGGACGACCCGGACCGGAGGCTGATGCCCCTCGACGGGTAGCCGGTGCCGCACCAATGAGCGAACGGTTCTTCGGTGCCGTTGCGCCAGCGGCGCCGGAGACGCAGGTGGTCGCTGCGGACAAGATCTCGCACCGCGTTGTGAAGCTCTTCTTCGCTCCACCAGCGAAGGTCGTCGTAGCTAATCGGCAGTTCGTAGGCGGCGCACGCGAGATGGGGATTGAGGACGAAGGGGTTGTCGGTGTTGACCACGGATGGTTCGGGCGGGCGCGAGAACACTTCTTCGGGGTGGGCCATCAGGTAGCGGTCGAGCTGGTCGTCGCCCCCCACCATCACCGTGACGGAAGCACTCCCTCGGCGCCCGGCGCGCCCGGCCTGCTGCCACATCGACGCGATCGTGCCCGGGAATCCGTTCATCACACACGCGTCGAGGCCGCCGATGTCGACGCCGAGTTCGAGGGCGGAGGTGGACACCACGCCGCGCAGGTTGCCGCCGAAGAGCTCGTGTTCGATCGCCCGCCGTTCCGCGGCGAGATACCCGCCTCGATAAGGCATGACCGAATCGCGGAGTGCGGCGGGTAGGCGTCGATTCACATCGGCCGCCACCAGCTCGGTGCCCTTCCGAGATCGGCAGAAGGTGATCGTGCGATGGCCGGAGGCGACCAGAGCGGCAGTGACCGACGCACATTCGGAGTTGGCCGACGAGCGAGCCCCACTTTCCTGGTCGACTACGGGTGGGTCGAGCAGGGCGAACCGTCGGGGCCCGGCGGGCGAACCGTCGTTGGTGACTGCGGTAACCGGCGCCGCACACAGTGCCGATGCCAGCCGGGCCGGGTCGCCAATCGTGGCCGAGCAAAAGATGAAGGTGGGGTCGGCGCCATAGTGGCGACAGATGCGGCGGAGGCGCCGCAGGATATGAGCGACGTGGGTGCCGAATACACCGCGCAAGACGTGGAGCTCATCGATCACGACATATCGGAGTCGCATGAGTAGGGCATCCCACTTGACGTGCCGGGGGAGCAGGCCACCGTGCAACATCTCCGGATTGGTGAGGAGCACGTTGGCGTGGACGCGGATCCACGCTTTCTCTTCGGCGCTCGCATCGCCGTCGTAGGCCCCGGCCACCAGCGCGGGGAAGTCGAGCGCGGTGAGGGCTCGCAGCTGATCGTGGGCGAGCGCCTTGGTGGGGTAGAGGATCAGCGCGGTGCCGGGCTTGATTGGATCGATCACTGCCTCGGCGATCGGCAGCTGGAAGCAGCGACTCTTTCCTGAAGCGGTGCCAGTGGCGATGACGACGTTTCCGCCATCTCTCGCCCGGTCAATCGCTTCGACTTGGTGGGTCCAAAGGGGAAGGTCGGTGACCCGGTGCTCGAGCGCGGTGGGCAGGGGCCGAGCGAGCGCACCGAAACGCTCGACGCGCTCATCGAGATGTTCGATATGCACCAGCCGACCATCGTCGGTGAGCTCTTGCAGCAGCTCCTCGAAGGCCGGCGTGTGGGGGAGTGCTGGTGGTGCGAGTCGGAGGTTTGGCGCGTCGGCGATCGCGGGATCGGCCAGCCCGGAAGTCGACGGTGACTCGAGCGGCGTCGGCTCTGGAGCGAGCGCCATTTGACGATGTTACGAGAAGGGTGTGACCAAATCACATGGTTGTGGTCCTCCGGCGGTTCCGTATGGCGGCGTCGGCGTATTACCGTCTCTCTTCGTGCAGATTGTTACGCACTCACACCAGGAAGGGCCGTGGACTGTCATCACTGTCGCGGGCGAGCTTGATGTGGTGGGTGGGCCCGACCTTCGCCAGGCGATCATGGCCGAGGTTCGGGTGGGAAATCATCAGCTCGTGCTTGATCTCTCCGGTGTCGACTTCATCGATTCGTTTGGCCTGGGTGTGGTGATTGGCGCACTGAAGCGTGTCCGTATCCTTGATGGCGATCTGCGGCTCGTCGTGCCTGAGCCGCGGGTGCGTCGCGTCTTTGAGGTCTGTGATCTGGATCGCGTCTTTGACTTTCACGCGTCGGTCGACGCAGCAGTTGAGGATGGGGCGGTTCGTCGATGAGCGATGGCACCGCCGGCGACGAGATGGCGGTGGCCGATTTTCGTCCGGGTGAAATCGTCCTCGAGATACCGGCGCGAACCGAATACGTCTCGTTGGTGCGAGTCGTCGTTGCGGCCGCCGCCGAGATCGAGCCCGACATGGACTCGGCGCGGATCGATGATCTACGCGTCGCAGTGTCGGAAGCCACGACGAACGCGATCGAGGCGCACGACCTCCATGGAGTCATCGATCGCATCCGTATCCAGTGCAATCTCGCGGATGATGAAATCGCCGTGGTCGTTCACGACCAGGGAATGGGGTTCGAGCCTGACGAGGTTCCCACCCTTCCGGAGCCTGATTCGCCCGAGCGATTGCTTCACGAATCCGGACTGGGCGTGCACCTGATGCAGATGCTGGCGGACGAGTCAGAGATCTCTGCCACCGACTCCGGCACCGACGTTCGTTTCGTCGTCTATTCGTCGAAGCGTCGCCGCAGGGATTCAGACGGATAGCGTTTCCCTCCGTCTATGGCCCACGACGATCTTCCGTTCTCTCCTTACACCTGGATTGGTAGCGATCGCCGTTTGGCGCGTGCCGTCGGACGGCCGGTCCGGAACTTTCTGCGGATCGAAGCGGCGGGCGGCATATTGCTCGTCGTCGCGACGATTACTGCGCTCGTCTGGGCTAATTCGCCATGGAGCGCTTCTTACAACGACATCCTCGACACGCACATCGCGCTTGCGGTAGGCGACCTCATCCAGCTCGATGAGTCCGTGCTTCATTGGATCAACGATGCGCTGATGGCCGTCTTCTTCTTCGTGGTTGGTCTGGAAATCAAACGTGAGCTGGTCGTCGGCGAGCTGCGGGATCCCCGAGCGGCGGCCCTCCCGGCGATCGCGGCAATCGGCGGCATGGTCGTGCCCGCTGGTATCTACATTCTGTTCAACTCGAGCGGCATGGAGTTCGACGGCTGGGGTATCCCGATGGCCACCGACATCGCCTTTGCGATCGGTGTTGTCTCACTTCTCGGCAATCGTGTGCCGAGCGCCATGAAGGTGTTCTTGCTCACCCTTGCGATCGTCGATGACATTGGCGCAATCGCGATCATCGCGATTTTCTATACCGACGACTTCTCGTCGGGCTGGTTCCTGCTTGCGATGTTGGCCATCGGTGTGGTGCTGCTGATGCGTCTCGCGAAGATCTGGTGGATCCCGGCCTATGTGGTCGTGGGGTTCTTCGTGTGGCTTGCCGTATTCGAGTCCGGAATCCACGCCACGATCGCCGGTGTCGTCCTTGGCCTCCTTACTCCGGCCGTGCCGCTGAAGCTGGAGTCAGAAGAGCAAGATGTCGACGATCTGATCCGTCGAGCCGCGCGTGGTGATGCCAGTGCCCCGGTGGTGCGGCGGGCCAACTTCGAACTGAAAGAACAGGTCTCCGTGGTCGAGCGACTCGAAGACGCGCTGCACCCCTTCTCGAGCTATTTCATCATTCCGATTTTTGCGCTTGCGAACGCGGGTGTAGCGCTCTCAAGCGACACGCTCCGCAACGCGGTTACCAGCCCCATCACCCTCGGCGTGGCGGGCGGCCTAGTGGTCGGCAAGATGATCGGCGTCTCGCTCGCGACGTTCATCGCGGTGCGAACTGGGATTGCCTCACTTCCTCGGGCCGCAACATGGACCCACGTATTCGGCCTTTCTGCGATGGCGGGCATCGGCTTCACTGTGTCGCTCTTCATTACCGGCCTCGCCTTCGACGATCCCCTCGCTGACCAGGCCCGGATCGGCATCCTGGCGGCTTCGGTGATCGCTGCGGTGATTGGTTCCTTGATTCTCCTTCAGGCGAAAGAGGTCGTGGAAATCGAGATCGACGACCCGGTCCCCGCGGGCGTTTAACCCCATTTTTCTACGTCGTCGGCGATTCTGCCGATCGACGAATTTGCGCATTGTTTGTCGGAAACAGTTGACAAGCACCTCAGAGATCGGTTTGGTTCGTCACCGTGCCCAACGCCCTCGTAATCGTCGAATCCCCGGCGAAAGCCAAGAAAATTGCCGAGTACCTCGGTGATGGATACACCGTGGAGTCGTCCATCGGTCATGTCCGCGACCTCCCGCGCAATGCCGCCGATGTGCCCAAGGCGTACAAGGCGGAGAAGTGGGCCCGCACCGGTATCGACGTCGACAACGGCTTCAAGCCGCTTTACGTGGAGAACAGTGACAAGAAGGACCACATCCGGCTCCTGAAGTCACTCTTGAAGGAAGCCGACGAGCTGTACCTCGCAACGGATGAGGATCGCGAGGGCGAGGCGATTGCTTGGCATCTCATTGAGGTCCTGAACCCGCAGGTGCCGGTCAAGCGTATGGTGTTCCACGAGATCACCAAGAAGGCGATTCAGGCCGCGATCGACCAACCTCGCGAACTCGACCGCAAGATGGTCGATGCGCAGGAGGCCCGTCGAATTCTCGATCGGCTCTACGGCTACGAAGTGTCGCCGGTGCTCTGGAAGAAGGTCATGCCGCAGCTGTCGGCGGGCCGTGTCCAAAGTGTTGGCACTCGGCTTGTGGTCGAACGAGAACGCGAACGTATGGCGTTTCTCTCCGCTGGTTATTGGGATGTGAAGGGCCAATTCGCAGCCGCCGACGGTGACAGCCGAGAATTCAGCGCCGCGCTTGCCCAGATCGACGGAGCCCGTCTTGCGAGCGGTCGCGATTTCGGTGACGACGGTCGACTCTCGCGTGACGATGTTGTGGTGCTCGACGAGGCCGGGGCTACTTCTCTGGTCGACGATCTTGAGGGTGTGCCGTATGAGGTGCGGTCCCGCGAGTCGAAGCCTTACCGTCGCCGTCCGGCCGCACCATTCATCACCTCCACTTTCCAGCAGGAGGCGGGCAACAAGCTTGGCCTGTCCTCCGCGATGGCGATGCGGGCGGCGCAAGGTCTCTACGAGAAGGGCTACATCACCTACATGCGTACCGACAGCACCACGCTGTCCGACACCGCGCTGCAGGCTGCCCGTTCGATGATCTCGGAGCGTTACGGCAAGGACTTCTTGCCCGACGAGGCTCGTGCGTATACGAAGAAGTCGAAGAACGCTCAGGAGGCTCACGAGGCCATCCGACCCGCCGGCGACGCGTTCATGCTGCCCGACACTGTGGCTAACGAAGTGCCGATCTCGGAAGCTCGCGTGTATGAGCTGATCTGGAAGCGCACGGTTGCTTCGCAGATGACCGATTGCACGGGCGAAACCGTGCAGTTGCGGTTGGGCGCTTCCAGCTCTGGGGGCAAGGACGTCGAGTTCAACGCCACCGGCACGGTTATCCAGCATCGCGGTTTCCGTGAGGCCTACGAAGAGACCGTCGAGAAGGAGCGCGGCGCCGAAGACACCAACGTCGACGACGAACGACGGCTGCCGCCGCTCGAAAAGGGCGACGCAGCCGTCTCGGTTGCCCCGCTGGTCTTCGAAGGCCATGAGACACAGCCGCCATCCCGCTTCACGGAGGCCTCGCTCGTGAAGCGTTTGGAAGACATTGGTGTTGGTCGGCCGTCTACCTACGCGTCGATCATCGGAACGATTCAGGACCGCGGCTACGTCTGGAAAAAGGGTTCCGCCCTGGTTCCGTCGTGGACGGCCTTCTCCGTCACCAACGTGATGGAAGGTCACTTCCCGAACCTCGTTGACTACGCGTTTACCGCGAAGATGGAAGACGATCTCGACAAGATCGCCTCCGGTACCGAAGAGGCCGAGCCTTGGCTCACCCGCTTCTACTTCGGTGAGGGCGGCGAAGACGGCGAACCGGGTCTGAAAGAGAAGGTATCGAGCCGTCTCCCCGAGATCGATGCGCGTCTCGTCAACACCATTCCGCTCGGCATGTCGGAAGACGGCAAGCCGGTCGTCGTTCGAGTCGGCAAGTTTGGCCCCTACGTCCAGAAGGGCGATAGCGAGGTCAAAGAAGAGAACTCCACGGCCTCGATTCCCGACGATGTGCCGCCTGATGAACTGACGCTCGCCAAGGCGATGGAGTTCCTCGAGATGCCCCGCGAAGGGCGCGTGCTTGGGCCGGACCCGGAAACGGGGATGGACATCTTCGCGAAGGCCGGTCGGTTCGGTCCCTATGTGCAGGTCGGCACCTTCGAGGAGTTCGACGGCACCGACGAGAAGCCGAAGTCGGCATCGCTCTTCGCGACAATGTCGCTCGAAGAGATCACGCTCCCGGAAGCGCTTGAGCTCCTGTCGCTCCCACGCACCGTGGGCGCGGACCCGGCCGACGGTGAAGTGATCACCGTGCAGAACGGTCGTTACGGGCCTTATGTGAAGAAGGGCAAAGACAGCCGCAGCCTCGAGAAGGAAGAGCAGTTGCTCACCATCGCGCTGGAGGAGTGCCTGGTCATCCTGGCTCAGCCCAAGCGGGGCCGTGGTCAGGTTGCGAAGCCGCCGCTGCGGGAGATGGGCCCTGATCCCGAGTCGGGTCAGGAAATGATCGTGAAGGACGGCCGCTTCGGCCCCTACGTCACCGACGGCGAATACAACGCTTCGCTCCGCAAGGGCGACACCGTCGAAGAACTCACAGTCGACCGCGCGGCCGAACTGCTCGCCGACCGCCGGGCCAAGGGCCCGGCGAAGAAGGCCAAGAAAAAGAAGGCCGCCAAGAAGAAGGCCACGAAGAAGAAGGCGACCAAGAAGAAGGCGACCAAGAAGAAGGCCGTCAAGAAAGCGGCCGCGAAGCCAACGACAGAGGCGACTCCCGACGCGGTGGCCGCCGAAACCGCTGAGGTCGCTGAGTAGTTTCCACTCAGTAACCGCGGCAGTGAGCGCCTAGGGTTCGTGCGGTGGGAGAAGGATCTTCGAGCAGCGCGTCCCGTATGGGCGAAGCGATGTCCTCGGCGCGACCAAGTGGTCGAATCGAGTCCTGGTTTGGCTCGCGGGAGTTCTTCCGACTTTGGATCGCCCAGGTCATCTCGGCCACCGGTGACTGGCTCGGCCTCATCGCCACGATTGCACTGGCCACGCGCCTCACGAGCGACGGCACGGAGGGAACGGCGATCGCGCTCGTGCTCGCCACCCGCATCGCACCAGGGTTCTTCCTCGCGACGGCGGCCGGTGTCATCGTCGATCGCTTCGACCGCAAGCGACTCCTGCTCGTCTGCGATGTTGGTCGTGCCGCGGTGTTCTTTACGCTGCCGTTCGTCGACTCGCTCTTCGGCCTAGTCGTCGCGTCGTTCCTGCTCGAGATCTTCACGATGTTGTGGTCGCCAGCGAAGGAAGCGATCGTTCCCAACATTGTTCCGAAGGAAAAACTCACCACCGCGAACTCACTGAACGTGGCTGCGGCCTACGGCATGTTCCCGGTTGCCGCCGGTCTCGCGGCGCTCCTCGCCAAGGCGGCGGAGTCGTTGCCGGCGGAGGGTTGGGTGAACACCTGGCGTCTCAACGAAGAGGGCCTCGCGTTCTATGTCGACGGCCTCTCGTTTCTGCTGACGGCGCTCATCATCTACACGATTTCTTTCCCTCGTCGCACTCGAGCCGAACGTCACGGCAACGAGAAGGGCAACTGGGACCTCGGCGGTGCCTGGCGTGAGCTTCGCGAGGGGTGGCGGTTCATCGCCGTAAATCCGATCGTGCGAGCGGTCAACATCGGTCTCGGTGTGGGAATCATCGGCGGGGGCATGCTTGTGCCGCTCGGTGCCCTCTACGTCGATGAATTGATCGTCGGCGACGATGCTGATTTCAAGCTGCTCCTTTTCGCGCTCGGTGTCGGGATGGCGCTCGGTGTCGTCACCGCGTCGCTGGTACAAAACAAGATCAATCGCGCTGCGACGTTCCCCGTGGCGTTGGTGGTGGCCGGTGGCGCGCTTCTGGTGGCGTCGTCGTCGCCCTTCCTGTCGGTGGTCGTCCCCGTGATCGGCGTCGTTGGCTTTGCGGCCGGACCGATCTATGTCCTGGGCTTCACCCTTCTTCACGAGAATGTCGAAGACGAGCTCCGCGGCCGTGTGTTTTCCGCCCTTCTTGTGCTCGTCCGGTTCTGTATGTTGTTCGCGCTGGCGGTTGCGCCGCTTGTCTCGGAGGGCCTCGACACCCTGTCGAACCGCTGGTGGGACCGCGACATTGATCTCTTTGGCTTCACCATGATGGTGCCCGGCGTCCGCCTCAGTCTTTGGCTGGCATCGATCACGATTATCGGCGCCGGCCTGCTCGCGTCGTGGAGCCTGCGAGCGGGGAGTGGTGCCTATCTCGGCCGCCATCTCATGCCAAAAGACGACTCCACCGACCCGGATGAGACGTCGATCGATCTCGACGCGGCCGGCACCTCCGTTGAATCCGTGAGCGAAGACATCCTGTGAACGGACGACTCATCGCATTCGAAGGGGCCGACGCCTCCGGCAAGTCCACGCAAGCGCGGCGTCTGGGCGAGCGCCTCGGCGTCGAGGTCACCTTCCAGTTCGGAGCGACCAACATCGGCAGCGCGATCCGTTCGATCGTCCTTGACCCCGCCAACGATGAGCTCGACGATCGGGCCGAAGCCTTAATGATCATTGCCGACAAGGCGCAACATGTGGCCGAGATTGTTGGCCCGGCCCTGGACCGCGGCGACACGATCATCTCCGATCGATTCACGGCTTCGACGGTCGCATATCAGGGCTACGGGCGGGGGCTCAACCTCGGCCATCTGCGGGCCACGATGGCGTTCGCTACTCACGGCATCGAACCCGACCTCACGGTGCTCCTCGATGTGGATCTGGCGGTTGCTCGTGCTCGTCTCGGCGATCAAATCGACCGCATCGAGGGTGCGGGCGCAGAATTCCATCAGCGGGTGCGTAACGGCTATCTCGAGCTGGCTGCCGCGGATCCCGAACGTTGGCTCGTTGTCGATGCCGGCGGCACCGTCGATGAAGTGGCCGCTCGTGTCGACGCGGCCGTCGACGGATGGTTGGATCGGTCCCCATGACCGACGCGAGCGTGAACGATCCATGGGCCGCCGTTGTCGGCCAGCCCGACGCTGCTCGTCGTCTCGCCCTCGCGTCGGACCAGCCGGTGCACGCCTACATGTTCGTGGGCCCGCGAGGAGCAGGGAAGCGGCAAGCAGCTGGCGTATTCGGCGGTGAGGTACTTGCGGCCGCGGACCCCGAAGGCGCCGACCGGCATCGCCGGCTCGCGGCCGGCCTGATCCATCCCGACATCGTGATATTCGCCCCGAGTGGCAATGCGCTGCGCTTGGGTTCGTCGACCGATCCGGGTGAGATCCCGGCGATTATCAAAGAAGCCAGCCGGTCGCCCACCGAAGGCACCCGCAAGATTGTTGTCGTCGACCAATTCCAGACCGCCGAAGCGGCGGCCTCTTCGGCGCTTCTGAAGCTGGTCGAGGAGCCTCCCGACAGCACGATCTTTGTCCTGCTCGCGACCGACGTTCCGCCCCACCAGATTACGATCGAGTCGCGATGCACGCGGGTCGATTTCGCCGCCTTGTCCGCGGCCGACATTGCCGCGGTTCTGGTGGACGAAGAGCTGGCCGACGCGGAACGCGCAGAAGTGGTAGCCGCGGCCGCCAACGGCGATCTGAGTCGAGCCCGAGTGCTGGTACTCGACGATCGCCTCGCGGCCCGGCGTGATGCCTGGTGGTCCGTGCCTGATCGACTCGATGGCACCGGCGCGGCTGCGGCGGCGATGGTCGAAGAACTTCGAATGATGATTGACGATGCGGCGACGGCACGAGTGGCTCGCCACCGCGAAGAACTCGTCGTGCTCGAGGAGCGCGAGGAGCGGCTCGGCACCCGCGGATCGGGCCGCCGCGAGATGGAAACACGCCACAAACGAGAACTACGCCAATACCGCACCGACGAAGTGCGCTTCGGTCTCGCCACGCTGGCCCGTCGCTATCGGGAGACAATCGCCTCCGGTGATCCACGACAAGGTCCACTCGACGCCGTCGATCGAATTCGCGACACCGCGGAAGCGCTGATCCGCAATCCGACTGAGACGCTGCTGCTACAGGCGCTCTTCGTTCGACTCCCGCCCCTCGGATGACCCGATTCGGTGAGGATCGCGGGGCCGGTTTTGGTACCTTTCGAGTCCTGCCCGAGTAGCTCAGTTGGTAGAGCGACGCTCTCGTAAAGCGTAGGTCACGAGTTCAATTCTCGTCTCGGGCTCCACCCTCGCCCCTGGAGGTCCCGTGGCTGACCCGGCCACATTCGCTGAAGACGCGATGCCCCTGATGTCATCGCTCTACAGCGCGGGATTACGGATGACCCGTAATCCCGCTGATGCGGAAGATCTCGTGCAAGAGACCTACCTGAAAGCGTTCCGCGCCTACGAACGTTTTGAGACCGGCACGAACCTGAAGGCGTGGATGTATCGCATCCTCACCAACAGCTACATCAACGACTACCGCAAGAAACAGCGGCGGCCCGACGAGCAAGACCTAGGCGACGTCGAGGACCTCTACCTTTATCGACGTATCGGCGGCCTCGAAGGTGCGGCGCTTGGTCGGAGTGCTGAAGATGAGCTCATGGATCTCTTCGGCGAAGCGGAAGTGAAAGACGCGCTCGAAGCTCTTCCCGAGCACTATCGGCTGCCGGTTTTGCTCGCCGATGTAGAGGGATTTGCCTACAAAGAGATCGCTGAGATTCTCGACGTTCCGATCGGCACTGTGATGAGTCGACTCCATCGTGGAAGAAAGCAGCTGCAAAAGCGGTTGTATAATTTTGCCGAAGAACGACGGCTCCTTCCCGACGATCCGGAGCCAGCCAACGTCGGTGCCGACATGAGTGAAGAGTCCTGAGATGACTGACGATCCCTGCGCCGATTTCGGATCCAACGAATGCCAGCAAGCGCTGGCCGAGCTCTACTCGTACCTCGATGGCGAGCTCACCGTGCAGCGCCACACTGTGATCCGCACCCACATCGATCTCTGCTTGCCGTGTGGCGATCGCTACGTGTTCGAGACCGAGCTCCGTCAGGTTGTGTCGATGCGCTGCCAAGACAGAGTCCCCGAGGCGCTGAGGAACCGCATCGCCGAGGCAATCCGCAACGAGATTCAAGGTCACTGACGCGACATTTGTGTACTTAGCGGGAACGTTTTGCCCGCTTATGTCGTTCTCTCATATATGCGAGTCCAAGGTGAACGTTTTACGAGCATCGAACGGAACCTGCCGCGGTCAGCGATCGACCGGGTGTGTGGCGAGTTCGGCTGCATCACACAGCTGAGCGTCTACAACGAGCAAGAGTTCTGTTCGCTACACGCGGTCATGGTGGTGCCCCGAATGCGGGGCAAGGTGCTCGACGACTAACACCGCGACGGCCACCCAAACGAAACGAGGCGTTCACATCGTCGCCATTCGTGGGTCATACGTCTCCCGCATCGTCGCGGCATGGAGACAGCGACCGCAACAGAGGTGCAGACCAGGACAGTCGATTGGGACGATGAGGAGATCGGTCGCTGGTACTGGCGGGTCCGCCACGCGACCGCGCCGCTGCATCAGCACTGGCTCAAGGTCGAAACAGTCGGCCTGGAGAACGTACCCGGTGATGGCGGAGTGATCTTCGCAGCGAACCACCTTTCGTTTCTCGACTCCGTGTTGTTGATGTACTCGACGCCTCGGCAAGTGACCTTCCTGGGCAAGATCGAGTACTTGTCTCGTCGTGCGACTCGCCGACTCTTCCCGGCGGCCGGGATGATCCCGGTCGACCGGACCGGGCGTGGTGTCGGTCGAAGTCTCGGGTTGGCCGTGGAGCGGCTCCGTTCGGGTGAAGTTGTCGGCATCTTCCCCGAGGGGACTCGATCACGAGATGGCTCGCTCGGCGAAGGGCACGTCGGTGTCGCTCACCTCGCACTGAAGAGCGGTGCGCCAATCATCCCGGTCGGCATTCACGGGTCTAACGATGCGCTGGCGCCCGGTTCGATGGTGCCGCGTCGGTCGCCAATCACTCTGCGTTTCGGCGCCCCGATCGACCTCGGCCGTTGGTCGGGTGCTCGCCCCACCGGTCAGGTGAAACGCGAGATCACAGACGAAGTTATGTCCTCGATCGCGGCGTTGTCCGGCCAAACCGTGCCAATGCTCGCGCCGGCGCCGAAACGAGAGTTCGTGGTCGAATCGTCGACGACGGCGCTACCCCTTTAGGCCGTCGACGACGGCGCTACTCCTTTAGGCCGTCGACGACGGCGCTACTCCTTTAGGCCGTCGACGACGGCCATGGCATCGAGGACGCCACCCTCGGGTGCGGCGATCTCTACGATCGGATCGTCGACGTCATCAAATTCGAGCCGTAGTGCTCGACTCATCGTGGCATGCATGTCGTAGGTGCACGTGATGTAGGTGAGCTCCAAGATCTCCTCTTCGCTGAGATGCTCTCGGAGGGCATCGAAGACCGCGTCGGGGACCCGTCCACTCTGAAGCACGAGCGCGTCGGTGTAGGCGAGCACGGCCTTCTCGGCCGGTTCGAAACACTCGGCCACCGACCACGACGGAATTGCGGCGATCTTTTCCTCGCTGATGCCCTGCTCCCGGCTTGCCTTGCAGTGCTGCGAGAAGACGAACTGGCTGCCGCGGGCCCAGCCGGTACGGGTCTGCGCGAGCTCTCGTAGTTGCGGAGAAAGCAATCGCTTCGAGTCGCGGTAGAAGCCGAAACCGCTGACGATGTGATCGAACACGTCAGGCACCAGGGCGGTGACCGTCCACCAATCGCCGGGTGTGCCCGTGGAGGTGCCCGGTTCAGCGACCGGGTCTCGGTCGTCGAACAACATTGTGTAGAGCGCTTGGGCGAGCTCGTGGGCATCGGCTTTGTTGACTTGACCGAGTCGGGGCATCAGTTCTCTCCACTGAGGACGGTGGGGTCTTGGTCCGGTTGGTGCAGGACGATATAGGGGACTTCGGGGCTCGGCTCCGGGGCGATGGCGAACAGCAGCGCTTCGGCTTCGGCCCGATCGGTCTCGCTGAATGGTCGCGTCATGACAGCGAATTCGACCGCGATTCCGTCGGGGTCTTCGGTGTAGATCGAGTGGATCCATCCGTGATCGATCTCGAGCACGGCGAGGCCTCCATCGAGCCATCGCTGTTTCTTCTCCGCGATGTCGTCGAGGTCGTCGGCCTGGAACGCGATGTGGTTGGTGAGTGGATCGAGCCCCAGGTCGCGACAGATGTCGGTGGAGAACTCGCCGGCGCCCTTGTCGCTCGCGAGATCCCAGAAGGCGATCAGCTGGCCGTCGTTGTCGCCGGTCGAATAGAACGCGTGACGAGCGAAGCCATCGTCCTTCGGCACGATCTCCGTCTTCACGAGTTCGAAGCCCATCGAGTCGGTGTAAAAGCGATGGGTAGCCGCCATATCTTTGACGGCAATCGCCAGGTGGTTGATGCCCATTAGCGAGTCTCCTCTTCGGTCGCACGACTTGGGTTGGTGCCGTAGAGCGTTGAGCGCTCCTCATACTCAGGCCAGCCGACGAGCGCTCGGGCATCGTCGAATGTCACGCGGGCGGCCGAGTCGGATGTGCCGCTACGAAGCCCTTGGGCGGCCTGCTGCATCGCATTGATGCTGTGCAGCAGCATCGTGACCGGATACAACACGACGGAGTAGCCGAGGTCGGTGAGTGTGGCCTCGGTGAGCCAGGGCGTGCGGCCATCCTCCACGAGATTCGCCGTCTTCGCGCCGGGCACCTCGGTGCAATAACGAGCCATCTGTTCCTCAGACTCTGGCGCCTCGAGGAACGTGATGTCGGCGCCTGCTTCGGCGAAGGCGACGGCGCGGGTGAGGGCTTCGTCGAAGCCGTCGGTGGCCACGGCGTCGGTGCGAGCCATCAACAAGATGTCGAGCCCATGTTCGTCTCGCACCGCGGCGGCCGCCCGAACTCGGGCGATGGCCTCGGCGCGGGGGACGACCTCCTTGCCGGACGTGTGACCGCAGCGCTTCGGCCACGCTTGATCCTCGATCATCACGCAGGCCGCGCCGGCACGGGCGTAGCCGAGCAACGATCGCTGGGCGTTCACCCCGTTGCCGTAGCCCGTATCGGCGTCGGCAATCAATGGGAGGGATGTGGCGGCGGCAACATCGGCCGTTTGGGCCACCATCTCGCCGTACGACATCAGGCCCACGTCGGGAAGGCCGAGCCGTCCCGCAGCGACCGAGAATCCGCCGAGGAAAGCGCACTCGAAGCCTGCCTCTTCCACAATTCGGACGGAGAGTGCGTCGTAGCAACCGGGTGCCGCAAGGACACCAGGCTCGGACAGACGTTGACGAAGCCGGGCGGCACCCGAAGTGGCAGCCGGAAAGAGCGTGCTTGACCCCATGAGCAGGACCCTAGGCGGTCATATGAGACGACGACTTCTTGCGGATTCGCAGTCACCCTTTCCTGACCCCGGCTGCGTTGAGTGGCCGCGGGGGTTCTACACTCCTTCTCATGACTGCAGTTGTTTGGCATTTCTGGATCGCTGTCCCGCTCGCGGCGGGCGTCTTGTTGATCGCAATCTTGCTGATCGCGGGCTACGTCGGCACCGTAAGCCGCGCCCGCTACCCGCGGGACTAAGGCAGATCCTTGGCCGCTGATCCTGTCGACTGGGACGTTGCCCGCACCGTTGCGCGCAAGGTTGCCGGCAAAGAGCCGTTCTCGCGACCGGAATTTCGTGACGGGCTCGAAGAGGATTTCGATCGGTACACCGCCATGGCGGAAGACTTGGTCGCCGCGGAAACCGGTCTGCGCTCACTGAGCGGCAACGCCCGTGGCCGCGTGACTGATCGCAATGGTTGGATCGACGCCAACCTCGCGTCGTTTCAGCGTCTGCTTCGTCCGATCACCACGAAGTTGGGCGAGAAGCTCGAGGACGGCTCCGGCCCGAACCTGGGCGGCAAGATTGCCGGCGCCGAGCTGGGCATGATGCTTGGCTGGATGTCCACCCGTGTCCTCGGCCAATACGATCTGCTCGTCATCGAAGACGAGAAGCCCGACGAACAAGACATCGTCTACTACGTGGCTCCCAACGTGCTGGCGCTCGAGCGCCGATACGCCTTCCCGCCGCAAGAATTCCGTCTGTGGCTCGCACTGCATGAGGTCACCCATCGCGCCCAGTTCACGGGTGTGCCTTGGATGCGGGAGCACTTCCTTGGTTTGGTGAACTCCACAATGGACTCGGTCGACCCCGACCCCCAACGTTTCATGGCGGCGATTCAGCGCATGATGGAGGCCCGTAAGCGGGGCGAAGACCCGATGGATCAGGGCGGGATGATGGCGCTTTTCGCCTCCGAGGAACAGCTCACCGTGATCAACGAAGTCGCCGGTCTGATGTCGCTGCTTGAGGGACACGGCGACGTCACCATGGACCGCGCCGGTAAGGGCCTGGTGCCCTCTCAAGAACGGTTCGCTCGCGTGCTGCGCCAACGCCGCCAGAACTCGAGCGGGTTCACCAAGGTCTTCCAGAAACTGGCGGGCCTGGAAGCAAAGATCAAGCAGTACGCCGAGGGTGAGCACTTCATTTCGGTGGTTGAAGACCATGGCGGCGCTGACCTTCTCGATCGCGCCTGGGCCGAACCGATCAACGTGCCTTCGATCGCGGAGATCCGCGAACCTGAGCTGTGGATCGCCCGCGTGGGCGCTCGCAACACCGCTGCCTGAGATGACCCCGGTCGAGCTACTCGACCGGTGCGACTTCCCCGCGACTGCGGGCCGACTGAATCTCGGTGTGAGTGGCGGCGCCGACAGCATGGCGATGGCACTGCTCGCCCGAGCGGCCGGACGCGACATCGTGATGTGGCACGTCCACCATGGCCTTCGAGCGGAGGCCGACGATGATGCTGAACTGGTCGCGAAAAAGGCGGCCGAATGGGGTGTCCCGTTCGAGCTCCGTCGGATCGATCTCGAGCCCGGCCCGGATCTCGAAGGGCGCGCCCGTGAGGCCCGGTATCGCGCTCTCCCGGCCGACGTCTGTGTCGGTCACACGGCCGACGACCGAGCCGAGACGGTCCTGCTGAACCTGCTGCGGGGGGCGGGGCTCGCTGGCGTTGCTGCCCGCCTCGATCGTGTTCATCGTCCGATTCGCCAGCTTCGCCGGGCCGACACGGTGGCGCTGTGCGCGGCCATGGAAATCATGGTCGTTGACGACGCGATGAACCACGACGCTCGTTTTCGCCGGGTGATCGTGCGCGACCAGGTGCTCCCGCTCCTTGCGGAAGGTTTTGATCGAGATCCGGTACCACTTTTGAACCGCCACGCCGACCTCGTGGCCGATGCCCTGGAGGTTGTACAGGCGGCGGCGGCGGCGATCGACGCGACCGATGTGCACTCGCTGCGGACGGCGCCGCGAGCGGTGGCGACCGAAGCCATCCGCCAGTGGATCGCGGGAGATCTCGGATCGATCGACGGTGTCGACCTTGCGGCGATCGACCGGGTGTTGCTGGTGGTCGATGGCACCCATCTCGCGACGGAGTTGCCGGGTGGCCATCGGGTGGCGCGGACCGGTGGCGTTCTGCGCATCGAACCCGTCGTGCGGCAGTAAGGTCCGGCAAATGGGCGTACCAAAAGGAACACTCGGCGCGACCGTGATCGCCGCCGACGAACTCGCGGCTCGGGTGAAAGAACTCGGCCGCCAGATCACCGAGGACTATGCCGACCGACAACCGCTGCTTGTGGGCGTTCTGAAGGGTGCGTTCATCTTCATGAGCGACCTGGGTCGATCCATCGGACGTCCGGTTGAGTTCGATTTCATGGCGGTGTCGTCCTACGGCGACTCCACGAGCACCAGTGGTGTGGTTCGTATTGTGAAGGACCTCGAGACCGATATCCGCGGCCGCGATGTGATCCTCGTCGAGGACATCGTCGATTCCGGTCTGACACTGCGTTACCTGCGACAGCTGCTCGAAGACCGTGAGCCCGCGAGCCTTGAAGTGTGTGCCCTGCTCGTGCGCGAGGGCGCCCGATCCGACGATGTGAAGTATGTCGGCTTCCCGATTCCGCCCGACTTTGTTGTCGGTTACGGCCTCGATGTCGCACAGCATTATCGAGAACTTGACTCGATCCGGGTCTTCGAACCCGGAGAATGAGCCTCGGCTCGCTAGCTTTCGAGGCGTGAGTCACACACTTGACGACGATTTCGAATCCGACCGTCCACTGATCGACGGCATCCATGCCCCCGAGGTTGACCAGCCGCGTATCGCGGCTGCGGTCAGAGAGATTCTTGAGGCCATTGGCGAAGACCCCGAACGTGACGGTCTGCAAAACACCCCCAACCGGGTGGCGCGGATGTACGCCGAGGTATGTGCGGGGCTGCACCAAGAGCCAGCGGGCCACCTGAACACCACGTTCGAGGCGGGCCACGACGAGATGGTCATGGTCCGAGACATTCCGCTGTACTCCCTCTGTGAGCACCACCTCATTCCGTTCATGGGGAAGGCCCACGTCGCCTACATCCCGAACGACACCGGCCGGGTCACGGGGCTCTCCAAGCTCGCCCGTTTGGTCGATGGCTTCGCCAAGCGCCCGCAGGTCCAGGAGCGGCTCACTCAACAGGTCGCCGGGGCGATCGAGTCTGAGCTCGAACCGCGTGGCGTGCTCGTCGTGATCGAGGCCGAGCATCTCTGTATGTCGATGCGGGGCGTTCGGAAGCCCGGATCGAGCACCGTCACCTCCAGTGTCACCGGCATCTTCCGCGAAAACGTGGCCACTCGCGCTGAGGCCATGCGTTTCATCGAGCGACACTAAGCGTGAACTCGCCGTCGATGACCCAAGTGATGGGCATCGTCAACGTCACGCCCGATTCGTTCTCCGACGGGGGTCGTTGGCTCGACACCGCAGCGGCGATCTCCCATGCCCGCGCCCTCATTGACGAGGGGGCCGACCTGATCGACATCGGCGGCGAGAGCTCGCGACCGGGCTCCGTGCCGGTCGACGAAGCCACCGAGTTGGCCCGCACCATCCCGGTCATTGCCGCGCTCGCCGATTCGATCGGTGATGTCGAAATCTCAATCGACACCACGAAGCCGACCGTCGCCCGGGCCGCGGTCGCGGCGGGTGCCACGATCATCAACGACATCAGCGCCTCGCTCGAAGACATAGCGGCCGAAACGGGAGCCGGCTGGATCGCCATGCACAGCCTCGGCCCGAGCGCGACGATGCAAATTGATCCCCGCTACGACGATGTGGTCGAGGAGGTGGCGTCGTTCCTGGCCGCTGCTGTCGAGCGCGGGAAACGGGCCGGTGTGAAGCGGCTTTGGGTCGACCCCGGCATCGGGTTTGGCAAGACCACCGCTCACAACCTCGATTTGGTCGCGAATCTCGATCGTTTTTCAGAGATTGCGCCGGTGTTGGTCGGCGTGAGTCGGAAACGATTCGTGGGCGAAATTCACGCGGAATCTGACGGTATTTCAAGGGAAACACCGGTTACGGATGCCGACGATCGGCTGGAAGGATCGCTGGCGATCGCCGCGTGGGCCACACACTTGGGCGCCCACGTCGTCCGCGTGCACGATGTGCGGGCTACGGTCCACGCCGTGCGAGTTGTGCAGTCATGAGGGGCAAGTGGGCCCAAGGCATCGAACCGAGACATTTCCGTTGGATCGTGAAGGACCGCGTCGCGGTTTGTGAACGTCCCGGTGGGTATGGCGACAGCCATCGCAAGGTGCGCCGCCAAGAAGAGATCATCTGGCTTCGTCAGCATGAGTTCGACTTCGTGGTGTCGCTGATTGGTTCGACTCACAACCTGCACAACTATGAAGAACTCGGCGTGCCGTTTCATCACGTGCCCTTCTCGGGAGCCGGCGATGGCCCGCTGGGCCTGACGCGGGCGATGGCCTCGATTCGTGACCATGTCGAAAAGGGTCACAAGATCGTGATCCACCGAGAAGAACTCGGCGAGACCATCACGGGTCTGATCGGCGCCTACCTCCTGTGGATGGGGCTCGTTCCCGACGGCCCGAAGGCGATCATGTTCACCGAACAGCTCTTCGAGCGCGAACTCGGCCCGAGAGCGCGTGAAATGGTGTCGATCGTTGGAAAATGCCAGCCGTCCGCCGAAGTTGAGGTTGACGCTTTCGCCCACGTCGCCGCCGCCGTCGAAGAGGAGCCCGCCGAGGGCGACGACACCGACAGCGACGATGCCGACAGCGCGGGCGACGACTGAACCGTCGTGGGATCCGCTGACGCCGTGATCCAGCTGCGAGGCCTGCGGTGTATGTGCATCTGCGGTGCCCTCCCCGAAGAACAAGATCGCCGCCAGCCCTACGAGTTCGATATCGACCTGATTGCCGATCTTCCGGCCACTGAGTCCGACGACCTCAACGACACGATCGACTATGGCGGCGTGCTCAACCGCATTGAGGCGGTCACGCTCGACGAGTCGTTCCAACTCTTCGAACGTATGGCACAACGTGTGGCCGAGGCCGTCCTCGAAGATGAACGCATCGAGCAGGTCACCGTGGAGGTTCGAAAGCTCCGCCCACCGGTGGCCCAAGATGTTGCGTCGAGCGGGATGCGGCTCACCCGTCGAAGGGGATGACCGATACTCGCCGAGCGTTTCTTGCGCTGGGATCCAATATCGGTGATCGAGTCAGCCACCTCCGCGAGGCAGTCGAACGTATTCCCGATGTCGTCGCGGTCTCGGCGGTCTACGAGACCCCACCGATCAGCGACGTGGCCCAAGACGCCTTCTTGAACATGGTGGTGCGGCTCGACACGGCTCTCAGCCCCCACGAGCTGCTGGATGTCTGCCGGCGTTGCGAAACGTCGGCGGATCGGGTGCGGGTGGTGCATTGGGGGCCGCGCACACTCGATGTTGATGTGTTGTGGGTCGATGGTGAAACAGTCGACGATCCGCCCGATCTCTTCGTACCGCACCCGCGGATGTTTGAGCGTTCGTTCGTGTTGGTGCCGCTCGCCGATGTCGGTGCCGATCTGTTGCCGACCGGATACGACGTTGACGCGGTGGCTGCCGCGGACGGTATTGGACGAGTTGGCTCGATCGATCAGCTCGATACGGAGCGAATCCAGCTTGTCACCCACATCGTGGGCGCCGGCCGAGCCGGCACCGCGCTGGCCGCGGCGTTGGGAACGGCGGGCTGGCCCGAACCTCGACTCTTCGGTCGAAACGTCCCGATCGCCGGAATTGGGAAGGGCGCCGATCTCGTGATTATTGCCACCCCCGACGAAGTGATTGGCGAAGTCGCCGCGTCACTTCCAGTCTCGGGCGATCGAGTGGTTGCCCACCTCTCCGGTTCACTGGGACTCGCGGTTCTGGCCGATCATCCTCGAGCGGCGACCCTCCATCCGCTGGTCTCAATGGCCGACGCCGCCACCGGGGCCGAACGACTCCGCGGCGCGTGGTTTGCCGTCGCCGGTGATCCTCGGATCGGTGCGGTCGTCGATGCCCTCGGAGGTCGTTCCATTCGTGTCGCCGACGAGGATCGCGCCGCCTACCACGCCGCCGCGGTGGTGGCTTCGAATCACCTCGTGGCGTTGCTGGGTCAGGCGGAGCGAATCGCGGCGACTGTTGGCGTGCCCTTCGAGGCACTTCTCGATCTCGTGAACTCCTCGGTCGCGAATGTTGCCGCGCTCGGTCCCGCCTCGGCTCTCACTGGGCCGGCGGCACGAGGTGACGAAGCCACGATCGAGCGTCATGTCGCTGCGCTCGACGAGAGCGAGCGGGCCACCTACCTCGCAATGGCCGACGAGGCCCGCCGACTGGCGGGTCGACCCTCTGCGGACGACTCGTAAGATCGACTCGTGGACATCTTCACGACGATCGATTCGCTTCGCACTCGCCTCGACGCTGACCGAGGCGCGGGGCGGTCAATCGGCTTCGTCCCCACGATGGGTTTCCTCCACGACGGGCACGTGTCGTTGATCGACGCGTCGGTGGCCGCCAACGACCGCACGGTGGTGTCGATCTTTGTCAATCCGCTGCAGTTCGCGCTCGGCGAGGATCTCGAGGACTATCCGCGTGACCTTGAGGCCGATCTCTCCCTGGTCGAGGCCGCCAGGGCCGATTATGTATTCGCGCCATCAATCGACGAGATGTACCCCTCAGAGGTCGACACGGTCGTGACGGTCCCCGGTGTTGCTGCGCCCCTGGAGGGAGTGCATCGCCCGACCCACTTTGCCGGCGTGGCCACGGTGGTGGCGAAGCTCTTCTCGATCGTCGGTGCCTGCCAAGCGTATTTCGGAGCCAAGGACTGGCAGCAGGTCTCCGTCGTGCGTCGAATGGTGGCGGACCTCAGCATGCCGGTGACGGTCGTTCCCTGCCCGATCGTTCGCGAAGCCGACGGCCTCGCCATGTCGAGTCGCAACGTGTATCTCACCGACGCCGAGCGCGCCGTTGCCCCCGCGCTGCGGGCCGCCCTCGATGCCGGTCTGGTTCTGCTCACACAGGGCGAGCGCGAAGCGTCGGCCATCGAGATCGAGATGCGCCGCGTGCTTGCGGCGCGAGCTCCGAGTGGCACGGTGGACTATTCCGCGGCGGTGCCCGCCCACACCCTGGTGTCCGACGGCCCGCTGCAGGGCGAGGTCCGTCTCCTGCTGGCGGTGAAGTTCCAGAAGGCCCGTCTTATCGACAATGACGGCACAGTGATCGCGGACCTCTAGGAGAGTTCCAACCTGGCGGCGCGACCTACCCGCTGACGTCGATCTCCATGTCTGCCGGGCAGTCTCTCGCCGACGCATGATCGTCCCGCGTGTTGGTGAACCGTCGCGTACGCTCGCTCCATGACAGAAATCAAGGCGGACTGGTATCCCGACCCGGGTGGCAAACACGAGCTTCGTTACTACGACGGCACGGCCTGGACCGATCACGTATCGAGCCATGGTCGCCAGTCCACCGACCCGCTCGTCGACGCGGGAATGGTGCCGACGACGGGCACTCCTCAGGCGAAGATTCAGCAGCAGGTCAACGAGAAGGCGGGTGTGCCGTCGGCCGCCGCGGGCGGCGGCACCATATTCAGCGAGCCGATCATCGTCGTCAACCAGAAGGCCAAGCTTCTCGAGATCAACACTGAGTATTCGGTGTTCGATCAGAACGGCACGCAGATCGGGGCGATCCGCCAGGTCGGCCAAAGCAAGCTCAAAAAGGCCGCTCGGCTGGTGAGCAGTCTCGACCAGTTCATGACTCACAGCCTGCAGTTGGTCGACACCCAAGGTGTCGTGCAGCTCACGGTCACCCGGCCGGCGAAGTTTGTGAAGTCGAAGGTGCACGTCACCGACGCGGCGGGCAACGCAGTTGGTTCGATCGTGCAGAAAAACATGATGGGCAAGATCAAGTTCTCGCTCGAAACACCCTCGGGTCAGATCGGCACGCTCAACGGCGAGAACTGGCGAGCGTGGAACTTCAACCTGCAAGACGGTCAGGGCAATGAGGTCGCTCGGATCACCAAGACCTGGGAAGGGCTCGCGAAGACGATGTTCACCTCGGCGGACAACTATGTCCTGCAGATTCATCGTCCGCTTGAAGAACCGTTGCGCAGCCTGGTGCTGGCATCGGCGGTATCGGTCGATCTTGCCCTCAAACAGGACAGCCGCGGGCTCGGGTAGGCGCTAGCGTTTCGGAGTGCTCCTTACGATCGACGTCGGCAACACGCAGAACGTCCTCGGTCTTTACGACCCCGGAAGCGATTCTGGAGAGGGCGCGGCTGTCGGGCTGGTCGATCACTGGCGGCTGTCGACCGACGCCGAGCGCACGTCCGACGAGTATTCGATCGCGATCCGGTCGCTACTTGATACGGCCGATGTCGATTTTGAGACGGATCTCACCGGTGTCGCTATCTGTTCGGGTGTGCCCCGAATCTTGGCGAACCTTCGGCAAATGGTTGAGCGTTACCTGTCGTTCGAACCGATCGTCATTGAACCGGGCGTCAAGACCGGGATGCCGATCCTCTACGACAACCCGAAGGAGGTTGGCGCCGACCGGATCGCCAACGCGATCGCCGCGCACGACCTCTACGGCGGGCCCACCGTGGTCGTCGACTTCGGCACCGGCAACAACTTCGACGTGATCTCCGCTGATGGCGAGTTTCTGGGCGGCGCGATCGCCCCCGGAATTGAGGTCAGCCTTGATGCCCTATTCGGTCGAGCGGCGCAACTTCGCGCCATCGAGCTCGTCGAGCCGCGCAGTGTGATTGGCAAGTCCACTGTTGAGTCGATCCAGTCCGGTGCCGTCTACGGCTTCGCCGCCATGATCGATGGCATGATCGAACGTTTCGCTCGTGAACTCGGCGAAATCAACGTCATCGCCACAGGCGGGCTGGCGCATCTGATCTCGCCCGTCGCCGAGAGCATCCAACACGTCGAACCCTTCCTCACCCTCCACGGTCTTCGGATCGTTCACCAACGGAACCAGCGATGACCGAACCTGTCCCGTACCGCGCCGACGTCACTGCGACCACGGCGCAGATCCTGCACGACCATGCGAATCTCGAAGATGGCGAGGAGACCGACGTCGTCGTGTCGATCGCCGGCCGCCTCATGCTGCGACGAGATCAGGGCAAGCTTGCCTTCGGTGTCCTGCAGGATTCCACGGGTCGAATTCAGCTCTTCGCGATGGCGAAGCTCACGCCGGAGTTCGACGGTTTCACCGGGCTGTCGATCGGCGATTGGATCCTCGTGAAGGGCATCGTGATGAACACCAAGCGCGGTGAACTCTCCGTGCGGGTCGACGAGTGGACGGTGCTCGCCCACGCCCAACGGCCATTCCCCGACAAGTGGCACGGCATCACCGATCCCGATATTCGATACCGCCAGCGTTATGTCGACCTCTGGGTGACGGAAGAGGCCCGCACCGCATTTCGGCAACGGTCACAAATCGTGGCGTCGATGCGCCGCTGGCTGGGTGAGCGCGACTTCATCGAAGTCGAAACCCCGATGCTTCATCCCATTCCGGGGGGAGCGCTGGCGAAGCCGTTTGTCACCCACCACAACGCGCTCGATACCGAGATGTATCTCCGGATTGCTCCGGAGCTCTATCTCAAGCGTCTCGTCGTCGGCGGGATGGAACGCGTCTTCGAAATCGGCCGCGTGTTCCGCAACGAGGGCACGTCTACGCGCCACAATCCCGAGTTCACGATGCTTGAGCTCTATTGGGCCTACGCCGACCACCGCGACATGATGACGCTCACCGAAGACATGGTCGCGGCCGCGGCCACGGAAGTAATCGGCTCTACCACGATCGAATACGACGGCCGTGAGGTCGATCTTTCCACCCCGTGGCGTCGAGCCACGATGGAAGAACTGATCCTCGAACACGCGGGCATTGAGGTGAGCATCGACACTCCAATCGACGAGCTCCGAGCGTTGTGCGACAAGTTCGGGGTGGAGGCCAAGGACCACTACGGCCCGGGCAAGCTCATCCTCGAGATCTACGAGAAGACCACCGAGTCCGAACTGTGGGGACCAATCTTCGTTACCGACTATCCGGTTGAAGTTTCGCCTCTCTCTCGCGAACACCGAGACCGTCCGGGCTACACCGAACGCTTCGAGGCGATCGTGGCTGGTCGCGAGCTTTGCAACGGCTTCTCCGAGCTGCAGGACCCAGTCGTGCAACGCCAACGTTTCGAAGCGCAGGAGGCGGAAGGCGCCGCCGGCGACGACGAAGCCATGGTGGTCGACGACGACTACATCCGGGCGCTCGAATATGGCCTACCCGGCACCGCCGGCTTGGGCATCGGCATCGACCGTCTTGTGATGTTGCTCACCGGCACCACCACGATTCGCGACGTGGTGCTGTTCCCGACTCTGCGCCCCGAGTCGCCTGCGTCAGCCGCGACTTCGACCGACGAATCCGTCGAGGACGACGAGCAGTCGGCCCCCGAGTAGCGCTGGCGTTACGTCCGAGCAGCTTTCGGCGTCTTGTAACGGAGCAGCGGCTGTTCGACGAGATACCAAGACGCCGCCGTGAAGAGCGTCGTTAAGCCGAGAGCCAGGAACGTCTTCCAGAGCACCGAACCGTCGCCCCACCAGTACCGCACGGCAGCGAACACAAGGGCGTGCCAGAGGTAGAGGCCGTAGGCGACCTTGCCGATGCCGCGGAGCCACGCCATCGAGAGCACGCGGCCACACAGCGTTCCTTGGGCCCCGATCGAGCCCCAGACGATGAAGGCACCCGAAAGGGCAACGAGCGTCCAGCCGTACTCGTAGAAGAACGGCTCGCCCAGGGTCCGTTGGTTGACTGCCCAAAGAAAGAACACCCATCCGACCGTTGCGAGCCATGTGGGCCCTCGTCGAGGGATCCATCCCTCAACCCAAATAAATGCGAGCCCGGCTCCGACCATCAGTGAGTCCGCCCGACCCAAAGTGCCGCTGTAGAGGCGGAAGACTTCGCCGCCACCCTCGTAGCTGCCGTTGCGGTAGAGAAGCGTCGCACCAATGATGACCACGATGATCGACAGAATCCACACGGTGCGGTCTCGCTGCGAACGAATGAGCTCGAGGAGCCCGGTGACGAACGCCAGCACGATCGCGGTGGTCGCCCATCGGCCCGCATCGTCCGAGTCGTTCCAGATGTAATTGTGTCCGGCCATCACAACAGCGACGCCGCCGAGGACCGACGCGCCCACGTTTATCGCCGGCCGACGAGACAACATCGCGACGACCACTGTCGGCCAGACAATGTAGAACTGCTCCTCAACGGACAGTGACCAGAGATGGGCCAGACCGAGCGAGATGTTGTAACCATCGCCGATGTCGGAGAGCCAGTTCAGGCTGAAGAAGGCCGCACCAAGGATGGACGCAACCTGGTCGGCCCCATCCGTGCCCGGGCTGAACAGTGGCACGTTGGGAATATCGGTCAGCGCGGCGAACACGATGTGTCCGGCCAGGAACAGGAACAGCGCAGGGAGAAGTCGAAACGCTCGGCGCCGATAGAAGCCCCTAAAGCTGATGACGTTCGTTCGAGTCTGCTCATTCAGCATGAGCGCCGTGATGAGGAATCCGCTCAAAACGAAGAACAGATCAACGCCGAGATGACCGGACTTGAGCCACGAGTACTGGCGTTCGAGGATGTCGCTCGGGTAGTGCCAAAGGACGACGAGAAGCACGGCGAAGCCGCGAACGCCGTCGAGGGCCGGTTCCTGACCGAGCTGTCGCTTGGTGCTGACCGCGGCGGTTTGAGATGTTTCCATCGGTCTCCAGGTTGGGCGCGCTCGGGCTATTAGTACCGCAGTAGGGCGGCTTCGGCAATGAGCCATAGACATCAGTCAGCCGGAGGGACAAGCACCAGCTTGCCCGCGAACGACTTCGCGAGGAAGTCCTCTTGCGCACGAACGATGTCTTCGAGCGGGTAGGTGGCGGCGATGATCGGGACGATCTCGCCGCGTTCGATGTAGCGGACGAGGTTCTCGAATACCTCGCGCGGCTGATAGGTCGATCCCAGCAGCGTGAGGTCCTTGAGATACAACGTGCGAACGTCGAGTTCGACGATTGGTCCGGCGATCGCCCCGGCGCAGACGTAGCGTCCCTGCCGGCGAAGAACGTCGAGGAGAGCGGGCCAGGTGGGCCCGGCGACAACGTCGACGACAACATCGAGGGAGTCCCGGCCGAGTTCGGCCACGACATCGGCGTCGCGGCCAAGGAGGCGGTCGGCCCCGAGCGCGCGAACCTCGTCCCACTTCGACTGAGAAGCGACGCCGATCACCGTGGCGCCACGTCGTTTGGCCAGTTGGACGGCCGCGGAACCGACGCCGCCTGAGGCCCCGGTGATCAACACGGTCTCACCATCGGCCAATCCGACGCGGTGGAGCATGGCTTCGGCGGTGGAGTACGCGCAGGGAAACGACGCGAGCTCGATATCGGTCAGATCGGAGCGAATCTCAAATGCTTCGCGGCTCGCCACGCAGCAGTACTGGGCGAAGCCGCCGTCGATTTCTGAGCCCATGGTGATGAGCGCGTTCGCGTCGTCACGGGGGCCGGTGGTCTGCATCGAACGAACCAGCACGCGTTGGCCCAGTCGCCCGGAGTCGACATTGCTCCCGACGGCCACGATCGTTCCGGCGGCGTCGGCGCCTTGGACCCGAGGAAAGTTGAGGCCTTCGCCGGCCCAGCCACCGTCGTCAGAGACGTCTTCGCCGTAGCCCTCGTCGCCACCGGTTCCGGTCCCCGATGTGACGGACTTCGAATACCAGCCGATGCGGGTGTTGATGTCGGTGTTGTTGACTCCCGCCGCGCCCACCCGCAGAACGATCTCGTTCGGCCCCGGTGTCGGCACCGGCACGTCGTTTCGATACTCGAGCTTTTCGAACCCGCCGTGTCCGGTCAGGTACACGGCAGTCATCTTGGTCGGCAGGTCGCTCATCGGCGGCGAGTCTGCTTCACGAGCCATCGCCCGGCAAGGAGCGGTGGGTTCGACGCCGCAGTCTCGCGCCGGATGAGAATCCGACGGCTAGCGAGCCTTGCGGCTGAAGCGCTTGCGGCCGAGTGGGGCTGCGGCCCGTTCGATCAGATGATCGGCGGCCGCTCGAAGTGCCCGAGCTGCCGGGGTGTCGGGGAGATCGGTGAGAGTTGCCGCGGCCTTGTCAGCCCACGACTGCGCAACATCGAGAGAAATTCGGACACCGTCGCTCGTTCGAACGAGTTCGCGAGCTTGGTCACGCTGCGCGGTGGTGATCTCGGGTGTGAGGAGCGGTCGGAGCTGAGCTTCGATGGTCGGTTCGGCGAGGGCGTGGATCACGGGAAGGGTGTAGATGCCTTCCACGAGGTCGTTGCCGGCCGGCTTTCCGAGTTGCGCATCGGTGGCGATGATGTCGAGAATGTCGTCGACTACCTGGAAGGCCATCCCGTAGGCCTTGCCGAACTCGGTCATCGAGTCGATCACCGGGCGGGGGAGATCAGCGACTATTGCTCCGATGCGACAGGCGGTGGCCAACAACGAGGCGGTCTTGCCGGCGATCGATCGCTCGTAGCTGGCGATGGTGCGATCGGACTTGTACGCCGATTCGAGTTCGAGGATCTGGCCTTCGCACAACTCTGTGATCGTTGTGGCAAGAATGCCAGCCACTTCGGTGCCGAGTCCGGCGGCCAGTTCTGAAGAACGGCCGAGCAGATAGTCGCCCGCGAGAATCGCTCGCAGGTTGCCCCACTGGGCGTTGACGCTCTTTACGCTGCGGCGAGTGGTGGCGTCGTCCATCACATCGTCGTGGTAGAGCGAACCAATATGGACGAGTTCGACGGCGCAACCGCCGTGGATCACGTCGAGCGATGCCGCGGCGCCCACCGGGTCGAGTACCGCGCTGGCCGCAATCGAGAAGCCCGGGCGGACGCGCTTGCCACCCGCAAGAATGAGGTGGCTGGCGATCTCAGTGAGGAATTCGGCATCCGACGCGACGACGCGAAGGAGTTCTTGTTCGACCCTCTGAAGGTCGTCTTCCATGCTCGGCAAGATGGAAAGCGGGGACGCAGCCACGCCGACACGCTACGTGAAATATGACCGTTCGGCCCATCGGAGAATTCACACCCAGGAGAAATCTGCCGATGGAGAGCACAGGAGTTGGCGGATTCGACCGTTTCAGGCCGAATCGCCCCGGTACACTCTGATGAACGACCCACACCTGGGAGGGAAATACCGATGTTCGAGCGGTTTACTGACAGGGCTCGGCGAGTGGTGGTGCTTGCGCAGGAAGAAGCGCGCCTGCTCAACCACAACTACATCGGGACCGAGCACATTCTGCTTGGCCTCATTCACGAGGGCGAAGGTGTAGCGGCGAAAGCCCTCGAATCGCTCGGGATCAGCCTGGAAGCCGTGCGCAACCAGGTTGAAGAGATCATTGGACAAGGCGGCTCCTCGCCAAGCGGCCACATCCCATTCACGCCTCGCGCCAAGAAGGTCCTCGAGCTCAGCCTCCGTGAGGCGTTGCAGCTTGGCCACAACTACATCGGCACCGAACACATCCTGTTAGGCCTCATCCGTGAGGGCGAAGGTGTGGCCGCGCAGGTCCTCGTCAAGCTTGGCGCCGACCTCAGCCGTGTCCGCCAGCAGGTCATCCAGCTGCTGTCCGGCTATTCCGGCTCTTCCGGGGCCGGCGAGTCGAGCGGAAGTAGCAGCGGCGGTGGCGGCGAAAAAGCAGGCGCCACCAGCGGCGGTTCAGGCGGCGACAGTGCCTCCGGTTCGCTTGTACTCGACCAATTCGGTCGCAACCTCACACAACTGGCGCGCGAGAAGGGCCTCGATCCTGTGATCGGCCGCTCCCGTGAAGCCGAACGCGTGATGCAAATTCTCAGTCGACGCACCAAGAACAATCCAGTTCTTGTTGGCGAGCCCGGTGTGGGCAAAACCGCGATCGTCGAGGGCCTTGCCCAGTCGATCGCCGCTGACGACGTGCCGGAAACCCTGCGCGGCAAGCAGCTCTACACCCTCGACCTCGGCGCCCTCGTCGCTGGTTCGCGGTATCGCGGTGACTTCGAAGAGCGCCTGAAGAAGGTGCTCAAGGAGATCAAGACCCGCGGCGACATCATCTTGTTCATCGATGAGATCCACACGCTCGTGGGTGCCGGTGCCGCCGAAGGCGCGATTGATGCTGCGTCGATCCTCAAGCCAATGTTGGCTCGTGGTGAACTCCAGACCATCGGCGCCACAACGCTCGACGAATACCGCAAGCATCTCGAGAAGGACGCCGCACTCGAGCGTCGTTTCCAGAAGGTGCTGGTCGACGAGCCCACCGTGGCGCACACGATCGAGATCCTGAAGGGTCTCCGTGATCGCTACGAAACACACCATCGTGTAACCATCACCGATCAAGCGCTGCTGGCCGCGGCGAACTTGGCCGATCGTTACATTGCCGATCGCCACCTCCCGGACAAGGCCATCGACCTCATCGATGAGGCCGGTGCCCGCTTGCGCATCAAGCGCATGGAGACCCCGCCGGAATACAAGGAACTCGAAACCGAGATCGCCGAGGTCGTTCGAGAGAAGAAGGACGCGGTCGAAGGCCAGCAGTTCGAAGAAGCTGGTCGGTTGCGTGACAAGGAAAAGGAACTCCTTGCCCGTCGCGAGTCGATGGAAGGCGACGCAAAGGCGTCAGGCCTTGATCTCTTCGACGAGGTCGACGAGGAAGCGATCGCCGAGGTGCTGTCGTTGTGGACCGGTATTCCGGTCTACAAGCTCACTGAGGAAGAGACCGAGAAGCTCCTCCGTATGGAAGATGAGCTGCACAAGCGTGTTATCGGCCAGCAAGACGCCATTGCGGCGGTCTCGCGCGCAATCCGCCGCACCCGTGCCGGTCTCAAGGATCCCAAGCGTCCGTCCGGTTCGTTCATCTTCCTCGGCCCCTCGGGCGTTGGTAAGACAGAACTCGCCAAGACCCTCGCCGAGTTCTTGTTCGGTGACGAAACCGCACTCATCAGCCTCGACATGTCGGAGTACATGGAGAAGCACACGGTGAGCCGTCTTGTTGGTTCGCCTCCCGGCTATGTCGGGTACGAAGAGGGCGGCCAGCTCACCGAAAAGGTGCGCCGCAAGCCGTTCTCTGTGGTGCTGTTCGACGAGGTCGAGAAGGCCCACCCGGATGTCTTCAACACGCTGTTGCAGATTCTCGAAGAGGGTCGTCTCACTGACAGCCAAGGCCGCTCGGTCGACTTCCGAAACACCGTGCTGATCATGACTTCCAACCTGGGCACCGCCGATCTACGCAAGGCCAATATTGGCTTCGGTAGCGGCGACGAAGCGGTCAACTACGAGAAGATGAAGGAAAAGGTCAACGATGCGCTGAAGGCGCATTTCCGACCGGAATTCCTGAACCGCATCGATGACACGATCGTTTTCCACGAACTCAGCCAGCCTGAGGTTCGCCAGATCGTGGACCTCATGGTCGCCCGGACGGCCGTTCAGCTCGGCCAGCAGGGTATGGGCCTCGAGATCACCGACGCGGCCAAGGACCACCTCGCCGACAAGGGCTACGACCCCACGTTGGGTGCGCGTCCATTGCGACGAGCGCTTCAGCGCCTCGTTGAGGATCCGTTGTCGGAGAAGCTTCTCTACAAGGAATTCCGCGCCGGCGAGATCATCATTGTCGACGTCGAAGCTGATCCTGAGAACAACAACGAGCTCACGGTCGTCTTCCGGTCGATTGAAGGCTTCGAGCCAGCTGAGCCTGAGCTTGAGGCTGCCATCGATGGTGGAGAGTCGCTCGACATCTGAGCGAATCGACAACCGACTACTTGGGAACCGCCGGCTGATTTCAGCCGGCGGTTTTCGCGTGCCTGGCCACCGGGTTGGACTCTGGGCGTCTAGCGTTCTCGCAATGCGTCGGGTTCACATGCTGCTTCTGGGGATCATCATCCTCCTGGCCAGCGCGTGTCGTGTCGACACGACTGTCGACATCGTGGTCGACGAAAACGGCTCGGGGACAGTCACGGTGTTGGTGGTGGCGGATGCTGCCGCGGTAGCGCAGATCCCCGACGCCCCTGACGAACTCGAGTTCTCAGACCTCACGGATGCGGGCTGGGTGATCGACGGGCCAAACCTCGATACTTCCGGCTCGATGAGCATCTCCGCGAGAAAGGGCTTCGCCAACGCCGACGATTTGCCGGCGGTGCTGGCTGAAATCGCTGGCGAAGATGTCGTCTTCCAGGACGTCACCCTGGAGACGTCCCACACGTTTGACCGCATCGGTCTCAGCCCTGCGAAGACGAACTATCAGCTCAGCGGCATCCTTGATCCGGCGCCTGAGATCAGTGATTTCGCCGATGCGTTTCTCCCGGAGTCAATCAGCCTTCCGCAACAGGCGACCGACTTCGACGCCGATCTCTTGGTGCGAATCCGGCTTCCCGAGACGGAGTCTTCGACCACGGGTGAGGCCACGGGTGAGGCCATCGAGTTCCGAGCCGAATTCGGCGCCGAACCGATCGAGCTCGATGCATCGTCCTCGACGGAAGACATTCTGCCGCAGGTCTGGGCGATCGTTGCCTTGCTCGCCCTGTTGATGTTCGCCGGCATCATTCTGGCTCGCCTCGCCGGTGTGGGTCTCGCGAAACTGCGTACACCGAAGGGACGCCGTCGACGTGATGTCCGCCGGCGTCAAAACCGGGCCGCCACCCGCGCCGAGGAAGCCAATCGTCCGCGCCGCCGCATGTTGCGGCTCCTCATCGTTGATGTGCACGGCGTCGTTGTGCGTCCGACTGATCCGCTGGAAGGGCTCCTGCTGCCGCTCATCACCGCGGAGCGGCCCGACGCCGACCCGGCGCAGATCCGCGGGCTGTACCGAAAACTGGTCCTCGGTCGAATGTCGGTCGAGGAGTTCTGGGCCGAGGTTGGCCTGGGTCCTGTCGCCGAGGAAGTCGAGACGAAGTACCTGTCGTCGTTCCGGCTTGTCCCCGGGTTGCATCCGTTCCTCGACCGGATGGCTACCAGCCGACTGCCCGTCGCTGCGGTTGGTAACCAGCCGCAGGTTTGGGGTGACCGCCTCCGTCGAATGGCTGCACTCGATGATTCCGTCAGCTCGTGGATGGTGAGCGGCGATGTTGGCTCCACGCTGCCCGAGCCGGCCTTGTTCGAAGCCACTCGTCGAACGATGTCTGTCGATCTGTTCGACTGCTTCTATTTGTCGAACGTGCCGGAAAATCTCGACGCGGCGAAGAAGCTTGGACTGGCGACGGGCCTGTTCGTTGCGGGCAATGAAGCGGCCCCGGACACCGATCACACGGTTGTTCGAGGCTTCGAAGACCTGCTGCGTAGTCGCGGCAGCTGACAGCCTCGCCGGGGCTGTCACACCGGCGTTCTAGGGTGCCTCTATGGCAAGAACCCGCACCGTTCATCGCTGCACCTCGTGTGGTGCGGGGGCCCCAAAGTGGGCGGGCCGTTGTGATGGCT
This sequence comes from Candidatus Aldehydirespiratoraceae bacterium, assembly GCA_047639555.1. GTDB lineage: Bacteria > Actinomycetota > Acidimicrobiia > Acidimicrobiales > Aldehydirespiratoraceae > JAJRXC01. The sequence continues at coordinate 56,382 of JBLIOE010000019.1, forward strand.
GCGGCGAGTGGAACACACTCGTCGAAGAGCTCGATGTCCGCGAGGCACCGCTGTCGGTCGTCGGTCGATCGAGTGTTGCCCTCCCGATCGCGGACGTCGCCGACGAATCGGCCATGCTCCGTTCCACCGGGCTCACCGAAGTCGACCGTGTGCTCGGGGGCGGTTTGGTTCCGGGCTCTGTCACGCTGGTCGGCGGCGAACCCGGTATTGGCAAGTCCACCCTTCTCTTGCAGCTGGCGGGTTCCGTTGCGGCTGCAGGCCAGAAGGCGCTCTATATCTCAGGCGAGGAATCCGCATCGCAGGTACGAGGCCGCGCCGCTCGGCTCAACGCGATTCACGACGACCTTTGGTTGGTCGGCGAGACCGTCCTTCCCTACGTGCTTGGTCATCTCGACGAGGTCAAACCCGACGTGGTGGTGATCGACTCAGTGCAGACCATGGTGAATCCCGATCTCACTTCTGCTCCTGGTTCGGTCGCGCAGGTTCGCGAGTGTGCTCATGCTCTGGTGCAGGAAGCGAAGCGTCGGGGTATCGCCTTGCTGCTGGTCGGCCACGTCACCAAGGAAGGCACGCTGGCCGGGCCCCGGGTGCTCGAGCATGTTGTCGACACCGTGCTCGAGTTCGATGGCGACCGTCAGCACGGTCTGCGTCTTCTGCGGGCGTCGAAGCACCGGTACGGGCCCACCTCCGAGGTCGGCCTGCTACAGATGGATGAAAGCGGCTTGACGCCGGTCGACGACCCCAGTGGCCTCTTCTTGGCCGACCGAGTCACGGGCATCTCTGGCTCCGCGGTAGTGCCGACAGTCGATGGAAATCGGCCACTGCTCGTCGAAGTGCAGGCGCTGGTCGCCCCCTCCCAGTTGGCAACGCCACGTCGGAGTGCGCAGGGCTTCGATCATGGCCGGCTCTCGATGTTGCTCGCGGTACTCGAACGCCGAGTCGGTCTGCCCCTTTCCAACGCCGAGGTCTATGCGCTGGCCGTTGGCGGGGCCCGCGTCTTCGATCCGGGGGCCGATGCCGCGGTTGCGCTGGCGGTCGCATCGTCACTCACCGGCCATCCGTTGGCCGACGATCTCGTCGTTGTTGGCGAGGTTGGGCTTGGCGGCGAGTTACGCCATGTCAGCCACATCAATCGTCGACTTGGCGAGGCCGCGCGGATGGGGTTCCGGCGCGCCATCGTGCCGCACGCCACCACCGATGCACCCGACGGGCTGCAGATTCTGCGAGCGCCCACCCTTGCCGCAGCGGTACAACTGGCCGACGTCGGACCTTCTTAGCGATGATGGCCTAATGCGCATCACTCTTCCGTCTGGCACAGAGGCCGAAGTCGTCGGCGAATCCCGCGAACGCGGCCTGGTTCTCGTTCCCGACATCATGGGATTACGCCCGCTCTTTTGTGACATGGCGGCGATGCTGGCCGAGCAGTGGCAGTGCCGGGTTGTCGCCCCCGACCTGTATCCCGGCCAATCCCACCTCGATCTCGAAGGTCGCCACGATGCCGCGTCGGCGCTGGTCGACGCCGAGGTTCTCGGTGACATGACCGCGGCCGCCGACGCCACGGGCGCCGATGTTGTCGGTGCGATCGGCTTTTGTATGGGCGGCATGTATGTCAACAAGGCCGTGTCCACCGGCCGCTTTCACCGGCTCGCGTCGTTCTACGGAATGATCAACATCCCTGAGCGTTGGGAAGGCCCTGGGCAGGTTGGTCCGCTCGACCATCTCGCCCAGGGCGATCCCGGTCGGCTGCTGGCGGTCATTGGATCCGTTGATCCGTACACCCGGCCCGAAGAGGTCGAGACCCTGGGAGGCACCGGTGCCCACATCGCGGCCTACGAGGGTGCCGGGCATGGCTTTGTCCACGATCCGACGCGGCCCGCGTATCGCGCCGACGACGCGACGGATGCTTGGGCGGGCGTGAAAACGTGGCTCTGGAGTTAGTGCTCGGTTGCCTTAACGCGAACGGATCGAGAGCTGTTCGCGGTTGGTAATGATGTAACGACGGTCGGACTGATCGAGCCAGCCGAGCTTCACGAACGAGGCAATCGCCTTGTTCACCCTCTCGCGGCTCGCGCCCACCATGCCCGCCAACTCTTCCTGTGTGATTGGGAGGGTGAACTCGTCGTTGTCCCCCGCGAGTTCGAGGAGTCGCTTGGCCGTGCGGCCCGTGACATCGAGGAACACGCTGTCGGCGAGGGTCTCGTCCATCGACCGCAACCGTGAGGCGAGGAGCTTTACGACATTCCACAACTCGGCGGGTTCGTTCTCGTAGAGGGTTCGCACCGGACCGTAAGGAATAGCGATGACGCCCGAGGGTTCGAGTGCTCGGGCCTCGGCCGACCGGCCGAGGCCGTCGAAGAGCGGCATCTCGCCGAAGAGGTCGCCGGCCTCCATAAGCGCCACTACAGACTCGCGGCCGTCGATCGATTTGTTGGCGATCGCAATCCGACCCGACGTGACGATATAGATCTGATCGGGGTCTTGACCCTCGGTGAACAGAACGTCGCCGCGGCGTAGTTGTTGTTCCGTAGCGGCATCGGCGATTGTGGTGAGGTGTTCGTCGGCAACGTCGGCAAAGAGCAACGTCGCCCGGAGAGTGCTGGTATCAGGCATGAGCGAGCACCACACTAGTGATGTGACCTCACCCCGTGCAGCCAAGCCGATTCCATGAGCGGCGATTCGACCAGCGGCGACGCCGGGATCGTCTGGACAATTGTTGTTGCCGCGGGGTCGGGCTCTCGATTCGGCGCGCCCAAACAGTTCCTCGATCTCGGCGGCGTAAGTGTTCTCGACCGATCGATCGCAACTGCTGCTCGCCACAGTGCGGGCGTCGTCGTGGTGATGCCGGCTGACCCGGTTGCCGGCGTGGTGTCGCCGACTACGTCCGTCGCGTTGGTCGTCGTTGCCGGTGGCGCGACACGAACCGAGTCGGTGCGCAACGGCCTCGCCGCGGTGCCGTCTGATGCCGCGATCGTGTTGGTGCACGACGCGGCCCGACCGCTCGCCAGCGATCGGATCTACGAATCGGTGATTGCGGCGGTGAGCGATGGCGCCGATGCGGCAACACCAGCGGTGCCGGTGGCCGACACACTTCGGCGTCGCGGAGGTGGTGTGGTCGACCGTGATGGTGTGGTCGCCGTGCAGACGCCGCAGGGCTTCGCGGCGCCTGCGCTACGCGCCGCGCATGCGTCGGGGAAAGAAGCCACCGACGACGTGACCGTTGTCGAGGCTGACGGTGGCACAGTGGTTCTTGTGGATGGCGACCGACGCAACCTCAAGCTCACCACTCCGCTCGATCTCGTGATCGCCGCGGCGCTGATTGTCGCGCTCGACAAGGATTCACTGTGAGCGCCGGCACCGAAGAGATCCCGTTCCGGGTCGGACAAAGTTTTGATGTGCACGCCCGCTCCGATGACCCCTCGCGCCGGTTGGTGCTGGGCGGCGTTGCGTTCGATGGCGAACCCGGCCTGGCCGGTCATAGCGATGCCGATGTGGTTGCCCACGCGTGTATTGATGCACTTCTTGGGGCCGCGGGACTTGGCGACATCGGCCAGATGTTCCCCGACACCGATTCCTCACTTGAGGGTGCCGACAGCATCGAACTGCTCCGCCGAGCAGCGGTTGCCGTGCGCGAAGCTGGTTGGCGGCCCGGAAATATCGACTGTTCGGTCGTTCTCGACCGACCAAAGCTGGCGCCTGTGAAGGCCCAAATGGAGTCCAACTTGAGTACGGCAGCAGGAGCGCCCGTCTCCGTTACGGGACGACGTAGTGAAGGCGTCGGCGCGCTTGGCCGAGGCGAGGGCATTGTGGCGTGGGCTGTGGCCCTGGTGGCGCGATGAGTCGCGGCGGACAGGCAGGCGGCGCCCGGGGAAAGGGTGGCCCGCGTAAGGCCGCCGGCAAGGGTTCAGCCGGAAAAGGGTCGGGCGGCCGTGGTTCGACAGGTAGCGGTTCGACCGGCCGGGGTTCGACAGGTAGCGGTTCGGGCGGCAAGGGGGCGGCGGGCAAGGGCCCTCGCAGTGCAAAGTCTGAAGGCCGCGGCAAGGGGCAGCCGAGGAATCCTCGACCCCGTTCGGGTCAAGGCGGTCGGAGTCGCGAAGGGCAGCGAGGGACCACCCCGCTCCGCGAACTCGACGGAGCGAGCCGTGGCGAATCACTCGGCGGCGATCAGGTCGAAGGGCGACACGCGGTTCGCGAGCTGCTTATTGCGGGCACCCGACGAACCCGCGAGGTGGTGCTGGCCGGCGATCTCGACTCGGCCGACATCCTCGACGAGATCATCGACCTCGCTGACGAGCTGAAGGTCACTATCACCGAGATCAGTCGGAGCAAGTTCGAATCGATGACGCGGACTGAGGCGAGCCAGGGTGTGCTCGCGTTGGCCCAACCGCTTCAGCCAGTTGCGCTCGGCACATTGCTCGAGCCTGACTTCGATGGCACGCCCCCGTTCCTGATCATGCTCGACGGCATTACCGACCCCGGCAATCTCGGAGCGATCCTTCGCACCGCGGAGTGTGCCGGCGTCACCGGCGTGATCCTGCCGCGTCATCGGGCCGCCCACATCACACCAACGGTCGCGAAGGCGGCGGCGGGCGCAGTCGAGCATCTGCAGATGGCGCTCGTGCCGGGCCTCCCTACGGCGATGGGCACGCTGAAGAGCGCGGGTGTCTGGACCGTCGGCCTCGACGCCGGCGGCGACCAGTCGATTCACGACCTCGCGGTAGCCGAGGAGCCTGTCGCTCTGGTGTTGGGTGCGGAAGGCCCGGGTCTTTCTCGGCTCGTGCGAGAGCGTTGTGACACCGTTGCGTCAATTCCGCTTCTTGGTGTGCTCGACTCGCTCAACGTGTCGGCTGCGGCCGCGGTCGCATGTTTTGAAGTGGCCCGACGCCGGGCGCAGAAGGCGAGCTAAGCGGCAACGTCGATTTTAGGGTGGAGCCCGAGAGGAGAATTGAACTCCTGACCTGCTGTTTACAAGACAGCTGCTCTACCAACTGAGCTACTCGGGCGGGTCTAGACAGCGTAGAGCGTGCCCGGCTCCACCCACGCCCTTGTTTCTGCAAGGCTGGGGGAATGGAGCTCACCGACGACGATCGCACCATCCTCGAAATCGAACGTTCGTGGTGGACTGAGCCTGGTCCCAAAGACGAAGCGATTGCCGGGCAGCTACAAATTTCTACGACGCACTACTACGAGTTGCTCAATGAGCTCATCGATCGTCCCGAGGCCGAGGCGCACGATCCGCTTGTGGTTCGTAGGCTGCGTCGAATGCGGGACCGGCGTCGCCAGTCCCGAGCCGAGCATGTCGGCGCAACCAGCGAGGAGCTCAGCTGATGACTGCACCCGGGCGCTATGCCGCTTCTGACGGATCGTTTGCAAAGTCCACAGGAAACGCGGCCGCACGCGGCGCTATCCTGATTGGCATTGCCGTGCTGATCGGCTTCTTGCTGCTCGCCAAGGCCTTCGACGGCGGCGACGCCGATGCGGTTCTTCCGGCCGTCGATGACCCCGCCGGCGAGACGCCAGTTGTCGACACGGGTGAGACGCCGGTGGTCGAGACGGGTGAGACACCGGTAGTCGAGACGGGTGAGACACCGGTGGTCGACACGCCGTCCGACACCGCAACTGTGGTCGATGCTCCAGGATTGGTTGAAGTCGCAGTGCTCAACGGATCTGGCGTGTCTGGTCAGGCCGGTGACCGCGCCGGTGCCCTCGGCACCGCTGGATATGTCAACACTGCGGGCAACGCGGCGAGCAACGCGACCGAAGCGAGCACCGTGTACTACAAGGCGGGCTACGCCGATGAGGCCAAGCTCGTCGCCGATGCACTCGCCGGCGCGGCCGGCGGTGCGGGAGTAATTGAGCCGGCGCCCGCCGACGTCACTGCGCTCGCCGACGCGGGTGATGCGGACAAGGTTGAGTCCGCCAACATCATCGTGGTGCTGGGCACCGACGGCGTGCTCGCTTAGTTCCTCGTGGCGCATAATCCGCTCGACCCGTTCGGGCGGGCGCCGCAGAGAGCCGGACTCTTTCTGGACTTCGACGGCGTCCTCGCCGACATTGTTCCGGACCCCAACGCGGCCCGGATTCGTGTGGGCGTCGCCGACCTGCTCATTGAGCTGAGCGAACGACTGGGCCGCGTGGCCGTCATTTCGGGGAGACCGGTCAGCTACATCGGTGCCATGGTGCCGACGCCGGTCGACATTGTGGGTCTCTACGGCCTCGAATGGCGTTCGCGGGGAGTTCATCACACCCTCCACGAGGCTGAGTTCTATCGGGCAACCGTGCGCGACCTGGTCGAGGAGGCCACTCACACCTTTGGTGCCGCCGTGGTCGAACCCAAAGGTCTTTCGCTCACGATCCACTATCGAAGCGATGCCGACCTGGCGCCACCGATGCGGCAATGGGTTGCGGATAAGGCTGAGCAGACGGGGATGGAACCGCGGCCGGCGAAGCACTCGTTTGAGCTTCATCCGCCGATCAAGCGCGACAAGGGCACGGCCCTCGTCGAGCTGGCGGAAGACCTCGACCCCGTCGCCTATCTCGGCGATGATCTCGGCGACCTTCCGGCGTTCGACGGTCTTGACCAACTCGCCCGCCACGGCGTAGCGACGCTGCGAGTAGCCGTCGACTCGGCGGAAGCGCCGCCGATTCTTCGGAGCCGAGCAGACTTGGTGGTCGATGGTCCGGCTGGTGCGGAGGAATTGCTGCGCCAGATCCTGGCCGCCGCGATCTCGGCGACGGGCGCGGACTGAGCAGGTAAGTGCTGGCTAGTCCGTCACGGCGGCGAGCTGATCGTTCAACCAGTCCGCGGGGTTGCGTGATTCGGCGCGACGGCGAACCTCGGCCGACTGTTCGGCTCGGGCGGAGGTGTCCATGTCGAGTGCCTCGGCCAGCGCGAGCGCCTGATCGGCGATGTCGTAGGGGTTCACGGTTCGTACGGCTCCGGCGAGCTCGTCGTGTACGCCTGCTTCGCGGCTGAGCACCACGATGCCGTCTCGTTCGTTGACCAACGGTCCTTCCTTTGCCACCAGGTTCAGACCGTCGCGGATGGGGTTCACCATCAACACGTCGTAGCGGCGGAGGTGGGCGACGGATTTCGGGAAGTCGTCGACGAGGTCCAGCTCGATGGGCTCCCAGTCTTCGGTTCGCCAGCGTCGGTTAATCACGTTGGTCAGCGCCTCGATCTCCGAGCGATAGGCGAGATATTCGGGCAGACCCTCGCGGGAGGGGTAGCCGAGCGCACGGAACACCACGGTGCCGCGGAGGTCCGGCCGGTCAGCCAGCATTTGGTCATAGGCCCGGAAGCCGCGGAGTAGATTCTTGGAGAGCTCGATGCGGTCGACCCGTACGATCAGGCGACGATCACCAAGCGCCGAGTCGATCGCCGCCACTTCGTCGTTGCAACGATCGCTATGAGCCACGCCTCGGATGTCGTCGGCGTCGGGCGCGAGCGGAGCCACGAAGGTGCGCGGCTGGCGGCCGAGCACGTCACGACAACACGCCTGGAAGTCGTCGGCCCAACGCTGCGAGTGGAAACCGCAGGCATCGTGGCCGGCCATACCTTCCAGGAGTTCCGTCGCTATGTCGTGGGGAAGGACGCGTATGTGCAGGGGCGTTGCGAACGGTGTGTGGGAGAAGTGGACGGTCCGAAGGTCGGGCCGAGCTTCTCGGACCATCGGGCCGAGCAGGGCGAGGTGGTAGTCCTGCACCAGCACGGTGGCGCCGTTGGGCGATTCGGCGCACACGACCTCGGCGAACGAGCGGTTATACGACCGGTAGGCGTCCCACGCTTCACGGAACCCACGGTCGATGATCGGGCGTCGGCTTAGGTCGTGGAGCCCGTGGTAGAGAAACCAGAGCATGGCGTTACAGACGACGTCGTAGGACTTCGCCATAATCGCCGGGTCGATCGCGAGTGTGCGAACGCGGAGACCATCGGCCTCGATGACACCCTGTGTCGCGGCCGCTCGGTCGGCGTCGCTGAGCGCGGCGGCGATCCAGATTGCGTCGGTGCCCGCGACCAGAGGCGCGAGGCCGGACACGAGCCCGCCACCTCCTCGCGTGGCGACGAGTTCGCCACCGTCCTCACGAAACGACAGTGGGCCACGATTCGAAACGAGCACTACGGGTGACGACACCGCGCCAAACCTAGTGGCCGGACTCTTCGGGTGGGGCTAGGTATGAGGCAACATGGGCGAGATGAAGGTCCTCGTTTGTTCCGACAAGTTCCGTGGAACGGCCACGGCCCGAGAGATCGGCGATGCCGTGGCGTTCGCGATCGAAGGCGTCGGGGGTCACGCCCGCGTGCAGCCCATGGCGGATGGAGGAGAGGGCACGCTGGACGCGTTTGGCGGCCCGAATCGGGTTAACACCGTGACGGGGCCGCTTGGCGAATCGGTGGAGGCGCCGTGGCGGGTGCGCCAGGGTGTTGCGGTGATCGAGATGGCGTATGCCTCCGGCCTCACGCTGGCGGGGGGCATCGACGGCAACAATCCAATGGAAGCTTCGACGGAGGGAACCGGTGAGCTGATTGCTCATGCTGTTGAGGCGGGGGCGAAACAGGTCATCATCGGCCTCGGCGGATCGGCGACCACCGACGGCGGTCTCGGCGCGTTGCGGGCCATGGCGCCATTGGGTCGATATCGCGGTGTTGACCTTGACGTCGCGTGTGATGTGCGCACCCGATTTCTCGATGCTGCGGAAGTGTTCGGTCCGCAAAAGGGTGCGTCGCCCGCCCAACGAAAGTTGCTCCAACGCCGACTCGAGCGTCTGGCGCAGGTGTATTTCGACGAACACGGCATCGACGTAGCCGCACTCGACCGGTCGGGCGCCGCCGGTGGACTCGCGGGCGGGCTCGTGACCGCGGGAGCAACGTTGCACGACGGCTTCACCCTGATTGCCGAAGCGGTCGAGCTCTACGACCAGATCGAAGCCGTCGATTTCGTCATCACCGGTGAGGGTCGGCTTGATGCCACGAGCTTCGAGGGCAAGGTGGTCGGTGGCGTCGCGGAGCTCGCGGCTGCTGCTGGTCGACCGTGTATCGCGATCGTCGGCCAGGCCGATACGGACGTCTCGACGTCGTTCCCGGTTGTCGACCTCTCCGCGATGTTCGGCCCGGATCGCGCGATGGAAGAAACGTTGGCGTGTGTTGGGGAGGCAACCGCCGCCTGGGTTAGCGAGAACCCTTTGCGCTGATCGCCCACGCCCCGAGGCTGATGATCACCACGATCAACAATGCGATCTTCACGATGGCAAGCAGCGAGGTGATCACCCAAGTGACGAGGGTGATGGTGCCAAAGACGGCGAGCGCGCCAATCGCGATGCGAGCGGGCAGCGGCAGGCCGCCACGGATGCGCTGGTTGGGCTTGGCTGGTGGGGTGCGTCGTTCCATCTCCACGGCGCCATGGTAGATCAGGGTTTGGCGGCCCGGCACGCGGCAGGGTCGTGGCGGAGGCTGATGATGGCGTCGGCAATGTTGATGAGCTGGTCTCCCGTGTCGCCATTTCGTGAGAGCGCAACATCAATGGCCTGTTGTGCGTCGTCGGTGCGGGCGCCGGCGAGTTCCACCACGAGCTCCGCGAGACGGGTGTGATGAGGGGCGCGTTGGTCGAACGTCATTGCAGTCCTTGAGACGATGAGTGAGCAGCGGGGTGCGGCAGCTCGGTTCGGTCGCCGAGGTGCTGTTTCGTTGACATCGTCCGCTCCGGGCCGGGACTAAACCCCTTCTCTCGAAGAATTGTCAGGTGGTTCCCGAAGCCTTATCCCGATAAAGTTGGTCGGGATTTACAGGAATAGCTTATTCCGTTGAAATTCCCGAGGAGTTCCGCCATGTCGGTCACCGTTCGAGTCCCCACCACCCTTCGTACTCTCACCGCTGGCGAGGCCGAAATTGCGGTCGAAGGCTCCACGGTTACTGAGGTGCTCGACAATCTCGAGGGTGCGCACCCGGGCTTCAAGGAGCGGATTCTTGATGACGAGGGTTCGCTACGCCGGTTCGTCAATGTCTTCGTGAGCGACGACGATGTGCGCTTTCTCGATGGACTCGGCACTGCTGTGCCCGCTGGTGAGACACTGTCAATCGTCCCCGCCGTCGCCGGAGGCTGACCTTGTGAGGGCCGGAGGCTGACCTTGTGAGGGCCGGAGGCCGCTAATTTTGGCGCCGCTGTGAATCAGGTGGAGCCGAATTTGACGCAACTTGAAAGATTGCCGGTTGTGAATCCTCCACCTCGGAGATTGAATTAGCAGTCTCGGCACGAGAGTGCCAACTATCTTCAAACTCTTTTCCGGAGGAATGATGGCCAAGACCATTCAGTTCGATGAGCAGGCCCGACGTGGCCTTGAAGCTGGCATGAACCAGCTGGCCGATGCGGTGCGTGTCACCCTCGGCCCCAAGGGCCGCAATGTGGTTCTGGATAAGAAGTGGGGCGCTCCCACGATCACGAACGATGGCGTGTCCATCGCGAAGGAGATTGAGCTCGAGGATCCCTTCGAGCGGATCGGCGCCGAGCTGGTCAAGGAAGTTGCGAAGAAGACTGACGATGTTGCCGGCGACGGCACCACCACCGCCACCGTGCTTGCGTGGTCGATGGTTCGTGAAGGTCTGCGCAACGTTGCGGCCGGTGCCAACCCGATGTCGATCAAGCGTGGCATCGAACAGGCCGTAGTGATTGCCGTCGAGAGCATCCGTGAGAACTCGCAGGATGTCTCCGAGAACAAGGATCAGATCGCCAACGTCGCCGCCATCTCGTCGGCTGACTCCGAGATCGGCGCCACTATCGCTGAGGCCATCGACAAGGTGGGCAAGGACGGCGTGATCACGGTCGAAGAGGGTCAGACTTTTGGTCTCGATCTCGACTTCGTTGAGGGCATGCGTTTCGACAAGGGCTACATCTCGCCCTACAGCGTCACCGATACCGAGCGCATGGAAGCGGTGCTCGAAGACCCCTACATCCTCCTCGTCGGTTCGAAGATCACCGCGGTGCGCGATCTCGTCCCGGTCCTTGAGAAGGTCATGCAGTCGAGCCGTCCGCTCCTGATCATTGCGGAAGACATTGAGGGCGAGGCCCTCGCCACACTCGTCGTCAACAAGATCCGTGGCACCTTCACCTCTGTCTCGGTCAAGGCCCCCGGCTTTGGCGAGCGTCGTAAGGCCATGCTGCAAGACATCGCCATCCTCACCGGTGGCCAGGTCATCAGCGAAGAGGTTGGCCTGAAGCTCGAAGCGGTCGAACTCGACATGCTTGGTGAGGCCCGCAAGGTCGTTGTCACCAAGGATGAGACCACGGTTATCGAAGGCGCAGGCGATCAGGCCGACGTTGGCGGTCGGATCAACCAGATCAAGGCGGAGATCGAAAACACCGATTCCGACTACGACCGCGAGAAGCTCCAAGAGCGTCTGGCCAAGCTGTCGGGCGGCGTGGCCGTTCTCAAGGTTGGCGCAGCCACCGAGGTGGAACTCAAGGAAAAGAAGCACCGCATCGAAGATGCCGTGTCCACCACCAAGGCCGCGATCGAAGAAGGTGTGGTCGCCGGTGGCGGTACCACCCTGATCCGGGCCCAGGCAGCAGTGCTCGCCGCGATAGGCAAGATCAAGGGTGACGACGAAAAGGTCGGCGCTCGCATTGTTGCGAAGGCCCTCGAAGGCCCGCTCGCCCAGATCGCTATCAACGCTGGCCTTGAGGGTGGCGTCGTCGTCGACAAGGTGCGCAGTCTTGAAGGCAACATGGGCCTCAACGCCGCGACCGGCGAATACGTCGACATGGTCGAATCGGGCATCATCGATGCCGCGAAGGTCACCCGCTCGGCTCTGCAGAATGCAGCCTCGATTGCGGCGCTGTTCCTTACCACCGAAGCGGTCATCGCCGATGCCCCTGAAGCCGGTGGCATGGGCGGCATGCCCGACATGGACTTCTAGCGAGTATCGAGTCTTCGGCCTCGCGCCGATTTCCTCGCCCTTCGAATCTCTGTCCCGTTTCGCGCCGTCGATGGCGCGAAACGGGACAGAGATCGTTTTGGGCGGGGTGTGGTTGGCGCCAGGGGTGGTCGATGAGGTGCTGGGTAACTCGGTAGCGTGCTGAGCGATGAGTACTGGTGCGGAACTTCATGCGGCCTGCGAGGCCCTTGCCCCGATGATCGGAACCTGGCGTGGCCCGGGCGAAGGTCATTACCCGACAATCCCCGACTTTTCGTATCTCGAGGAACTCACATTTGGTCATGTCGGCAAGCCGTTCTTGTCGATGACCCAACGCACCCGCGATCAGCAAAGTGATGCGCCGCTCCACACGGAGGTCGGCTATCTCCGACCCCAGCCGCATTCGGTGATGGAACTTGTGCTCACTCAGCCAACCGGCGTCGTGGAGATCCACATCGGCTCAGTCGCGGAAGTCAGCGGATCAATCGTGGTCGACATGCGCACCGAGCGCGTCGAGGGCACCCGCACGGCAAAGCCGATCACCGAAGTGCGGCGTCGCATCGAAGTGGTGGGCGACTCGTTGGTGACGGAGATGTGGATGGCCGCGATGGGCCAACCGCTCACCCATCACCTGCGGGCCGAACTCACCCGGGACTAAGGCGGGTCATGGCGGCACGGTAGCCCTACGCTGGCCAGCGTGAGTCCCCGATCCCGTTCTGAGCGCCGTCTGGTGCGGCACTGGTCGCCCGCGGAGCGCGACGCGGGCCGGCGGCCGGCGATGCTGGCCACCGAGGAACCGCTGGCGATCGAGCTCGATGGCATTCGCGTGGCCACCACCATGCGCACGCCCGGAAATGACTTTGAACTGGCGGTCGGGTTCTGCCACAACGAGGGCCTTCTCGACGGTCATCCAGTGGTCGCGGTGAAGTACTGTGCCAACGGGTCGGCGGCTGCGTCTGCGTTCAACATCGTGACGGTGTCGACCGCAGGGAAGGCTCCCGAGCCGGTGCCCCGCCTGGCGACCACCACCTCCTCGTGTGGGTTCTGCGGCACGGACAACATTGATGAGTTGGCCGCCCGGCTCGAGCCGGTCGTCGGCGACCGAGTCGACTGGCAGCTTCTGGCCGAGGCTCCCGATCTTCTGCGTCCCTCGCAAGATCTCTTCGAAGCGACTGGTGCAGTGCATGCCGCTGGCATCGTCGAACTCGATGGCTCCCTGTCGGTCGTGCGCGAAGATGTTGGTCGTCACAACGCGGTCGACAAGCTCGTTGGGAGAAGCCTGCTTGACGGCAAGGTGCCGCTCACCGGACGAGGTGTCGTGGTGAGCGGACGCGCCAGTTTCGAGCTCGTCCACAAAGCCTGGGCGGCGGGCTTCCGGGCACTGGTTGCCGTGAGCGCGCCGACGGCATTGGCCGTGGCCACCGCCGAGCGGGCCGGCCTACAGCTGGCCGGTTTCGCCCGTGACGGTTCGTTAACCGTCTACGTCGACTGAGATCGCAATACTGTTTTTGGTATTGCGAGAC
>JBLIOE010000020.1:0-69702 GCA_047639555.1 Candidatus Aldehydirespiratoraceae bacterium
GGCTTCTTCGGCCGGGGCTTCTTCGGCCGGGGCTTCTTCGGCCGGGGCTTCTTCGGCCGGGGCTTCTTCGGCCGGGGCTTCTTCGGCCGGGGCTTCTTCGGCAGCGCCCTCGTCGGGGTCTTCGCCGCCGCGCAGCTTCTTCCAACGATCGGCGGCGACTCGGTAGGCCTCTTCGGCCTCGGCCTTGTCTTCGGCTGAAGCGCGGTCGCTCAGCTTCTTCAGGGCGGCGGCGGCGTCGTCCTTCGTGCGCTCAGCCTTCTTGATCTTCTTCTCGCGCTGGGTGCGCTCACGGTCAGCTTCGACGTATTCGTTGAACAGCGTCAGTGCGGCCGTGGTCTCGTCGTCGAGTGCGGGCGCGGTATCGGAATCGGGCATTGGACCATTCTGTCGGGTTGAGAGCGGACTCACGACCTCGGGAGTCAGTCTGTGGGAAGTCCGCGGCGTTTCTCGGTGCGGAGATCGAAGGCAATCTTGACCGCGTCGCGTCCGCCGGCGTTGGCGGCATGGCTCAGCGCGTCGCGGTATCTGTCGAGGGGATAGGTAGCTGAGAGCATCCTGTCGAACGGCACCTTGCCCGCCAGCTCCATCGCGAGAGCGAAGCTTGTGGCGGTGCGGCCGTCGTTCGTCTGCTCGGTTCCGTAGGTGTAAGTGCCGATGAGTTCGGTCTCTCGATGCCACAACGCGGTGAGGTCGATTTCGACAACGCCGGGCATTCCGAGCAACACCACCCGGCCGCGAGGGCGGCAGATTCCGATTGCTTGTTCGATGGATTCCGCGGATCCGACTGCGTCGATTACCACGTCGGCGCCGCCGGAAAGACGGCTGCCGATCATGAACGACCCGGTGGCTCGACGCACCGCACGGCCGAGCTCGTTGGGTGCGGTGACGACATCGGCGCCGAACTCTTCGGCCAGGCTTCGCTGGATTGGGTATTTGGCGCCGATGAGGAGTGAGCCGGGGTTCGTGAAGTGACGAACGGCAGCCGTTGTGACGAGTCCCATGGCGCCTGCCCCGATGATCGCGACGGTGTCGCCGTCTTCGATCTTGGCGCGAAGCGCGGCGTGCACCCCTCCTGCGACCGGCTCGATGGTGACGGCGAGCTCGTCGCTCATCCAGTCAGGTACGGAGTGGAGTTGGCTGTCGTGGGCGACGAACTCGGTGGCCCAACCCCCACCGGTGCTTTCGCAGAACCCGGTCTGGATGCCCGGCTCGAGATGCCCACAAGTGAGATGTCGGTAGTCGTTGCCATCGGCGGGTGCCGCGCCAGGGAAGGGGAGGGGGAAGCCCCGGGCCGCATGGCCAAGGACGGGCTCGACGACGACACGCGAGCCATCAGCGAGGTCGCCGACAATCTCGTGGCCGGGGATGAAGGGAAACGAGACGAACTCTTCGAAATAGCGAGAGCTGTGTCCGTCGATGGTAGAGAGATCGCTCCCGCAGATGCCGGTGAGGCGGGGCCAGACGCGCTGCCAGCCATCGGCCGGAATCTCGGGCGGGTCGTCGTCGATGAGGTCGAGCGGGCCAACGGCGGCGCCCGCACCGGGGCGAAAGCGCGACGCAACCATTGCCGCGGCGTAGCGGCCTTCCTTGCGACTGAAACGGAGGGCTTTCACGGGGCCGAGGCTACTCGTTGCCCACGGGTGCGCACGAGGCCAACTGCACTCGGCAGCGCGGCTGTCGTGATTGCCGCCATCACGAACACCGCGATCCCGTAGGCATCGCCAATTGAGTCGAAGACTTCGGCACTCACGACGACGCCGTCCCCGGAGAGAACGTCGCGGACGATTTCGACGTTGCCGGTTCGAGCGTCGACAATGGCGAGCGTGATTGCGCCGACCACGGCGATCCCGAAGGTTATGGCCATGGTGCGAAGGAACTGATGGGCCGCGTTGAGTCGTCCCATCTCTGAAGCGATGGTGCGCGACTGGAGAAGCGCGGCACCCGTGGAGGTGACCATGCCGACGCCCGCCCCCAACCAGAAGAAGGCGCCGTAGACGGCCGTGATTGGGAATTCGAACTGGATGACGATGCCGGTAAACCAAAGACCAGGTACGGCAATGACGGCTCCCAGCAAGCTGACCCATTCGCCCGACCAGCGGTCCTGTAGCCGCGATGAGATGTAGGAACTCATCGACCATCCGACGGTGAGGAACAACACCCCAAATGCCGCGAGGCCTGCGCTCTGCCCTCGCACCGTCCGCAGGTAAAACGGGAAGAACGCATTCACGCCGACACCACCGGCGAGGACGAGGACGGAGGTGAGATGGACGAGTCGGTATCGCCGATGCACAAGGTGGGGTATCCGCACGACCGGATTGTCGACGCGACGTGAATGGCGCCGATAGCTCCAGCCAGAGATCAGCAGAACGGTTGCGGCGACGGCGATGATGACCGGCTGATAGGAGGCGATCGCCAGCGCGGCGGCAGTAAGGACGGCCATAAGCGCGAGTCCGCGCCGGTCGAAGCCTTGATCCTCGGCGTCGTGGGCCCGGTCCGGAATCCGGTTCCAGCCAAGAATCGCGGCCCCGACCGTGACCGGAATGTTGACCAAGAAGATGCCGCGCCACCCGACAGTTGCGATCATCACGGCTGCGATCGCGGGCCCGCCGACGCCCATCACACCCCAGATGGACGACGTAAGGGCAAAGGCCTTGGGCCTTAGTGAAAGTGGAATCGCGAGACCGATGCTCGCGACGCCGACGGTCATGATTGCGCCGGCGAACAGGCCCTGGATGGCGCGGGCGCCGAGCAGCACCCACATGGTTGGCGAGAACGCGACCAGCGTGGACGTGATGATGAAGCCCGTGACCGCGACTCGGAACGTGCGCCGTGCGCCGATGCCATCGACGATCGGACCGGCGGCGAGCACCGCGACGGCCGAGGTCAACAACTCGAGGGTGATCACGAAGGGCAGCAGTGAAATGGCGCCGAGGTCATCGCCAATGTCGGGAAGCGCGGCCGCGGCGGAGAGGTTGTTGTACGAGACGATCGCGATGACCGACATGAGCGCGACAAGCACCGGGCGTCGACCGTCGCCGAAGAGTTTCGTGTCGCTCACGGGCGTTCGTCGAAGTCAGCGAGGAGGAGAGCCGGGTGGTCGGTGAAGTCTCGGCTCGCTCCCTTGTGGCGGATCGCGAGCGGCGCGATCTCGGGCTGAAAAGCGTGACACATGCCGGACATGACATCGATGAGTTCGTCGGCTCGCTCCATCTTGTCGAGGTCGCCATCTCGGCCGCGACTGATGTCGCAGGCCCGTCGCAGCGCAACTGCCGCCTCCGCGGTCTCGTCATCGAGATGGGTCCCGCTCCATTCGATAAAGCCATCCCACAGCGGCGCTTCGAGCCATTCCGGCGGTCCGAGAAGTTGCCGCTCGCGGAGCCGCCATTCGAGGACGAGCTCGCCATCTCGCCACAGGCGCACATCGCGTTCGCCGGTGTCGGCCGCGGGGTCATCGACCGCCATGTCGTAGATGCGCTCGACGGCGGCTCCTCGGGCCGCGTGGGTGACCACCAAGCCCGCCAGGTCGAACATGTGCGTGCAGTTCTTCCGAGCGTTCAAGTCCCGAAGGGCCAGGGGGCCAGTGCGTAGGAGCGTGCCGACGAGCGCCTGCAGCGGCATGCCCGCAGTGAGACATTGTGTCCACGGCGACCGGACACCAGACCCATCGACCGCGACGACGGCGCCGTTCTCGGTGGTGATGTCGACGCGGAAGTGATGAAAGTCATCTTCGAGTTCGCCCCAGGTCCGATTGCCGAGGTGGGAGACGATGATGCGACGCCGGTAGACGCCGGTCCCCCGGGCTCGTTCGCTTGCTCGTGGTGTTTCGGCCTGTCGGTCAAAAACCGGACGACGGGCGCGGGGCGGAGGCGCAACGTCGTTCATCGGCCGAACGCTATTCGCCACTGCGGCGATTGAGCCAGATGGCTGGGGCCCGGTGGGCCTGCGAGATGGAGTAACCGCGCCCAACGACGACGGAATAGTGTCCGGGCATGAAGCTCGGACTCGGACTCGACCTCTATCGCGCCTCTCAGCTGAAGGTGCCGGTGGAGCAGGTACAGCTGGTGGAATCCCTCGGGTACCACTCCGTGTGGACGGCCGAGGCCTACGGGTCTGACGCGATGACCCCGCTGGCGTATCTCGCGGCACACACGTCGCGGATCAAGCTGGCCACCGGCGTCGTCCAACTTGCCGCCCGGACGCCGGCCAACACTGCGATGCAGGCGATGACCATCGATGCTCTCGCCGGCGGGAATCGCGTGATCATTGGCCTTGGTGTGTCGGGCCCGCAGATCGTGGAGGGTTGGTACGGCCAACCGTGGGGTTCGCCGGTGAAGCGACTCCGTGACTATGTCGCCATCATGCGCAAGGTCCTCGAGCGCGAGGGGCCGGTGTCTCACGATGGAGCGGAGATTTCGCTGCCCTACAACGGACCGGGTTCGATTGGTCAGGGCAAAGCGCTGAAGTCGATCCTGCATCCTGTTGGCAAGGTAGAGATTTGGATCGCCGCCGGAGCGCCAATGAACACCGCACTCGCGGCGGAAGTTTGTGACGGCTGGCTGCCGATGGGTTATGGGTCCGACGGCTGGGAAGTCCACGGGCCGAACCTCGAGAAGGGTTGGGATCGACGCGGTGGTCGGCCCGACGACTTCGACATCATGGGCAACATCACGATCGAGATCACCGACGACGTCCAGGCCGCGATCGACGAGAAGAAGCCGCTCACCGGAATGTATGTCGGTGGCATGGGCAGCGAATCGAAGAACTTCCACAAGGAAGCGATGGCCCGCCGGGGTTTCCCCGAAGCGGCCGAGCGAATCCAGGAACTGTGGCTTGCCGGGCGTAAGGACGAAGCGGTCGCGGCGGTGCCCGACGAGTACATCGACGCCGGTGCCCTCTTCGGCTCCGCCGATCGGATCCGGGAGCGGTGGGACGAAGTGATTCCACCCAAGGTTACTGGTCTGATTGTTCGTACCGAGTCGGACGAAGGGCTGCGCGTCGCCGCCGAGATGACCGGAAGCCAGGACACGATGAAGGAAGACCTGTGATGTCTGACCCGTTGATCACCGTTGAGGAAGCGGCGCCCCACGTGCGTTACGTCACGCTCAACCGGCCCGACAAGCGCAACGCAATCTCCACACCGATGCGGGCGCAACTGCTTGACACGTTGCATGCCCATGACAACAACGACGACGTGCGCGTATCGATCGTCCGTGGCGCGGGCGTGTGTTTCTCGTCGGGCTACGACTTGAAGAGCCCGCTGATGGACGACACGCCGTACCCGTCGGCTCCGGGTGACGGCGCTTGGAGCCGCCAGGCCACCGACGGCTGGTTCCAAATCTGGGACCTCGCGAAACCCGTGATTGCCCAGGTGCATGGCTACGCCATGGCCGGAGCGACCGAACTGGCATCGGCCTGCGACCTTGTCTATGTCGCGGACGATGCGCAGATCTCCTATCCGGTCGTGCGGGTCGCGTCGCCACCCGATTGGCAGTACCACGAGCCCTTGATGGGACTTCGTCACGCGATGGAGGCGATGCTCACGGGCGACGCAATGGATGGAGTTGAAGCCGCCCGGGTTGGATGGGCCAACCGTTCGTACGCAGCCGATTCGCTGGAGGCCGAAGTGCTGGCCGTTGCAACTCGGATCGCGGGCGTGGCCACCGACCTGTCGCAGATCCTCAAACGGATGGTGCACCGCCAGTTCGATGTGTCGGGAGGCCGAGCTGCGATGCGAGCGGGTCAAGAGTTCCAGGCCCTCGCCGGCCACCAAGCGTCGGTGGAGAGTTTCCGAGCCGATCCCTTGGCCGCCATGAAGAAGATCGTGTCGGAATGACTCATCCGAAGATTGAGGTGAACATCGACGGCGACGTCGGTTCGATTCTCGTCAACAACCCAACGCGGCTGAACGCCATGACGGGCGCGATGTTCGATGCGCTTCACGGCGCCGCGATGACGATGCGCGAGGCAAGCCCTCGGGTTGTTGTCTTTCGCGGCGCCGGCGATCACTTCTGTTCCGGCGCCGACGTCAGTGGCGAAGGTGATGATGGAATCGAGGGCGTCGATCACCCGCTGCAAAACATGCGACGGATCGGCGATGCGGTCACCGCTCTGGCCGCTCTGCCCATGCCAACCATCGCCGCCGTCGACGGTGTGTGTGTCGGTGCGGGCTTCGGGTTCGCGCTCGCCGCCGACATGATGATCTGCACCGATCGGGCTCGCTTCTCGTTGATCTTCGCCCGGCGGGCGCTGTCGCTCGACTTCGGCACGTCGTACCTGCTGCCGCAGCGCGTTGGCCTCCATCGCGCCAAAGAGATGGCCTTCACCGCAGGGGAGTACGACGCTGCGGCCGCCGCCGAGATCGGTTTCGTGAACCAGGTGGTGCCGGCTGACGACCTCGAGTCGGCCACACAGGCACTTGTTGACAAGGTGGTCGCGGGTCCGCCGCTCGCGCTTTCGATGTCGAAGCGACTGTTGGAGGCGAGCGCCAATTCAACCCTCGCTCAGGCCGTCGAACAAGAGGCGCTGGCGCAGAACATCAACTTTCCGACCAACGATGTCCGCGAAGCGGCGGCTGCGTTCATTGAGAAACGGCCGACCCGCTTCACCGGTTCGTAGAGCCGCTCGGGCCCAGGAAGGGCTCTTAGTGGTAGCGGTAGTAACGGAGCAGAAACGGCGGTGAGATTTCCTCCGGTGAGCGTGCTCACTTGATCTGGCCCCACTTGGAGCTGTTGTGCTCCTGAGCACAGTGGGGCCAAAACAGGTTGACATTCCCACTCCGGCAGAGACACTCACCCGACCAGCCGAAACAGGCCAACAGCACACGATGCAACAGGGCCAACGACACCCAGGCTGGGACATCGATCGTCCGCACGATCAGCGGGCTCACCCCACGGACTGCGACACGTAAACGGACACCTATCCCAGTCCCGTCAACCTCCCACGGAACGTGACGCTCTCCGATCAGGAATGCTCGGACGATGAGAGTGCTCTGAGCGGGCTGGCTCACTGACCCAGCGAACGAGCTGGCGCCACGACGGGTTGGATATGCCCCTCTTACGGGTCTGGAGTGGCGAGAACAGCTTTGGTGACGAAGTCAGCGATGCGTTCGGCGCTCCATCCGCGTCGTTGGAGGTCCGGCACTTCGCGTGGGTCGCTGGTGAGATTCCACATGAACAGCATCATCGTGGTGTTACCACCGAGTCGGACGAGCAACGGTTCGATCGGGGAGCATCCGAACGTGATCGCGGGTTCGCCCTCGTCGCGCCGCCGAAGGAATCCTTCTGACGACCGCAGGTTTACGGCGAGTTCGCCGTGCTCGGCGCACGCTCGCACCCACGCCAGGTTCCAGCGCCCGAACGCCTTGATCGGGTCGCCGGCGGCACCGCCCGACGATGCAAAGAGTTCGACTGCGCGGATCGGCAGCTGCAGCACGATCGCCTGGATTGCATCGCTCACGGAGGCGAAGTGTCGGTACGCCGTCGCCGTCGACACTCCGGCGAGCTGTCCTCATCGGCTGGCACGACACGCTGGCTAACCTCTCATCGACATAAGACTGCATTCTCATCTACGGCCGCTCCGGCCGTAGCGTCTTGGCCGAACGGAAGATCCGCATGATCGAAGCCCAACCGCACTCGTCGCCCACACCACGCGTGGCCGCTTTTGACCAATGGATCCGAGGTCGCTTCGTCGACCTCAACACCGCGCTCGAAGATCTCTACGCCACGCAAGAGAACCGCTCCCAGGTGGCGGGGGTCGGCGACAGACTAAAGTCGCAGTTGCTCGGCGAGGGTCGGGATCTGATCGTCCCGCTTGTCGAGGAGGGAAACACCGACGAGGGCTTCGACCGGGCGTTCGAGCTGCTCGGCAACGTCGGCTACTACATGGCTGCATGTCGACGCCACGAGATCACTGAGCCCTCGCGCGAGCGGACATCACCGCTCGTGGAGGCGTCGACGCTCGCGCTCCACCTCGGCGCGTCGCTGGGCACGGTACCGCGCTTCGTCACCAGCCATATGGAGACGTACAACCGGGCGGTCAATGGCGTGTATCGCACGTTCACTCACGCTCCCGCCGAGAAACTGTTCCTCGATCACAACACTCGCGGCGCCTTCGCCTATATGCGTGCCGCCGACGCGCTGGGCCGTATCCACCCGATGGGAGTGTCTCACCCGGCCGCGCTCGACCTGCTCACCCATGCCCGCAACGCGCTAGAAGATGCGTACGAGATGAACGTCGAACTTGGTCGCAAGCTCGACGTCGACGACTTCTTTTTCCGCGTGCGGCCCTACTACAAGCCGCACCGTGTCGGCTCGGTGGAGTACCGGGGTGCCAATGCGGGTGACTTCGCGGCGTTCAGCCAAATCGATATGCTCCTCGGATTGTGCAGCCCGACCGACCCGGCCTATAGCCAGGTTGTACTGGAGAAGTTCCCCTACCTCACCCCCGACGAGCAACGGCGTCTTCACGAATCGTTCCGCCACCCAAACGTGCTCGATGCACTCCTCGCGCAGGCCGACCACGCCGCCGAGGCCTGGTTCCGTGAACACTCCGCTGCGTTCCTCGCCGTCTGTCGAGCGCATGGTCGCGCCGCAGCTCAGCACCACGACGATCTCGTAATGAGCTTCATCAAGCGACCCGCCGAGCGGATCCCGCCCGAGCATCTCTCTGGTATCACGGCGAGCGGACCACCACTCGACGTGCTGCTCCGCGCCCTAGAAGGCCTGCGCGATCGGCGTCTCGCCGCGGACCGTGACGACATCCCCACCCGTCACGCGGACCTCGCCGCGCTGCGCGAGCTGATCTCGTGACCGGCCCCTTCGTCGACCACCGCGGCGCTTACTTTCTTAGCCACTCAATCGGACTCCCCGTGCACGGATCGCGCGATGTCGTCGCCGGGTACTTCGACACCTGGGAGAATCACACGGCGGACGCTTGGCCACGTTGGCTCGACGGCATCGAAGGATTCCGTACCGCCCTCGCCGAGCTGTTGTCGACCCGTGCCGCGTTGATCTGCCCGCAGAGCAACGTGTCGAGCGGGTTGGCGAAACTCCTCGACTCGCTGCATCACGGGTTTGACGCCCCGACGGTGTTGATCAGTGACGATGCGTTTCCGTCGCTCGGTTTCGTCTGCACACGGTCGGGTTACGACGTGCGGTTCATCCCGCGTGAAGCCGACGTCTCCGATCCGGCCGTATGGCGCGAACATCTCGAAGGTGTCGACGTGGCCGTAGTCACCCACGTGCACTCCAACACCGGCATTTGCGTACCCGTCCCCGACATCACCGCGGAGGTTCGCGCCAGCGGAGCGATCACGGTGGTCGACGTCGCGCAGTCGGCCGGCATCATTCCGATTGACCTCGGCGTGTGGAAGGTCGATGCCGTCGTCGGATCCTGCGTCAAATGGTTGAGCGGTGGGCCTGGCGCCGGGTGGTTGTGGGTGGCCGATACCGTGATCGACCGGTGCCGACCGAGTGACGTCGGTTGGTTCTCCCACGAGCAGCCGTTCGAGTTCGACATCCACGACTACCGCGACGCATCTGACGCGCTCCGATTCTGGGGCGGAAGCCCGACGGTCCTGCCGTTCCTCATCGCAGCGCACTCAATCAGAGCAATAGACCAACTCGGCCTCCACACGATCCGCGCACACAACCTCGCCCTCACCGACCACCTGATCGACCGGCTCGGCGAACTTGTCTTCAGCCCGCACGACCGAGATCGACGCAGCGGAACAGCCATCGTGCACGCCGACGAGGGCGTCGTCGAGCGCCTCGCTGAGCAGAACATCGGCGTCGACCATCGCATCGGTGGAATCCGCGTCTCGCCACACGTCCACACCACGATGGACGACCTCGATCACCTTGCCCGACTGGTCAGCGACCACCCACGGAGCTGAGCATCGGCGCAGGCTCGCCCGCTGAGCTGGATACGCCTCAAGAACATCTCCAAGTCCTACGAACAGGCTGGGGTCTGGTCTCAAATCGACGAAACGTATCGGTCGAGTTCGACGTTGAGTGGGCGGAGGTTCCCGTTACTCCCGCTACCCGCCGTGTGACATTGTACAGTATTTCATGCTTTTTCTTGCTTTTCTGTGCGCTCCGTGTCAGAGTCAAACAACAGGAAATGCACTCACAAATAGTGGTATGCATTGAACAGAGGAGCACACGATGTCCAACGACATGCTGGTCATGAGCAAGTCTCAGATGGAGCAACTGGCCGTCACGTTCGGCACCCAGGCCGAAGCGGTCCAGCAGGTGATCAAGGCGATTCAGGGTGGTCTCGACGGCACGACCTGGCAGGGGAACCGCTCGAACCGGTTCCGCGAGGCCTGGGCCTCCGAGTTTCGCCCGAACCTGATGAGCCTCGTCGATGCACTCGGCGAACACTCCGCCTTCATCGGGCGTGAACTACAGGCCGGCGTTTCGGCTCTCGACACGGTCTGACAACGCGAAAGCGGTCGGGGCCATGCGCATCGTCCACCGCAGTGAACGAGGGGAGCGGATCGTTGAGATCGATATCGACGATCCAACTCGCCCGATTGCTGCGCTTTGTGCCGCTCTGGGGCTCGCGGCAGAGTCCGGGGAGCGCATTGGTCTGGCGATCGACGGCCGATCGTTCGACCCCACCACGCCGCTCGCGGCAACGAACGTGTGTGAAGGGTCAGTCGTCGACTCCACTCCCACATCCACCCTCATCACCCCCACATCCATCACCATCCAGAACCCGACCCCCTCCGCCCGGGCGCTCGCCATTGTTGGCGGCGTCCGGGCTGGAGGGTCGGTTCCGGTTGAGGGAGGCCTGTGTGTGGGCCGGTCGGTGGCGACCGACGTGTCACTTGATGATGCCGCCCTCTCGCCGCGACACTTCAGTGTCACGGCGGGCGGCGCATCGCTCATCGATCACGGCACGCGCAATGGCACGTCGATCGAAGGGCATCCCGTCGCGGCACCGGCGGCGCTGGCCGCCGATCAAATGATCCGGGCGGGAACCACCCGACTGATGGTGCGAGATATCGAGGGCGACACTCCAGTGGCGGTGGCATCGGGTCTAGGCGCCCGTGGCGGGTCGATCCCGTTCAACCGCCCGCCCCGCTGCGAACCGCCAACCGAGATGGCCCCGTTGCGGGCCCCCGGCCTGCGGCCCGAAGCTCCGGTCATAGAGCCGATCTCCGTGGCGGGCATCGTTCTGCCGATTCTTGCCGGTGGTGTTATGGCGTTGGTCTTCTCGCCGTTCATGGCGATCTTTGCGGCGCTCGGGCCAGTACTCACGATCGGCACATGGCTTGAGCGGCGGCGTCGAGCTCGCCGAGAGTTCCGAACCGCAGAGCGAGTCTTCCTGGCGGAAATGGATGACCTACGTGACGTACTACCCAGCGCCCGTCGGGCCGAGGTCTGGCGCCGGCGCACGCTTCATCCCGATCCCGCGGAGGTGGTGCGCCGAGCGGCCGGTCCGTCGGTGCGGGTGTGGGAGCGACGCCCCGGCCACGCCGACAGTTTCTTGGTCGCGATCGGTGCCGCGGATGAGCCGTTCCGACCTCCGCTTCGCGCCAACCAGTCGGCCGACGTGGCCGTGGAAGTCGGTCGCGTTCTTGCGGGCCTGCCGCTGCTTCCCGATGTGCCTGTTCCGCTCGATCTTGGGCCCGGCAAGACGGTCGGTCTGGTCGGCGACCGTGGCGCCTGTCTTGCCATCGCTCGTTCGCTTGTCGTTCAGATGGCCACGCACCACGGTCCGGCCGACCTTGCCGTTGCGGTCGGTGCCGACGAACCTCGCCGGTGGCGTTGGTGTGAGTGGCTCCCTCACGCCGCCGATCACGCCAGCGGACTTCGCGGTGTCACCGTGGTTACGACCGACGACTCTCGTGCGGCTGAATCGATCCGGGCGATGCAGGGCGAGCGTCTTCTGCTCGCCGTGCTCGACGGAGACGACCCGTTCCAGGGGCGAACCACCGTCGGGCGGATTCTGGCCGCCGCCGATCGCGTGGCCACGATTGTGTTGGTTGCCGACGAGCATCGTCTCCCGGCAACGTGCGACATGGTGGTTCGGGCGGACGAGTTTGGTCGGGTCACTTTGATCGACCCGCGTCAGGCATCACCCGGGCGCTCCGCGTTGGGGTGGGGTGTCAGCCTGGCCACGGCCCAATACGCGGCCCGTCGGCTGGCCCGCCTCGACGATCCCGAACTGCCGGTGGCCGGTGCTGGTGTGCCGTCGGCTGCGCCGCTTCTGTCACTGCTCGACATCCAGGGCGATGATGCCGCCGAGGTTGAGGCTCGCTGGCGGGCGACCGACGGCACGGCCGACCTGGCAAGTCCGATTGGTCTCGACGCCGACGGCGTCGTCTCCCTCGATCTTGTGCGAGAAGGACCCCACGTGCTGGTGGGCGGCACGACCGGATCGGGCAAATCCGAGCTCCTCCGCTCGCTCGTGGCCGGGCTGGCCGCCAGCGCGGATCCCGATCATGTCGCAATGGTGCTTGTTGACTACAAGGGTGGCGCCGCGTTCGACTGTTGCGCGGATCTGCCCCACGTCGCTGGTCTCGTAACCGACCTCGACGAGACCCTCGCAGCGCGGGCGCTCCGGTGCCTCGAGGCAGAGCTTCATCACCGGGAGCTGCGGCTTCGAGAACTTGGGGCCGAGGATCTGCCCGCGTTCCGTCGGTTGGCGGCTGGGCGTGACGACATCGATCCGCTCCCTCGGCTGATCGTTGTTGTCGACGAGTTCGCGTCGCTGGCCAGCGATCTGCCGGAGTTTCTCAATGCGTTGGTCGGCATTGCGCAGCGAGGCCGAAGTCTCGGTGTCCACATGATTCTCGCCACGCAACGTCCCGCCGGTGTCGTGACCGACGACATTCGGGCCAACACGTCGTGCCGCATCGCTCTTCGAGTCACCGATCGGGGCGACTCGTCCGACGTCATCGATTCACCCGATGCGGCGGCGATCCCGCGTCATCGACCGGGCCGGGCGATCGCCCGCTTCGGACCGGGCGAGCTCGTGCCGTTCCAATCGGCGCTCGCCACCGGCTGCTCCGATGGCCGCGCTGGCGTGTCTCTTGTATTGCCGAGGGCAACGAAGCCCAACGTCGCACGCGACACCGATCTGCAACGGTTGGTTCGGTCGATCGGTGACGCCCATCGGGCCCGGGGCGGAGGGCTTCCGCGTTCTCCGTGGCCGCCCGCCCTTCCGACGGTTGCGACGCAAGCTGCTCACGATGCTGCAGCCGGCGAGTGGCTCCTCGTGGATGAACCTGATCGGCAACAGCAACGCACCGACGGTTGGCTCCCGGCCGACGGCCATCTTTGTGTTGTTGGCGGACCGGGAAGTGGCACGACCACCACGCTTGCCACCGCGGCGCTCGCGGCCTCCGCTGTCGATCAGGACCGCCATCTCCATGTGATCGATCTCGACGCGGGTGGCCTCGCCCCTCTCGCGAACCTGCCAGCGACCGGCACCTACTGTGGGCCGAGCGATGTGGTGCGTCGTGGTCGACTCTTGCGATGGCTGGATGACGAAGTGGGCCGCCGTCGAGTCGACCCCATGGCCGCCGCCCCCGAGATCTTGGTGATCATCGACGACTTCGGGGGGTTGGCGCGAGCCCACGACCCGGTGAAGGAAGCCGCGGTGCACGAACGCCTCGCGCGGGTCTGGGCCGACGGCCCCGCAGTGGGAATAAAGATGGCGGTATCGCTGCGCCGCTCGGCCGACCTGGCGCCGGCGCTGGCCGCGACGGTCGGGGAGGTCATCTTGCATCGCACCGCCGACCAGGCCGACGCGCTGCGATTCGGGCTCGTCGGGTCCACCGCCGGGTTCGTTGCCGGGCGCGTGATACGAAGCAGGGATGGAGCGACCGCTCACGTGCTGCTTCCCGCAGCCGGGGACGACTTTCTCCGGCACATCGTGGCCCGCCGGTGCGACGCCGACCCCGTGTTCGAGCCGCACCAGGTGGGCGAACTGGCGGCCGAGATCCCGTGGTCGACCGTCAGCGGCACGTTCCGCCTCGGCGCTCACGACTGGTCGTTTGCCATCGGCGTTCGCGACCGCGATCTCGAACCAGCGATTGTGCGTCTGCACACAGGCGAACACTTCCTCGCCCTTGGTCCGGCCCGATCGGGTCGCACCAATACCCTCGCCGCCATTGCTCGGTCGGCCGGTCCTCACGCAATCGTTGTGGGCAACGGGTCACTTGCCCAACGCACCGGAATTGAGCCGACGGATGCCGCGGAACTGGCCGCCGTCATCACCGCTCGAGAAGGTGGCGCCATCGTTTTGGTCGATGACTGCCTTGAGGTCGACGATCCCCTCGGGACGCTGGTCGCATTGGTCGCGGCGCCGCCCGCGGGCGTGCATCTCGTGGTGGCGGCTCGACCAGATCGTTATCGGTCGGCCTACGGCCATTGGGCGAGCGACATCAAGTCCTCTCGAGTGGGAATATTGCTTCGCCCCGAGCCGCTCGATGGTGACTTGCTCGGTCAACAACTCCCGGCCCGACTCGGTCTTCCGGCGGTTCCCGGCCGCGGAATTGTGGTCGCCGACGGCTCGATCGAGATCGTCCAGGTCTTCCAGACCGATGCGTCGAATCGCTGTGACCCATGACCAGAGCGGCGAGGTAAGGGACTCCCAGAGTTGGGCCGAGACTGGAGACGTGAAGCGGTTCGTCGCCCCCCTGATCAAAAGGATTGGCAACCTCGGCGGGTTGTCGCGTCAGGGCGTAATTGTCACGTCGCGATGGGTCCGCACCCATCCATTGCCGTCGGGTCCTCGTCAGGTTCTTTGGCTCCTCCCGGCCTCGGTGATGATCGGTGCCGGTGTCGCCTCCCTGGCCGCCGCTGGCTTTGGGGTGGCGCCCTACGACGTCGGAATCTCGGCGATCGCTCACCATACGCCGCTCTCGTTTGGTCAGTCCTCGTGGGCCATGTCGGGCACCCTCTTCTTGTTGGCGGCGCTGCTCGGCGTGCGGCCAACCTCGAGAAGTCTTGGTCTGATCTTCCTCAACGGGTTGACCATCGACATTGCGCTGCAGATTGTGTCGGAGCCGCAGGGGCTCGGCGCTCGAATCGGGCTTGCGGCGTTCGGTGCCGCGATCCTGGTAGTTGGCGTCGCCACGGTGGTCTATCAAGCGGCGGCCGGTGGAGCGTTCGAAGCGCTGATGCATGCCGCGGAGAAACACGGCCGTCGCCCGGTTGTGGTTCGCAGTGCGCTCGAAGTTGGGAGCCTGGTGCTCGGGGCGATTGCGGGGGGCAGCATCGGCGTGATGACGGTGATCATCGCCCTCACGATCGGCCCGGCCATCGGTTTTGGCCTCCAGGCGTTTGACGATCATCGACTCGGGCGAGAGGTGCGGCTGGCCGCGGTCCAGTCCGAGCGTCAGTCCGTTTCGTAACGCACGCCGAGATTGGCTCGAATCTTGTCGCAACGGGCGATCATGGCCCGACTGGTTGCCCACGGCATCCGGGGGCTTTCGAGCTCACCAGCCCGCAGGCATCGATGCACCTCGACAACCTGATGATGAAGGCCGGGTGAATCGCCTTCGATTGTTTCAGTTTCGGGGCCGCGGCGAAGGGTGACAGTCGCGCTGGCGTGAGCCGGTAGCGGAAACTCCACGAGTCCTTTGGTCCCTTCGATGCGGGCCGTCATTGGGCCCGCGAGCCGAAGTGCGGCGGTGAGAAGCGCCGACGCCCCCGACTCCCATTCGCATAACAGGCTGACTTCATCGTCGACCCCCGTGGGAGCGATGTGGCCGGTCGACGTGACGGACGCGGGTTCGCCGAGCGCCCACCATGCCATCGAGAGCGGGTAGATCCCGAGGTCAAGCAATGCGCCGCCGCCCTTGGCTCGGTCATAGAGTCGATGGCCGGCATCGAACGGGAGAGCGAAGGAGAAATCGGCGGTGATTCGACGCACCTCGCCGATGTCGCCGTTGTGGATGCGTCGGAAAGCCTCGACGTGGGTCGGGTTGAACCGCATCCACAACGCTTCCATGAGGAAACGATCGTTGGCGCTCGCAGCCGCGATCATACGATCGACCTCGCCCTGGTTGAGAGCGATGGGCTTTTCGACGAGGACATGTTTGCCCGCGGCGAGGAAGAGTTCGGCCTGCTCGGCGTGCACCGGGTGAATCCCGGCGATGTACACGATGTCGACATCGGGGTCAGTGGCGAGGTCCGCATACGAGCCATGGGAGCGGTCGATCCCATGTGTTGTGGCGAACGTATTGGCCGTCTCGGCTGATCGTGAACCGACGGCCACGATCTCGCCATCGTCGAGCTTGGCGAAGTCCGTCACAAAGCTTGCGGCGATACCGCCCGTCCCCGCAATGCCCCAACGAATTGGTTCGGTATGTGGGTCCATGCGGGCTCCTGTGGGGTGTTGATCGGGCGAGATGCGCGCAGCTGCTGCAACTAGCGACCACCATACGCAGATGCAAGCCACTGGTTCTTTTCCTCGCCGCCAAGCAGCGACGCGTCGGTTCACGCTGGGGGCGCCGCGTGATTTCCGAGTTTCGAGCGCCGGCGACCGGGTGCTCTTCTTGCGTTCGGGTGGACCCGTCGACCCGGTGAACTCGTTATGGGAGTTCGATCCGGCGACCGCGGCCGAGCGACTCGTGGTAGATGCCGCCGCCTTAGGAGTCGACGAAACCGACCTGCCACCGGAGGAACGGGCCCGACGTGAACGGGCTCGAGAGTCTGGCGGGGGCATCGTCGCCTTTGATGCCACTGCGGACCTCGCGGCGGCGGTGTTTGCGATCGGCGGGCAGTTGGCCCGGGCTGATGTTGCAACGGGGGTCGTCTCGATGTTGGCGGCCGCAGCCGGGGTATTCGATCCGCGGCTCTCGCCCGACGGGCAGCACGTGGGGTATGTCACGGGCGATGCTCTCCGCGCGATCGTTGATGGCGAAGACCGACTGATCGCGCAGGAAGCAGCGAGCACGGTTTCGTGGGGTTCGGCGGAGTTTGTTGCGGGCGAGGAGATGGGCCGTACCCGCGGCTACTGGTGGAGTCCGCAAAGTGACGCACTGCTGGTCGAGCGGGTGGACGTGGCTCCGGTCGAGGAGTGGTGGATCTCGGCGCCGGTGTCGCCGGCTGAGGCGCCGACCCCGGTGCGTTATCCCGCGGCAGGCACCGCGAACGCCCAGGTTTCTCTTGCCATCGTCTCGCTCGACGGCGACACTGCCCCGATCGACTGGCCAGCCGGCGGTTGGGAGTATCTCGCTTCGGCATCGTGGGACGACGATGGCATCTGGCTCACGATGCAGAGCCGAGATCAGCGCACCTTGGCGGTGTTCCAGGTCGACCCGAGCGATGGGTCGGTCTCTGAGATGCACCGCATCGAGGACGATCATTGGGTTGAGCTGATTCCTGGCACTCCGGCTCGACAGGGCGGCCGCCTGATCACGGTGGAGGACCGGGGCGCGGCTCGCCGTCTCTGTGTCGACGGCGAGGCAATCACCGGCGACGGTGTGCAGATCCGCCGGGTGATCTCGGTCTATGCCGACGGCGTGGTTGTCGCCGCGTCGCGAGAACCGACATCGGTCCACGTCGGTCGCGTTGGCTGGGACGGCACCATCGAGTGGGTGACGGAGGTGGCCGGCGTGCACGGCGCGGTGATCGGTGGGCCCACTCAGGTGCGGGTGTCGCGGAGCTTGGCGTTCGATGGGTCCCAGGTCTCGGTGGTGCGAGCCGGAGTCTCGATTGGGACGATCAACGATCACTCCGAACGGCCGGATGTCTCGCTCAATATGAAGATGCTGCGCTTGGGTGATCGCGAGTTGGCGGCGGCATTGCTCTTACCCAACGGCGTGGCCGATGACGCTCGGCTCCCGGTTCTGCTTGATCCCTATGGTGGCCCACATGCTCAGCGCGTCCAACAATCCCGGTCGCTCTTTCACGCGTCGCAGTGGTTTGCCGATCAAGGGTTCGCGGTGCTCGTCACTGATGGTCGCGGTACCCCCGGGCGAGGTCCGGCGTTCGAGCGGGCGGTCCGGGGCGACCTCGCGGCTCCGGTGCTGGACGACCAGGTTGATGCCCTTCAGGCGGCGGCTGTGCTCGAGCCGCGGCTGGACCTCACTCGTGTTGCAATACGCGGCTGGTCCTTTGGTGGTTATCTCGCGGCGCTTGCTGTTCTGCGTCGTCCCGACGTGTTCCATGCCGCGGTTGCCGGAGCGCCGGTCACGGATTGGCGGCTTTACGACACGCACTACACCGAGCGCTACCTCGGCCATCCAGACACCGAGCCCGAGAACTATGAACGAACCGACCTCACGGTGGAGCCGGTATTGCTCGATCCGGCAATCCCGTTTCCACCACTCCTGTTGATCCATGGTCTGGCCGACGACAATGTTGTCGCTGCACACACTCTCAAACTGTCGCGGGCCCTGCTTGAAGCCGGCCGAGCACACACGGTCCTTCCGTTGTCGGGTGTCACCCACATGACGCCGCAAGAAGAGGTGGCAGAGAACCTCCTGTTGGTGCAACTCGTGTTCCTCCGCGAAGCCCTCGCCCAATCAGACGGGAACAGCGATGAGTGAGTTAGATGCGGCTCGAGCGGCGCGCCTTCATGACGGCCAAGCCTGGGATGACTTCTGCGACACCTTGAAGGCTGCCGGACACATTGCGCTCCGCGAAACACCCGACGGCAACGGTCAGGACCGGGTCGAAGGTTTCCGCTACATCATCCGGATGATCCTCATGGCGTCGTTCCGCGGGATCGAGCGCGTCACGCCCGGCACTGAGCCTTCCCGGGTCGGGATCATTCCTCCGCCGCTGAGTGGAGGCATCGGTGTGCAGTCGCCGAATCAGGATCACATCGTCCAGCCGGTCGACGCCCAGTATCGCTATCGGATCACCGGCACCGCCGGCGATGTCTATACCCACTTGTCGGCCTGGAGTCCGCCGATCCCCGAGAACGTCGGTGCGTTCTCGACCGGTGGCGATCCCGAGGGTTACCTCGAGACGTTCAATCCCAACATGGCGCTCACCCCGCACACCTCCGAGCTCGCGGAATTCGTCGCCGCCGACGGCACCGTTGATTTCATTCTTTCGGTTGAGCCGCCAAAAGACGGCAGTGCATGGATGTCGATGGCGTCCACCACTCGAGAGCTGATGGGTCGGGTTGTCTACGATGACCGCGCCACGCAGACCAAGCCCCGTCTCAAGATCCAATGCCTCGATGAACACGATCGGCCCCACACGCCCACACCGGAAGATATGTCGACGCGGCTCGCCGTGAGCGGGCAGCTCGTTCTCGGGCTGCTCTCCGACTATGCGGGGTGGACACGAGATCTACTCACCCGCGAGAACGAGACCGAATTCACCCGTGAGTGGTACGAGCGCATCGGCGGCTCACCCGACGACCGCCATTTCGAGTTCGGCTACTGGCGCGTGCCCGAAGGAATGGCGCTCGTGGTCGACTTCGAAGAACCCACCACACAGCACTGGAACTTCCAACTCTGTAACCACTGGATGGAGAACCTCGCGAACTATGCGACCGGCGAGGGCTACATCGACAAGGAGAACGCGGTGCGCGATGGCAGCCGGGTTCGAATCGTCGTCGCCCACGCGGACCCGGGTGTTGCGAACTGGATCGAACCTCGCACCCACGATCACGGCGTGATGGGGCTGCGGTTTGTGCGGCCCGGCATCGAGCCCGTCGTGCACACCAAGCTCGTGCCGGTTGCCGAAGTGGCCGGACTCGCTCCGCAAATTTGAGAAGGCACCCCGTTGGGGGTGCCGAAGAACTACCCAGTTGGTCCGGAATGACCCCTTGACCTGGGCCGCGAACTGGCGCAACATGTGGCGTCCGACACACCTCGTCGTCCGCCGCGGCGGGGTGTGTTTCTCACCGGGACCTTCGGGTGCCCGGGGATTGCGGGGCGGCGGGTGCGCACCCATGGGGGAGGAGGTGCGCTCCGCTGCCGCCGCTGCTTCAGGTGGACCAGCCGGCGATCAAGCCGCCCACAACGGTGTCGAGCAACGGGTCGACGGCGAGGCCGGGGGCCAGAGTGGCGACGGTGGCGACGCCGTGCACGGAGGCCCAGAGGGCGAGGCCGTACTCAAGTGGATCAGCGGGTCGAAGCTCGCCGGACTCGATGGCGAGCCCCAGGTTGTGGATCATTGAATTGAAGACGGTGGTGGCGCCGTCGTGTTCGACATCGGCCTCGACGGCAATCTCGATCGCCTCGGGTCGGAACATGAACATCAGCGAGAAGAGCTCGGGCTCGTCGAGCGCGAAGTGCACGTAGCTGCGACTCGAGACCCAGATCATTTCGACGGGCGACTCGGGCTTTTCCTTCTGGAATCGTTCGTCGAGCGCGTCGTAGCCGACCTGCGCGCAGGCCCGCAGGAGTTGGTCGCGGCTCGTGAAGTGGGCATAGAGAGCGGGAGCGGTGACACCCAGCGATGTGGCCAATGCCCGCATCGAAAGCGCCTCGACTCCGCTTTCGCGAATGAGCGTGATCGAAGCGTCAACGATGCGTTCGGCGGTGAGCGGCGTCCGTATCTTGTTCATGGTGTCTTTGCCTTCTGCGCTCGTTTGATCGCCCGGGCGGAAGTTCCGATGCCGCCGGAGGGGAGCTTGATGGCCGCAATGATCAGGAAGAGGCCACTGATCGCGAACTGATATTGGGACGCGTCGTCGTTCATCTGGTCCATGCCCACGGTGAGCAAGCCTTCTTCGGTGAGAACGCCGGCGAGGAGCGCGGCGGCGGGCGCGGCGATGCCCGCGAGGTAGGTCATTGCCACCAGAACCAGCGACTTGATGGCGCCGAACGACGTGGTGGAGACGATGTTGTGTTGATAGGCGGTGAGGGTGCCGGCGATGCCGGCGAGGAACGCCGCAACGGCGTTGGCCGACAGCTTCACTCGCGGGGCCGAGATGCCGATTGCTTCGGCGGCCCGCTCATTGGCTCGAACGGCGAGCCATTGACGCCCGGTTGAACTCCGTCGAAGGTTCACCACGACATACATCGCGAACAGCAGGGCGAACAGGCAGAGAATGCCGAACTCCTTGCGGGGGAAATTCGCCCCACTGGCAGTGATCTGCAGATCGAGGCCGAGGACGGCCGGGGCATCGGGTCGAGAACCTTCGATGCCGCCCGTGAGCCAATCCCACTTGAACAGCAACTGCTCGACCGCAACTGCGGCAGCGAGCGATGCGATCGCCAGGGTGAGCCCTCGCACCCGGATGGCGGGAAGCCCGGCCAGCGTGCCGACGATCACCGCGACCAGAGTGCCAAGAATCGGAGTCCACGGGAAGCCCAGGCCCAGGAGGTCGCCAGCTTTCACCATACTGAAGGCCGCAGTGCCCGCGAGGGCGAAGGTGGCAAGCGAGATCTGGCCAACGAAGCCCGTCAACGCGATCACCGAGAGGGCCATCACGCCCGAGATCGCCGACAAAATGATGGCCTGGCGCCATTCGCTCCCGAGCGTGAACAGGCCGACAACGCCGAGCGCGACGACGATGATCGTGACCCACATTGTTCGGGTGGGATCGGGAGCGCTCGGCAGCCGAGGCATCTGGAGATCGCCTCGGCCGACGATCCGATCGCTGCGCAATGTCAGGGCGAGAAGCACGAGTAGGAACGGAAGACCTTCGGCCAGGCCGAGCCCGTTCAGGCTGTCCCATTCGGATTGGGCCGCCTGAATCTCGGACTGCAACATGCCGATCCCAAGGCCCGCCGCGGCGGCAATGCCGATCGAAGAGAATCGGGCGAGAAGTGCCGCACCGAGCGCGGGAACAACCAAGAGTGCGGTCGTTGCCGGGTTGAGATTGTTGAGAATCGGTGCGGCCAAGATCATGGCGCCGCCTGCCACCAGTGTGGCGAGCATCCAGTTCAGAGCGCTGATCTTGTCGGCCGAGATGCCCAAGAGCACCGCGCCGTTCTCGTTCTCCGCATTGGCTCGTGTGGCCAGTCCGAAGTTTGTGAACTTGCTCAACGCGGCAATAACGGTCGCCGCGATCACGACGATGGCGGCCAGTAGATAACGATCGGCCGGAATAAACGTGCCACCGAACTCAACGATCCCGTTGGGGAGTGGACCGTCGATCGTCGGGGCGTCGGCGAAACGGACGTCCATGACACCGATGAGATAAATCATCAAGCCCAGGGAAGCGACGATGCGGGCCAGTGGCGGAGCGCTGCGCAGCGGCCGGAAGATCAGCCAATAGGTTGCCAGCCCGACCAGCGCCGAGATCACGAGCGTGACGAGCAGCGCGCTGATCATGGTCGGCCGGTCGAGCAGGTGGAACCGGGCCGGCACAAACGGCAGCAACAGTGGTTGAACGACGTCGCCGCTCTGACGGAACTCGTAGTAAAAGAGCGCCAGGTAGGCGCCGAGGGCCGCGTGGGCAAAGTTGATGACGTTGCTGGCGCGATGGGTGACAACAACACCAACGGCGAGCGCGGCGATGACCCCGCCGACGCCGAGCCCAAGGAGCAGGTTGGAGATGAAAGTTGTCACAGCGCGAGCGACGACTTACTCGGCGAAGGCAGCTTCGAAGAGGGCAACGGTGTCGATCCAGTCGGTGATGAACTCGAGATCGTCCTGGGAAGATCCGTTGATCGTCATGAGTGTCTGCTGGGGTGCACACAGCGACGGCAGACCGGGCACCTGGTTGCCGTCACAGGTGTAGTTGTGGCCCCAGAAGCTCTCGCGATCCACGGAGTTCTGCAACGCATCGACGACGCCCTCGCTCGTAATGTTGTCGGCGCCGAGTTCGATCAGGATTGCGTAGAGGTTCATCATTCCGCGGAAGGCAACGGTGCCCGCCGCTTGTGCGTTGCCATTGTTGTATTCGTTCGATGCGAAGTCGAAGATTTGCCCCTCGACATCGTCGGTGTCGGGCGGACCTTCGCTATTGAAGACCACACCGATGTTGGCGCCGTCGGCCTCGGCAATGATTTCTTCGGCCGCACACGCCCCGAACATGTAGAGGGTGCCTTCGAAGCCAAGATCGCGGAAGCCTTGCATCACGGGGACGCAGGCGGCATCGGCGGCATTGATGACGACCGCATCAGCCCCGAACGACTTTGCGTCGTTCAGCACTCGGGTGTAGTCGGCGCCGAACAATGGGAAGGCGTTGAGTCGCACTTCCATGCCCAGGCTCTCCGCGACGCGAGCGCCGTATTCTTCGGCGGCAACCGCAAACGATTCGAAGTCGCCGTAGGCGATGAAGGCCTTCTCGTAACCCTGGTCGGAGGCGTGCTGCATCATGGCCGCCATGCCGCCGGCGGTTCCGCCGGAGAAGGCGAACGAGGAGGGGCTACGCTGCTCGGCGAGTCCTGCGGGGATGCCGCCGACGATCGGGAGACCGTTCTGTTCGAGGACGGGAAGGGCGCCGGAGGCGAGAACGTCGAGGCCGCCGACAAGGGCGACTACTTCTTTGAGCACGAGTTCCTGGGCGCAACCCTGGGAGCTTTCGACGCTGAAGTTCGTTGCGCACGGGAAGAGCTGGATCGGACGACCCTCGACACCGCCGAGTTCGGCGTTGATGAAGTTGACGGCGGCGTCGGCGGCGAAGCGGAGCTCGGGAAAGGAGCCCGCTGGTGAGTCTTCCTGGTTGATGATGCCGATCTTGATCGGCTCGAGCGTGGCGTCGGCTTCGACCGGGAGATCAGGGATCGTGCCGAGGAACCACTCTTCGCCCGCGAGGCGTTCGACGATCGAGGTGCCGTCGCCCTCGGGAACGGACTCGACCGGGTCCGGCGTGTCAGGCGTCGTGTCGTCGGTCGGCGTCGCCGTGGTGGTTGTGGAGGCGGAGTCGGTGGTTTCGGTTGCCGGTTCGCTGCAGGCGGCCGCGAACAGGGCAAGGATGCCGAGACTCACCAACAGACGGTTACGTGCAGCTTTGGCCAACGACATTTGAATTCCCCCACGGTTCAGTCACGGACGATAGTCCGCGTCGACTTAACAGTGTTAACCCAGTGAGGTATGTTTCGACAAGCGCTTCTTTGCGCCGCACCGAAACCGGGGGACATTTATGACTACGACCGAGGCAAACACCACTGAATCTGGCACCGAGCTGCCGTGGCACCTGCAGGGCAACTACGGCCCGATCAAGGAGGAGCTGAGCGTCCACGACCTCAAGGTCGAAGGCGAGATCCCCGCCGAGATCGACGGCGTCTACATGCGCAACGGGTTCAACCCGATCAGCGGATTTAGCGATCACTGGTTCTTCGGTGACGGCATGGTCCACGCGGTCGACATTCGCGACGGCAAGGCCTCGATCCACAACCGTTACGTGCGCACACCAGCGCTCGAAGGCGGCGCCGACGGCATGTCGATGGACCCGGCGAACTCGCCGGCCAACACCAACATCGTGTCGCACGCGGGCCGTCTCTTCGCCGTGAACGAGGGCTTTGCTCCGTATGAGATGGACCATGATCTCAACACCATCGGGATGGAGAACTTCGATGGGCAGATCGTTGGACCCTTTACCGCGCACCCCAAGATCTGCCCGGTGACCGGCGAAATGTTGGCCTTTGGTTACAGCGTCGTTGGGCCCGAGTTCCTTCGCTACTACCGATTTGATGCGGCGGGCACGCTGGTGCAGGCCGAGCCGATCACACTCCCCTCCGGCGTGATGATGCACGACTTCAACATCACGCGAAACCATGTCGTCTGGATGGATCTCCCGGTCTGTTTCAGCCTCGACAAGGCCATCGCGGGCGAAGCCCCGTTTGGTTGGAATCCCGACAACGGATCTCGTCTTGGCGTCATGCCGCGCAACGGCGGCGATGCCGACGTCCGCTGGTTCGACGTTGAGCCGGGCTACGTCCTGCATCCGGTGAACTCCTGGGAAGAGGGCGACAAGATCGTGATGGTCGTTTGCCGCCTCGACACGTTCATGGACGGTGGCTTCGACGACATCTCGGGCAAGGCCGAACTCTGGCGCTGGACCATCGACCTCGCGGCCGGCACCGTCAAGGAAGAACATCTCGACGACCGCAAGTCCGACTTCCCTCGCATCAATGATCGCCTCGTCGGGTTACCGGCTCGCTTCGGCTACACCCAGCAGCTCGGTCACACCGCCGACAACCCGTCGATGGGCCAGGAGCTCTACAAGTACGACCTTCAGACCGGCATCCCCGAGGTCCACCGGCTCGGCAACGTCAACGGCGGCGAGCCGGTCTTCGTGCCTCGTGGCAAAGACGGTGCCGAAGACGACGGCTGGATCGTGCTCTTTGGCCACGATCTCGACACCGACGTCAGCGAGTTCCGCATCATCGATGCCCAGGACTTCAGTGGTCCACCCGTCGCTCGGGTGTTCTCTCCGCAGCGGGTGCCCTACGGCGCCCACGGCAACTGGATGCCCCGCGGCTGATGGCGATTCTCCTCGACAAACATGTCGCCGAGCACCCGGATCGACCGGCTCTGGTTGACGAATCCGGCTCCACAACCTGGAGTGAGCTGAAGACCCGGGTCACCCGCCTGTCTCGCGCCTTTGCCGATCGTGGCATCGGCTCGGGCGACACCATTGTGGTGATGATGGGCAACCGTCGCGAGATCTACGAAGTCCTTCTCGCGGCGGCCCACACGGGATTCACGGTCGTGCCGGTCAACTGGCACTGGGTGGCCGATGAGCTCGCCTATGTGATCGACGACTCCGGCGCCCGCGCTCTCATTGTCGACGAACGTTTCGTGGAGATTGCCGAAGTGGCCCTCGCCGATGAACGATCGAACACGATTGAGTTCAGTGCGGTTGCCGGACCCGGTTCCCTTGATGCCTACGAGGACCTCGTGGCATCGGGTTCCGACGAACCCCTCGAAGAGCAGCTTCTCGGTGGTCCGATGTTCTACACATCCGGTACTACTGGTCGGCCGAAGGGTGTGCGCGGCATGCTCTCCGGGGGCCAGGGGATTCCGTCAGAGATCTTCGCGCTGATCTGTTCGAGCATGGACGCCTACGTTCCCGCCAGTGGCACAACACTGCTCGCCGGTCCCGCTTACCACTCGGCCCAGTGGGCCTTCAGCTTCATGCCGCTGGTGAACGGTTCGACGGTCGTGATGCGACACAAGTACGACGCGGCCGAAACCCTTCGGCTCATCGATGAGTACGAGGTGACCAACGTCCACCTGGTGCCCACCCAGTTCAAACGCATGCTTGATCTCGACGAAGCGGTTCGCTCGTCGTTCGACGGATCGTCGCTCACCGCAATGTGGCATGGCGCGGCGCCGTGTCCGGCGCCATGGAAGCGGGCGATGATCGATTGGATCGGCCCGGTCGTCCACGAGTACTACGGCTCGACCGAGGGCGCGTTTATCTCCGTGATCCACTCTCCCGACTGGCTCGAAAAGGGCGGCAGCGTCGGGCGGCCACTTGAGTCGATGGAGGTGTTCGTCGTTGATGACGACGGCAACCATCTCGAAGCCAACAAGACCGGCACGCTCTATTTCAAGAGCGCGATGGGCAGCGATTTCGAGTACCACAACGACCCGGAGAAGACGGCGGAGGCTCACCTCGAGCCCGGCGTCTTCACCACGGGTGATGTCGGCCACATCGATGACGACGGCTACCTCTGGTTGTCTGATCGCAAGATCGACATGATCATCTCCGGCGGCGTCAACATCTACCCGGCTGAGATCGAAGCAGTGTTGGCCGACCACCCCGCCGTCAGCGATGTTGCCGTCATTGGTGTGCCGAACGAAGAGTTCGGCGAAGAGGTCAAGGCGATCGTCCAGCTCTCCGACGGCGGGTTCGACGCCGACGGAGTCGCGGCCGCATTGCTGGCCGCGTGCAGCGAGAAGCTCGCCGGTTACAAGCGGCCCCGGTCGGTTGACTTCATCGATGAGATGCCGAGAACGGGCACGGGCAAGATTCTGAAGCGCGAGCTGCGGGAGCCTTACTGGGCCGATTCCGGGCGAGCGATCTAAATCCGCCTACCCCAGCCAGCCGGTCGGGATCGATCCCGCCTGTAGGCGCAATACCCAGAGTCCGATCGCCAGGATGGCGTTCGCGACGACAACCGGCAGCAGCAGCTGTCGGAGCCGCTCGCGCCACGCCGGGGCGAACACAAGGACCACGCCGACGATGACGCACTGGACGGCGAGCAGCACCACCCACGGGTGGTGCTGCCACGCGCCAACAACGTCGCCTCGGCCCAGGCGGTGGAGAGCTCGGGTGCCGCCGCAGCCGGGGCAATAGCCGCCCGTGCATCGACGGAACGGGCAGATGGCGAAACCGTCGTCGCCCGACGCGGTGATGATGAGCACGCCACCGACAACACTCGCGATTGCTACCGGAAAGGCGGCGAATGTTTGATCAGCCGAGATAGCTGGCTTCGATTTGGCTTGGGTCATCACGGAACGAGGCGGCATCGCCGTCGAGCACGACTTCGCCATTGGCGAGAACGACGGCCCGGTCGGCCAGTTCGAGCGCGAGATGGATGTGTTGTTCGACCACGATCACTGCGGCGTTGAGTTCGTCGGCGACTCGGCGAACCACCGGCAACATCTCCTCAACGATGACGGGCGCGAGGCCCAGGCTCATCTCGTCGACGAGCAGTAACTGGGGGCCGGTGACAATCGCCCGGGCCACGGCCAGCATTTGTTGCTCGCCACCAGAGAGAAGACCGGCTTGGCGGTTCATGAGGGGACCAAGGGGCGGGAAGACATCGACCGCACGGTCGTAGGCCGCGGCGCGGTCTTTGCGTTTGAGACCCGTGGCGAGGCGGAGGTTTTCTCTTACTGAGAGGCCGGGGAACAACGATCGGTCTTCGGCGACGTGGGCAACGCCGCGTCGCGCCACCGTGAACGGGCGACGGCTGTCGGTGGGTGCGCCGAGGACCGAGACAGATCCGGAGATCGCCGGGAGCAGCCCGGAGATCGTTCGCAGCGTGGTGGTTTTGCCGGCACCATTCGGACCGAGAAGGGCAACCACTTCGCCAGCATGAACAGTGAGGTTGAGACCGCGAACCACGGGAACGCCGTTGTAGCCCGCTTCGAGCTGTTCGATCTTGAGGACGCTCATGTCTGCTCCGCGGTTCGACCGAGATAGGCCGCGACCACCGCCGGGTCGTTTCGAATTTCGTCGGCCGTGCCACTCGCGATGACCTCGCCGAAGTCGAGCACATGAATGTGGTCGCACACTTCGAGCACCAACCCCATGTCGTGATCGATCAGGAAAACCGTGATGCCGGTGGCCGCGACGGCCTGGAGCTGGGCGCCAAGCGCTCGGCTTTCGGCGGAGTCGAGGCCGGCGGCCGGCTCGTCGAGCAGGAGGACTTTGGGTGATGCAGCAACGGCCCGGGCGACACCGACGAGGCGGCGGGTGCCGTGGCTGAGATCGGACGGCATCCGGTGGCGGTCGTCGGTGAGGCCGAGAAGTTCGAGTGCGGCTTCTACCGCGGGGATGGGCTTTGGGTTCCGGGTTGGTCGGATCGCGTCGACCAGAAACTGCCACCAGGGAGTACGCACGGCCGCGGCGGCGAGATTGTCTTCGACCGAGAGGTCCTCGAAGAGTTCCAGGGTTTGGAAGGTGCGGACGAGGCCGCGTTGGGCCCGCTGGCTGGCGGGAAGACCGGACACCTCTGCGCCGTCGAGTGTGACATGGCCCGAGGACGGCACCATGCCGGTGACGGCGTCGATAAAGGTGGTCTTCCCGGCGCCGTTCGGCCCGATAAGGCCGGTGATCGCGCCGGGACGAACTTCGACTGACACGCTCGAGAGCGCGTGGATTCCGCCAAAGGAGACGGAGAGTCCGCGGGTGTGGAGACTGGACATTGCTTGC
This sequence comes from Candidatus Aldehydirespiratoraceae bacterium, assembly GCA_047639555.1. GTDB lineage: Bacteria > Actinomycetota > Acidimicrobiia > Acidimicrobiales > Aldehydirespiratoraceae > JAJRXC01. The sequence continues at coordinate 28,714 of JBLIOE010000020.1, forward strand.
ACGGTACTGACTGAGTCAGACCGCGGTCCACCCGCCGTCGACAGCAATGATGCTTCCGGTCATAAACGAGCTGGCATCACCGGCGAGAAGGAGGAGGACACCGTCGAGTTCGCCTTCGACTCCGGCCCGGCCCATCGGGGCGCCGTTCTCCATGTAGGCAGTGGAGCTGGTTTCGGCAAACATCTCTTCGTTCATCTCGGTTTCGAACCACCCGGGGGCGATCGCGTTGACCCGTACGCCCTTGCGGGCCCACTCCGAAGCGAGCTCGCGAGTGAGGTTGTGGATGCCGCCCTTCGCGGCGGCATAGCCGGGCACACGAAGTTTGCCGCCGCCGACGAATCCGAGCACGCTGCCGATGTTGATGATGCTCAGCGGGTGGCCGGCGGGAATCGCCCAGGCGGCCGCGGCTCGGGCGACGGCGTAGGGGGCGACGAGGTCGATCTCGATCTCGCGCCGAAACGCGGCGGCATCGAATTGCAACGCCGGAGTGGCGGTGCTGGTGCCCGCGTTGTTCACCACGATGTCGACGCGGCCGTAGTGCGCCACCGCGGCATCGACGAGTTCGTCGGCCGCCCCATCGGCGGTGATATCGAGGGGGACGGGAAGGGCGTCGGGTAGTTCGTCGGCCAGGGCGGCGAGGCGGTCGGCGCGGCGAGCGGTGATCACAACCTTGGCGCCGACGGATGCGAGAGTTTGGGCGAAGCGAACGCCGAGGCCAGAACTTGCGCCGGTGACAATGGCGACTCGATCATCGAGACGGAAGCGGTCGAGAGGGTTCGTAGGGCTCATCGCTTCCGATTCTGCTCCACGCGGCCCTCGTCCACTGCGATCCGGCGATCGCCGCGGTCGGCGTCATCGGGATCGTGGGTCACCCAGAGAACCATCGAGTGTGGTGCGGTGATGATGAGTTCGCGGAGTGTGCCCCGCGACTCCTCATCGGTCGCGGCGAGCGGCTCATCGAGCAGAAGGATGTCGGCCGGCGTGGCGAGTGCTCGCGCCAGGGCCACCCGTTGTTGCTGGCCGACGCTGAGTTGTGTCGGGCGACTGGATGCCTGCTCGTACAAGCCGACGGTGGCCAGTTGAGTCTGCGCCTGAGTTGAGGCTGCGGCCCTTTTGATGCCGCGACGACGGAGGGGAAATGCGACGTTGTCGCGAGCGCTCAGGTGGGGGAACAACCGATGGTCTTGGAACACGTAGGCGATGGAGCGTTGATGAGGCGGGACGAAGGTGCCGGCCGCATCGTCCATCGTGTGTCCATCAATGGTGAGCTGGCCCGCGTCAAGCCGTTCGAGGCCGGCGATGAGTCGCAAGAGGCTGGTCTTCCCGGCACCATTCGCGCCGGTGATCATGGTGAGGCCTGCTTCGAGCGAGAGATCGAGCTGCAGTGAGAGGTCGCCCCGTTGCATCTGGCCGGAGACCTTGATGGAGCTCATCGGGCGAACCACTTCCCGCGCAGTGCAATCAAGACGGTAAGACTGACGGCGAGGAGAAGAACGCTGATCGCCACCGCCGATTCGGGATCGCTCTCAAGAGCAAGAAATGTCTCGAGTGGAAGGGTGCGAGTGCGCCCGCCGAGACTTCCGGCGAAAGTGATCGTTGCACCGAACTCGCCCAATGCCCGGGCCCACGACAGGGCGAGGCCCGCCGCGATCGCACCCCGCTGCGTCGGCAGCGTGACGTGCATGAAGGTCGCCCAGGGTGACGCACCAACGGTGGCGGCCGCCTCGTCCAGGTTGGTGCCTTGTTCGCGAAGCGAGGATTCGAGTGTCGTGATGAAGAAGGGAAGCGCCACGAACGTCGCAGCGACGATGGCACCGGCCGTTGTGAAGGGCAGGGTGATCCCGAGGCCGCGGTCGAGCCATTCGCCGAAGAAGCCGCGGCGGCCGAGTGCGAAGAGCAATGCGGTGCCGCCAACGACGGGCGGCAACACCATCGGCAAGAGCACGAAGGCCCGGAGTACGCCGATGCCTCGTCGCTCGCTGTGAGCCAGGACCCACGCAAGGGGAAGCCCGAGGATGAGGCACAAGGCCGCGGCAGATGCACTGACCACGAGCGAGACGCGCATGGCGTCGAGAACCGCATCGCTGGTGAGGCGCTCGATCAGGCTCGACCATGGGGCTTCCAGGAGAAGCCCGACGACCGGGAGCACGAGCAGCGCAACCGCGAGGACGGCGGGAACAATGAGTGGTCGCGGAATCGTTCGACGTGGGGTGGTCATGGCCGTTCGAACCCGTGGCCGGTGAGCGCGGCTTGGCCGGCAGGGGAGTGGAGATAGTCGACAATGCCGACATCGCCATCGCCCACGCGGGCGGCCGGGTACTCCGTGGTGAAGTCGGCGAGCGTGTCGTCGTCGACCGTCTCGAGATCGAAGGCGAGTGCATCGGTGGCGTAGATCAGTCCGCCGTGGAGTTCGCCGGTGTCGATTTTGACCGTCAACGAACGAACGTTGGCCTCTTCGGTGTCGGCGAGAATCGTGATGCCGAGCGTCTCGGTGGCCTCTCGGGCCAAACGGCCGCAGGGCACCTCCGGCGCGCAGACTCCGAGCAGTAGTGACCCGTTGTCGAGATCGTCGACCGAAGCAATCTCTCCGGGGTTCCCGGGAGCAACCGCCAGCACGAGGCGGTTGCGCGCAACGATCCCCAGGTCTTCCACGACGAGACCATGGTCGCGAGCGCGCTGCATCGTCTCTTCATCGGCGGTCACGAGAACGGCGGCGTCGGCGCCGTCTTCGAGTTGCGCGACCAAACGGGCGCTGCCCGCGAAGACGAACTCGGGAGCGTCGAGGCCCTCGGCTTCCTCGGCCACTTCGCTGACGAAACTCATCGACGAGGGGAAGAACGCGAGCGACGCGTCACCGGAACCGCTCGCCCCGCATCCGCTAAGGGTCAGCGCGGCCATCGCCGCGAGCACTCCACGGTTCATGGTCTTTCGACAATGACGTTGGTCGACTTGATCGACGCGACCGCGGGTGCACCCGGTTCGAGCCCGAGTGCATCAACGGCTTCCGCAGAGATGAGCGACACGATTCGGTGCGGTCCCGCCTGGATTTCGACCTGTGCCATCACGGTGTCGCGGACGACACGAGTGACCAGTCCGGGGAAGCGATTTCGAGCGGACACGGTGGCGGCTTCGTTGGCGGGGGCGTCGCCGAGTTCGAGAGCCAGCCGCGCCAGTTCGGTGCCTTCAACTTCGCGATGGCCACCCGCGGTGCGCGTGGTCGCGAGTCGTCCTTGGTCGGCCCAGCGGCGGACGGTGTCGGGGCTCACGCCGAGCAAACGCGCGGCGTCGCCCATTCGAAACTGATGCATGCGAGATAATTATAGAGAAAGTCGGGCATCTGCGGGAAATTGGTCTGATCCACCGTCTCTTGACGGCCTCGTCCTAGCGTTCGCCTATGCCTGTCGACGTCGTCCTCCATCCCGCACAAGACGCGGAGGGGCTCGCCGACGCCTGCGGCGTATCCGGCGTCTCGTATGTCTGCGAACAAGTCTTCGAATGGACGGACAGCAGATTCTTCGCGACCGCCGCTGAGTGGATGCTCGATCGGCCGATTCGGATCATGCTCATTCTGCTGGTGGCGTGGATCCTTTCGAAGGTGCTCCAGCGAGTGGTTGGTCGCTTTGTTGCGCAGGTGGCGTCGCCGGCCGATGACCGCTTCCAGGCGCTACGGGAGCGGGGCCCGGGTCGACTGTTCATTGAGGAGACCGAAAAAAAACGAGCATCGGCCCGGGCCGAAACGATCGGGCTCGTCCTTCGAAGCATCGTCGTCTCGGCGGTGTGGATTGTCGCCACCATGCTGGTGCTCGGCCAACTCCAGATCGATCTTGCTCCCCTTATCGCCGGCGCCGGCATCGGCGGTATTGCGTTGGGCTTTGGTGCGCAGTCGATCGTGAAGGACTTCCTCTCCGGCCTGTTCATGCTCATTGAGGACCAGTACGGCGTGGGCGACATCATCGATGTTGGTGATGCCACCGGCACGGTCGAGAAGGTGTCGCTGCGGTCTACCGCGATCCGTGATGTGTATGGAACGGTCTGGCATGTCCCGAACGGCGAGATCCAGCGGGTCGGTAACTTCAGCCAGCTGTGGTCGCGGGCATTGATCGATGTTGAGGTCTCGTACGACACCGACCTCACGCTTGCTCAAGGCGTGATTCAGCGGGTCGCCGACGAGCTCTGGGAGGACCCCGAGTGGGGCGGCGATGAAGTGATGGAACGTCCAGAGGTGTGGGGCGTGCAAAGTCTCGGCGCCTCTTCGGTCGCTCTTCGCCTTGTCGTGAAGACCGAACCGTCACAGCAGTGGGCGGTCGAGCGCGAGCTGCGTCTGCGCCTGAAGACGGCACTCGACCAAGCGGGTATCGAGATTCCATTCCCGCAGCAGACGGTGTGGTTCCGTCACCAAGGTGATCACCCGATGTCACCGGCACCGGACCCGGCAACGATCGTCACCCACACCCTCGCCGATGCCCACGACGACGAGGCATCGATCTAACGGACGAACGGCCTCCTGCTCTAGCGTCGGCACCTATGAACGACGACGAGAAGGTTCTGTCCGGGGAAGCGTGGGCGGAGTTCTGTGATCAGCTGAAGGCCGCGGGCGAGTTGGTGCAGACGCGCTCCGAAGACGACCTCGACAAGGCGGAGGGGTATCGCTACCTCACTCGCCTTCTTCGCGGCGGGCTGAGCAGCTATTTCGAGACGGGCGACTCGAAATTTCCCGTCATTCGACCAATGCCGTACCAGCTGAAGATCGGGTCAGATAACCCCGACTCGAACTACATGACTACTCCGATTGATGGTCGGCTGAACTATCGCATCACCGGCCATCGCGGCACTGTTCACTATCTGTCCATCAGCGCGTTCGCCGGCAACTATGGGGCGGGTCAGGATCGACTGGGTTTGATGGGGTTCATCGACGGTAACGATCTGTTGGTCGACGACGATGGCCAGGTCGAGATCTTTGTTGGTCCTACTCCACACGATCACAACTGGGTGTCGACAAGACCCGAACCGGGCAGTCTTGGTATCCGCCAGTTCTTCCTCGACCGCACCACGGAGACCGAGGCCGACCTCCACATCGAGTGCCTCGACCATGACGAGTCACCGAAAAATCTCACCCCCGAAGGGCTGGGGAAGCAGCTGGCCGGTGCGTCAATGTTTGTGGCCGGCTGTTCGGAAATTTTCACGGGATGGGTCGACGACCTCATGGAGGAGAGCTGCAACGCGTTCACCACGAAGGCGGCGCCAATGGGCGGCGCGTGGGGCGACCCAAATCAGATCTTCCGGCATGGTGGGTTTCGGCTCGCAGAAGGCGAGGCGCTGATCATCGAGTTCACTCCGCCCGAGTGCTTCTACTGGAACTTCCAGGTGAACAATCGGTGGATGGAGAGCCTCGACTATCGCTGGCTTCCGGTCACCATCAACAAGCACACCGTTCGCCTCGAAGACGATGGATCAGTGCAGTTGGTGCTCGCCCATCGCGATCCCGGCTTCGGCACCTGGATGACTACGCACGGGCATACACACGGCACGATCGGGCTTCGGTGGAATCAGGCCGAGGAAGACGTGGAGCCCACGATTCGGTTGGTCAACCTCGACGACGCACCATCGTGATGCCGTCGCCCACGGTGAGCTGGACCACTTCGACGCGCTCATCGGCGGCGATGAAGTCATTGAGCTTCCGTAGCGCGATCGTGTCGTCGTCTTCGGCGCCGGAGTCGGGCAACACCGCGCCGCTCCACAGCGTGTTGTCGATCAGAATCACGCCCCGGGGTGAGAGCCGAGCGAGGATCTCCTCGTAGTAGCCCTGGTAGCCGCCCTTGTCCGCGTCGATGAAGGCAAAGTCGATCGTGGGTTCGGCCGGGAGGGCCTGCAGCGTTTCGAGCGCAGGCGCCAGCTGCAGGTCGATCTGGTCGGCAACGCCGGCTGCCTCCCAATGGGGGCGGCCGATCGAGGTCCACTCGTCGCTGATGTCGCAACAGAGCAATCGCCCACCGGGGGCAAGGCCGCGCGCAATACACAAGGCCGAGTAGCCGGTGAACGTGCCGACCTCGACGGCGAACTTCGGCTGCATCGTGGCGGCCAAGATCGACATGAAGGCGCCCTGGTCCTGGCCGATCTGCATGATTGACATCACGCCGACCTTCTCGCTGGTGTCTTCAATCAGAGCTCGCTGGATGGCATCGGGACGGGTGCTGTGGGCGACGACATAGTCGGCGACCTCGGGCGTGGCGATGGAAACGCGGCTCATGATGCTCGTGGAGTAGGGACAGGCGGATCGGGATAGTTCATCGAGGCGGCGACATCGTCATCAGACATCGCCGCCAGGATCGCGAGTACCTCTTCGGGATACCCCATCGCGGGCTTGGTGGTGTCGAGCGGGGGCTGGGCCATCGATCCCGGTTCGCCATTCGGATCGGCGGGTGGATTGCGATACGCGGCGAGCTCAGCGGTGCTGATCCCGGCCAGCGCGACGACCTCCGGGTCGATCCAATTGTCGGCCGGAATGGCGGTGGCCGATGTCGCGACCTCAAGGGTCAATCCTTCCGGGCCGCCGAAGTAGATCGAGTGGCACATGCCGTGATCGACCGGACCGAGCACGGTGACCCCATGGTCGCGAATGCGGTCACGCAATCGGAGCAGTTGGTCGAGATCGTCGGCGTTGAACGCGACGTGTTGCATTGTGCCCGGAGCCGAGGGGTCGGCCGGTGTGCCGGAGTGGGTGACACCTGGGATCGCCTCGATCTCGCCATTGGCGGCCATCTCCACGAACGCGACCGAACACGACGGGTTGAGTTCGACGAACGCATGCCAGGCCTCGACGCCATGCATCCAATACAACGCGACCAGCTTTGCGCCAAGTACCTGGGTGAAGAACTCGATCTGGGTCTTCACACTGGCGGTGGAGATGGCGAGGTGGTGAACGCCGGTGGGTTGCGTGACGGTCATGTCAGTTGGCTTTCTGGTTGGCAAGCTCGACGAGTTGGCGACGGCACCACTCGGCGACGATGGGGGAGTACTCCCGCGTGTGAAACATCATCAGCTGATGCACTCCTCCCGGATGTTCGTACACCTCCACCGGCCCGCCAACAAGTGCCGCGACGGCACGCACAATGGCCGGTGCAGCAATTGGGTCGTTCTCGCCGACGGTGAAGAGAATCGGGCTCGTGTTGTCGGCGGGAGCCACGACCGGGTCGTAGGTGTAAAGCGTGGCGTACGAGGCGAGGTCGAAGTACCAACTATTGAGCGGGTCGGTTTCCTTCTGCTCGAGTGCTCCCTTGTAGCCGTAGTCCTCGTCGAGATCGAGGAAACGACGGATGTCGAAGCGGGCGGTCTCGCCGACTTCGGCCAGGATCCGCTGGCCATCGGGGGTGCGCCACGGCGACTGCAGGGCCGCATCGGTGCCGGGGACGGCGTAACCCATCAGGATCGCGCCGGCGACGTGCTCCGACGTTCCCACGAGGCCATACGCCGGCATCACGCCCAGACTGGATCCCTTGGCAAACACCGGGAGACCGGTGAGGTCGTGGATATGGGCGGCCACTTTCGCGCCGGCCTCGACCCATTCATCGACGGTCCATTTGCCTTGACGGGTGGCCATGGCCGATCGTCCGTGACCGGGCAGATCGACGGACCACACATCAACGCCGCGGGCGGCGTGATGCCCGCAGAACTCGTCGTAGATACCGCCGTGTCCACCCATGCCGTGAATGACAAGCAACGCGTGATCGGGGTTGGGGCCTTCGAATCGGTAGGTAAACGTGCCCTCGATAATGTGTTCGGTTCTTTGCACGGAGACCTCTCGTGGCTGGCTGTCCCCACCGTAGGGGCAGCCAGCCAGAGAGAGGAATACGTTGTTCGCTAGATGTTGGCGATGAAGGTGGCCAACGCCTCATCGGCCGCTTCGAGGTCGCGCTGCTGTGGCGCCTGCACCTCGACTCGCACGAGATAGCCGGCATTCAGCGGAGCTGCAGCAAGGATGATGTAGTACGTGTCGGTGCCACCGCAGTTGCCGTAGATCTGCAGTGTTCCCGCATACAGCGGGTCTTCGTAGGGCTCGGAGCCGAGGTCGTCACAAACCCCCGAGAAGTCCCGCTCAAGCAGGAGCGCACCGATATCCGCCGCAGTCCGACCTGGGGCTGATTCAACGATGATGCCGGGTACCGACCAGCTGTCTTGCCAACCCGCGATGTCAGGTGAGGCCCAGATGCTTGGTCCGAAGTTTGGGTTCGGTGTGCCGTCTACTTCGGTCCAGGCTGTCGGGATCGAGACCGAGATCAGGCCCTGGTCGTCGGTGACTTCGGTATAGGAATACGGCGCACCGACGGGAGCGCTGGTGCCGGAGTCGGCGGGTCCATCAGTGTCGCCGCCCAACACGGTGGCCGCGATGAGCGGCAGTTCGATCGGATCACCGTTGATCTGGCCGCTCAGCACGAGGTCGAGCGACGGACGGTAAATCTCGACGTCCATGGTCGAGTCGTCACCCTGGGTGCGGAGCACGTCGCAATAGTCCGACATGGTGCCGTCGGTCGCGACGACGAGGTTCTCCAGAGAGATCAACACGTCGCCAGGCTCGATGCCCGCGCTGTCGGCCGGTGAGCCGCTTTCCACGCTGGAAATGAAGATGCCCGAGAGGCCGCTGTCGAACTGTTGTGCTTCGCCGTTGATGCCGATGGAGTCAACGTTGTTGCCAGCCATGAGTTGCTCGATGACCGGCCGAGCGTCCTGCGCACCAATCGCGTAGTTGGTGTTGAAATCGTCGCTACCGGCGTAGTTGATGCCGATGACTTCGCCGTTCTCGTCGACGAGCGGTCCGCCCGAGTTTCCGCCGAGAATCTGCGCGTCGTGTTGGAGCACGCCGTCAACGCTGGCCCAGCTCGATTCGCCGCCGGCATTGGTGGAGCCGACGATGCCGCTCGTGAGGGTGAAGTCGAGGTTGTCGAAGTCGATCTCGTCGGCCGCGGGGAAGCCGGCGGAGAACACATCGAGCCCGACCGTGATTGGGTCCTTTCGGAAGGACAGTGGCGTGTAGCCGTCGCCTTCGAGGTCGACGATCGCGAGATCGCTGCACTCGCTGACCGCCACGATGCGGGCGTTGAGTGACTCGCCATCGGAGAAGCTCACGTCGAGGGTGGCCGCGCCTTGCACCACGTGGTTGTTCGTGACCGCGAGGCCGTCTTCGGAGATCACGAATCCGGTGCCGGTGAAGCCCGCGTTGTATGCGGCGGCACCGCCTGAGTCAATGAACGTTCCCTGGCCTTGGATCTGCACTACCGATTGTTCCACCTGCGAGATGTTGAATACCGCAGGTGCCTCGGTCGCGGTTGTGGTGGTCGTTTCTTCGGTGGTTCCTGCTGCGGTCGTGGTCGGGGCGGTTTCTCCGCCTGGCTCGCCACCGCCGCTGCATGCGGCACTGAAAATTGCCAGCGCGAGGAACATGATCGATATACGTCGCATGAATAGCTCCCTTTTTGTTTCGGCCATACATACATGACGAAACGAGTTGGAGAGTGTTACACCCCCGAAAGAAGTTCTCTGTTGAGACTCTCCGTGGTCGCCTCACCACACAACGCCATCGTTCGACGCATTCCGGACCACAAGAAGTCCAAGAGCCAGTCGACGCCCGGTTCGCCGGCCGCGCCGAGGGCGTAGAGATACGGTCGGCCGAGCATCACCGCGTCGGCGCCAAGGGCGACGGCTTTCACGATGTCGCTGCCACGACGAACGCCGCCGTCCGCGATGATCTCGATGTCATCGCCGACCGCATCGCGGCAGGGGGCGACGAGATCGATCGGCGCAGGCGAGTCGTCGAGTTGACGCCCACCATGATTCGAAAGACAGGCGGCATCGACGCCATGATCGCGGGCGAGTTCGGTGTCGGCGACGGACTGGATGCCCTTCAGCACAATCTTCCCGTCCCAGATCGACCGGAGCCATTCGATTTCCTTCCAGGACAGAGAGGGGTCGAATTGAGAGTTCATATGGGCGGCAAGATCTACGGCACTCGATCCGTCAGGGATCGCGCTGGCTGCGGTGCTGGTGGCCACGTTCGCGAAGACGATCGGTTCGTTGCGAAGGAAGTTCCATGTCCAGCTTGGACGGCGAGCACCATCAACGAGCGTGCCTACGCCGAGCTTGGGTGGAAGCTCCATGCCGCGACGAACGTCGCGTTCTCGGCGCCCGAGGTTCGCAGTATCGACCGTGAGAAGTAGAGCCTCGTAGTTCGCGGCGGCCGCCCGTTCGATCATGTCGCGCACCAAACCTCGGTCGCGCCACACGTAGACCTGGAACCAGAGGCGACGGTTGCCCTCGCCGCCCCACGGGACTTCGTCGCTTGCTGCCGCCATCTCCTCTATAGAGCGGGTGCCCATTGTCGAAAGGGCGTAGGGGATCCCGGCTCGCGCGCAAGCGCGGGCGACGGCCAACTCACCCTGTGGGTGGGCGATTCGGGTAAATCCCGTCGGGGCCAGGACGGCCGGGAACGGGGTGGATCGGCCGAGGAGTCGACCGGAGGTGTCGATATCGCTGACATCACGAAGGACACGCGGGATCATGCCGAGCCGGGCGTAGCCGTCGACGTTGTTGGCCAGCGCTCGTTCGTCTTCTGCGCCTCCATCGATGTAGTCGAAGACGCCGGCCGGAAGCCGACGCTTCGCGTGCCGGCGAAGATCGTCGACGTTGGCAGTAGTCAGTAGCCGGCGCCTGTTGCCGTTGGGTTCGAAGCGCCGGAATTGGAGGACCGAACGCAGCGACTCCAACATCAGCTGTCGCTGCGGTCGATCGCCCGTTCGTCGGTGCCGAGGTAGGAGGCGATCACGGCGGGGTCGCTGCGGACAGCCTCTGGATCGCCTTCGGCGATCACGGTTCCCGCCTCGAGACAGTAGACCCGGTCGCTGATGCTCATGATGAGCGGCATGTCGTGTTCGATGATGAGCATCGACGCACCGATCTCGCGGCGAATCTCCATGATGAGTGGACCGAACGCTTCGGCCTCGCGCTGGGCGACACCGGCCGTGGGCTCATCAAGGCACAGCACGTCGGCGTCAACGGCGAGAAGGCCGCTGAGTTCAACGATGCGACGGGTGCCGGTGGAGAGATCGGAGACAAACGAATCGGCATAGCGGCCAAGGCCGAGGAAGTCGATGAGTTCGTCGGCCTCGCTGCGCATCCGACGCTCCGACGCCATGTCGAGGAACAACGCACTCTTCGCGAACGAGGAGGGGTGGCGGGCTTCAAGTGCCACCTGGACACACTCACGAACGGTCAGCTCGGGGAACAGCGTGGCGGCCTGGAAGGTACGGCCGAGGCCGAGTGATGCTCGCTTCGGCGAGCTCAGTCCTTCCACATTCTTGCCCAGGAGCACGACCTTGCCGACGGAAGGCACGTAGCCGCCGATGGCATTCATGATGGTGGACTTGCCTGCGCCGTTGGTGCCGATCAGGCCGACGATCTCGTCCTTGCCGATTTCGATACTGACATCGTTGACCGCGACGTTGCCGCCGAATCGGACGGTGATGTTGCGGGTCGACAATGCGACCTCGCGGCCCGAGTCGGAGACCGGGAGTGTGGGGTACACCTTGGGTGGACGGGGCGCCGCGGCGATCATGTCTCGCTGGAACCAGCGACCGACCATCAGCGGCCAGACGAAGGGCACAACCGGCTCGACGAGGAGGTACAGCGAGTATCCGACCTTGGTGCCGGGCGCACCGATATGGGCCGCCGACTTCTGCGAAATCTTCACCAGTAAGGCCAGCGAGACCAGGCCCGAGATGAATGACGCCACCATGTAGAGGCCGAACCAACCGTTGTCGCCGTTGCCGGCGAGATGGTCGACTGCGGCGAGGGCAATAGTGGCCAGGCTGGCCACCTTCAGAACCAACACGATGCCGCTCAGTGCGGACTCCCACATCGGCGGAGTCTCCGAGGCGGTCTTGGTCGTTCCGTCGTCTCGTTTCAGAGCCTGCGGAGTTGCGGTGGTGCTCGTTGTCTCCACGAGGCCGTAGCGCCGCTCGGCTCGTACCACCGCCGCGTCGCGGACCTTGTAGGCGATCTGGACGAAGCCGCCGGGGAAGTACATCAACATCACGAGGAAACCCACGCTCGAGGTGACGAGGCTGATGAGGGCGTTGTCGGGGAAGAAGGTGGGAAGACCGCGCACCCAGAAGGCACCCAAGACCGGACCGATCACGGAGCCGAGGCCACCGATCACGACCATGTTGACGACCTGGAGTGAATCGCCGATTTGGAAGTGCGCTTCGGTGAAACGAATGTTGCGGGCGGCGTTGGCAAACACCGCGCCGCCCAGGCCCGCGATGCCGCCGGCGACCGCAAACGCCGTGAGCTTCATGCGTACGGGCGAGACGGTGTACGCCGACGCAGTGTCGGTGTTGTCTCGCACTGCGATGATCGATCGACCAATGCCGGACCGTCGAAGGCGTCCGATCACGAGGATGCAAAGAATCAGGCAACCAAGGGCGAAGTAGAAGTACGTCCGTTGGTCCTTGAGATCCCAGGTGTAGAACCAGCCACGTTCGAACTTGACTGAACTGTCGCCGTTGCTGAAGAACGGTCGGTGGTAGATGTATTTCTCTGCCGCGATCGCGAACGCAAACGTGGAGATCGCGAGCAAGATTCCTCGCACACGGAGCGCGCCGATACCCGTGATGGCGGCGATGCCAGCGGTGGTGAACACCGCGATCACCATTGAGGGCACCGCGGGGATGCCGCTCCACTGCACATCGATAAGTCGAGTCTCGGCATAGCCGATGTCGAACTCGACGCCTCGGTTGAGCGCGGCGGCGGTGAGCGCGCCAATGCCGGCGTAGGACATCTGGGCAAGCGACACCTGGCCGGACCAGCCGGTGATGACGGTGAGCGAAGCGGTGACCATCGCGAACGCGGCGATCGTGCTGTAGAGGAAGAACTTCGAGGGCACGATTCTCGTGGGTACCTCGTTCCAGAACCAGATGTATTGGTCAGCGAAGCTGAAGAGGCTCTCGTGATGCCATGAGATCATCACGATGACAAACAACAGCGTGCCGATCGCCAGGCGAGGCATGTGGCGGATCCACCAGATCTGACGGACGTGGGCCGGAAGGGGCTTCACCTTCGGCGCAAAGTTCAGTGGCCCTTCGTCGTTGTTGTTCCGGCTCTGCCAGTACATCGCGATGATGACGGCGATGAAGACGAGCAGGGTTGACAAGCCGGGGTCACGGTTGAAGTTGAAGGTGAAGAGGTTGTCGGCGAGCGCAATAACAACGCCGCCCAGCATCGCCCTCGGGAATGAGCGCATTCCCGCGATGACTGCGGCGGCGAGGGCATTGGTCAGCGTGAACGGGCCGAGGTTGTCGATGCCCGACGGGCTGTTGCCACTGCTTAACAGGATCATCGAGAGCGTGGCGAGGAAGCCGGCGATTGTCCAGACGACCGACGAAACAACGTGGGGATTGATGCCGGAGAGTCGGCTGAGCTGGGGGTTGTCGGCCGACGCGGTAATCGACTTGCCGAACGTGGTGCGGCTCATCAGGAGGCCGAGAAGAACGGCCAGGATCGGAACGAGAATCAGCTTCTGGATCTCGGGTCCCTTGATGAGGATGCCCTCATCGGCGCCGATACCAATGGAAGGGAAGCCCTCGAACACGCCGCCCACGCCTTCCCAACTTCGACCAATCGCGGCCGGATACTTCACCTGCGAGCCCTCGACGTCGGGGAAGGTGAGGAGCACGATCGCTCGCCAGAAGTCGGCGATGGCCACTGTGGCGATCAACAAAACAATGCGCGGTCTATGGAAGAGCCGTTTGACCACGATCACTTCGGTGACGAGGCCCAAAAGGGCGCCAACCAGCAGCGAGATCACGAGCGCAAGCCAGAACGGGAAGTTCCAGTTCAGGACTAAGAGTGCGAAGAGCGCAGCACCGGGCAAGCCCATGTTGCCGGCGCCGAAGTTGATCACTCGCGTACTGCGGTAGATCAGCACGATGCCCATGGCCAGAAGGCCGAAGACCAAGCCTTGGACGAGTGTGAGGAAGAGCAGGCGACGGGTGATCCACGTGGCCAGTAGGAAAGTGCTCTCCATCAGCCGCCTTCCTTTCCGAGGAACACAGCCCGAGCGAGGTCGTCACGTTCGGCGAGCTCTTGGGCTGATCCTTCGAAACGCACGGCACCCTTTTCGAGGAAGATCGCACGGTCGGATACCGCCAGCGCGACATTGAGGCTCTGCTCGACGATGATCATCGTCTGGCCGGCTTCGCGGAGCCGGTCGATATGGGTGAGAAGGTCTTGCACAACGGTTGGGGCGAGACCGAGGCTGAGCTCATCGATGATGAGAATGTCGGGTTCGTGGAGCATCACTCGGGCGAGCGCCAGCATCTGCTGCTGGCCACCGGAGAGGTCGCCGGCTCGTTCTTCAAGACGGTCGCTGAGTACGGGGAAGAGCTCGAGTACGTGGGCGATGCGGCGATCGCGGTCGTCGGTGTCTTTGCGGTACTGGTAGGCGCCGACCTGAAGATTGTCGCCAATCGTGAGGTTGGGCCACACGCCCTTACCGCCCGGCAACATCTGGATGCCGAGCTTGGCCCGCATCTCCGGGCTCGCAAATGTGGCGGTGCGGCCGTGGTAACGAACCACTCCACGCTCGGGGGTCTCGAGTCCGGCGATGACCTTGAGGATTGTGGACTTGCCCGCACCGTTGGTGCCCAGCAACGCGAGGGTCTCGCCCTGTGCCACGTCGAAGGACACATCGAACAGCACCTGTACCTGGCCGTAGCTGAAGTCGATGTGGTTGACCTGCATCACGGGAATGTCGTCGCCGGCCGCGACGATGTCGAAGTACGCCTGCTCTTCCAAGAGCTCTTCCACGACAAGGGAGAGATCACGGCGGATGGCTTTACTGCCCTTGATGATGTTGTACCCACCGAGCGGCATGAAGATCAGCGTGAGGCTGGTAATTGTGAAGCGCTCGCCCCACTCGTTCTGCATGAAGCCGCTGAGCAGCCCACCGCCAATGCCGCCGATCGCAAACATGAAGAAGGTGATGATCGCCGTACCCATGCCGCGCAATCGGTAGGGGACCACGCCCTGAATCGACGGCTGGATCATCGAGAATGCGGCGCCGAGGAAGCTGCCGGTTGCCGTAGCGAAGATGACGAAGAGCCACACGTTGGGCATCGCGAATTGAATCGGAACGAGGAAGCCGACCGGGATGAGGAGGGCACCCACGATTCGTAGCGCCTTGTCGGGCGACTTTCGGAAGGTCTGGTCGAATTTCTTGCCGATGAACGGCAGCAGGAGAACAATCACGACGCCGGTCGGCGCCACCGCAAAGCCGCGCTCGAGGGCGTTGAGCCCGAACTCCTCTTCCAGGTAGAAGCTGGTGATCGAGCCGGCTGGGAAGAGGGCGAAACCGATCGCGGCGAGGCCGATCGTCATCGAGCGGACGGTGTCGATTCGCCAGATGCGGTTGAAGGCCGCGCCGATGGAGATCGGGATCTCTTCGCCGTCGGAGCCGAAGCTGTGGCCGAGGACGTCCTTCTTTTCCCACTGCCCTCGTTCGGGCTCGGGGATGGCGAACGCCAGGACCGCGAGAACGAGGACCGGGAGGCTTAGTGCGAGGTAGGCCCACCGCCAACCCTCGGTGCCGCCCACGGCGACGGCAATACCGCCGACGAGAATTGGGCTGGCGGCGTTGAACACGCGCCCGACGGCGGCGTTGAGCGCGTACATGCGGCCGCGGATCGGAATGGGATATGTATCGGCCAACAGCGTTGAGTGGACCGTGATGGTGTTGGCCTTCGAGATGCCCGTGAAGAACCGAGTCCAGAAGAACATGAAGGCGTTGACGGCGAGGCCGCTCATGAAGGCGAAGACGGCGAACGCCATGCTCGCGATGGCAACGATCGGGCCGCGGCGAACTCGGTCGGCGAGGTAACCCATCGGGCCGGCGCCGAGCACGAAGAAGGCGACGGAGGCTACGGAGATGAAGGTGATGAGGCCATCGGAGACACCGAAGGTTTCTCCGATGTCGGGGCCAAGGATGTTGACGGCCGCGCCCTCGAGCTCGTCCATTGAGTTGAGCGCCAGGAGAACAACGAAGGTGTACGGCCCGCCCTTGGCGAAACCTTCGCGGAGCGTCATTTCTTCCGAACCGACGCCGGGGAGGAGGTCATCGGCGAAGAGCACTCCCTTCGACCTCTGCGCCTGGGCGTCTTGCCGGGCTGCTTCCTCGTCAAGAACTGCCGCAGTAAGCGATGCCGCCGACCGCGGCTCCTTCTCTGACTCGCTCACCAGAATCCCCCAAGTCATCCGGATATTGTGCCTGAACTACCAGCACAATGTCTCACTACTGCTGTGACAGTAGTCGCAGCCCCACTCTTCGGGCTAGCCGTGAGCTTTCACCCCCAGGCTGAGCCGTGGCAGGCTTTCACTGATCCACCCCAAGCTCAAGAGGCAGTTATGGCATTTGAAACGACCACCGCGGAAGTCATCGCCGGAATCGACCTGACCGGCACCATCGCTGTCGTTACCGGCGCGACCACCGGCCTGGGTCGTGAAACCGCACGCACACTCGCCGGAGCGGGAGCCCACGTAGTTGTGTGCGGTCGCTCAGCGGAGAAGTGTGAAGAGTCCGTCGCCGCGATCCGCGAATCCGTTCCCGCGGCATCGCTCGAGATCGAGCCGTTCGACCTCGCCGATCTCGGCACGGTGCGGGCGGGTGCGGCCGCCATTCTCGAACGCCACGACGCGATCAACATTCTCGTCAATAACGCGGGCGTGATGTTCACCCCGGAAGGCCGCACCGCCGATGGCTTCGAAACTCAGTTCGGCACGAATCATGTCGGCCACTTCCTCCTCACCAATCTTTTGATGCCCTCGCTACTTGCGGGGTCACCAGCGCGAGTGGTGAACCTGTCAAGCGCCGGGCACGGTTTCGGCGATGTCCGATGGGACGATCCAAACTTCGACGACGCGCCGTACGACAAGTTCGAGGCCTACGGACAGTCGAAGACCGCCAACATCTTGTTTGCGCTCGAACTCGACCGTCGCCATGCCGAGGCCGGCCTTCGTTCGAACGCGGTCCACCCCGGGATGATCATGACGGACCTGGCCCGGCACATGGGTGGAGACGACATGGAAGAACTCGGGCGGCGAGCCGCGGCACAAGCGAAAGCGGGTACCGGCGGAGGGCTCCCCGAGTTCAAGACGATCGAACAGGGTGCGGCAACGTCGATCTATTGCGCGGTCTCGACCGACATGGAAGGTGTCGGCGGTCGATATCTCGACAACGTCGAGTTCGCCGAACCGGCGCCCTACGCCACCGACCTCAAGGCTGCGGCGCGGCTGTGGGCGATGTCGGAAACACTTGTCGGCGAGTCCTTCAGCTCTTAGTCGCCGGTGGTCCCGCGCTCGTGTGGCGAGTGCCAGGCGGATCGACCGCCCATAGAGCCTGGTCGCCCCACTTGCCGTCGTAGACAAAAGAAGAGAGTGGGACCCGGCGCACGGGGCCGTGGTTTCCTTCGGGGCGGCCGAGAGTAATTGTGGCGCTGATCGTCGCCTCGTCAGGAATCTCGAGGAGAGCACGGAGCTCCTCTTCGACGTATGCATGCCAGATCGTGATGACACCTCCGTAGCCGAGTGCACGCGCCGCAAGAAGAAGGTTCTGGCACGCCGGATAGACCGAGGCGCCCTCCGTTGGAGAGGGTGCTCGGTGCCGGACAAAGCACGGCAGGACCAGAGCCGGAACCGTCTCCATCTGGTCGACATAACGTTCCATCGAGCGCGCCATCCGCGCCTTCGGCGAGTTGGGATCGTTACCCGACCCCTTGTCGTAACCCTCGTTGGCGCGCTTGGCCGCCCACACCGCCCGTGCGCCCCGGCCGACAATGGCCTTTGCCTCTCGGGCAATCTCGCCGTTCGTGAGCACGATGAACCGAAACGGCTGACGATTCGATCCGCTCGGCGCTCGTGAAGCAGCGAACAGGATGTCGCGCAGGTCCTTCTGAGGAATGGGTTCGTCGGTGTAACGACGAATCGACCGGGTGGTTGTGAGTCCTTCCAGAAGGCCAATGGTGTCGGCAGCGAGTGCTTGTTCTGACAGTGGCTGGTCGGCGAGTTCGTTCGTCATGTTTGGGCCTCGAGCGTGGGAAGGGGTGTTCCTTCGAAGTAACGACGCGGATTGTGATGGGTCAGTCGATCGATCGCCGCATCAGCCATTCCGAGGTCCTGGAGCTTAGGGATGATCTCCTCGTCGAATCGTGTGGGCACAAACTGATCGGCGATGCGGGCGCGGAGACCGGGAGGCCACGGGTTGCCCTTCCAACACCACACGGAATCATGCGACACGACGATCCGGTCGCCGGCGCCATGATCGACAAGTCGGCTCAGGGCGGCGGCCCGGTCGTCGTCGCTCACGGTCGGAATGCCGAAACGGTCGAAGCCGAGATAGCTGCCGCCTCGCGCGATGCGCAGGTGGTAATCGGTGTCGGTCGAACCACACGAATGGCCGATGATCACCCGCTCGGGTGCGACGCCCGCGGCCGTCAACACCGCTTGCTGTCGATCGCCGAGGGTGCCGTCTTCCGTGTGGGTGGTGATCGGTGCGCCTGTCTGGGCGGCGGCCCTTGCCGCGGCGGCAAACACGGCGGCTTCATGTTCCGTCAGATCGCCGAGGCCGGTGCCCACCTTGATCAGGCCTGCTCGAACACCGCTCGACCCGATGCCATTGGTCAGTTCGCCAATGAACAACTCAGCCATGACCTCGCTGATGTCTTCATAACGAGCCCGAAACTTCCAGTGGGCGTGTCCGCCCTCATGTTCTTTGTAGAGGCCAGTCGCACAGATGATCTGGAAACCAGTCGCCTCGGCGACGGCCACCATGAGTTCGAGGTCGCGGCCGAGATCGTTTGGACACGGGTCGATCATCGACTGATACCCAAGTGCCTGCATCGACTCGACTCGCTCGATACAGAACCGTGTGGCGGCGGCCCGGTCGAACGGTTCGTTCGTGGCGGACTCCCAACCCGGATAACCCACCGTCAGGTGCTCGTGCATCAGGGTGCGGCCCAGTTGACTGCTGTTGATGGGTCCGGTCACCGTCTGGATCGTGGTCATTTCGGGAGCGTAGGGGATTGAGACACGTGCCTCCGGTCCGAGCGAGGTCGCGAGCTACTGTTCGACCCCGTGTCGTCCTTCATTCCCGCCTCCCCAGCCGAACTCACACCTGAATGGGTGACCACCACGATGCGCGATGCGGGTGTGCTTCCGAACGGCCGCGTCCGATCGGTCACGGTCCGTCCGCTGAACGGTGGCGGCACCGGCTTTACCGGCGAAACCGTGAGGGTCGAGCTTGAATACGAAGACGCTCCCGACGCTCCGCCGAGCGTGATCGCGAAGTTCCCCACGGCTGATCGGCTGACGCGCGGAATGCTCGAAGCGTTTGACGCCTATGCCCGCGAGATTCGTTTCTACCAAAAGTACGCCCACCGTTTGCCGTGTCCGACGCCTGCTTATCTCGGCGCTGACTACGACACAAAGGGTGCGAAACACACGGGCCCGCGAATGTCGCGTCTGATCGATGCGCTGCCCGATCGCGTGCAACTGATGGTCACGGCCGATGTCACCAAGTTCATGCGAGCGTCGAAGCGTCGTTACGCCCTCCTCATCGAGGATCTCGGCGGCGACACCACTGTCTACGACCTGACGTCGCCACCCGATAACGCTCAGCTCGCGGCCGCGCTTGAAGAGTTGGCTGCGCTCCACGCCGCCTTCTGGCACGACGGCGGCCTGCACGGTGACGATGTCTTCCGTGCGGTGCTCACCACCACGCCGGGTCTGTACCAAACCGTGGGCCGCAAGCGTTGTCTCGCTCTAGCTCAGGAGCTCTGGGCGGATTGGCTCACCGTCGCCGATGTTGCCGCGCTTCGTGAGGCGCTCGACCGATTCCCTGAAGATGTCGCTCGGGTCAATCAGAAGATCACGATGATCCACGGCGACCCGCGATCCGACAACATTCTCTACGGCGCCGACGGCAAGGTCGTCTTGCTCGATTGGTCGCTCGCCGGCCACGCCCACCCGGGCTACGACGTCGCCTATTTACTCAGCAGCTGTCTCGGCACCGACCGCATCGGTGCCCGCCATGAGCTGCTCGAACGCTACGAGGGTGCTCTGGCCCGCAATGGTGTCGAGATCGACGGCGCCGATCTCCGAGCGACGGTTGCCGCCGCCTATCGCGGGCTGGCCGTCCAACAGCTGATGAGCATCGTCGTGTTGAACAACGAGAGTTATGGCGACGATTCGATGTACGACTTGTGGATGCCGCGCATCCTGGTGGGCATCGCCGCCGAGTGGTGACCCTCAGCTGACGCCGTTGCCGCCCTGGCGGATATCGGCGAGGTCAAGCGTCGGCACATCGAAAACCACGAGGTCGGTGGCGACATCGGCGGGATTGGTGCGCGCGTAGGACTGGTAGAAGCGCCGGGCAAACCACCAGCGACCGTCGTCGTCTCGTTCGAATCGGTCGTGATAGACGCCGAACGTGTCCGAGCGGCGGCCCTCGTCGGTTGTTTGGCGGGCCTCTTGCATATACATCCGGGCCGCGGCCACGCCGGCTTGTGCGTCGATGTCCATCACCGTGTTGAGGATGACGAACTCGAAGAAGTCGAACTGCTCGAGTTGGCCTGCAATGAAGTCGCCGATGGCCTGCGGGCCGTTGAAGTCGATGGCCCTGTCGACCAGGTTGACCGTGATCACACAATCCGGCCGCATGAGATCGTGGAGTTCAGGCCACGCCCGTCGCGTCACGACATCGGCATAGGCAGCCTGCAACCGCCCCACCTGCGTAAACGCCACCACCTCGTCCACTACCGACTCGTCCATCACACAGTCCCCATGTTCTGTGAACGGAAACCGGCGCAGGGCGCCGGTTTCCGTTCACAGAAGATCAGATGGGCATGCCGTGGTGGGGGGGGACGTTGAGATCGCCGATGGCGTCGGCGCGGCGGTGAAGGAGTTGGACGGTGTCGCCGAGGCTCATTGTGATGATGTAGCGGCGAGCGGCGGTTTCGCTGACGACGAAGTCGCCTTGGGCGTCGAGGTCGGCCTCGACCACGACGCGGCCGGCCTTTTCGAGCATCGTCTTCATCTCGTCGAAGGTCATGCTCTTGCGGCCCGTGCCTTCGCCGACTCGCTGGAGCTCGTCGGGACGGTTGCGGCTCGCGGTGAACAAGCCGGTGCGCTGTAGGCCGCCGGCCGGGTAGAAGACCGAGGCGCGGAGCTGCGTGTCTTCCATGATCAGATTGTGGTGGAGCGCTTCGGTGAAGCAGCTGACGGCTGCCTTCGACGCGGCGTAGACCGACGCCGTCGGCACCGGAGCAAAGCCGCCGTCGCCCGACGATGTGTTGATGATCTGACCGGGCTCGCCGCCTTCGAGCATTCGCGGCACGAACTCGGACACACAAATTGCGGTGCCGAACACGTTGACGCCGAAGCACCAGCGCCAATCGTTGGGCTCCTGCTGCCAGGGCTTGCCGCCGCCGCCAGAGGTAACGCCAGCGTTGTTGTAGAGCAGGTTGACCTTGCCGTGGGCCGCGTAGACCTGATCGGCGAGCGCCTTGACCGATGCCTCGTCGGTGATGTCGGTCTGTACTCCCGAGACGTTCCCTAGGGACGAGAACTCCTCGACGGTCGCAGCGATCGTTTCAGCTTCGATGTCGGCAATCACGACGGTGGCACCGGCGCGTAGCAGCGCGCCGACGATGCCTTTGCCAATGCCACCGGCCCCGCCGGTGACAACGGCGACGGTGCCGTCGACTTCGAGGGGACCGATATTGTCGAGAGAAGTACCGTCGAGAGAAGTGCCGTCGTCGCTCATGATGCGACCTCCTGGACTTGGTTGAGGGGGTTCATTCCCGGGCAGCCTTTGGCGCGCTCGGGGATTTCGGCATAGTCGATTGGTGTCTCGACGAATTCCTTCGTCGGGCAGAACTGCTCGGCGATGGGGAGTAGTGCATCGAGATCGAAGTTGTAGATCTTTGCCGCGTTGTCGGTGAGCATCATCGTGGTCTCGGCGCGGGTCATCTGAGCGAAGGTCAGCCGAAGGTGCTCATGGGTGTGGGGGTACGAGCCCTCGATGTGGGGATAGTCAGAGCCCCACATCACGCGATCGATACCGACGCCGCGAGCGATCTCGGCCTCGGCCGGGCGAAGGAACGAGGCGCCGATGTAACACTGACGGTTGAAATATTCCGTGGGGGTGAGCGACATCTGGGCGACCGCTTGGCCGCCGAAGATCGACTCGGATCCGTACTTCGAGAACTTCATCCGGTGATGGAAGCTGTCGAGCTTGGCCAGTGTGTCGGGCACCCACGACGTGCCGGTCTCGGTGATGACATAGGGGAGCTCGGGATAACGCTCGAACACGCCGGAGAACATGAGGTGCCACAGTGCTCGCTGAGTCCACCACTGGACCTCGAGCATGAACATCGCCAGTGAGGCTGGGAAGTGGTTGCCGAAGTTCGGTGTGGCGCCGCCGGCGTGATGGTTGAGCGGCATGTTGTGCGCCGCGGCGGCCGCCCAGATTGGTTCATACTCGGCGGAGTAGAGCGGCTCAAACGGTGAGTCCGGTGGAGCGCCCGGTACGAGAATGCCGCCGCGTAAGCCCTGCTCGGCCGCCCACTCGATCTCCTTAACCGAACCTTCTACATCGCCGAGGAAGATTTGGATGATGCCGGCGCGGCGCTCGGGAGCTTGGCTCACGAAGTCGGCGAGCCAACGGTTGTGAGCCTTCAGCCCGGCCCAGCGGTTCTCGAAGTTGTCGGAGTAGGGCGGAGCCTCGAATGAGGTGGATGCGGGCGGAGAGAAGGGCGGCTGGGTGTTGGGGAACAGCACCGCCGCGATGACCCCGTCGGCCTCTTGTTCACGGAGGCGCTTCTCGGAAGAAAAGTTGCGGTAGCCGAACTCGTCGGGGTCGCCGTCGACGCCAACTTCCATCGGCGACCGTTCCATGTCTATATACGCAGCCTTGCGGCGCTGGTGGTCGTCCGCCATGAATGCGGCCCATTGGTCGAATTCAGCGTGGTACTTCTCCTCCAGATACGGGCGGTATCCGAGAAGGTCAGCGCCGCAGTGGGTGTCGGCCGAGATGACAATGTGGTGAGCGGAGTCGGGTCGTGAACTCATATTTGCAGTCTGGCCTCTACACCTGGGAAGGGCGAAACTGCGAAGCTGAAAATTTCCTATTGAGCAACCGGCTAACTCCGCGCTACGATACCCGATAACATTCATCGGGATTCAGATCACGCAGATCTGCACCCCATCGGGACTCGCCCACCGAGCGAAATGCGGAGCAGGCACATGACAACGACGAGGTCGATCGACTTCCTTCAGGCACCACCGGAACTTGATCGTCGTCTCGACGACATCATTGTTCCCCAATGGTGGAACGGCACACCGGCCATTCCGGCCGATCGTTATGAGATCGACGCCGGTGGCGCGGCGAACCTTGAGACCAACTGTCTGTTGGCTCGAGAGATGCGGCGTGTTTATGACGAGGTCGGACTTGTGCACGTGCGCAACACTGGCCTCACCGAACTCTCCGACATGCGAACGCTGGCGATGCATTGCCTACCGGGTGAGATGGTGTACGAGGGCGGAAGTAATCCGCGCGAGTCGCTCGAGAAGAACGTGTTCGAAGTGGGCGCACCTCTCTCGGCCCATCTTCACTACCACCACGAGATGGCCTACGTCGCCAAGAGCACGCGGGCGCTCGCGTTCTTGTGCAAGGAAGCGCTGCCCGATCGCGGCGCCACGTATTTCTCCGACGGACTCGCCAGCACCGACTTCATGCTCTCGACCGAACTTGGTCAGAAGCTGAAGGAACTCGGCGTTTGTTACCACCGCAATCTCACCGACCGCGAAGCGTTCGCCGACAAGCTCGAGATTGGCGTCTACAACCATTGGCAACTGTCGATGTTCACCGACGACCCGGCCGAGGCCGAGGCCTATGCGGCTGAGCGCGGCCTGCTCACCGAGTGGGGCCCGAATCGCCTGCTGAAGACGAAGTACTACTGCGATGCGTTTGAGTACGACCCGATCACCGACCGCAATCTGTTCTACTGCTCGATCGCCGATCACGGGATGTGGTTCGACGGCTGGCCGATGGTCATGCATCTTCCGCACAACGAACGTCCGCTCCACATGACCTTCGGCGATGACTCAGAGTTCAGTCGCGACGAGTTGCAGCAAATGGTCTCGCAGTACGACAACTTCGGCATCAAAGTCGATTGGCGTCAGGGCGAGGTCGCCGTGTTCGACAACTTCCGCTTTGCGCATGGTCGCCCCGGCATCGAACTCGAAGCGGGCGAAGCTCGTCAGCTCGGCGTGATGCTCGGCCCGAAGTACGACCGAGTGGGATCTGACACCACCAAGTGGTGACGGAGGCGGTTATGCCGCGCCGTCGACAACCTGAAGTGTTGCCTTCTTCTTGAGGCCGTCGCGGTCGTGGCGCTCGAGGCAGCAATTCAGCGCGCGGATCTTGTCGCTCGCGGTGGTCTTGTGGAAGTTCGGCATGATGGCGTGGACGAATGCCGCAGCGGCCGCGCCGGCAAGTTGACGGCTCACGCCCATGGCTACACCGAAGTGTTCGCCGAAGGTTTCGCCCGCGTCGTGGGGGTGCTGGGTGAAGGGGTTCGCAGCCATAGGTTCAGAGTAGAGATATTTCCAAGAAAGAACTGTGCGTTGTTTGCGGCAGTTCGCGCAGATGTAGTGATTCTGTTTCGCAAAATGATGAAATGGTGCAATAGTCTTCGATTGTGGATGAAGTTGATCGGGAAATACTCCAATTGCTCCAAGAACGCGGCGACCTCACGGCCCGCGAGCTCGCCGAGCACGTTGGTCTCACGGCAACGCCGTGCTGGCGGCGGGTGCAGAACCTTGAGAAGGCCGGGGTGATCAAGGGTCGAGTGGCGTTGCTTGACCCAGCCAAGCTCAACCTCGATGTCACTGCACTCGTGCACATCCGCACCAACGACCACAGTGCCGCGTGGACCGACACGTTCTGTGTCGGGATCTCCAACCTCCCTGAAATCGTCGAGGCGTATCGCACTAGCGGCGAGATCGACTACACGCTCAAAGTTGTCGTGCCCTCGATTGAGGCTTACGACGACTTCTACAAGCGCCTCATTGCCCGCGTCGACCTCTACGACGTCCGCACCGTCTTCGTGATGGAGCAAATGAAACAAACCACGGCGTTGCCGCTCGACTATCTCTAATTCTGGGTGGGCCGGTCGCTGCGTCTACCTTGGCGCGCACCCGTCTTAAGGAGACAGCAATGTCGGCGACCGTCGGATACATCGGATTAGGCGCCATGGGTGGCGCAATGGCTGGCCGTTTGGCCGAGAACGGGTTTGACCTTCAGGTCTTCGATCTCAACCCCGACGCCATTGCCGCCGCAGTCGCGAAAGGCGCAACCGCCGCCACGTCCGGTGCGGAACTTGCCGCGGCCTGCGAGCACATCAGCATCTGCGTGCCCGACGACGCGGCGGTAATGGAAGTCGTCTCGGGAGAGAACGGCATCCTCGACTCGTGTGCGGCAGGTACAACGATCGCCGTCCACTCGACGGTCCACCCCGACACCGTCCGCGACCTCGCCGCCCTGGCGGACGAAAAGGACGTTGCCCTGTTCGATGCCGGTGTTGCTGGCGGAGCAGCGGCCGCTGAAGTCGGCGACCTCTCCATCATGGCGGGTATTCCCGAGGGCGGGCTCACTGAAACGGCTCGGTCCGTTCTGGACTGTTGCGGCGGTGCCGTCTTCGAAGCGGGGCCCGTGGGCACCGGCATGGCGATGAAGGTCGCGTTCAACGTGATGACCTACTTCCAGCAAGCCGCGCTGAGCGCAGCGAACCAGATCGTGGTCGGCGAGGGCAGCGACCCCGAACAACTGCTCGCCGCGTGGCGTCACGTCGGCCAGCTCGGTGCGCTGACCGAACGCTTCTATCCGCTGGTCACTATGGCTCCAGAGACGAAGGTCGGTGACCTCGGCGAATTCCTCGCTGGGAACATCTATCTCGCCGAGAAGGATCTTGATCTTGCCGCAAGCCTCGGCCGCGAGACCGGTCGACCAATGCCGGTCGTTGAGACCGTTCGCGATGCGATGAATCTCATCTACGGCATGCCCACCAGCGAAGGGGAGAACTGATGACTCACGAAGTCGACCAACAGAAGTGGGAGCGCGGCGCCGCCAAGCTCGAAGACGTTTATCAGGGTGTCGTCCCCGTCGTCCCCCAAGGGTTCATGGACTTTGCCGACATCATGACCGAGGACCTCTTCGGTGCGGTCTGGACTCGTGATGCGCTTGACGTGCGGGATCGACGTCTGATCATCATGGGCGTGATCGCCGCGATCGGGGGCACCTCCACTTGGAAGATTCAGTGTCTGGCTGGTCTCAAGCGGGGCGACTTCGACGAAGAGCAGGTCCGCGAAGTGTTGATCCAGGCGACGCCGTACGTGGGATACCCGCGGGCGGCGGAGATGGTCGGGGTCACCGAGGAAGCCATCAACGAATACAAGAAATCGCTGAAGGAAGAGGAAGCCCCCGAGTGAGCGCAATCAACACCGCCGACGGATGGTCGTACGGCATCCAACTTCCGATCCAGACCCTCACCCGGACGCTGGTCGACCCGTGGGAAGACGCGGCGACGGTCGACGATCTCGTCGCCATCGCGAAGCGTTGCGACGACCAGGGCTACGACTTCGTTGGTGTCTGTGATCACATCGCGATTCCCGACAACGAGTACTGCGCTCGGATGACGACCACCTGGTACGACACCATCGCGACGCTCGGCTTTCTCGCCGCCCACACCACCCGCACTCGTTTGCTCTCCGTCGTGTGGATCGCGGCCTATCGCCATCCGCTTCAGACTGCGAAGGCTTTCGGCACACTCGACCACCTGTCGGGTGGACGCGTGATCTTGGGTGCGGGCGCCGGCCATGTTGAAGCCGAGTTCGACGCGCTCGGTGTCGACTTCAAAACCCGCGGCAAACGTCTCGACGAGACACTGGCTGCCGTTCGGGGCGCGTTCACCGACACCTATGTCTCGCATGAAGGTGACTTTTACAACTACGCCGAAGTCGGAATCGCACCGCAGCCGGCAAACGATCTACCGATCTGGATCGGTGGTAGCGGTAAGGCCGCCTGGCGCCGCACTGGACGAGTTGGCGATGGCTACATCCCGATGGGCAACGGCAAGGAGCAATACCCCGAGATTGTCGACACCATCGGCGCTGCGGCCGAAGCAGCGGGTCGGGGTGGCGCGCCGATGGACATTGGCTATATGCCGCCGTGGACCTACCTCCTCGGTGATGTCCCGGACGGTGTTATGGCGCTGGCCGGTGGCGTCGAGCCGATGGTCGAAGACCTGCGGGCGGCGCGAGAATCAGGAGCGAACACGTTCCACCTGAAGTTTCGTGCTCGCGACCTACCGGAGTACCTGGACCAGGTCGACGCGTTCGCCGAACAGGTTGTCCCGCTGGTCAATGAAGGCTGAATCGGTCACACTCCGCACATGGTTCAAGTGAACAGCATCGAATTGACACAGCGCTTCGAGGTCGAGGGCTTCTCTCTCGCCTGGGACGAATGGGGGAGCGCCGATGGTCCGCCGCTTGTGCTGATCCACGGCTTCTCTGGTTCCGCTCACGACTTCGCGCTCCACATCCCCGCGCTCGCCGCGGATCGCCGCGTGCTTGCCATCGATCACCGCGGTCACGGTCGCTCGTCGAACTCCGGCGATGAGGCCACGTACACGGTTGATCACATTGTCGACGACGTCATCGCATGGCTCTCGGCCACGGTCGACGGACCAATCGATCTGCTGGGCCACTCGATGGGCGGTCGGGTCGCGTTGCGCCTCGCACTGGCCCGCCGTGACCTTCTCCGATCGATTGTCCTGATGGACACGACGGCGTGGGCCTTTGGGATCGACGACCCAGAGATGGCGGCCATGGTGAAGGGGTTCTTCGAATCGATAACCGCCGACACACCCATGACTTTCCCCGCCGGTCCGGAGACGGCGCTGATTGAGGCGGCCACCCCGGCGGATTGGCAGGCCATCAAAGACGAGTTAAGCGCGGCGTTTGACCCGATGGCGGCCCGAGCGCTTGGCCTCGCGCTGTTCGGCAACAAGCTCGAGCAGGTCGACCACCGTCTCGGTGATATCGACGCTCCCGTGACTGTGATCGCCGGTGAACACGACCATCCCTATGTCGACCACGCTCAGGCCCTGGCCGACAATGTCGTCAACGGTCAACACGTGATCATCGCGGGCGCCTACCACTCGCCCCAGCTGACCCACCAAGCCGAGTGGCTCGCCGCCGTCCAGTTCCACCTCGCCCGCGTTTCGTAACCGGGTAGTGATGGGCCGCGTGCAGGGCATCTCGGCGATCGACACCATGATCGGGTTTCGGGCGACCGCGAATGTTGACCGCAACCCGACGAACGTTCGTGAATCGCAAAAGGGTCAACTCCACCCGGCCGACTACATGTATCGCGACATTCCGGAAACGGCCAGGCCGGAAGACGGCATCGCTGAGGCGATCGCTGACACGCTCGCGGCCATGGACAACAACGGTGTCGGTGTTGGCCTGATCGCCCTTGGGCACCCGGCGTCGATCGCGGCGGCCGAGACGTTTCCTGACCGATTCGCACTCTCCACGCTCGTTGATGGCAACGATGTGATGGGCGCGGTTCGTCAGATCCAAACCGACCACTCAATCCATGGCGTCCGAGCCGTTGGAGCGTTCCCCGCGGGCACCTCGCCGACGATCCGGATCGACGATGCGCACTGGTATCCCGTCTACGCGACGTGTGTCGAACTCGGGCTGCCAATCTTCGTGAACGCCGGCGTGCCTGGCCCGAGGGTGCCAATGGACAGCCAACACGTCGAAGCGATTGACCGGGTGATGTACGACTTTCCCGAGTTGGTCATGGTGCTCCGTCACGGCGCCGAGCCGTGGGAAACGCTCGCGGTGAAGCTGATGATCAAGTGGCCGGGACTGCACTACTCCACATCGGCCTTCGCCCCGAAGCACTACCCGCAGGCGATCATCAACTACGCGAACACTCGCGGCGCCGAGAAGATCATCTACGGGGGCTACCACCCGTATGCGCTTGAACTCGACCGCATCTTCGCCGAACTCGACGATGTGCCGTTCCGAGACCATGTTTGGGAACCGTTCCTGCGCGGCAACGCCGCGAGGATTCTCGGCCTCGCCTAAGTCACCGCGCCCTTCACCTTGAGGTCGATGACCTCGTCCATGTCCATGCCGAGGTCGCCGGTGAGGATCTCGTCGCCGTGTTCGTTGAATCCGGGCGCTCGACCGACTGGGCTCGGGGCGCCGTTGAACTGCACGGGTGTGGTCACGAGCTTGAACGGCACGCCGGCCTCGTTCTCCAGGTCTTGCACGTAGTCGTTGGCGATCGATTGCGGGTCGTCGATGATCTCGAGCGAGTCGAGCACCGGTGTCCACTGGCCGTTGAAGTTGGCGAGGAGTTCGACGACTTCGGCGAGTGAGCGCGAGCCGATCACTTCGTCGACAACCGCCTTCGCCTCACCCGCGTTCGCGGTCAGTGTCTCGTGGTCGACAAACCGAGGGTCTTTGATGAGCTCGGGGCGACCGATCACTCCACAGAACTCCTGCCAGTATTTCAACGGTTGGAGGCAGGTGATATTGACCACCCGGCCGTCGTTGGTCGGGAAGGTGCCGAGCAGCGGGTTGAAGACCGTCTTGCCGAGGTCAAACGGGCGCCAGGCGGTGCCGTTCACATGGCTCATCGCAATTCCGGACGCCATCGCCCACATGCCGGTGGCCAGGAGTGACACCTCAAGCGACTGTGGTTCTCCCGTGCGTTCGCGCTTCAGGAGGGCGGCACTGATGCCACCAGCAATTGTCATCGCCCCCATCGAGTCGCCGAACGCCGGGCCGGGCTGGCTTGGCATCCGCTCGTCGTCGACGTACCACGCACCCATCGCTGCGCCGGAACGGCACCAGAACGAAGTCATGTCGTAGCCGCCACGATTTCCTTCGGGCCCCTTCGGCCCCCAGGCCGTGCCCGCCGCGTAGACGATGTCCGGGTTGTGGGCTCGGACCTCCGTCTCGGTGATCTTCAGCCTCTCGCGCACGATTGGCGGCTTGTTGACGAGGAAGACATCGCTGATCGCGATGAGCCGATGGAGGACGGCGAGGCCCTCCTCGGTCTTCAGGTCGAGGCCGAGGCTGCGCTTGCCGCGATTGGCGTGTTCCATGATCGCGTGGACGTTGCCGCTGAGGTCGACCGACCCACTTTGCGCGAGCCCGCGCGCGGCATCGCCGCGAACGGCGTGCTCGATCTTGATGACGTCGGCGCCCCAATCGGCGAGGATCGCTGACGCTGCGGGGACGAACGTGTGGTCCGCCACTTCGAGAATTCGAATTCCATCCATAACTCCACTCATGCCCATGTCCTATCACGGACCCATTTGCGATAAGGGTGTGCCCATGAACGCCGAAGACTTCACACCGAGCGCCGACGAGCTGATCGCGAACAACGCCATCTATGCCGGGTCCTTCGACCCTCGAGGCAAGAAGGTCAGGCCGGTTCGCCAGCTGGCGATCGTCGCGTGCATGGATTCGCGGATGCCGATCTTCCCCATCCTGGGGCTCGATAGAGGCGACGCCCATGTGATCCGTAATGCCGGCGGAGTGGTGACGGACGACGTGATTCGTTCGCTGTGCCTCTCGCAACGCTCGATGGGCACCCGGGAGATTGTGCTTCTGCATCACACCGATTGCGGCCTCCAACACGTGACCGAGGACGGGTTCAACGCTGAGATCGAAGCCGAGATCGGGATGAAGCCCACGTGGGCGCTCGAGTCATTCGACGACCCGTACGCCGATATTCGGCAATCGATGCAACGGCTGAAGCTCTCGCCGTTCCTTCTCCACAAAGACCACATACGAGGCTTTGTCTACGACGTGGCCGACGGCCGGCTCAACGAGGTTGCGGACGGCTGAAGCTGTCGTTCAGAGGGCGGGACGGATGCCGTAGGTGTCGCCGCCACCATTGGCGATGACATCGTCGAGCCAGGTGGTGCCGTAGCTGTCGGACACTTCTTGCGCCATGTCGCTCGCTTCGCCGGGCGGGGTGGACTCAAGGGTCCAGGCTTGGCGCTTGTAGGTCCAGTTGCTCGGATCGGCGGCGTGCGCCTGCTTCCAAAACGGAACCGCGGCGTCCTTCCCGACAGTGTCGTGAAGGTGGCACCCGAGCTCGAAGAGCGCGGCGGCGCGGCTGTGATCGATCGGACGAGGCAGCGAGGCCTCGATCACTTCGTGCGGGGCCATGGCGAAGCGGCTCTCGGCGCCGTTCTCGACCCAGTCGACGATCGCGGCCCGATAGTCCTCGCCTTGGTCGGGGAACTTCTTGATCTCGGTGAACAGCATCTTCATACGCTCGGGGAGGTCGTCGGTGATTTCCACCGCCCGCATTGGCGAAGCTTCGAGTGATGCCGACTCGGGTGGCCGAACCAGCGTTCCAGTTTCGTCGATCCACACGGCCATCGGCACGTTGTTGATGCCGAGGTGTTGGTCGACCAGGTGATAGGGATCGAGCAGCGATGGATGAGTCGGCGACGCCGCCGCGATCCACTCGGTGGTCTTCGAAGGATCGAGATCGAGGGCGACCGTGACAACGGTGAGTCCCTGGGATTCGAGTTCAGCGTGAAGTGCCTGCCACCCGGGCAGGCTGTGGCGACAACCTCACCACGAGGCCCAGGCGACAAGGAGTACCTTGCGGCCATGGAGCGAAGTGAGCGAGAAAGGGTTGCCGTCGGCGTCAGTGAATGGCAGGTCGGGGACGACCGCTGTTGTGAGTGCGCGACCGCCACTTTCTGGGCCGAGGGCGACGAGGCCATGGTCGGGATCTTCAACGATCGCCATGCCGAGTTTGTTGGCTACGACGGAGACATCAAGCTGTCCGTCCGCCATCACGGCTTCAGGAGCAGGGACACATTGCTCGCCCTTACAGAGCCCCTCGGGCTTCGATTGCCAACCCGTCGCCGCGGCGAACGAGTCGGTATCGACGGTCAGTGAGTCGAGGATCATGGGCGCACCCTAGGAGATTCGGCCGCCCCCAGCGAGATCACGCCCGCCGCGTCGCGAAGCGGGCGACCCGGCGGTGTCACAGGGTGTCAGTAGCTTCACTCTCACTTCCCCTCGTTGATCAATCTCTGAGGAGAAGGCTGATGCCATCCGACCACGATTTCTGACTGCAATCCCGTGAGTGGCTGATCCGATATCGCCCGAAAGAGCGACCTGGATGCCCGCTTCGACGTGGTCGATGGTCACCTCCACAAGATGGGTGACCGGATGGATCAGTCCGACTCGCGGCTCGGACGAATCGAGACCGATGTCCATGAAGTGAAGACAGAGATGAGGGAATTCCGAATGGAGTTCCACTCGATGAGTCGAGCGATCGTGCTGTCCGTCATGGCGATGGCTGTCATGCTGGCTGTTCTCGTGCTCACGATCGGCATCGCCGCCCTCGCGGCATAACGCTTGCGTTAGCCCCTATCGGCGAGGTCGTACTCGGCCATGAAGTAGGGGTGGTCGGGGTCGAAGTCGGTGAGAGTGGCGGGGTTGTCGACTTTGCCCATCGGCCGTGAGCCGGTGCCGACTACGCCGGCGGGCTCATTGCCGAGGTCGAGGCGGACTTCGTCGATCAGGGCACGAAGCCGCTCCACGATCTCGGTCTCAGTCTCGGCGACGTTGGTGGTCTCCGCGATGTCGTCGACCAGGTTGAAGAGCTGATCCTCTTGCTCGCCCTGCTTCAGTACATGGAGCTTCCACGGTCCGACGCGGACAGCTTCGATGTTTGGCCCGACTTGGTAGAAGAACGATCGTTCACCGTCGAGCGTGCGACCATCGAGGCCAAGCACTCCGGCAAGGTCGTGGCCGTCGATCGTGCGGTCGGTCGGAACGTCGGCACCACAGATGGCGGCCAGTGTGGGGTAGAGGTCGATCTGGGCACCGACGGCAGCGGACGTCCCCGTAGAGACATGTCCGGGCCAGCGCACGATGCACGGCACTCGTTGTCCGCCTTCCCATGTCTGCCCCTTCGATCCACGCAGGGGTGCGTTCGAGCCAGCTCCGCCCGACTCATGGGCCAGTGAACCGTTGTCGCTGGTGAAGATCACGATCGTGTCGTCGTCAAGTCCGAGCTCGGCGAGTTCGGCGAGGATCACTCCCGTGACCCAGTCGACACACTCCACTGCGGCGCCATAGTCGCCGTTCTGCGAGGCCTTCTTGAATCGTTCCTGCACATAGATCGGCAGGTGCACATACATGTGGGCGAGGTACAGGAAGAACGGCTGGTCCTTGTTCGTGCGAATGAACCGCACGGCCTGTTCGAGATAGCGGTTGGTAAGTGAGGCCTGATCGGGCTGGGCTTCGAGCACGGCCTTGTCTTCGAGGAGGGGGAGCGGTGGTCGCACCCACGGCTCGGTAAGCCCCATCTTGCGAAGCATCTCTTCGATCTCGTCGGGCGTGAGCCCGTGGACCTTGTCGCCCGCGATCTGCCGACCCATGTCGTTGCTATACGGAATGCCGTAGTACTCGTCGAAGCCATGAGAGGTAGGCAGGAACTCGGGTTGATCACCCAGGTGCCATTTGCCGACGAGTTTTGTCGCGTAGCCCTGCTCACTGAGGAGGCGAGCGATTGTTACCTCGGCCGGATTGAGACCGACCGACCAGCCGGGGAACAACACGCCGCCGAGGCCACCCGATGCGGCACCGCCGAAGCCCACCCGGAGCGGATAACACCCGGTCATCAGCGCGGCCCGCGACGGCGAGCAGACCGGTGACGTCGCATAGAAGTCGGTGAAGCGGGTGCCTTCCGCCGCCATCTTGTCGAGATGGGGTGTGCGGTTCAGTTCCGACCCATAACAACCGAGGTCGCCGTAGCCCAGGTCATCGCAGTTGATGAGAATGACGTTGGGAGCGCGTTCGGTCATGGCAGCATCATGCCGTCCGGTGAGCCTCCGCGAAAGATGGCGATGTCGCCCAGTGGTTTGCGAGCGAGATCGGGCACGACCACGCCGGGAAGCGGATGGCCAACCGGGAACATCGCGAACGGCCGTTCGGTGTCAGGTCGATCGAGGACCTTTCGGAGGAAGGCCATCGGGCTTGGGGTGTGGGGGAGGGTGATGAGGCCCGCCTGGTGGACCGCGGTGACGAACATGCCGG
Source organism: Candidatus Aldehydirespiratoraceae bacterium (assembly GCA_047639555.1). Lineage (GTDB taxonomy): Bacteria > Actinomycetota > Acidimicrobiia > Acidimicrobiales > Aldehydirespiratoraceae > JAJRXC01. The sequence goes on from JBLIOE010000020.1 coordinate 62,971, forward strand.
CTGCGATGCCGACGCTTTCCTTGACGTAGTAGTGCGTCTTCTTCGAGCCGTCGTGGTGGGTGCCGAAGCGCTGCTCGAAGAGCACCACGAGCCAGGGCGCGATCTCGAGGAACTCCTTGTGATGATCGGTACCGAGCGGTGCGAGCGCCGCCTGCCACTCCTCGTTCATCCGGTTCTCGAGATAGTTGGTGTGTTCCTCTTCCTCGGCGGCCGTTCGGATCTGGCGTTTGAGATCGGGATCGCTGATCGCAACGAACGTCCAGGGCTGCATGTGGGCGCCCGAGGGAGCCGTCGCCGCCGCTCTGATCAGGTTCTCGATCACCGACCGCGGCACTGGACGATCGTCGAACATGCGCACGCTGCGGCGCCGATCCATCTCGGCAAGAAACCGCTCTGATCGCTCGCCCAGCTCGCTATCGCTGACGGCCGGGTGATCGTGGGCGACGAACGGATGCGCCGCCGCAAGTGCGGAATCCGGATAGGGATGTTTGTAGTCCGTCATCACTCGACGGTAGCCGCCGGCTCGCCACCGGGTCGGGGCCGATTCTCAACTGATCGTGAGCTCGCTCGGGTAACTGGCGTTGGCGAACGCGTACCAAAGGTGGTCGCCGGAATCGTCGGGCGAGACCTTCAACATCAGCCCGCGATTTGTGTCGATCGAAGCGTTGATCAGGCCGAGGGTGATCGTTACTTTGCCGAAGTCGTTGCCGAAGGCCGCTTGGTTGAACGTGCCGGTTCCGCTGGCGAGTGCGACGCAGCCCGTCTTGTTCGCCGCGCAGTCGTAGAGGCCGACCGCCACGCGTCCATGCCTGTTGTTGTCGAAGTCCTTCGTCGCGAGCCAGATGTCGAGTCTCGGAGTTCCTACGAGAGAGAGGCCGCTGCCTGCGTTCACAAACCACTGCTGCATCTTGTCGTAGTTGGTTTCGGACAGGCCTGCGCCTTTCTGCACAAGAAGCCCCGGCTCGTCGTCGTTGTCGGTGTCATAGTTCGCGAGCGGGCCAGCTGCGAGCGGTCCATCCAGCGGCAGGAATGATTTGGACATCGCCCCCGCGGAACCGACGAACCACGACAGATCCGTCATCGACGGTGCGGTGGTCGTCGTGCTGCTTGTTGTTGCGGGTGACCCTGTCGTTGTGGTCGGGGCCGCCGAAGTTGTCGGATTGGCGAGCGGAGCGCCCGACGTCGTGCTCGACGGTGCCGCCGCGGCTTCGCCAGAAATGAGGGTGAGGTTTGGAGCGGCGATTGGATCCTCGAGGGAATCGGCGGTCACGGCTTCGGTCGGCGAGTCTTCCTCCTCGCGACCGGGCTCACCGGCGACAGCAGGCCCCTCAAGTGTGTTCGGCTCTTCCTCATCGGCCAAGAGACGTTCCGCACTTGGCGCCGGGGCGGCGGTTTCGTCCGGAGTGTATGGAGCGACAACGCCGATCGCCGATGCAACGACGACGGTCGCGATCGTTGCCACGGTCGCGCCCGTCGAGCCTGCGGCGTTCAACGGGACACGAACAAGATCGGGAAAGTGGGCAAGCCATCCGGCCGGGCCTACAAGCCAACGCATCCGTCCCAACGAGATGCTCAGAAACGCTCGGACCAGAGTTGGGTCGAATTGTGTTCCCGCGTTCCGGAGGAGTTCGGCTCGCGCTTGTTCCGGCGGCAGCGGTTTCTTGTACGAGCGCGCCGCAGTCATCACGTCGAATGCGTCGGCGATGGCGACAATACGTCCAGCGAGAGAAATGTCCCGCCCCTGCAATCCGAGCGGGTACCCACCGCCGTCGTAGCGCTCGTGGTGTTGCAGTGCGGCGTCGGTCCAATCGCCGAGCCACGGGCGCAAGGGTTCGATATATCCCGCCGACGCGCCAGGGTGAGTTCTCAGCTCTTCCCATTCGGATTCCGTGGGGCGTCCGACCTTGTTGAGAATCGATTCGTCGACGCGCAGCTTGCCGATGTCATGGATCAGGGCTGCCCAGTTCAGCTTGGTCAGCTCAGCCTTACTGAGGCCAATCTCCTCGCCCAACATGATGGAATATGCACGAACTCGCTCGGAGTGTCCGCGGGTCTGGCGATCATGTCGGCCCAGTTCAGCCAGGAGCATCACGAGCCGTTCGGCCGCTACTTGTTGAGCGCTTGGTGCAGCGTCAGATCGAGCGACCGAGCGGGCCAGGGATCGGCCCGAGTTTTTGCGCATGGCGACGCGAAAACGGGACGGGGCTTCGTCGGGAAAGGCAAGGGACAGCTTGAAGAGCGCGGCGAGCGGGGCCAGGCGGCGAGTGAGCCGCTGCGCCGTCATCGCGGCGATGGTGGAGAGCACAATCAGTGCAGCCGCCCACACGACAAACTGGATGACTCCGCTCGGTCGCCCGAGAAGCGGGAGAGTAAGACGAACCGCCACCATCCCGGCTAGGACCGGGACTGCAAACATGGCGAGGCGGATAACCGCAGCCACGCCGCGGTGTGGCTGCCAGCTGCTCGCGTCGAGTCCCTCTGCCTGCGAAGACGCGGAACCGCCAGTTGCAGAAGTAGGAGTAGAGGTGTCCACAACTTCCTATCGGAAGTTGTCGTGCGCCGACAAACGGGTCCAACGGCCCATAAAGACGCTTGAGCAACGTTCGATTTGGTGAGAGGTCTAATTGAACGTTGTTACGGCGCGGTCGCGAAGTTCGTACTTCAGGACCTTGCCGCTCGCGTTGAGCGGAAGCTCGTCGACAAACTCGACGTAGCGGGGGCACTTGTAGTTGGCCATCTCGGCGCGGCACCACGTGATCATCGCGGCGGGGTCTTGGTCGGCGCCGGGAGCAGGCACGATGAAGGCGTAGCCGACTTCGCCCAGGCGATCATCGGGCACACCAACCACGGCAACCTGGCCGATGCCGGGGTGATGCATCATCAGGTTCTCGATCTCGGCCGGGTAGGCGTTGAAGCCGCCATTGATGAACATGTCCTTCACGCGGTCGGTGATATCGATATTGCCCCCGGTGTCCATCACCCCGATGTCACCCGTGTGGAGCCACCCGCTGGTATCGATTGTCTCGGCGGTCTTCTCCGGGTCGTTCAAGTATCCCTGCATGACGTTGTAGCCGCGGACGACGATCTCGCCGGGCTCGCCGCGAGGAACTTCGTTGCCCTCGGGGTCGTGGATCTCAACCTCAACATCGTCGACGGCCCGGCCGCTCGTCTTCGCGATGATTTCGGGGTCGTCGTCGTGGCGACACATCGTGGCTATGCCCGAGGATTCGGTGAGTCCGTAACCGGTAACGACCTTCTCGAAGCCGAGACGCTCCCGCATCTGCACGATCATCTCAACAGGGATCGCCGCCGCGCCGGTGACGGCCAGCCGTAGCGACGACATGTCCCACTGATCAAGATTCTCGGTATTGAGGATCGTCTGGTAAATCGCGGGCGGTCCGGGGAGCATCGAGACGCGTTCTTCGGGAATTCGATTCATCACCGAGGGAACGTCGAATACCGCGTGGGGGATGATCGTTGAACCGGTCATGAGGCAGGCGAGGATGCCAGCATTGAGCCCGAACGAATGGAAGAACGGGTTGATGATCAGGTAGCGGTCCTGATCCATGCCGATCACGTTGGCCCACGACAAGTACGCCCGGCACACGGCCGAGTGGCCGAGCATGGCGCCCTTCGGGTCGCCGGTCGTGCCGGATGTGAACATGATGTGGCACAGGTCGTCGCCGCCAACGGTGGCCGTGCGAGCAGCCCGTTCGTCTTCGGTGACCTGATCGGCCCGAGCGAGATAGTCGGCGAATGAGGTGGCGCCTTCGGGTACGGCGCCCCGCAGAACAACGATCTCCTGGACCGAGTCGGGGACGCCGGCCTTGCGCAAGGAAGCGACATAGTCGCTGTCGAGAAAGTCGGTGACGGTGAACAACATCTTGGCGCTGCTGTTCCCGAGCGCGAAGGCCGCCTCGCGGCCTTTCCACCGAGTGTTCACCGGCACGACAACGCCGCCAGCGACATGCACGCCGAGTGCGGCAACGGCCCACTCCCAGATATTCGGAGCCCACACGGCAACCGTGTCACCCTTTTCGATACCACTCGCCATAAGGGCACGAGCGCTGGTATGGATCTGATCGCGGAACTCCACGAAGTTCCAGCGGACGTCACCGTCGACCATTGCTTCGGTGTCGGGAAAGCGCTCGGCGGCATCGGCGATCAGTGCGGGAATTGTTGCCCAGGGTGCGGTGGCCATGGCGCCTGACCCTAGTTTCCGGCTGGGTTTCGTGCCCCACTCGCAGAACGTGTGTGGGACAATTCGGCCATGTCGAATCGGGGTCCCCGCGAGCTCGTCACGGACGCATTGATCGAGGAATATTCGCGAGATGGGGTGGTCTATCTGCGTGGTGTGGTGGACGCTGAGTGGATCGCCGAGCTGCGCGCCGGCGTCGACCGAAACATCGTCGACCCCGGCGAACGTGGCCGCGTGTGGAGCAAGGACGACTCCGGCGGTGTGATGACGTACGACTCGCAGTCGTGGCAGCGGGTCCCCGAATACCGACGGTTCATCGAGGAGTCGCCGATGGCCGAGATTGCGGGTCGGGTTATGGGGTCAACCTCGGCCACGTTCTTCTTCGACGCAGTCTTCTTTCGTACCTTCGGCAATCAATTCCGGACGCCGTTCCATCAGGACGAGCCGTACTGGTCAGTCGACGGCTTCGACACAGTGTCGGCGTGGATGCCGCTCGTTCCCGTCGCCAAGGACAGCGCGCTGGAATGTGTTGCTGGCTCTCATCGCTGGAATGAGAAGTACCTACAGACCAACTTCGGCGAACTCACCGGCGACGACCGTGACCACGTGGTGTATACCGACGCGGCCGAACGGGTGCCGTTCCCGAACATTGAAGACGAGCGCGATCGATATGACGTGCGGAGCTGGGACATGGAGCCCGGCGACATGGTCCTCTTCAACGGGCGGACCATCCACGGCGGTTCCGGAAACCTCGCCGAAGGAAACGAACTCAAGGTCTTCAACACGAAGTGGTTGGGCGACGATGCCCGGGTGATCTTTCGGCCTGAAGGAATGGACCCGGACCACTCCGCGGTGATGATTGGGGCTGGTCTCGCGCCGGGCGATCGCCCCGGCGGCTCCATGTACCCGACTCTCTGGTCGAGTTGAGCGGGGGCTGACGTGGTAGTGAACCGATATGGATGCAGCGGAACTCGACGCCCGAGAACAGATCCGAGACTTGGTTGCTCGGTACAACGCCAACGGTGATTCGGGTCGGTTCGCGCCGATGGTCGACCTCTTCACCCCCGAAGCGGTGATGCATATCCCGTCGGGGTCGCATCGGGGCGTCGACGAGATCGAAGCGATGTTCACGAACGCCGCACAGAAGACAGGCGATTCCGACGCGGCGGCCGCCGCGTACATCCGCCACTTCACCGCCACGCTGCAGATCGACTTGATCTCGGCCGACGAAGCGACGAGCCGGTGCTACTACCAGGTGCTCACCGACCGCGGCCTCGACCATTGGGGGCGCTACGTCGATCGGTATCGACTCGACGGGGACCGTTGGCGTTTCACCGAACGCAAGGTGACGGTTGACGGCCACGTCGCGGGCGGCTGGGCCGCCCGGAACTCCAGTGACTGAGCGAAGCCCTCTGAGCTTCAGGGCTGCTCGACCAGCCGAGCGAGTGTTGGGTTGAGCGTCGCCGCGGCACGAAGCAACGAGTCGGCTCGTCCGTTGTCGCCAACTGCGGCCGCGATACGACCAGCGTGAAAGAAGAGATCGGCATCGCTCAACCCGCTGTCGAGGGCGACGCTGATGAATTCGTCGGCGGCCTCGATGTCGATCAACAAGCCAACGAGGTGGTGGCGTTCCGCCGGATAGTTGTCGGCCGTTTCCCGGGCAAGTGCCGTGCCGAGAGCGAGTTGGTTGGCGGCGCCTTCGGAGTCGTCCCCTTGCGCAATACGTACATGGGCCAGCAGCTCATTTGCTCCGGGATATCCGGGCGTAATTTCTATGGCCGCTCGGGTGCCTCCGCCGCGCCGCCAACGTCGCCACCCGCGAAGAGAACGAACCCGAGTTGGAACCAATAGAACGATGCCTCCGAGGGGCGAAGGGGAGTTTCGGAGGCCTGATGTAGGGCATCGACGGCATGCGCCGTGTCGCCGTGAAGGAACGCGATGCGGCTGTGGCGAGAGGTGAATCCGGCGTTCGTTTCGGCGTCGGTGACCGTGCGGAAGATGCTGGCGTCGATCTCGCGGTCGCCGAGAGCGAGGTGCGAATCGCCGATGGCCGTCATCGCCCCAAGGTGATCGGGTGCGGCCGAAAGGATGGCCTGCGCCATCTGTTGTGCGGTTGAGAAGTCGTGGCGGGCGCCCACGGCCCGGATCTTGAGAAGCTGCGCATCGATGCTGGGGGGCGTCAGATGCAGTGCCTGGTCGACGAGAGTCTCCGCCTCGTCGTATAGGTCGAGGTCGGCCTGCTCCTTCGCCTGTGAGAGGACAACCGACGCGAGCAGCGTTTGAGAGACATGGTCGGTGGGGTTCGCCGAGATCCGCTGGCGGAATTGTTCAATGACATCCGCCAACGGCGCCCGGGTGTGGTCGATCGTGAGAGAGATATCGAGTTCGATCACATCGAGAGGTGAGAGGGAGAGCGTCCCGAGCCAGTCATGGTTCGGCTCGCTCTCGGCGTTCTCATTCACGGCGGAGGCTTCCGGTGTATTGCCGAAGCGGGCGAACGCGGCGACAAATACGACAGTGACGAGGAGTGCGGC